>CAMJPL010000030.1 GCA_946407735.1 uncultured Clostridia bacterium
AGATGTTTGAGGGAGAAAAAGTAGATTGCTGGCTGATGGAATTAGCACTGTAGATACCAGTTTAACTAAGTGAATACACAATCAAAGGAGCCGGGAAACCGGCTCCTTTTTCATATCAAGGAGGGCTGCCTATGAGCCTTTTTCGTATATACATGGATGGCGCTCTCTTCTATCATCCGCACATGTCGAAGCTGGCAATCACGCAGGCGCAGATCCAGGAGGATGCGGAGAACATCGACTGCTTCGTGCTGTCAGCCCCATTTAATCACCCGTATCTCGATGCTAGCGCATTAATTCGGTCGGAACCGACTCGGTTCCGACCGAATTAGTGAGCAATAAATCTATACTCACATGATAGAAAGTGATATCATTTTTGGTATGAAAATAAATTGCCATTAATTGCTAAATGTTTTATAATGCAGTATATGCAAAGGGTGAGTATATAAACGAAATTGGCCCTATCATGAAACTTGCAAAGGATGATACTATGAAAATCGCAGTTCGGTACTATTCCAAGCTCGGAAACACGGAAAAGATAAACCATCCAATGAAATAGTAGAAACCAAGCAACCGGGGATTGTTGAAAGACGCAGAGCGGAGAGGATATGCAAATCAAATGGAGGTATCACATGAAAAATCCCTTTTTTGAAGAAATCCGTGGACGCTTCGGGTTTGGCTGTATGCGTCTGCCAATGAGCGGCGAGAACGTTGACCTGGACCAGTTTCAAAAGATGGTCGATGCGTTTATGGAAGCAGGCTTAAACTATTTCGATACAGCCCATGTGTATATCGAAGGACAGAGCGAAACCGCGCTCCGGGAATGTCTAGCCAAGCGCTATTTGCGGGATACATTTATCCTGACGAACAAGCTCAGCGGCGGCTGCTTTGAGACGGAAGCGGACATCCGGCCCCTTTTCCAGAGCCAGCTGGATGCATGTGGAGTGGAATATTTTGACTTTTACCTGATGCATGCGCAGCATGCTGGAAACTTTCCCAAATACAAAGCCTGCCGCGCTTATGAGACGGCATTCGCACTGAAAGCGGAGGGAAAGATCCGCCATGTGGGCATTTCCTTCCACGACAAAGCAGAAGTCCTGGATCAGATTCTCACGGAGTACCCCGAGATCGAAGCGGTGCAGATTCAGTTCAACTATCTGGATTATGAAGACCCGATGGTGCAAAGCCGCAAGGTCTATGAAACGGCTGTCCGACACGGGAAACCGGTCATCGTGATGGAGCCGGTTAAGGGCGGAAAGCTAACGCAGCTGCCAAAAGAGGCGCAGCAGTGCTTCGATGCGCTCGGCGGCGGCAGCAATGCCAGCTATGCGCTTCGCTTTGCATCAGGTTTTGAAAATATGATGATGGTGCTCTCCGGCATGAGCACACTGGAACAGATGGAAGAGAACCTGAAGGTGATGACGCCGCCGGCACCGCTCACGGATGCGGAGAACAAAGCCATCAACCAGGCGCGGGAGATCATCCGCCGCTACAATCTGATCGCGTGCACGGCCTGCCGCTACTGCGTGGACGGATGCCCCCAAAGGATCCCCATTCCGGATCTGTTCTCCTGTCAGAACGCTGTGACGAGCAGAACGGACGAGGACCACGAGGCCCTCTATGCCGCCTATACAGAGGGGAAAGGGAAAGCCTCGGACTGCATCAAATGCGGTGCCTGTGAAGAGAGCTGCCCTCAGCACCTGCCGATTCGGAATCTCTTGCAGCAGATATCTTTCATTTTCGAGTGATGAAGGTCATGACTCCGGCGGAGTGATTGTCAACCCGGAGCACGAAGCCGATAACTCGCAGCTGCTGTTCTTGAATAAGGAAAACATCAAGAACATCATTCAGATTGCCGAAGACGCAATTCAAAAGCACGAGGAGCCGCTCCGGAGCATTCTGCAGGAACTGGACTGAATCGTGATGCGTTGTGATGCTTCTGGGGCGAAGAGCTACGACATGAACATCGAACCGGACGATATCGAAGTTTCAGATACCGTGACGGTTGTGTGGGAAATCTCATAATACTATGTAAAGCATCAGAAGTATAAATCGGGATTTGAGGGGATGCATCTATGAAGAAACTCAATACATTTTTGAAATAAAGCCAACTGGGGGGCGAAGCCGGTGAAAAAGAGAATCGAAAAAAAGCGTGAAAAAGAAAAAAGAGTCGTCACTCTGATGATTCGCCTTTACTGCAAAAAATGTCACGGCACTAAAACCGGTCTCTGCCCGGAGTGCAAGGCTCTGGCTGAATACGCCTGTGATCGTAGCAACAAGTGCCCATTTATGGATAACAAGACTTTCTGTTCCAACTGCAAAGTTCACTGCTACAAACCGGAGATGCGGAACAGAATACGGCAGGTTATGCGTTTTTCTGGGCCCCGGATGATATTCCACCACCCGGTTATGGCGATGCAGCACTTAATCAGCTCAAGACGGGAAGCCGCTCGGTTGGCAGAGGGAACAGACGGGATTTGAACAGAAGGTCAGGTGAAACAATGTACTTCTACGGCATTTTGCTGGGTTTATCATCTTTTCTGAGTATTGGGGCATTCCACCCCATCGTGATCAAATGTGAGTATTATTTCTCATACCGATGCTGGCCTGTTTTCCTGACTGCGGGGTTGATACTTCTCGGGTTTTCGCTCTTCATTCCAAGCATAATTATATCCGCAATCATTGGTGTGGTTGGTTTCTCCTGCCTGTGGAGTATTATTGAATTGTTCCATCAGCACAAGAGAGTAGAAAAGGGATGGTTCCCAGCAAATCCAAAACACCACCCTGATTTATAAATGTGACTGCTGAAGAATGAAGTGGTCCCCGATTATGAACGATATTATTTAAACTGGAGGCTGCGTTATCCTGTATACTTATAGAAATTTTACTGCATGAAAATGCCTTTTATAATCATCTCGACAACTTCCAGTTTGTCGATCCTCTGCATGAACAATCAAAAGTGACGCCGGATGGCGTCACTTTTGCATGGAAGAGCGATTAACATAATATTATTATGGTTAATATAACAGGCCTCATGCGTGTGAAGCATGAGGCCTGTCATTATATGCTTTGGAGCGGTGCTTCGTCGCTGTCAAACGTCTCCCAAGTCAGCCTTGCGCCGAGGCGGAAACCCACGATGAAGGCGTCCAGTGCGGCGTCTCCGAGGCATTGGGCGTAGTTGCTCACGAAGGAGCGAAACAGCCGCAGACACTCGACGTCGAGCTTCTCGTTGAGCTGGCTTTCCAGATCGCTCACTGCCTCCTGCCGCTCCTTCTGCGGGCTGTCGGGGCGGTAGCTGCGCGCCTGCGGGACGATGTTGCCGTAGTAGAGATCCTCCAGAACCGTCACATCAATCCACCTCCACCAGCTCCCGCCGCACGATTTCCTCCACACGGTTTCGGATGCTGTTCATAATATGATGATCGTCAAAGCGGACGCTTTGCAACAAAAGGCTTGGCCTTTTGTTGGGAAAATGAAGTGTTGACTAAAACACTTCATTTTCAGATCATCACATTACACCGTTGTAATCAGTTGGCGTGGATCCACGCCAACTATGCGGTAAAACCGCATACTTCCGCTTTGCGGAAGTGATTACTTAGGTATCGCCCGCACCCACGCCATCTGATTCTCGGCTTTCAGCGCCTCCGTGACGTGTTCCCGCTCCGCGAACTGCGCCGTCAGTCGTTCCGCCATCTCGGTTGCCGACTGATCCATCTCCTCCAGATGCGCGTTCAGCTTGCCGGTCATCAGCAGGGAAGAGTAGATCGGGCGGCGATGGTCGCGGAGAAACCGCCGCCTCCGCTCGCCCCAGATCCCGATGTTTGGCGATTCCGGTGGAATTAAATCCGGAATCCAGTAGTCGCCTTCCAGATGATATCCAATCATTATGTAAACCTCCTCTTGAAAAAAGATTTCTTCGCCGGCGCATCGATCACCTTTAAGATCAGCTCCTCCAGTTCCGGCCGCAGCAGACAATCCGGCTCCAACGCATTGCGCCAGTCATACAGCCCCTTTACGATCAATTCCTGTTCGTCCTCGGTCATCCATAGATGTTTCAGCATAAAAAACCTCCTTGCTTGGTTCTGCCACCATTGTACAGAACCAGCAGGGAGGTTGTCGAATGTACGAGCGCTGTGCGCCTAAAAACCCAATATAAATTATTACACGAAATCTGCGTTTATTAAGTTGGTTTTTGCATTCGTATAGTCCTTGGAGATAATTCTTGATCGTTAGTCATAATTTCATAGATTATTTCTCGGCTTATTCCCATTCTATCAAAGAAAATAGTGATGATTAGTGATTTTAGTATGAAAACAGTTTTATGTAATTGCTGAGAATTAAGAGTATCAGTTCTATCATTTTTTAAGTGTGAATAGAAATTTCTAGAAGCTGCTATTTTTTTGAAATACTCAAAGTTTTCTTCACGATTCCCAACATCACTTGCATTGTTAGATATAATACGGAAATACTGCTCATCAAGTTCACTTAGACGTGAAGATAAACTTTTCCGACCGACAAAACCTACTGAGATCCACTCAGCTATTTTTTTGATATCTAGTTTTTTATTTGGAACAGCATTGTCAAGAATTTTCTTTATTGCATCGGATACGTCAGGAAGTAAAAGAACATGCTTTATTTCGTTTGAGTTTTCCTTTATTGCGTTTTTTATAGATTCTGCAATGGCTTCATCTTCTGATACTCGCAAACTATAGCCCTCAAGTATACGAACGTAATAGGTAAAAATATCCTCTAGGAAAAAAGGCTTCTTACTATTTGCAATGAAATATAACCTTATGATAAGGGAATACTTGCTGTCGAAGAAAAAAATTCGCCAATTAGAATAATAGCTTTCAATTCTCTCCGATAATAGTTTGGAAGTTGTGTGTGGTCTATCATACGCGCGAAGGGGCTGGTGAGTATTATATGAGAGATCTGAATTCAAGTAATATTTTTTTGTCCACAGTGGAGGGGACTCGGATTTTGAGTTTTTCATGTATAGCATTATGTCTTTTGCATCTGTTACCTTTCCCAAAAGCAGCCCCCAAAACCCCATCAAACAATTCAATTCATAATTAACTTGTGAAATAGCAACAGGTTCTTTAAACTCAATATGTATTACTATTTTTTTCCTAATGGTTCTATCAGTACGATAATCAATCCAGTTATTTTCTGTTAAAAATCGAATTTGAATATATGGAGATTCTTTATGAAGTGTAATTGGAGGATAAGTATTTGAAGATGCTGTTGTGATATTTGATTCTACAAAAGATACATCATCAAACCAATTAACTAACTCTGGAATACAGAAATCAAAGCCACTTATTAAATTATCGTTGGGGTCAATGTCATCTTGGGTAGACCATTTATCAACACAAATTACTCTATGCCTTACAGCATATTCTACATCTGGAGTTTTAGTGACGATAGACTCAACGCCATTTGTATACACTTTTAGGCTGATTTTATTTGTAGTATCCTCTCCACAAAATACAGCTTGATTATATGCATATATATCATTAGTAAAAAACTCTATTCCGTCATCCGAGATAACCAGTTTCCCGACGCCAGAAGATGAAGAATTTTGTAGGTGCCAAATACACACATAAAGCTCCTTAGAATTCATAATTACCTTCTTCCCTATAATCGTTTCAGTTATTGGTCAATTCCGCTATCGGTGATGGAGAGTTCTTCTGAACTGTTCTTTTGCTTATTATTTCTCCCACGTTTATATGGTCTGTCCAACATAGAGATCAGCTTATCACGATCCCAAAGCTCGACACCAACGGCAGAGGCAGCCTCTACAGCGCCTTTAGTAAAATAGTTGTTTGTCATAACAACAGCGCGGGAGCAGCCATAAATCGTTTTCCCAGTATTAACTTCCTGTATAGGTTTATTTCCAAGTCGACTGTTGTATCTCTTGCATTGAAACGCATATTTGAGTCCATTTTGCTCAGCAAGGATATCAACGCCTTGATCGCCACTGCCTGGTGTGACACTTATTTTCTCAAAGCCATTTGTAAGAAGGAGACTAGCACACCATCCCTCGAATTCTGACCCGTTCATTTTATCAACATCTTCCAATTTAGAAGAGAATGAAGAACTAATGTGAATATTAGGAGAATTTTTCTTCGCCCTTTCATTTTTTGAATAAGGTAAAAACAAAGGAAGAAAAGAAGAAATCATATAAACTGAAAAGATCCAGCCTAAAATACTATCAAAGGTAGGAGAATCATTTTCTCCAGCATAAGTATGATAAACCGCAGAGATAATGAATAGTACAATTGCAAACCCAATCCATGGGGTAGAAGAGGCTCTATATTTTTTTGGAATTATCCCGAGAACACAAAATAGTATTACTGCAACAATTAATCCAGTTCCCATGACAGCCTCCACAGCACAGTGATGATCAAACTTTGGGTGTTTTTCAACTGCACTTTTCTCGACAGCTCCAAAGTATAATATTAAAATATCACACTATTAATAAAAAATCTATTATAAAAAACCCTCCCTTTGCGGTCACCCGCAAAGGGAGGGTTCATTTCGTTCAGATATACAGATTCACATTCAGGTCAGCCCACCTCAGCACACGCCTTGAAGTGGCACACTGATACAGGTACCGCTTCGCGTCGTCCTTTGTGACGGTGAAGCTTACGACCTTCCGGAACCGTTTCTCCTTCACTCTTTGATCGCGGCCTGCGCGGCGGCGAGGCGGGCGATCGGCACGCGGAACGGGCTGCAGGACACGTAGTCGAGGCCAACCTTGTGGAAGAACTCCACGGAGCTGGGATCGCCGCCGTGCTCGCCGCAGACGCCGAGGTGCAGCTCGGGACGGGTGGAGCGGCCCAGCTTGCAGGCCATGTCGACCAGCTTGCCGACGCCGATCTGGTCCACGCGGGCGAACGGATCGTTCTCGTAGATCTTCTTGTCGTAGTACGCGCCGAGGAACTTGCCGGCGTCGTCACGGCTGAAGCCGAAGGTCATCTGGGTCAGGTCGTTGGTGCCGAAGGAGAAGAACTCGGCCTCCTTGGCGATCTCGTCCGCGGTCAGAGCGGCGCGCGGGATCTCGATCATGGTGCCGACGAGGTACTTCATGTCGGAGCCGGCCTCGGCGATGATGGCGTCAGCAGCCTTGACAACGACGTCCTTGACGTACTTGAGCTCCTTGACCTCGCCGACCAGCGGGATCATGATCTCGGGAACCATCGTCCACTCGGGGTGACGGGCCTGGACAGCCAGCGCAGCCTTGATGACGGCGTTGGTCTGCATCTCAGCGATCTCGGGATAGGTGACAGCCAGACGGCAACCGCGGTGACCCATCATGGGGTTGAACTCATGGAGGGAGGCGATGATGGCCTTGATGTCGGCCACGGTCTTGCCCTGCGCCTCGGCGAGCGCGGCGATGTCGGCTTCCTCGGTGGGAACGAACTCGTGGAGCGGGGGATCGAGGAAACGGATGGTGACAGGCATGCCTTCCATGGCCTCGTAGATGCCCTCAAAGTCCGCCTGCTGCATCGGCTCGAGCTTGGCCAGCGCGGCCTTGCGCTCCTCGACGGTGTCGGAGCAGATCATCTGACGGAACACGGGGATACGATCCTCGTTGAAGAACATGTGCTCGGTACGGGTCAGGCCGATGCCCTGCGCGCCCAGCTCGCGAGCCTTGCGGGCGTCCTCGGGGGTGTCGGCGTTGGTGCGGACCTGCAGACGGCGATACTTGTCAGCCCAGGCCATGATGCGGCCGAACTCGCCGGCGATGGAAGCGTCGACCGTGGGGATGACGCCGTCGAAGATGTTGCCGGTGGAGCCGTCGATGGAGATGAAGTCGCCCTCATGATAGGTCTTGCCGGCGAGCTCGAAGCACTTGTTGGCCTCGTCCATCTTGATCTCGCCGCAGCCGGAGACGCAGCACTTGCCCATGCCGCGGGCAACGACAGCCGCGTGGCTGGTCATGCCGCCGCGCACGGTCAGGATGCCCTGCGCAGCCTTCATGCCCTCGATGTCCTCGGGGCTGGTCTCGAGACGAACCAGAACGACCTTCTCGCCGCGCTCGTTCCACTCCTTGGCCTCCTCAGCGGTGAAGACGACCTTGCCGCAGGCAGCGCCGGGGCTGGCGCCGAGGCCCTTGCCGATCGGGGTGGCGGCCTTCAGAGCAGCGGTGTCGAACTGGGGGTGGAGCAGGGTGTCGAGGTTGCGGGGATCGATCATGGCGACAGCCTTCTTCTCGTCGATCATGCCTTCGTCGACGAGATCGCAGGCGATCTTCAGAGCGGCCTGCGCGGTGCGCTTGCCGTTGCGGCACTGGAGCATGTAGAGCTTGCCGTTCTCGACGGTGAACTCCATGTCCTGCATGTCGCGGTAGTGATCCTCAAGCAGGTTGCAGACCTTGATGAAGTCGGCATAAGCCTGGGGGAACTTCTCTTCCATCTGAGCGATGGGCATCGGGGTGCGGACGCCGGCGACGACGTCTTCGCCCTGCGCGTTGGTGAGGAACTCACCCATGAGCTTCTTCTCGCCGGTGGCGGGGTCGCGGGTGAAGGCGACGCCGGTGCCGGAGTTGTCGTTCAGGTTGCCGAAGACCATCGGCATGACATTGACGGCAGTGCCCCAGCTGTAGGGGATGTCGTTGTCACGGCGATAGACGTTCGCGCGGGGGTTGTCCCAGGAGCGGAACACGGCCTCGATGGCGGCCTTCAGCTGCTCAACGGGATCGGAGGGGAAGTCAGAGCCGATCTGCTTCTTGTACTCGGCCTTGAACTGCTCAGCCAGCTCCTTGAGGTCAGCGGCGGTGAGCTCGACGTCGAAGGTGACGCCCTTCTTGGCCTTCATCTCGTCGATGAGCTGCTCAAAATACTTCTTGCCGACTTCCATGACGACGTCGGAGAACATCTGGATGAAGCGGCGATAGGAGTCGTAAACGAAACGCTCGAACTTGGGGTCGGGGTTGCCGGCGATCATGGCGGCGACGACGTCGTCGTTCAGACCGAGGTTCAGGATGGTGTCCATCATGCCGGGCATGGAAGCGCGGGCGCCGGAACGGACGGAGACGAGCAGGGGATTGCGCAGATCGCCGAACTTCTTGCCGTTGATCTTCTCCATCTCGGCGACGTACTGCATGACCTCAGCCATGATCTCGTCGTTGATCTTGCGGCCGTCTTCGTAGTACTGGGTGCAGGCTTCGGTGCTGATGGTGAAGCCCTGGGGAACCGGCAGACCGATGTTGGTCATCTCGGCGAGGTTGGCGCCCTTGCCGCCGAGGAGCTCGCGCATGTTGGCGTTTCCTTCGGTGAACAGATATACGTATTTCTTGCTCATATGGGTAAAAATACCTCCAAAGTATTGAATACAAACATAGTGTTTTATGCTCGTGATATTATATCATGAAACCGATGTAGTTATAAACTAAAAAATGTTAATATTTGCAAAAATATTTTAGAATAGCCGCAGAGCCTTATCCGGCGGCATGCGGGCCGGGGCTTCATCCGCCGAAGACCTCGGCCGCCGCTTCGGCTATGACGTCCTGATTCACCTTCACGTCGCCGTATCTCGCCTCAAGCCTCGAGGCGTAGAGCTTTTCGGAGCAGAGCTCGACGATGTCGGAAAGCTGACCGGTCTCGTCCGTCATGTAAGCGTTATCGACAAGCGGCAGACGCTTCACGACATAGACAGCCGACTGCTGCTTTATGACGCCGGTCTCGCCGACGCCGAGCTCAAAAGCCTTGCTGACTATCTCGAAGCCGAGATCGGATCTCGAAAGATACACGCCGTCCGGATACGCCGAAAGGTCGTCGTCGTTGTACTCGGCGGACAGGGCGGAATAGTCGGCTCCGGCCTCGAGCGACACCTTCAGCGTCTCGGCGAGCTGATCTTCGGCGGCGGTGTCGCCGCTCTCGGGGTAATGCAGCGCGATATACTGGATGCGTATGTAGTTTTCCTGATAGAAGGCGTCGAGCTCGGCGTCGGAGGGAAGATAGATCCCTTCGTCGCCGTACCAGTACTCGTAAAGAGCGGCCTCCTTCTCCTGCTTTTCGTATATGTCCCTCAGGATGGACTTGTTTATGCCGTAGCCGGAAAGCTCACGGTTCAGCTCGGCGTCCCCGCCGTACGACTCGGACATGTCCTCGATGTCCTGATCGATGCCCTCATAGACGTCGTCCGTCAGCTTGAGACCGATCCTCTCGCATTCGGCGAGCGCGGCGGCTATGCTTTTGACGGACAGCTCGACGTCGGCGAGAAGATAATCCCTCATGCTGACGCCCTCCGAGACCTCGCTGTTCCAGAACTCGGGCGTGTCGCTCGCGCCCGAAAGGCTCGACAGATAGTATTCGGCGGATGTTTTCAGCCAGTACTGGTACTCTCTCGCGCTGATCTCGGCTCCTCCGCAGCTTACGGCGGCGGAGGACGAGCCGCACGCCACAAATATGGCAGAGAGGACAAGCGCTGTCAGAGCGGCTATGATTCTTTTCATTTCACGTCCGTCCTTTCCTTCGCGGCTTTAAGGTATTTCTTGAGTATCCTCGATGTCACTTCCAGGACGTCGTCGTCGTTTCTTATGCGGTACTGGGCGTAGGGCTTTGAGCTGACGTTCATCAGCAGCCTGCCGCGGTGAGCCGGATCGGAGGCGATGGCAGTCCAGAGCCTTATATCGCATTTATACGGGATGAATGTGACGTTCTGGCCCTCCCAGACGATCTTTTCCATGCCGGCGGCGACGCCGAGACCGTGGATAAGGCTGATCTGAAGGAGGTTCGATGTCTCCTTCGGCAGATCGCCCCATCTGTCTAGCAGCTCGTCGGTTATGTCGGAGAGATCCTCCTCGTTCTCGATGCCGCTTATCTTCTTGTATGCGTCGATGCGCTGGTTCGCGTTTGATATGTAGTCCGGCGGCAGGAAGGCGCTGACCTTGATGGATACGAGACATTCCTTCTTTTCCTCCGGTGCCGAGCCCTTTTCCTCGAGTATCGCCTCGCTGAGGATCTTCATGTAAAGGTCGTACCCGACGCTCGAGATGTGACCGTGCTGCTCGGAGCCGAGAAGATTTCCGGCTCCGCGTATCTCGAGATCGCGCATCGCTATCTTGAAGCCGGATCCGAACTCGGTGTAGTCGCGTATCGCCGACAGGCGCTTTGACGCTATCTCGGTCAGCACCTTCCCGTGGGGATAGGTGAGATAGGCGTAGGCGCGTCTCGACGAGCGGCCGACGCGGCCGCGGATCTGATGCAGCTGCGCAAGGCCCATATCGTCGGCGTGCTCGATTATGAGCGTGTTGGCGTTCGGCACGTCGACGCCGGTCTCGATGATCGTGGTAGAGACGAGGACGTCTATCGTGCCCTCGAGCAGCTGCTGCCAGATGTCGGAAAGCTCCTCCTTGTCCATCTGCCCGTGCGCCACGACTATGCGGCAGTCGGGCGCTATCCGTTTGACCCGGGCGGCGCAGTCGTAGATCGTCTCGACGCGGTTGTAGAGATAGAACACCTGACCGCCGCGCCTCAGCTCCTTTTTGATCGCCTCGCCGATTATCGCGTCGTCATATTCGAGGACGTAGGTCTGCACCGGGAGTCTGTCGCCGGGAGCCTCCTCGAGCACCGACATGTCGCGGATTCCGCTCATCGCCATGTTAAGAGTTCTCGGTATCGGCGTGGCGGTAAGCGTCAGTACGTCGACGTTCCTTGAGAGCTGCTTTAGCTTTTCCTTCTGAGCGACGCCGAATCTCTGCTCCTCGTCGACGATGACGAGCCCGAGATCCTTGAACTGGATATCCTTTGAAAGCAGGCGGTGCGTCCCGACGAGGATGTCGATCTCGCCGCGTCTCAGCCGCCTCAGTATCTCGGCCTGCTGCTTCGGCTGGCGGAACCTCGACAGCATGTCGACGGTGACGGGATATCCGCGCATCCTTGTCTGGAGCGTCTGATAATGCTGCATCGCGAGTATGGTCGTCGGCACGAGGATGACGCACTGCTTTCCGCAGTCGGCGCATTTGAAGGCGGCCCTGAGCGCGACTTCGGTCTTGCCGAAGCCGACGTCTCCGCAGAGAAGGCGGTCCATCGGGTTCGGGCGCTGCATGTCGCGCTTGATCTCCGTCACGGCCTCGAGCTGTCCGTCGGTCTCCTCATATTCGAAGGAATCCTCGAACTGCCGCTGCATGTCGTCATCCTCGCCGAAGGCGTAGCCGGGTGTCCGCATCCGCTCGGCGTAAAGCTGGATGAGGTGCTTTGCCATGTCCTTCGCGGCGCCCTTCGCCTTGGATTTCGCCTTTATCCAGTCGCTGCCGCCCATCTTCGACAGCTTGACCGCCGTGTCGTCGCCGTGGGCGCCGATGTATTTCGACACGAGATCGAGCTGATCGCAGGGAAGATACAGAGTGTCGGTTCCGGCGTACTGTATCTTCATGAAGTCGCGGGTGACGCCGTCGACGGTGAGGGTGTGGAGCCCTATGTACCTGCCGATCCCGTGCGCCTGGTGCACTATCAGGTCGCCCGGGGAGAGGTCGGCGTAGGACATGATCTTTTCCCTCGCCGATTTTTTGGCGCTTCGCGTCTTCTTCCTCGACGCCGGGATCCGGCTGAGGCTGTTCGGCTGGGCGAGGGTGCTGAGCGCGGCGAATTTCGCCTCGGTGAGCTCGTATCCCGCTATGTCGCAGTTCCATATGATGGTCGGAGTGCCTTTCACCATCTCGCCGGCAGTCACCGACGCCGGTATGCCGTTGTCCTGAAGCCAGGCTTTTTCTGCCTGAGCGGCGGTCTCGCTCTCCGTCATGATGACGACGTCGTAGCCGACCCTGCCGTAGCTCAGCAGGTCCTCGAGCATGAGCTCCCTGTTCTGGGCGTATGACGGCGTCTGCTTTGTGCGGAAGGTGAAGATCCCCGACAGCTTTCTCCCCGACTGTCCGGTCGTAAACAGGTCCACCGTCATGGCGAGCCCGGCGTCGATCCTGTCGGAGAGATACTGAGCCGGACGGCTGTACTCGGCGTATTCGGCGGAGACTGCGTATTCGCCGAGCAGCGTCTCGACCGTCTGCCGCTCATGCCACTCGAAGGCCTTGGCGCGCTCCATGCAGGCGTTGTACTCCTGAACGCCGATGAGAATATTGTCTTTGAAATAGTCGAGAAGACAGTATTTTTCGCCGTATATCAGCGAGATGTATTTGTCGGAAAAGCCTATCTCGCCGCTGTCGAGCGCCGATATCTCTGAGGAAAGCGATTCGAGCGCCGAGTTTTTCACCGCCGCCGATTCGACGCATCCAGCCCCGGAGCCGATCTTCAACGCCCCGACCTTTTTTCTCAGCGCGGATATGGCGTCTCTGAGATCCCCTTTTCTGCCGTCCGGGACCGACGTCTCTCTCGCCGGAGTGATGTAGACCGAGGATATCCTGTTTACCGTCCTCTGGGTGAGCATGTCGAATTCGGACATCTGCTCTATCTCGTCGCCGAAGAAGTCTATCCTCACCGGATTCGAGGCGCTCGGCGGCCAGATGTCGACGATCCCTCCGCGCACCGAGAACTCTCCGGCGCCGTCGACCATATCGACGCGGACGTATCCCGCCGAGACGAGCAGGGAGGAAAGGCGCTCGGTCGACCATTCGGCGCTGCCGTCGTCTATCGTCACCGTCGAGCTCTGCAAGGCCGACGGCGGCATCGTGTACTGAAGGGCGGCGTCAGGAGTGGTTATCACGATGTCGAAATCGCCGCCGATGACGGCATCGAGGACGGCGATGCGCTGATGCTCGTACTCATGAGACGAGACTATATTGTGGAAGACGAAGTCGCGCATCGGGTAGATGAGCGCCTTCATCCCGCAGTCCGAAAAGACGTTCTGCAGCCTGACGGCGTCCTTTTCCTCCGGAACTATAAGAAGGAATCCCTGCCCGTAGGCGCTTCTCAGATCGGAGGCGAGCGCGGCGTAAAGAGCCGATCTCGCGCCCTCGCAGAGCCCCGTGACGGTCATCGGCAGCGGACGCTTCTTTTTCGCCTCGGAGGATATGTTTGACAGCAGCTCTTTGTACTCGGTGAGCTCCTTTATCGGAGACACGACGCAGGGCAGAGAGCCTGATTTGTTTGACATTAATTGTTTTCTCGATTGTCTCTGTGATATTCTGATGTGACCTTATGACGGCAGGTGTTTTTCACGGTCTCATCTGCCGTTGAATACACCCATCGCGCCGTCGATATCGCCGGATATGATGGTTTCTGCGGCGGCGGGGACGTCGGCTATCCTGTCTTGGAAGGCGGTTCTGTCGGCCTCCGGGACGGAGCCGAGCACCCATGAGATGAGCTGGTCGTGCGAGTAGCCGGGCGGCGGCGAGCCGACTCCGAGCTTTATTCTCGGGAAGGCGTCGGACGAGAGCTGGTATATAATGTTCTCGATGCCGTTGTGGCCTCCCGGCGATCCCTTTCTCCTGATCCTCATCTTTCCGGGCGGCAGCGATATGTCGTCGGATATCACGAGGATGCGCTCGGGCGGGATCTTGTAAAAATCGGCCGCCTCTCTCACCGATTCGCCGGAGGCGTTCATGTATGTCTGAGGCTTCATTACGAGCACCCTCTTGCCCGATATCTGCGCCTCTCCGGTAAGAGCCCTGAATTTCAGTTTCGTGACGGTGAATCCCGCCTTCTCGGACATGTAGTCAATTGCCATGAATCCGGCGTTGTGACGTGTTTTCGCGTATTCGGCGCCGGGGTTGCCGAGACCGACGAGAAGCCATTCGATCGGGGAAACGGACTGAGCCGGAGAAGCGTCAGACGCGATCCTCCGGAAAAGGTCGAATATATTATCCATTTTTCAGGTTGTATATGGTGTGTTTGTACCGCGCGGCGCAGGGCCGCTGAAACATAATTATACCTCATTCGTTAAAAGTATTCAATGCCAATCATGTAAATAAAAATCGCCCGCGTTCTCAAAACCTCGGCGGATTTGATAAAAACCATCCGCTGGGTGCCGGACACGGCAAAATGACGACGAAAAACGGTCGAAGACGGGACGATGTTTTGTGTCATATGACGAATATTTCCGAATCCTATTGAAATTTCAGTTTAAATGTGGTATAATATAACAACAATGGGTATTGACAAAGAGGATAAAGAGCAGGGTTAACTTGCTCTTTATTGATTTTTGAAACGGATTATGCCGAAAGATATAAAAAGCGACAACAAAAGCGGCGCTGCCGGCTCAGAGAACGCCGGCGCCGTCGGCGGCGAAAAAAAGAGAAGGCTCTCGTCGGCCGAGATAGCCGACGCCGCGTTCGGGATAGGCGTTCCCTGCGCCGAGTCCCTTGGTCTGTACCTCTGGGACTGCGAATACGTGAAGGAAGGCAGGGACTATTATCTCAGGTACACGATAGACGGCGACGACGGCGTTTCGATGGACGAGTGCGAGGCATTTCACCGCTCCGTCGAGGCGGAGCTCGATAAGGCCGATCTGATAGACGGGGCCTATATCCTTGAATGCAGCTCACCCGGCATCGAACGCAGCATACGCCTGCCGGAGCACTATGAGGCCTGCGTCGGGCTTGTCATCACGGTAAAGCTGTTCAACGCCGTCGACGGCAGGAAAAACATCACGGGAGAGCTTCTCTCGTTTGACGGAAGCAGCATCGTCATAAAGGACGGCGGCACGGATAGGACCCTGCCGCTCGAAGCGATATCCAAGGCAAATGTTTACTATGATTTCGAGGAAGATCTGAAAAATGAAAAAAAGGACCGCACGCAGCAAGCCGGGCAGTGAGAACGAGGGACTCGGCGGCAAGGAGCTGTTCGCAGCTCTCAAGCTGCTTGAAGACGAAAAAAAGATACCGCAGGAATATATGCTCGAGAAGCTTGAGGCGGCGCTTATCGGCGCCTACAAGCGCGAATATACCAACGAGAAGGCGAGCCATGAGAACGTCCGCGTGGTCTTCGACCGCGACAATCAGGAGATCAGGATGTTCCAGATCAAGACTGTCGTCGAGAATGTCGAGGACAGCGTGGCCGAGGTCTCGGTATATGAGGCGAACATTAGCGGAAGCTACCGCGTCGGCGACACCTGCGAGTTCGAGATAAAGCCATCCGCGTTCAGAAGGCTTTCCGCCCAGACGGCGAAGCAGATCATCATCCAGGCGATCCGCGAGGCCGAGCGCAATTCGGCGCTCCAGGAGTACGAGAGCAAGCGCGACGAGATCATCACGGTCAGGGTCCGTGAGATAGAGCACAATCCCGACACCGGCGAGTCCGGCGATGTTATAGTCGATATAGTCCCCGACGATTCCGAGACGGAAAGCGACGACGGCATCCGCCGCGAGGAAAACGAGGAGATCACGACGGCGCGTCTTCCCAAGATCGAGCAGATACCGGGCGAGACATATACCGAGGGACAGCTCCTCAAGGTCTACGTCATGCGCGTGTCTCCCGATCCTCAGGGGCAGATCTTCAATCTCTCACGCAGAGCTCCCGGGCTTGTCAAGCGCCTGTTCGAGCTCGAGGTCCCCGAGATGCAGAGCGGCATAGTCGTCATAAAGGGCATCGCGAGAGAGGCCGGGAGCCGCACGAAGGTGTCGGTCCAGTCGAGAGACGAGTCGGTCGATCCCATCGGCGCCTGCATCGGTCAGCATTCGAGCCGCATCAACAGCGTGACCAGCGAGCTCGCCGGAGAGAAGATAGACATCATAGCCTACAGCGACGATATGGCCGAGTATATAGCGGCGGCGCTCGCCCCGGCAGTCATCGACAGCGTCAAGGTGGATGAGAACAGCCACGGCTGCAAGGCGTATGTCGCCGAGGATCAGCTGAGCCTCGCCATCGGCAAGGAAGGTCAGAACGCCAGACTCGCCGCCAGACTCACGACATATAAGATCGATATAAAGATCACGGGCACCGACTGAGACTGAAATCGGAAACGAGGTGATACCATGCCGACACCGGCACACCAGAAAAAGATACCGCAGCGGAGGTGCGTCGGCTGCATGGAATCAAAGGACAAACGGTCGCTGATACGCGTCGTCCGCACACCAGACGGCGCGATCATCCTCGACGCGACCGGCAAGAAGTCGGGACGGGGAGCATATATCTGCCCCGACGCGGCGTGTCTGAAAAAGGCCAGGAAGGGCGACAGGCTCTCGCGCAGCCTCGACACGCAGATACCCGACGAGATATACGCTCAGCTTGAAAAACAGCTTTCGTCGATCGGAGGTGATCCCGTTGACGGCGGATGAAACAAAGCTCACCGGGCTGCTCGGGATAGCGATGAAGGCAGGAAGGATCGTCTTCGGCACCGACCGCCTGCGCGACAGGATCCGGGGCAGCGGCGACGTCTATATCGCGCTCATCGCCTCGGACGCTTCCGAAAACACGGTGAAGCGCGTGAGCGGCTGCTGCTCATATTACGGGACGCCGTACGCCGTATGCAGACTCACGTCGGAGCAGCTCGGCGGATGCGTCGGCAAAGGAGTATGCGCCTGCGTCGGCGTGACCGACGCGAGGTTTTACAAGGGCGTGCTCCCGCTTCTGCCTGACGGCTCGGTGATAAGGCCGAAGGCGGAGGACGACGAAGACGATTACGAACCGGATTATCCTCCCTCTGAGGGCAAAGACGCGAAGGCTCCCGAAAAGGCTGCCGAAACGTCTTTGAAACCCGAAAGATCCGAAAGAAAAAGATCCGAAAGAAAACCGAAAAACTTTTATAAACCAAAAGAACGCGAAAGCGGCGGGCAGAAATTGAACACAAGAACACGCAGTGACGCTACGTCCGGGAGGCGCGCTAAGAAAGCATGATGGAATGTGGCTCAACGCCTGAAACAAAGACCGGAAACATTGAAGCAGAAATACGCCGTAACGGACGTTATCAACCGAAAGCGCACTCGCAGGAGGTGCAGTAATATTGACCAGCCAGAAATACCGCATCAGTGATCTTGCAAAGGACCTTGACGTCAAAGCGAAGGATATATCGGACATTCTGACGGCGAGCGGGTACGGCCAGAAGAACCGCATGGCCGTTCTTTCCCCCGCTGAATTCGAGATCGTGATGAATACCTTTACCCTTAAGAACAAAACGGACGATCTCGAAAAGTACCTCTCAGGGGAGATAACGATAACCGTTCCCGAAAAGAAGGCTCCGGCTCCGAAGAAGGAAAAGCCGGCTGCCGAAAAGAAGCCGTCCGACGGCTCCGAGAAGCCTTCGGATGAAAAGGCTCCGGCTCCCGAGGCAAAACCGGCGGACGAAGCGCCGGATAAGCCCGCACAGGAAAAGCAGACGCCGGCGCCGGAGATATCAAAGCCCGCCGAGCCGTCGCCCGAGGTAAAAAAGCCGGAGGAAAAGCCTTCGGAGGACAAAAAGCCGGAAGCCGCTCCCGCGGCGGAGCAGACCGCGCCGCCGAAGAAGGAAGAGCCGAAAGCCGAGGCTCCGGCCGCTGCACAGCCCGCTCAGAAGCCGGCTGCGCCTCAGAAGCCCGTCTCCGCCCAGCCGCAGCAGATCCAGCGTCCGGCTCAGCCTGTTCAGCCTCAGCAGCCGAAGAAGGAGCGCCCGCCGGAGAAGCAGCCTGAGAAGCGCCGCAGCATAAGCATACAGCCGCCTCAGCCGAAGACCACATCGGTGACCAGTAACGGCGCCGTCCGCCAGAATATGCTCAAGGCCGAGGACGAGGCGAAGAAGGCCGCCGCCCTCGAGCGTGAGAAGCAGCGTCAGCTAGCGGCCGCTCAGGCCGCCGCCGCCAAGAGGAGCGGACAGAACGCCGCCGCGGCGAAGCAGGGACAGAACGCCCAGCAGAAGGCGCAGAAGCAGGGCTGGGTAAACGGACCTCAGCGCGACAAGAACGGAAAGCCGATCCAGCCTCAGAATGGCCAGCAGAAGCCGAAGGATCAGCAGGCCCAGCAGGCGCAGCAGAAGCAGCAGGCTCAGAAGGATCAGCGCCAGAGTGCCGAGCAGAAGCAGGGGCAGAACGCCGCCGCGAAGGCTGCACCGACCGGGAAGAAGACCGACCGTGCCGCCGAGGAGGCGAAGGCCCGCTCCGCCCGCTTCGAGAACAAGCCCAATTTCGAGGCCCAGAAGCAGGCTCAGCAGAAGAAGGGCGACAAGAAGCAGGAGCGCGACCGCACGAAGGCCGGAGTCATCATCCCGACGCCGACAGGCGGTCAGGAGAGCACCACCGTCGTCGTGTCCGAAGGCTCCGACAGCGCCCGCATGAAGAGCGCCAAGGTCGTCGACACGAGAGGCGGAGGCTCCGTCGATCTGTCCAAGTACGATGAGCGCCTCGACACCCTCGTTCCAGTCTCGAACAAGAAGAACGAAAACACCTCCTCCAAGCAGAAGCTCAAGAAGGGCGGACGCGAGGAGCGCAGCGACCGCAGGGACAACCGCAATAAGAAGCCTCAGAACCCGCCGAAGAAGCAGCAGCTCGAGGTCACCCTGCCGGACGAGATCGTCGTGAACGAGCTCGCCATGCGTCTGCACGTCACAGTCGCGGAGGTAATAAAGAAGCTCGTCATGCAGGGCGTGATGGCTTCGGCGAACATGACTGTCGACTTCGACACCGCCGGACTCGTAGCCATGGAATTCGGCGCGAAGGTCGAAAAGGAGGTCGTCGTCACCCTCGAGGAAAAGATCCTCGCTCAGGCCGAGCAGCCGGACGCTCCCGAAGACCTTGTCGAGCGTCCTCCCGTAGTCGTGGTCATGGGTCACGTCGACCACGGCAAGACGTCGCTGCTCGACGCCATCCGCAACACCAACGTCACCGCTGGCGAGGCCGGAGGCATCACGCAGAGCATCGGCGCCTATCAGGTCAATATCAAAGGAAAGAACATCACCTTCCTCGACACGCCCGGACACGAGGCATTCACGGCCATGCGCGCCCGCGGAGCGATGGCGACCGATATCGCCGTCCTCGTCGTCGCGGCCGACGACGGCATCATGCCGCAGACGGTCGAGGCGATCAACCACGCGAAGGCCGCCGGAGTCGACATCATCGTCGCCATCAACAAGATGGACAAGCACGGCGCGAACCCGCAGAAGGTCATGGAAGGCCTTACAAAATACGACCTCGTTCCCGAGGAGTGGGGCGGAGACGTCATCTGCGATCCCGTCTCGGCCGTCACCAAGCAGGGCATCGACAAGCTGCTCGAGGACATCCTGCTCGTCGCCGAGGTGCGCGAGCTCAAGGCCAACCCGAAGCGCAAGGCGAAGGGCATCGTAATCGAGGCGAGACTCGACAAGGGACTCGGCCCGGTGTCATCGGTCCTCGTTCAGAACGGTACGCTCCGTCAGGGCGACACCGTCCTCGCCGGAATGGCGATAGGCCGCGTCCGCACCATGCGCGACGAGAAGGGCCGCACGATGAAGGAAGCCGGTCCGTCCGTTCCCGCCGAGATCATCGGTCTCGACGAGGTCCCGGTCTCAGGCGACGAATTCATCGTCGTCGAGGACGAGAAGATGGCCCGCGAGCTCACAGCTCAGCGCCGCGAGCAGATGCGCGAGGAGGGCTTCAAGCAGTCCCCGAAGGCTTCGCTCGACGAGCTGTTCGACGCCGCCGACGGAGAGAAAAAGTCGCTCAACATCATCATCAAGGGCGACGTCGTCGGCTCCTGCGAGGCTGTCAGACAGTCGCTCGAGAAGCTGTCCAACGACGAGGTCGAGCTCCGCGTCATCCATACCGCTGTCGGCGGCATAACCGAGAACGACGTCATGCTCGCCAGCGCGTCGAGCGCCATCATCGTCGGATTCAACGTCCGTCCCGACCGCAGCGCCACCGAATCGGCCGAGCGCAGCGGAGTCGAGATCAGGACATACCAGATCATCTACGAGATGATCGACGAGATCGAGAAGGCGATGAAGGGTATGCTCGCTCCGACGTTCAAGGAGAACGTCCTCGGTCACGCCGAGGTGCGCCAGACCATCCACGTCTCGAGCGTCGGCACCGTCGCCGGCTCATACGTCACCGACGGCAAGATCGCCCGCTCCGGACAGGTCCGCGTGCTTCGCGACAGCGTCGTTATATTCGATGACAAGATCAGCTCGCTCCGCCGCTTCAAGGACGATGTGCGCGAGGTCCAGCAGGGCTACGAGTGCGGTATCGCTCTTGAGAAATTCAACGACATCAAGGTCGGCGACGTTCTCGAGTGCTACGAGATGAAGCAGGTTGAAGAGGAATAAAGATCATATCATGCAGGGAAGCCGTTATTCGGCCTCCCTGCTTTTTTGGCTTTACGAGGGATGATCATTACAAATCAATAATGTTACAATTACTTTTCGGAATCGCTTGACAAAAGCATACGAATCTGATATCATTAACTATAATAAAGTATAATGTCAAAGTGACTGTATGATCGACATCGGGAGGCATATGTGATATGAATAAGATATATAACAGATGGGGCGTCATTCTCGCGCTCATGACGGTCTGCGTTATGGCGGCGCTCCTTACCTATGGCGCTTACGCCGAGAATTATGGCGTCTGGGTTCAGGGCATAGGGGTCACCGATACCATTAAATCAGACGTCCTCGGCGACGGGACGGTGGTATTCACCCCTGCGTCCGGTGCCGATCCGGCGAAGCTGAGCCTGAACGGAGCGGATATAAACAACACGACGACGACCGGTGAATACGGGAACAGCTATGGTATATATTCCGATATCGGTCTTGTCATTGATATTTCGGGAGATAATAAGGTCTCAAGTTATGTCGAAAATAAACGAAGCTACGGAATTTTCGTTGAAGGAGATCTGACGATCACCGGCAGCGGAAAGCTGTCCGCGAGCGGCGGCGGGAGTTTCGTCAGCGGAGACTACAGCTGCGGTATCAGAGTTAATGGCAAGTTTGTCCAGGAGAGCGGTGAAGTTGAGGCGGACGGAGGCGTATATGATCCGGCCAGCGGAGCCGATCCCAGTCATGGACTTGCTGCCGGACACATCGAAGTAAAGGGCGGCAGCCTTACAGGGAAAGGTTATGCCAACGCTTTGAGATCAGACGGCAGTTCTGCTATATCAGGCGGTAAGGTTACAGCTGTGTCAGAGAACGGAACAGGTATAAAGGTTTTCGGAAGTCTCGGCATCTCCGGGAGCGCCGAGGTCGAAGCGACGGGAGCTGGCACAGATGGTGCGATATACACCAATACCCCTTTGACCATCGCCGACACGCATGAGATCACAGAACCTGCCGACGCCGTCGTGGACGGGAAAGTGATAAAATCCGGCGGCGCCGTCGCGACGCATGTGGTCATTAAGCCGAAGGCGACTGTCACCGTCATATTCGATACCGACGGCGGTTCTCTCGTCCCGTCTCAGACTGTGATATCAGGCGGATGCGCCGTAAAGCCGACGGATAAGCCGATAAAGGAAAAGCGTGAGTTCTGGAACTGGTACGCCGATCCCGGACGCACGACTTTATTCGACTTCTCGCAGCCGATATTATCAGATACGACGATATACGCCAAATGGGTATTGGTCTCAGACAGCTTTACCCTTGAAGGCTGGTATGCCGAAGAAAATTCCGACGGTACTTATACGCTGAACGCCTCGAAGATGGAGGCGGGATTTGTCGAAGGCTCGACTCCGCTCTCGTACAGCGTGTCGCCTCTCTCGGACAACAAGACGGAATTTACAGGCGTCGTCCTGTCCGAAGGCCCGGTATCGGGAGTGGCATATTACTTTAAGGTCCAGATCGAAGATACTGTCGGTATTGAGGGCAATACTGAGGTATTCTTCTCCTATGATATCCCGTCTAACCTGACTATAGATGTCGAAGGCGCTGACGTACAGTACGCGGAGATGTTCCACAGTCCGGGCGGAAAATCTCTCTCAATCATATTCAGCTATGTTGAGACGAAATACACCGTTGACTTTGACACCGACGGCGGCTCGGCCGTTGAGGATCAGACAGTCCGCTCCGGCGAATGCGCCGTAAAGCCGACCGATCCGACAAAGGAAGGATATGTCTTCGGCGGCTGGTACAAAGACTCCTCTCTGACGACGGAATTTGATTTCAGCCAGCCGATAACCTCCGACACCACCGTATATGCAAAATGGGATAAAGACACCGGCACCGATCCCGTGATCCCGCCTTACTTCCCGGCTTTCTCCGGATATCCGGTATATCCTGTCTATCCTCTCCCGGTGATCTGGCCGCAGCCGCCTGTCCAGACGACGCCTGCTTCGCCTGCCGCGCCTGCGGTTCCGTCCGCCCCGGCTCCTGCTGCCGCCCCAGCTCCTGTTGCCGCGCCGGCACCCGCTGCCGAGCCCGCTCCCGCGCCTGAAACCGACGGTCTGCCGTTCACCGACGTGCCGGACAATACGGATATGTACGACATCGTGAAGTATGTCTATGACGTCGATATCATGCAGGGAGTCTCCGATACCGAATTCGACCCGTACGGCGAGCTCACGAGAGGGATGATCGTGACTATCCTTTACCGTATCGAGGGAAGACCGGCTGCTGACTATTCCGGCGCCTTTGAGGACGTTCCCGTCGACGCGTGGTTCACCGCCGGAGTCGAGTGGGCGGCTCAGAGCGGCATAGTCCTCGGCTATGGCGACGGCAGATTCGCCCCCGATGAAAGCGTGACGAGAGAGCAGCTCGCCGCGATACTGTACAGATACGCGGGATGGAAGGGCTGTGACGTCGAAACCGCCGATGTCACCGCCGCCGACGCCGGAGATATCTCCGACTGGGCGGCAGGAGCGGTCGGATGGGCGGCCGGAAACGGCGTTCTCACGGCGTCAGAGGGCGAACTCCGTCCGACGGACAACGCCCTCAGATGGGAGGTCGCAGCCGCAGTAAGAGCTCTGCTTGAGATCGCCGCGAAGTGATAAACCTTACGCATAAACAAAAACCGCCCGGATCAAAAAGATCCGGGCGGATATTATATTGTCATTCAATTCCGAGATCGGATTTGTCGGCCATGACGATAGTTCGTTTGCCGGTATGCGTCGAATCGAAGGTGACAAAGCTTCCGTCCGGCGACCAGCGCACATGCAGATCGCAGCGGATATCGACGATCGGCGGGATTATCGTATCGACCTTAACAGGCTCGGTCATGACGCCCTTTTCGGTGTCGATCAGCCACAGACTGCGAGTCGGGTTGTCCTTTGACGGATAGCTGTCGCCGATGATGTACCGTCTGTCGGGTGAATAGATGCAATGGATGTCGTATGTCGGATTCGGCTCCGGCAGACGTGTCTTTTCGCCCGTACTGTCATTGAGCAGCCAGAGAGCGAAGGAGCTGTCATCCGTTTTTACCGATGAAACTATCAGTATCTCGTCGTCGTTTTTCCAGTAATAGTGCGAATTCACGCAGAAAGGCGTGATGAGACACATATTGCCGTCGAGATCTGACGTTATCAGCATCGTCTTCCAGCCTCTCTGCCCGGGGGCGGGGAAGTTCCGGAGAAGGAACAGGAATCTCGTCCCGGAGGGATTGAAGGTGATGTGATTCACCAGCAGCTTGCCGTCGGAATACGGCGGCTGCGGGAACAGGCGCCTTACATCGGCGTAATTGATGATAAGGCGGTATTCGCCTGTCCCGACGTCCGTCAGCCATACTCCGTCATCGGAAGGCGCCATGACGTTTCCGTTCGGATCGGGGCGTCCGGCGTAGCCGTAGCCTGGGCGGAAATCAAAGACTCGGCTGAAATTGATCGAAAGGGCGTGTCTGCCGTCCTTCGATAGGTCGGCTATCGGCATCGGAAGGCTCCGGATCTCCCCGGTGCGGATATTCAGTATCGTAGATCCGAAGCCACAGGGAAGGGAATCGTCCCGGATGTTGAAGATCACATGGTCGTCGTCGTATATCCGGCGGTACATCGCTCCCTGCTGGAAGTTCCACGCCGTCGTCTCGGCGTATTTCTCGAATACGCCGGTTTCCATGTCGATCGCGCCGAGCTCGGCGATGTCGCCCGCTTCGGGCAGACGGTCGATGAACCCGACCCTGTGTGCGAGATGCATCCTCTGCGCCGAGTCGAGCGGCTGAAGGTCGTAATAGCCGAAGAAATAGTGATATCCGTCGTCGGGATTGATTATTCGCATCGTTTTATACCCCCTCTTGAGTATTATTCTTCCGATATGAATCTCTTCCACTTTCTGTGCGAGAGCAGGCAGAAGAGAGTTCCTCCGACAGCGATGAAGGCCCATATCGCCATAAGGACCGTCCATCCGAAATTATCCTTTATCAGCGGGAACAGATATGTCGATGCGGCCGAGCCGACATAGGTGAATGAGTTGACTATCCCCGATACTGTCGAGACCTTGCCGTACCTTGCGTAGCGGTGAGGCACGCGGGAGATGAGCATGAGGTTGACGCCGTGCATCGATCCGGCCATGAAGGCCATGACGATGATGGTCGTCACGATGCTCCTTCCGGCAACGAAGTTCATCACGGTAGCCGCCGCAGCTCCGACGCCGAATATGCAGGCGGCCGTCTTGAGCTCGTCCTTCACCTTATCCTGTATGACGGAAGCGAGCCAGTAGCATCCGACGGCGAATATCGGCAGCGCGACGGAGTAGAGGATAGAGCTTTTCAGATCGACCGAGAAGTTGTCCGAAATGAATTTCGGCATCCATGTCTGCACGCCGTCGCGAAGCGTACCCTGAAGGACGATGGCGGCGAACATCGGCAGCATTCCGGTCGCGACGATGATCGGGCCGAGTGGCAGAGCCTCGTCGCCGGTCGATTTCTTCTTCGCGTCGGCGCCGACGGTGGGGCGGAAGACATAACCGCTGACCTTCACGGCGTGTGACATATAAAGTCCCCATATGACGGCGGCGGCGATACCTACTCCGGCACAGGCGATGAATCCGAACCGCCAGCCTATCGAAAGACAGAGCGGTATCCCGAGATAAACGAGTATATTGCCGCACTGTGAGCCGATGCAGACGATGACCACCGCGTTGGCGTAATCCTTTGATGTCAGCAGATCGCTCATGAAGCGGACGAGCGGAGGCCACAGAAGGGAATGGAAGAAGCCGTTGACGATCCAGAGCGCAAGCATGATCCAGATGTTCGAAACGGCGGACATGATGATATTGATGACCGATACGCAGGTTATCCCGAGCAGTACCAGTCTGTACGGCTTGAAGCGGTCGCCGAGCCGTCCGCTGATCAGCTGTCCGGCGCCGTATGAAATGAACAGTCCGCTGGTCACAAGACCGGCGACCGAATCGGCGACGCCGAGGTCACCCGCTATGACGGATATCATCGAAGCGTAGCTGTAACGGCAGACATAGCTTGCCAGATACATAAAGCAGCACACTATCTCAAAAAACAGTATGCGTTTTTTGTTATCCAGTTTCAAAGATGACCACTTCCTAATCTGTAAAAAAAACCGACCGAAACACCGTTTCGGTCGGATCTGATTCTGGGGTGAGTAGTCGGTCTCGAACCGACGGCCTTCAGGGCCACAACCTGACGCTCTGACCAACTGAGCTATACCCACCGTACGCAGTGTAAAATTATTTGATTGTCGCCGCGCTGCTATAAACGAATTGATCATTCTCACGAGCCGCGGGATCGGTATGAGACCCGCGGCACGTGAAAACTGGCGTACCTTGGGGGATTCGAACCCACGACCTACTGCTTAGAAGGCAGTTGCTCTATCCGGCTGAGCTAAAGGTACATCATCGTTTGAGTACCGGCTGGACGCCGTTCAGCCTTTCGGCGAACAGTGATATTATACCATATTCACGTGTGTTTGTCAAGAGTTTTTTGCATTAATTTTTCGTTAACCGCGGTTTTGCTTCAAATAAGGGGCATATCCGCTTTTGTTTACCAAAAAAACCGCTCCCGCAAATCACTTGCGGGAGCGGGTGAAATCAGTATCAATATCAGCTTCCGGCTGCCGGGTCGATGACCGGGCCCTCGGCTGCTGGAGCGGCAGCCTGCGCCGCCGGATCCGTCATTATGACGCCGTTGTCCCAGAGATCGTACGGGCAGACAGGCACGTTGAACACGAACAGCGTGGTGTGAAGCATATATCCCTCGGCGCAGCCGGTGTCTCCGACTATGCCGACGATATCGCCCTGAGCCACGACGTCGCCTACCGCGACCGAGATGGAGCTCAGATGCTCGTAGGTCGATTTGAGTCCCCATCCGTGGTCGATTACGACGATCTTTCCGGACGTGGTCAGCTCACCGGTGTATATTACCTTGCCGCGGTTGACCGCGAGAGCGCTCTTGCCGGCCGATACGATGTAATCGACGCCGGTGTGCCGGACAGTCTCGCCGGTGACCGCTATCGTGCGGTAGAGGCCGAATCCGGTGCGGATTATGCCGTCGCTGGAGGCTTCGATCCATGTGCCGTCAAAGTATCTGTTCGGCTCACGGGCGGCGAAGGCCTCGGACAGCGATGTCTTGTATTCCTCTATCGCCGCTTCGCTGTAGGTGCCGTTTATCGTCGCGGCAGAATAACCGAGAGTCTGAGCCTTGAACTGCTTCTCGGTCACTACAAGGGTAAGAGTCTGCGATACGCCGGACGCGTTGAAGGTGAGATCTATGTTCACTCTCTCGCTTGTGTCGGCGTTTCCGGTCATGGCGGCGACCTCGGGGATGTTCACGTCGACCGGGATCAGAGCTCTGACGCATTCGCCGTCTCTGAAGAATACCGGAGTGAATCCGATATCCGGCGACGACTCGAAGCGCACGTTGTTCGGTTCGCTTACATTGAGACCGGTCACTACGATGAACTCGCCCGGCTCGACGGAGGTCTCGCCGAGATAGAAGACCGGCTCGGCCGTCACGTTCGCCGTGAAGCTGTACACCGCCTCGCCCCTGTATCCGCGCTCGGCTGTCTCATACCATTTCGCCGTGATCGTGATCGAGGCCCTGTCGTTCTCCTTGAGGTTGATGTTGCCGATATTGGCATAGGTGTCGTCGAAAATGGTGCTTCCGCCCTGAGATACCTTTACCTGCACGAGATCGGGCTCGACGCTGAAGTCGAGGAACATCCTGCCGCCCACCACGCGGTAGGTCGGAAGCTCGCTCGAGCTGTTGTCGGTATCGGCGGATTTGACGAAGCTGCCTTCATAGCTGCGGTATTCCCATGTAAGGGTGCGCGGCTCGACCGGCTGATCGTCCATGATGAGAGCCGGCGGTTCGGCTCCGCTGAACAGGCATCTCGCGTATGAAGAGTTGAGGAATTTCTTCGCGTACTCGGTCCCTATATGCCAGAATTTGCCGTCACCGTCGATGAACCAGGCGTTGCTCGGATCGTTATTGAAATAGTATCTGTAGACCGTGTCCCTGTCATACGCCGTGTAGACGGATTTGAAATAGCGGTTCACGTCGATCGAGTCGGGAAGCGAGCTTTCTTCGGAAGCCTTGGCGTTCATGTCGAGGAAGTACGCCAGCATATTGTTCTCGATGTTGTCCTTGTATTTCGCGTCGCTGCGCTCGAACTCGAACATGGTTCCGGTGAGATCGGTGAGGCTCATTTTGGAGATAGAGCGGTCGTCTACCGGAGCGTTCTGCGCGACCGAGTAATATGCGACGGCCGCGTAGGTCGGTATGAACAATAGCACCGCCGCTATTATCGCTGTTATCCTTTTTTTCATGATATACTTTACCTTCTATCGTGAAAAACGAAACTTTGTCAAAATGTGCAGTCTGTCAGTTTACGGTTTCTGATTCCTCTTTTTTTCCGTCGCTTGCTTTTTCTTCGTTTTTATCTTTTGAGTCCGTCTTGTCCGTTTCGGGCTCGGGCTCCGGTTCGGCGTCCATAGAGAGATATCTGACCATCCTCCCGGCGATATAAAGCGCCATGAACAGCATCGACGCCGAATACAGCGTTTCCGGTCCGATCTCATACTTTCCGGCGAAGGTGAAGAAGAGATGCGGGACGGCATACAGCGCAAGCAGGACTATTGACGCGCAGGATGCCGCGAGATATCTTTCCGGCTTCGGCTGTCCGACTATGAATCGGGTTTCGGTTATGATATAATCCATGCAGGCGAGCATGGCGATCTCGAAGATTATCCTCGGAGGGCTGTTTATCGGGGACGCGGTGCCGAAATAGATCTCGACCAGCCTCAGAGCTGCGGTTATGATGACCGCGAAGGCGGGAAGGGAATGGGCCCGTCTGCTTTCCTTCGCCACGGCGGTGATGATGAAATAGAGAGCCGCGGCTATGGCAAAGAAGGCGGCGATAAGTCCGAGCTTTGTGTCCCGCGCTGTCATGTCGTATCTGCCGCGCATGAAATAATACAGCTTCATCAGGCCGAATCCGGCGAGCATGCAGCCCGTCATCCCGGCGCAGAAGGAGGTGAACGCACCGGCCGGAGCCGCGCTGCGCGGCAGCATGGCGTGCCGGGCGAAGATGACGGAGGTGCAGAGGAGCACCGTTATCACGATCGCCGCGGTGTGGAATATCAGCGGCGCGGACGAGCCGCTTTCATAAAGGAATAGGGTCCAGTCGTACCCCGATCTCATCAGTATTATATCGACGGCCGCAAAAATGACAGCCGCGGCAGCCGACAGGGCGAAATATATCTCAGGCAGTTTGTTTGTTCGTTTCATACAGTTACAATTCTCCGTTTATATCATTATACAACAAATTTGCACAGATGTCAAGAGAATTCGCAGATGAATGGAGAAAGTTAATTGAAATACAATAAAACGCTCATGTCAAAACGGGCAAAAAACAAAAAAACGGTTGAAATTTCATGGTGCAGGGTGTATAATATATGAAGACCGAAACATACCGGCAGGCCCGCGTGTCGTCATGACCGCGGGAAGGCCTGATTTCATAAGCGATCGGAATATCTGGAGGACCGAAAAATGTCAGTTAAGCTTGGAGTGCTCGGCTTCGCGCACGGGCATGTGTTCTCATACGGTGGAAAATGGGCGGATGATCCGTCATGCGGCATCAAGTTCACAAAGGGCTGGGACTGGGATCCCGTCCGCAAGGCCGACGGCTGCTCAAAGCTCGGGATGGAGGAGGCCGCCGACGTCAAAGAGGTGCTTGACTCCTGCGACGCCGTGGTGATTTCCGGCGAGACCGCCTTCCACGCGAAGCTGGTCGAGATGGCCGCCGCCGCGAAGAAGGACATCGTATGCTACAAGCCGATGTCGCTGTCGATGCAGGAGGCCGACCGCATCGTCGAGGCCGTCGAAAAGAACGGCGTGCGCTTCACGCTCGCCTATCAGATGCGCATGGACCCGCAGAACATCAAGATCAAGGAGATCATCGAGTCCGGAGCGATCGGTCCGATATACCAGTACCGCCGCCGTCACGGTCTCAGTACTCATCTCTGGGGCAATTTCGCAGACACATGGCACAACGAGAAGGTTCTCAACCGCGATATCTTCGCCGACGACAGCTCTCATCCGATAGATATGATGAACTGGATCTTCGGTGTTCCGGAGACCGTCATGTGCGAGATGTCGACGATGGACGATCCCCGCATAGCGAACGACAGCGGTGTCGCTCTGTTCAAGTACAAGAGCGGTCTCATCGCCCAGATCAACTGCAATTTCAGCTCCTGCACAACCGAGCCGACGACCGAGGTCTACGGCAAAAAGGGAACGATCCTGCATTATTACGGCGACGGCGTTTCCTGCCACGGCATGACCCGCTCCGGTCCCGGCCTCAAGTGGTATGTGAACGGCGACAAGGACTGGACCGTCAGCGATATCGCGTCTCCCGATTCTCACGGCTGGAGGATCGCGAACGAGTATATCATGCTCGGTGAGTTCCTGCGCGGTGAGCGCGGGCCGATCTGCTCCGTCTATGAGGGCAGGGATTCGCTGCGGATGGTGCTCGCCTGCTATGTCTCAGCGAGAGAGGGAAGAAGGGTCAGGATAGACGACCCGGCGGTTTACAACGTGTGATTGCTCCCGCCCTGCGGAAAAAGCTATAATTGTAAAGGATCCCGCGTGACAAAATGTCCGCGGGATCCGCTTTTCTTTTCAGCCTATCGTTATCTTCGCCGAGGAAACCTTCGGTACCACATCACGTCCGGCAGCGTCGTATATCTTGTTCGCGGTATGCTCGCGGTTGATCCCCATGAACATGCTGCTCTCCATGCCGTCTATCGTCACCGTCGTCCCCTCGAGCGTGACGATGGCGTGTATCGGATCGTTGTAAACCACTGTATTGCTCAGGAGCCGGTATTTTTCGCAAAGATCCTCAGGGTATCTGTCGTGCTTTTTCTCGACCCAGTCATAAGACGCCGAGTTTATCTCGAAGTATATGACGTCGTCGAGGATCCTGATGAAGTCGCGGTGATAATGGCCGTTTATGCACATCAGCACGCTGTGAGGCTTTTTCCTGTTCGCCTCGTTTATGACGTCGAGCACGAGACGGCGGTTCTTCACGCCGTCCGGACGCTCGAAGCTCTCGTGGCTGATAAGGACGCACGGACCCGGAGAAGAGGCTATCGTCCCTCTCAGCCATTCGATCTGCTCCGGCGGCATCCAGTCCCTAAGCTGTCCGTGGGCGTAGTAGTTCCCCATGTCGTAGTGATGGTAGATACCGTCAAGATAATAATAGTTCGGGTCGCATATGATGAACCTGAACCCGCCGTCGTCGAAGAAATAGTGACCGTCTTCCATGCGGTACATCTCGAGAGTCTTTTCGTACGGCGTCGAGTCGGTGTCGTGATTGCCGAGACAGTGATAGGTCGGTATGTCGAGATCGTTGTACAGCTTGAGATAATCCTCGCATAGCGTCGGGCCGTGGCAGAAGTCGCCGGCGTGGATTATGAAGTCGCAGCCGTTTTCCTTCGCCCTGCGGTATATGAGCTCAAGATCTTCGGCGGTGCCTCCCATGAAAACTCCGGGATAGTGATGAAGGTCGGAAAAAAGAGAAAATTTCATACGGATGCCTGACGTATCGTGAAAACGGCGGCGGAAAGGTATCCGCCGCCTGCTGTTTTATCCGAATATGTTCTTTATCTTGCCGATGATCCCCGAGGAATCGTCCTTCTTGTCGAGAAGGCTTCCGAGACTGTCGAGCGAAAGACCGTTGGGGAGCTTGATCTCGCCGCCGCTGAATTTGGCTTTGATCCCGTCGATGACTTCCTTAACCTTCTCGTCGGGCAGATCGATGCCGGTGATGGATTCGATCGTCTTTACCGGATCCTTGAAGAAGCCGGCTATCGAGGAGGAATCACCCTTGAATTTTTCGGTGACGTCGGAGATTATCTTCTTGATGTCGAAATCAGCCATATTATTCCTCGCCTTTCACGATCTGAGCGCCGTCGGAGCTCTTCTTGACGCATTCGATGGCGTCAAGAGCCGCCTGCTTGTCCGGATATGAGCTGCCGGTGGCGATGATCTCGCCGTTGGTAGCCTTGAGGCGATAACGGAAATCGCCCTTCTTGTCGTTGTAGAGCTCGAATTTCGGATGCTTTACTGTCTCATATCCCTCGACGGTCTGATCCTCGACATTGGCTCTCGGCGCGTTGTTCATCACGCTCTTTACGCCGCCCATGCAGGAGGCTTCGGTCTTGTAGACCTCGGACGAGGCGATCACGTTGCCCTCGGCCGTGAGAAGGTCGAACTTAACACCGGTAGGCGTCGTTTTGACAAGGAATTTTCCCATGGTTCTGCCTTTCTGTGTCGCTGCACTTTGAATGTGTTTGATACGAAATATATACGCCGTTAATAATTATAACATAGATTTCGGCCGATTAACAGAGCGGAGGCGGAAATAGTTGTTAATTTTTTGTTACCGACCGTCATCTCATCAGCTCGCGCACGATGGCGCATGACTTCTCAAGCTCGCTTACGCTCGACCATTCCTTTACCGAATGGCAGTTGTTCATGGCGCAGCTGATGACGAGACCGTCAAAGCCCCATGCCGCCCAGTGATTGTTCGTAGACGCGCCGCCGGTGACCTTGAACTCGGGCTCGACGCCTGCCGCGCGGCATGCCTCGGCGTATCTTCTGCGTGAAGGGGCGCTTTCGTCTGTTCTGTATGCCTCGCATATGATGTCGACGGCAAAATCGCAGACCATCCCCGCATTTTCGGCTGCGGAGCGCATGATCTCCCCGATCTCGTCTATCTTCCCGGACACGAGGTCTTTGTCATATCCCCTCACCTCGCCCGTGACGAGGCATTCCGGCGCAACGATATTGTCGGCGATCCCACCTTTTATTGTGCCGACGTTTACCGTCATGCCGTCGACTCTGCCGCATCTGAGATTGGAGATGCCTTCGGCGGCGGCCTTTATCGCGTGCAGGCCCTCCTCGGGGGAGAATCCGGCGTGAGCCGCCCGCCCGATGAATTTCGCCTTCCACTGAACGATGGACGGGGCGGCGGAGGCGGCCGAGCCGACCCTGCCGTCAAGATCGAGCACATAGACCTGTTTCGACTTTACCCTGCCGTAATCGAATTTCTGTATCCCGACGCAGTAGCGTTCCTCGCAGACGTCGAATACCAGCTCTATCGGCCGGTGCCTTTCGCCGCTTTCGAGAGTCAGTCTCAGAGCGTGGAGTATCGAGGCGAGCCCTCCGGCGTCGTCGGCGCCGAGCACGGTGTCACCGGCGGAGGTTATCAGCCCGTCATCATGGATGACCGCCTTCTTCCCCCTCGACGGCTCGACTGTGTCAAGATGCGATGAGAAAAGCACCGGCTCAAGGGACGGATCGCCTTCAACATAGGCGTAAAGATTGCCGCAGCTGCCGCCGATCAGCTTTCCGGCTCCGTCCTCCTCGGCCTTTATCCCCATATCCGCCAGCTCCGCCATAACGGCGTCACGCACGGCGTCCTCGCCGTACGAAGGGCTGTCGCAAGATACGAGGCGGAGAAACAGATCGATCAGGCGGCTGTCATGTGTGTTATCGTTCATATCCTTGTGAAATGATACTTTACGGCGGCGAAATCGGAATGCGGATATTTAGGCGCGAAGCCGACGTTCATGAAGGTCGAGCCCTTCGCTGTGATGCCTGTCTCCTCAAGCCTGTAGCAGGCGTCCGGATCGAGACCTGCCATCTTTACCCGCTTTATCTCGTTGTTGACCGAAACGAAGCGGCGGTAGCAGATAAGTTCGGCCTTCGACTTGTCCTTCGATACGACGGCTTCGGTAAAGAAGCCGCTGTCGAACGGGCTGTCGATGCGGTAGAGATCGCCGCAGAGCACAAGATCCTGAACCTTCTTGTATTCCGCTGTCTGGAGCTTGACAGCCGCTTTCTCCTCGTCCGTGAATTTCGTGGTGTCGAGCTCGTAGCCGGTGGCGCCGAGATGGGCTATGACGGCGCGGGTATCGAACGGCGTGACGCGCCCGGTCTGATGGTTCGGGCAGACGGAGACATGGCAGCTCATGACCGATAGCGGATAGACGATCGACGTGCCGTACTGGATCTTCGTGCGTTCCTCGGCGTCGGTATCGTCGCTGGTCCAGATCTGAGGGAAATAGTGCATCATAGCCGGGTCGAATCTGGCTCCGCCGCCCGAGCAGCCCTCGAAGAATATGCCTGGATGCCCGTTAACTATCCGCTCGCATATGTCATACAGTCCGAGAGCGTAGCGGTGGGCGAACTCCGACTGTCTTTCGGGCTCGAGGCAGCGCGACCATGATTCGGTGACGTTGCGGTTGTAATCCCATTTGACGTAGTCGACCTCGTTCTGCTCGATGACGTCGCTGACTGCCTTCACGATGTAGTCGAGGACATCCTTCCGAGTAAGATCGAGCATGAACTGATGACGGCTGTAGCAGCGCTTCCTGTCGGGAGCGCCTATCGCCCAGTCGGGATGAGCGCGGAACAGGTCGGAATCCTCGCTCACCATCTCCGGCTCGAACCAGAGGCCGAACTTCATGCCGATAGAATGGACATGATCAATGATCGCCTTGAGGCCGCCGCTGAGCTTGTTTTCGTTCACCACCCAGTCGCCGAGGCCGGAGCGGTCGTCGTCACGCTTGCCGAACCATCCGTCGTCAAGGACGAGCGTGTCTATGCCGAGACCGTTCACCGCGTCGGCTATCGCGCAGAGCTTCGGGACGTCGAAATTGAAATATGTAGCCTCCCAGTTGTTTATGAGCAGGGGACGCGGCGAGCCGACGAAGCGCTTGTTGATCAGATGTGCGCGGTAGGCGTCGTGGTAGGCGCGGCTCATCCCGCCGATTCCTTCGGCAGAATAGGCGATAACGGCTTCCGGCGTCTCGAGCTGATCCCCGGGAGCCAGCTTCCAGCTGAAATCAAAATCATTGATTCCGCCGGTGAGCTGAGCTGTGCCGTCGGGAGCGACCTCAGCCTTCAGGACATAGGACGAGCTGTATACGAGATTCACGCCGACGGCTTCACCGTGCGTCTCGGTGGTGTCGGGGCGGAGAAGGGCCATGAACGGGTTCAGGGTAGCGGACGACGTCGTCCGCTTGGAATCTATCGACACCACGCCGTGGTGGAGCGGAATCCTGTCGATGTGTCTTTCCTTCGCCCATACGCCGTACAGCGACAGCATCTCATAGTCGCGGTCGGGAAGCGCGAGGGTGAACGAATATGCCCTCTCAAGGCGTACATCGGACGAGCCTGTGTTTTTATATACCGCCCTTCTCGCGATAACTGAACAGTCGTCGTATACGGTATAATACAGATCGGCAGCGAAGCCGTTTATCCTGTCTTTCAGATGCACTATCAGCGTCTCGCCGCCGTCAAGCGAAGGCATGCCGGATATCGCCGGCTTCTCGCCGACTATATCGAATGTGTCGAACAAAAGCTCGCACAGGCGGTCGCCCGCCCTGTTCACCGGCAGCACGGCCGGCTCGCGGTAGTCGCCGGTGCCGAAGAAGGACAGCTCGGACGGATAGTCGTTGTATGATCTCACGTCGTCGACGCCGGGAGGCGTCGCGGAGGTGGAGTTCGCTCCGAAAGCCCTTGTATATCTGATATCGTCCCCTGCGCCGATCCTCGGCCCGAAATAAAGGTGCTCGGGATATCCGGCCTCATTTATGAAGAACAGATAGGAGATGTCCTTTCCCATCAGGTGGAACGTCTTTGTGTCGCTAATGAATTGGATCGCCATAGCGGTAAAGTCCTTTCGCTGAGAATTGTTCAGCCTTCGTCGTAGAATATCGCCAGCACCTTCTCGAAGTGCTTTATGACCGATTTGTCGTTTTTGGCGGTGAAGGAGGCAAGATCGTTGTTCGAGTTTATGAGAGAGGAAACCTTGTAGGCGTACCCGTTCCAGCTGTCATAGAGGAACGTCGCGTTCACGAGGCGTCCGTCCATGATGAGGTCGAGCATCTCTATCGACGTCTCGTCGCGGGTGCCCTTAACCTTAAGCGCGATGTCGTAATACGCCGGCGCGACCGAAACCCAGCTTTCACGGCAGAGAGACGCCGTCATAGCCCCGACGAAATCGGGATCGGATATGGTCATCGGCACAGCCATGCACGATACGCTGCCGCCGGGGATGGTGTAGTAGTATTCCTGCGTCTCGTCCAGCTTGGGGTAGGGGATTATGCCGTAGTCGAAATCGAGCTCGCGGAACTGCTCGGCGACGACAAGGGTGTTGCTGAGGACGAGCGCCCGGCTGTTCTCGAATATATCATTGGCTCCCCCGGATACGCAGTAAGAGCCTTCATTATC
>CAMJPL010000031.1 GCA_946407735.1 uncultured Clostridia bacterium
AGATCGTTGTTCACAACCTCCATAGCTCGATTCCGAATGTTGTTCATTCGCTGTAGCCCTCAAGGACATTCAGGAATGCTCGGTCACAGCGACATCGGCACCACCAGCAACATCTACACCCACCTCGATTACAGTGCCAAGATCGCCGCCAACAAGATCCTCGGCTATTTTACGCAGTAAAACCGGTAAATCGACATCCCGACCTCCGCAGGCCCAGAATCGCAGACGCCACAAGGCTTTCCGCGATTCGCTTTGTCCCTAAAACACGGTTTTCCCCTCTTTTTCACGGCTCAGTCCGAAGAAAAGACTGCACCGAAAAAGGAAAGGAAAAAGTCCCGAAAGCCCAGAAAAATCAAGGCTTTCGGGACTTCCGGTGGTGCCGGTGGCGGGGTTTATGAACCCCGCGTTTCGCGGTATATAAAAACATTCAATTCCTAATTCACGCGAAACGCATGGAAAACGCTTCGCGTTTTCCGAGGTTTAAACCGATAGACTGGTATAAGAAAAGCACTTCCGCGGCTGAGCGCGGCAGTGCTTTTCTGGTGCCGGTGGCGGGGTTTGAACCCGCACGTCCTTGCGGACACGGGATTTTGAGTCCCGAGCGTCTGCCAATTCCACCACACCGGCGCGGAGTGTATATATTATATCATATCCTCCCGGCGATTTCAATAATTGCGGAAAAAATTTACGATATGACATTTAAAGCGGGCGGGATATCTGGTATAATTAAAAAAACATTCGACACCGAGGTGGGATTCATGTTGTGCGCCGGCAGAAAATGGCCGTTTCTTATTCTCCTTGCCGCCGTCGGCGCGGCGTGCGGGCTGTGCGCCGCGTCGTATTTCGCCGAAGCGGCGGCATCGGATATGCCGTTTGCCGCCTACCTTCTGCGCGTCGCGGCGATGGTCGCGGCCGTCTACCTCATCTTCTTTATCCATACCGCCCTGCATGAGGCCGGGCATCTCGTATTCGGCAGGCTCACCGGCTACGGCTTCATCAGCTACCGCGTCGGCTCGCTTATGATCATGAGCGACGGCGGCCGCCTGAGGACCGCCCGATACACGGTCGCCGGGACGTCCGGACAGTGCCTGCTCTCGCCGCCGCCGAGAAGGGAAGACGGCGGATATCCGTATTTCGCCTACAATATCGGCGGTATCGCAGTCAACCTTATCATCGCCGCGATATCCTTTCTACTGTCGCTTGCCGTCGGGAGGAATACCTTCTTCGGCGCGGCGCTTTTGATATCGGCGCTGATCGGCGCCGGCACGGCGCTGACGAACGGACTGCCCTTCCTCGGCATCGACAACGACGGGCACAACATCGCCGTCCTCGTCCGCTCGAAGGAGGCGAGGGACGCCTTCTATACGCAGCTCGAGGTCGTCTCGCGCCTGGCGCGCGGCGGGCGTCTGCGCGACGTCCCGGATGAGATCTTCGGCGGCGGCGATCACGCCCTGACAAACGCCATAACGGCCGTGGTACCGGTCTTTCTCGCCGAGCGGAAGCTCGACTCGGGCGATATCCCCGGCGCGCTCGAGGCGCTGGAAGGTCTCGCCGCGAAGGAAAGCGGGCTCACGCAGTCGATGCGCGGCCCCGTCATATGCGATCTCATCTTCTGCCGGCTGCTCACCGGAGCCGGGATCGAAGGGCTGATCGACAAGGATCAGAAGGCCTATATGAACGTCATGAGGACGTCGCCGCAAGTCCTTCGCACCGAATACGCCATCGCGAATCTCGCCGACAGAAACGGCGATAAGGCGGCGGAGATAAAAAAGAAGCTCGAGGCCTCGCTCAAAGCCCATCCTTACCGCGGCGAGGCGGAGGGCGAAAGGGAGCTTATCGCCATGATCGATTCGGCCGCCGGGACGCCCGACGCGGGTGAAAGCAAGTGACGCCGTTCAGAAAAAGACTGCTGACCCTCGCCGTCTGCTCTGTCGCCGTGCTCGCGGAGTTCATCTTCCTGCATGAGCTGGGGCACTCTGTCGTCGCCCTCGCCTGCGGGGCGAGGATAACCGAATTCAGCGTCATAACGGCGCATATGCGCTCGGAGGGCGGATATTTCACGGCCTATACCGGCATGCTGCTCAACGCCGGAGGGATGCTCCTGCCGTACATCTTCGGCGTGGTCTGGCTCATCTTCTACTCCGGCAGGCGCAGAGGCGGCGTTTATCTCACCTGCGCGTTCGTCTACTACACAGCGTCGCTCTACTCCGTCACGCCGTGGATCCTCATCCCGATAACCTACGCTTACGGCTACGCGCCCGCCGGAGACGACGTGACGAAGCTGCTCATCACCTACTCGGCGCTCGGCGGCAGTCCGGTGACCGTATCGTGCGCGGCGGCGCTGATGCTGGTGTTCTATCTCGCCCTGCTTTTCAGAAAGGAGCCGGTCCGCGATTTCATGGACTATATGGCTGGAAAAAGCGTCCGGGAAGACGGCGCGGAAGCGGCGGACGGTAAGACAGACGATAAGACAGGCGGTAAGACGGACGATGAGACGGGCGACGAAACAGACGATAAAAACAGATAACGGACCGCACCGGCGGTCCGTTTTCGCATTATAATGCGTTATTATTCGGCGGTTTCCTCGGCCGGGACGGCGTCCTCGCCGAGAGCCTCTCTGTTGAAGCGCTCGAGCCAGCTCACGCCGATGTCGAGAGCCTCGGAGAGACCGCTCTTGAAGAACTGCTTCACCATCCGCTCGCTCTCGGGCTTGGTGCGGTCGGTGGAGAGGATCTGGACGATCATCTGATCCGGCACGTCCTCGGCCGTCCCGCCTTCGCCCGTCTCGGCCTTCTTCATCGACATGATGAGGATCTGGAGGTAGTAGGGATCCTTCATGTCGCCGTAAATTATCTGTCCGTCCCCGCGCACCAGCGGCTTGTCGCGGTAGAGGGTGTATTTCATCTCGTTTGCCATGATCGCTCCTTGAATCCGCGGGCAGAGACGCGCCGACGCGCCGCCCGCTTCAAAAAAATATGTTTCTGTATCAAAAGTCTTTGCCGGAAGGTGGGGGTTCGGGGGCGGAAACCTGCTTTCTTCAGAAAGCGGGTTTCCGCCCCCGAAATAATGATATCTCTCTTATAAAAGTCCCCTGATGTTCGTCTCGACGAAGCGCTCGAGGGAGGAGTTGTCCTCGTTCGGGAAGACAACGCCGTCAGAGACGATCCAGCGCTCGGTATGGGTTATCGACTGGCCGGGGTCCATATCGTACATCGGGGAGAGGGACTCGACCTCGAGGAAATGCTCGTTGGTGAAGATCTCGTTGTCGCAGCCCCAGTCGGGGTAGACGCCGTCATGATACTCGGGCGTGAAGGTCTTAATCAGCATCTGGCCGTGGTTGAGATAGGCCATCCAGCCCTCGGTGTTGTTGATGCCGACCTTGAATTTCTCCTTCACCGAGACGTCCTGCCTCAGGGTGATGTAGTCGTCGCCGAAGAAGGCGCGGCTGTCGGTCAGACGGGTGTACGGCCAGAGAGCCACGAGGCGGTTGGAGAGCAGGGCGGTGTCGTCGCTCGACTGCGGGATTATCGCCATGCCGCCCTTGTCGGTCACGGTGAGGCACCAGATCGCGCCGGTCTTCGGCTTGTCGGAGCCGTTCTCCATCGTGTGTATCACATCGAAGAAGGGGCGGGAATCGTCCATCACGATCTCCATCGTCTCGGCGAGGCCGGTGACCTCCTGCTTCTGCGGCTGGAAGACGGCGCCGGAAGCCGTCGAGTGATAGCGAATCGGTTCGTTGTCGGGATAATACGAGAGCGGCATGTCCTCCGGGCTCAGCCACATGCGGTGGCCGCCGTAGATGTACCATGTCTTTCCCTCGCCGAAGGCGGAGGAAACGTCCTGCGAGAAGACGAGCTGATCGTCGTTCCACATAAGGTTCGGCTTTCCCGGCGCCGAGCAGGCGATGATCCTCGGCCCGACGTCGACGGTGACCGTCACCGAAACCTTGCCGTTTGAGATCTCAATGCACTTTCCGAAGTTTTTGTACTGAATTTCTTTCGTCTGTACCATCGGTATGCCAGCCTTTCGGGTGAAAACAATTTATCTGTTCTATATTATACCACATATCGCGCGGTTTGTCAAATCCGACGCACCGGGATCAACCGAACTCGGCGATGACGTCCGCGAGAGCGGTCTCGTTCTTCTCGCGGTTCTTTTCGACGAACGACCCGATGTCGTAGTTGTTCTTTCCCATCTGGGTATAGAGAGAATCGCTGAATTTTGTGCCGGTGATCTTTATCACGTAGGACACGCTCGACTTTATCAGGTCCAGCATCTCCTCCGACTCGTTGTCGCGCGCGCTCTTGCCCTTGAGCATGATGTCGTAATACGCCGGGTAGACGGTTTTCGACGATTCATACGACAGCGCCTCCAGCATTATGCCGGTGAAATCCCGATCTTGGGCGGATACCGGCACGAACATGGCGTGAGCGTTCGGGCTCACGTTCTGGTACTTCTGCTGGCTCTCCTCGTACATCGGCACGGGCAGGATGCCGAAGTCGGTGTCCATTGTGCGCTGATTCACGGTGTTGTTGAGCGAGTTGCAGTTGAAAAGCACCTCGTCCTGCATGAATTTCGTGATGTCGCCGATGTAGAATATGTCGTTCTGACCCATGGTGTCGAGGATCTTTGTGTAGACGTCGGCGAAGCGCTCGGTATAGCAGTAAAAATACGGTATGCCGTCGTCGCCCTGCTTCACGATCTCGGCGTCGCCGCCGGTCAGCAGAGCCTCGTAAAGCCCGGTGACGCCCCAGCTCATCACACCGTAGCGGTCGCCCTGACCCATCCTGCCGTCGCCGTCGATGTCCTCGACGACCTTAAGGCCCATTTCCGTCATCTTGTCTATCGTCCAGCGGTAATCCCGGACGATGTCATACGGGTTCTCAAGGCCGAAATCGTCGATCATCTTTTTGTTGAAATAGAAGGCGCGGCAGTTGTCGAGCTGCAGGAATATGAGATCGCTGAACGAATAGTACAGCTTCCCGCAGAAGGACAGCTTATCCTTCGCGTTCTGATCCCACCACGGCGCCTCGAGGTCGATGTACGGCATCGTCATGAGGTCGACGGCGTACCCTGCGGTGACGCAGGACATTATGTCGGTCAGGGTGGCGAAGGTGACGCCGAAGGCGTCGTCCCCGGCGGATATCGCCTTCTTCGCCTGAGACAGGCTGCCGTGCGTGTCGGTTATCTTTACGTCGTACTGCTCCTCGACCGAGCGGCAGCGCTCGTACAGCGCGTCGTTTAGCGCCTCTCCGTCGAGCTCGGCGGGATAGATCTCCGAATCGACGTACTTGCTCTCGCCGTAGAAGGTGTTGAAAAGCACGAATTCCCGGCCGCCGTATGTCTCGTCCGGCAGATCCGGGCGGATCTCCGCGGCTGCAGTCTCCGTCTCTTCGGCGGCGGAAACCGCAGCCGTCTCCGCCTCCGTCATGGCGGCGGAAGGCTGTGATGCGCCGTCCCCGCATGAGACGAGGACCGGGATCATCATAAGCGGCGATAAAAACGCGGAAAAAAGACGTCGGATCCGTATTCCGGAGCTCATGGCACCAATCCCCCTCAAAGCGTACCGCAAGTTCATTATATATCTTTATCATAATTATACAGCATGATAAATCGGATTTCAACAGATGTTGTGTGAATAGTTGAGATAAATAATGAAAAAACGCGCGAAATCCGCGCGGGAATCAAAAAACGCTTGACAAACGCCGCGCGATGTGATAAAATCGTTTTGCACACGCGAAAACGCAATCTACGGAGGATAAATCATATGAGCTCAATGCGCACGGTAAAGGTCGGCATCATCGGCTGCGGCGGCATAGCCAACGGCAAGCATATGCCGGCGCTCAAAAAATGCGACAACGTCGAGATGATCGCCTTCTGCGACATCATCGAGGAGAGGGCGGCAAAGGCTGCCGCCGACTACGGGACGGACGGCGCGAAGGTCTTCACCGACTACCGCGACCTTCTGGCGATGAAGGACATCGAGGTCGTCCATGTCCTGACGCCGAACTATAAGCACGCCGAGATCTCCATCGCGGCGCTCGACGCCGGAAAGCACGTCATGTGCGAGAAGCCGATGGCCACCACCTCGGTCGAGGCGAGAGCCATGTGCGAGGCGGCGAAAAGAAACGGGAAAAAGCTCACCGTCGGCTATCAGAGCCGCTCGGAGGCGTCGTATCAGTACGCCCACAACTATATCGCCGCAGGAAAGCTGGGCGAGGTCTATTACTTCAAGGCGCCGGCGATCCGCCGCCGCGGAGTCCCGACATGGGGCGTCTTCATGGACGAGGAAAAGCAGGGCGGCGGCCCGATGATCGACATCGGCACGCACTCCATCGACGCGGCTCTCTACGTCGTCAACAACTACGACGTCGCCTCCGTCACCGGCGCGGTAAACAACAAGCTCAAGTACTACGCCAAGGACAACGGCGACTGGGGAGCCTGGGGCGAGGACAGACCGTTCACCGTCGAGGACAGCGCCATGGGCATGGTCCGCTTCAAGAACGGCGCGACGATGTACGTCGAGGCCTCGTGGCTGCTCAACGTCCAGGACGGCGGGCATCCCACCTTCTGCGGCACGCTCGGAGGCATCGAGCTGATGAACGGCGGCGTCGCGATAAACGGCGAGCGACCGGATGAAAAGGGCGAGATGAAGCTGTTCGCCGACCTGTACAAGCCGACCCCGGCCGACAGGACGTATTTCAAAGACGAAAACCTCACCTCGTCGGAGTATGAGGCCCGCCAGTGGATACAGGCCGTCGTCGAGGATATCGACCCGATCACGCTGCCCGAGCAGGCTGCCGTCGTGTCCGAGATAATCGAGGCCATCTATAAGAGCGGCAGGACCGGCAGAACGGTGTATTTCGACTGAAAAAAGACATATAGGGAGAAAACCGCCGGGAAAGGCCGTGTCTCATACGGATGATCAGAGAACCGGCAGATCGGGAAGCGTATATCACAAATCCGCGCAGCGGATTTATATCGTTGAAAAAACCGTCCCTTCGGACGGTTTTTTCATGACTTTATCTGACGGGATTACACCCCTGCAAAACACAGAGGACTGCCCTTGGCGACTGAACCCGCTTACAGATCGAGCATCTCAAAATTCCGCTGCGCCGCTTTGCAGGATATGATCGTGGCTGAAACGTAAACCGCCAGTGCAGATAACATCAGCATCAGCTGCAGCGGCAAGCGGTCCGAGGTGTTCAGAAATTCCAATCCCGGAAGATGATGAAGAACCTCGGCGATGCAGATCACCGGCATGGAAGCGACGATAAACGCTATAAACGGCTTTCCGAACCTGTACGCCGTTTTGTAGAACAGTCCGACAAAAAGGGTGTTGAACAACGCGAAAATCAGGAGCGTCCAGGCGAGAAATACCGGGTTGGAATTCATCATGGCATTGTTCATATACGGCGCCGCGCTTGCGAAAAAGACCATACGCAGCGAGGTCAGCCCCGCCATCAAAATGAACGCTGTGATCTGAATCAGGCAGACAAAGATATACCGCGCCTTCACGACGTCCTTCTTGTCTATCGGAAGCAGCGCGCTGTAAAGAACGTCATTCGTTTCCCGCCCGTTCTGGAAAGTCTGAAAAAGTCCGAAGCAGATAAAAAACGCGCTTAATAAAATAGGATAACCGGGGATCAATGCCATCAGTGAGAAAGCTAAAAACAGATAGCTCAGCAGATGAGCGGACAGCCGCAGCTCTTTATTCAGCAAATTTATCACGATAATCCTCCTTTTCGCAGCGGAGCATTATTTCTTCAAGATTGCTTCCTTCACCGCGCATCCTGTGGCCGGAAAGAAAGGATTCCATTGTATCGGAAGCGACGAGCTCGCCCTTCCTGATATACGTAATGTAATCGGCGCATTTATCGAGATCCGAGGTTATATGGGTCGAAAACAAAATCGCCACTCCGCGCTCCTTAAGCGCCGCAAAGATCTCCAGCAGCTCTTCGCGTGAGACAGGATCGAGACCGGAAGTGGGCTCATCTAAGATCAGCAGCTCCGCCCGGTGAGAAAGAGCGATCGCCAGATTCAGTTTGACCTTCATTCCCTCAGACAGCTCACGAGGCGTCTTTTGCGGATCGATGGAGAATATGCCCATGTATTTCCGGTACGCAGCGTCATCCCAATTGTCGTAAAAATTGCGCGTCACCGCTATGATATCGGCGATCTTCTTACGCGGATAGCAGTCCGCCGCACCGCCGGCAAAACCGACGCGTTGTTTGATCGCCCGTTCGTTCCCCGGAAGTTCCTGACCGAAATAGCGAATACTTCCGGAATTCGGATGCGCGATGTTCAGAATGGATTTCAGCGTGGTTGTCTTGCCGGCGCCGTTGCGGCCGATAAAACCCATGATGCTGCCTGCCTCCACCTTAAAGGATACGGGCCCCAGACGGAAGGCGGGATATGTTTTGATAAGATTTTCCACAACAAGGACCGGAGTCATTTGTCGCCCTCCTCAAAAATCTGCTTTGTAAGTTCCGCTAACGTATTCTTAGGGGGGATGGCAATACCGCGTTTTTCATCGCCCAGCAGAATAAGTGTGTCGCCGGGTTTGATGGAGAAAACGTCACGCGCTTGTTTCGGGATCACAATCTGCCCCTTTTCTCCCACGGTGACCGTCCAAGCGTATTTGCCCTTTGGCGCATGCATGATATAATCTCCTTTAGTGTGTTTTGTTATACAAATTATACCACATCAAATGATAAATGTCAATAAGCTATAAGAAAAAAACCGCCAAACCGGCGGTTTTTGATATGACCTTTGATCGCCTCATCATGATCATCGGCGCTGCCGTTTTCTGTCTCTTTCTCCCCGCTGCGTCACCGTCGTCTCATTTTCCCGGCAATATTAACAATATACGGTATATTAAGTGATCAAAGCCGAGTTATATTATATCAGACGGTATTCAGATTTAAGAATTATTTCGCGCGAACCGATTTTTCCCCGCCATAAAGGATGGACCGGTATGGAAAACAAATCAAAGATTGATCCCAAGGTCAGCGGAAAACTGAATGAATTCAAGAGCAGGCTCGATGTCCGTGAGCTGTCCACGGAGGATCTGGAAAGTGTCGCGGGAGGACAGTATATTCCCTGCGGCAGCGGTTATCTGACGACTCATGAGGAGATCGACCGGTTCTGCTCCATGCTCGACGATATAGAAAAGAAATTCAGCAATGACATCGCGTATTATTTTGCAATAGAGCTCATACAATCCCCGCACATCACAAACGCCCATATAGCTTCGTCAAGCGACGGCGTGACCTTCCCCGGCAAAGTCGGAGTATTCCTTCATTTCGCGCTGGATCACGATTTCAAAACGCTGGAGGAAAAATACAGCACCGGCGGCATCTGATAAAGCTTTCCGCCTGCCGGAGCTGACGCTGAAAAAGCGGCCTTTGACCGGTATCTCGGCAAAAATGAAAAAAAGCCCCGAAAGGGCTTTTTTCTTTCCCGTATTCAGTCGTCCACGGTGATCGTTTTGATCTTCTGCTCGACGAGGGGGCGGTCCTTGGAGTCGGTGGCAACCGAGGCTATCTCGTCGACCACGTCCATACCCTCGGTCACGCGGCCGAAGGCGGCGTACTGACCGTCGAGGTAAGTTGAATCTTCCTGTACGATGAAGAACTGGGAGCTCGCCGAGTCCATGCTGCGGCTGTTGCGGGCCATCGAGATGACGCCGCGCTCGTGAGAGATGTCGTTTTTCACGCCGTTCGCCGAGAACTCGCCCTTGATCGTCTCGTCGGAGCCGCCCATGCCGGTGCCCTCGGGGTCGCCGCCCTGGATCATGAAGCCGTTTATCACGCGGTGGAAGATCAGGCCGTCGTAGAAGCCCGACTTCGCCAGCTTGACGAAGTTCGCCACGGTGATCGGCGCTATGTCGGGATAAAGCTCGAGCTTGATGATCCCGCCGTTTTCCATTTCGATTGTCACGTTGGTTACCTCCTTTGAGTCGCCTGAACCGGCAGCTTCGCCAGCGCCGCCCGCCGCGCCCGACTTTCCGCAGGCGGCGAGCAGTATGACGGAAGCGATGATGAGTATTATTGATGTGATTTTTTTCATATCCTTCACCTGTATGTTGAGTTTTTCGTTTTTTCCCCGGAAGCGGCTCAGCCTCGCGGCGCGACCATCGACTCGGCGCGGCGGTTCGGGCAGTCCAGCCTCGGACAGTACTGGCACATCTGGAAATTGTGCTCGCCGGTCTCAAAGCCGATCGACGAGACCGATTTGCGCGGCAGCATCATCATGGTCGGAGTGAGCGTGACGCCGATGCTCTCCTTCACGACCGCCTGTCCGCCCAGAAGATCGAACAGGTACGGCTGTCCCATCGTCGTCGTCCATTTGCTCACCGAGCCCGGCGACATGGCGGAGAGCCTTCCCTCGATGCGGAACTCGTCCCTTATCGCCTGAGTCGTCTTCGCGGCGGCGATGCCGACCACCGAATTCATGAGCTGGTCGAGCATGTAGGCGAGGATCGGGTCGGTTATCGTCTTCGACCATTCGAGAAGCTCCTCGCCGGCGGTGGCGATGTACGGGAAGACGCGGTGGATCCCGGCCTTCGAGAAATGCTCGGCGACAAAATCGTTCTCGGTAACGATCCCGCCGATGTCGATCCGCGAGCCGGACAGCTCGATCGGCAGGATGGCGTACATCCCCTTCGGGACGGAATGCTTTGCGGCCTCGTCGGCGATATTTTTCCACTCCCCGATGAGATCCTCGTCCTCACCGCAGTATTCGGCGAGCTTCGCTATCGTCTGCTCCGGGAAGACTATCTCCTCCCGCGGCACGGTTATGATTCTGTTGTCCGGCATGCTTTCTGACCTCTGTGTTTCGTTTACGCCGCGTCTTCTGTTTGTCCGACAAATATTATCTCACATACGAGGCGAATTGTCAAGTGAGATTTTGTTGTCGGCAGTTAACATTTATTTTACCTCAGATAATTGACATCTCGGCGGCAAGATGGTATAATACCAGTAGTCATAAGATACGCGAGGATATTATGCATAACGTAGGATATTACAACGGTGAGATCGCTCCGATAGAGGAGCTTAAGATACCGGCGCTCGACCGCGCCGTTTATTTCGGCGACGGCTGCTACGAGGCCGTCATGACGGTTAACGGGAAAATATACGCGGCGGACGATCATATAAACCGCTTTTTCTCCAGCATGAAGCTGCTCGGCATCGAGCCGGCGTGGACGAAGGAGGAGCTGAGGGCGATACTCGAGGATCTCGTCTCCCGCCTCGATTCTGACATCGGAAAGCTGTACTGGCAGGCCAGCCGCGGGACGGCGCCGAGATCGCACGCCTTCCCGAAGGACGCGAAGGCGAATCTGCTCGTCTTCCTCAACCCCGGCGCTCTGCCTGACTTTCACAACGAGATCAGCCTCGTGTCGGTGGAGGACATACGCTTCGAGATCTGCAACGTGAAGACCCTCAACCTCATCCCCTCGGTTCTGGCGACCGACGTGGCCATGAAGGCCGGATGCGACGAGGCGGTGCTCCACAGGGGCGAGATCGTGACCGAATGCGCCCATTCCAACATCTCGATAATCAAAAACGGGGTGCTCGTGACTCACCCCGCCGATAATTTCATCCTCCCCGGCACCGTCCGCAAGCATATGCTCGACATCTGCCACAGGGAGAGCATACCCGTCATCGAGCGCCCGTTCACTATGGACGAGCTCCGTGACTGCGACGAGGCAGTCGTGACCGCCTCGTTCTCCGCCGTCCGCCGCGCCGTCAGACTCGACGGCAGCCCGATAGGAGGCAGGAATCCCGACCTCATCCGCCTGATCCAGGACGATTTCGCCGCCGAGCTGACGGGGATGATGGAGTGACGAATATAATTTGATGCGGGGGAGGAAAACCCTTTCTGAAGAAAGGGTTTTCCTCCCCCGCGCCCCCACTTTTCCCAAGGACTTTTGATACAGAAAATATATATTTAAAAACTGAACGGATATGAAGTCCTGAAAAATATGAGGAAGGAAAGCTTTTTCAAAGTTTTCCTTCCCCCGGGAAATCACATATAAAATCCTCCGCGTCTCTCATCCGCCGTAGTTTTCGCTTACCAGCTGGATCATATCGTCCAGAGCCTTCTGGGCCTTCGGCTTGATCTTTTCGTAGTCGGAGACGAAATTCGGCTTGAGTCCGCAGACGGCGGCGCGCAGAAGCTCGGACGAGCCGCCGAAGTTGAACACGGTGTTGAAGTCGAAGACTATGCTGCGGAAGATGAACTCGAGCATCTCGTAGCTCTCGCTGTCGCGGGTGGCCTTGCCGCGCAGGGCGGTTTCGTAGACCGCCGGGCCGACGGTGAGATATGAGGTGTAGGCGAGCGTTTCCATGACGAGGCCGACGAATTCGGGATCGGTGCAGGTTATCGGCACCGCGACCCCGGTCGGCAGCCATGTGTTGCAGGTCACGAGATAATCGGCGTCGCTTTCGTTGTATTTCGGCAGCGGGAGCACTCCGTAGTCGTCGTCCATGTCGCGGTAGGGCACGGCGAAGCCGTAGATGTTCAGCGCCGAGAAGACGGCGCGGCCTGTCTTGAAGACGTTCGTCACCTTGTCGGAGCCGCTTTCCTGAATGATGTACTTGGTCTTGTCGGAGAATACCCCGGCGTATTTCATGATGACGTCGATCGATCTCTGCGAGTCGATGTCGAGCGTATAGACGCCGCCTTCGCTCTTGACGGGAGCGAGACCGGCCGTGGCGTAGAGCGCGTTCCCGAGCGTCGTGTCGGACGAGAAGCCGTAGAAGTCCTCGTAATCCATCTTGCCGTTGGAGTCGAGATCGTACGATATCCCGTCCACCATCGAGATGAACTTGTCGAAATACCACTGCCCGTCGTACACCGCGCCGTAAAGATCGGTGAAGCCGTAGTCCTCGGCGAGACGCTTGTTGAAGATCATCACTATCGGCGTCAGATAGTAGCAGGGCGATATCGCGCCGGTCGTGAACAGCTGATGTCCGAGCAGCTGCATGTCCTCGTGGATCGAGCGGTTCCACCATTCGGCTGTGAGATCGACGTACGGCAGCCCGTTCAGATCATACAGCGTTCCGGCGGGGCCGAGGGTGTTTATGCCGTCCGACATGCTCGTTATGATCAGGTCATAGGCGCTGTCGCCGGCGAGGATCGTCTTCTGCACCTCGGTCTTGAGCTTGCCGCGGTCCTCGTAGCCGATTCGGTTGATGACTATGTTCAGGCGCTCCTCGACGGCGTTGTCCCTTTCGAGTATCGAGTCGTTGATGACGTCCCCGGTCTTTTCCTCGTACGGGAAGTTGAACCGTTCGGAGGTGTGCTGTGCGACGATGGTGAACGTCCTGCCGCCCTGATCGTCGTCGGGAAGCTCGGAAAGATGATCGGCGGTCGTTTCGGCCTCTGTTTCGGGTGCAGGGTCGGTCTGCATGACGGTCGTGTCTGCCGCCTGATCGGCCGATTCGCCGCAGGCCGCGGCTGCGGATGCCGTGATAATAAGCGCGAGCGCGGCCGATATCGTTTTTTTCATGGTATTCATAGATGCGTTTTCCCTCTTAATATCCGCTTTTGTAAAATATAATCACGCGCTCCCTCATTATACCATCGGTCCGGAATTTTGTCAATAGACAGGAAGCAATTTGTCATGTCAGAATACAAAGATATAAGCGTCTTCGGCGCCGCCGGGGACGGCATGGCTGACGACGCCACCGCCTTCCGGCGGGCGCTCGACGGCGGGGGATATATCAGGATCCCGTCCGGCAGGTATCTCATCGGCTCGACTCTGCATATGCGCTCCGGCACGCATATAAGCGCGGCGAAGGACGCCGTGATCGTCCTCGCCGACGGCGCGCTGAAAAAACGCGGCGACTATCTTCTCACCGCCGATAACGCGGATGACATATCCATCTCCGGCGGCGTCTGGGACGGCAACAATCCCGGCAATCCCCGCGACCCGGATATGTTCTCCTCGACCGCGTTTCCCGGGATAATGCTTAATTTCCACGGCGTGAAGGGACTCGCGCTGAGGGAGATGACGCTGAGAGACCCCGAGACGTTTTACGTCTGCCTCTGCGACGCCGACGGCTTCCTTATCGAGGATATCGTCTTCGACAGCCCGAACATCCGCCCGAATCAGGACGGGATCCATCTCGCCGGAGGCTGCCGCCGGGGCGTGATACGCCGTCTGCGCGGCGTCGGCATGTCGCCGAACGACGACGTTTTGGCGATAAACGCCGACGATTACATCGGCCGCATCGAGAACCACGATCTGCACAACGGGGATATCACCGATATCGTCGCCGACGATATCTCGGCGGAATGCTGCCACACCTTCATCCGCATAGCGAACACGGTGTCCGACGTCTCCCGCATCTTCATCTCCGGCGTAAGGGGCAGATGCGCGAACTTCGCCGTCAATATGGACGCTCTGAGATACTGCCGCACGCCCCTTTTCCCCGCGGACGACGAAAGATACACCTGCGGCGTCGGACGGGCGCGGGACATCCATCTGAAAGACATCTGCGTCAGCCGGGCGGAAGCATCCGACGCCGCCGGCTCACGGGCCCTTATATGCCTTGAGACCGACGTCGACGATCTCACGATAGAGAATTTCAGGACATCCGGGAAGTCGCCGTCGCTGAAAATGGTCAACACTCACGGTCATACCCTTGAGTTCGAGGGGATCGAAAAGCCGGAGTCGGTGATCCTTTCCGGCGGAGCGGCCCGCGAGGGGGATATCATAAAAAAGCCGACTCACGCGTCGGTCACGCTCGAACAGGGCGGCTTTGACAGCCTGAGAATAACGAGAAATATGGAAAGCGATATATGACATACGATATACCACAGCTGATAGCCGGAGCGGAGAAGGAGCTGCGCCCGGTATTCGATTCATTTGACGAAATATCGAACGCCCGCACCGGGCAGGTGCTCGACGCGTTCAGGGAATTCCGCGTCGACGACACGATGTTCGGCTCGACGTCGGGCTACGGCTACGACGACAAGGGGCGCGACACCCTTGACAGGATCTTCGCCCGCGTGCTCGGGGCCGAAAGCGGCTTCGTCCGCCATTCGATAGCGAACGGCACGCACGCGCTGACGATAGCCCTCTGGGCGCTGCTCCGCCCGGGAGACGTCATGCTGGCGATAACGGGGCGTCCCTACGACACCCTGATGGGGGTGATCGGGCTGTCTGACAGGCCCGTGCCGTCAGAAGACGGTGCGCATCCGGCGACGCCGGACGGCTCGCTGCTCGATTTCGGCGTTTTCTACGACGACGTCCCATTCGGGGAGGACTGGCGGCCGAAGGTGAGGCGGTATCAGGAGGAGGGACGGCTCAAGGTCGTCTATATCCAGCGCTCGCGCGGCTACGCCGACCGCCCGACCCTTTCGTCGGATGAGATAAACGCCATGATATCCGAGATACGGACGATGACCGGCGCGTACGTCATAGTCGACAACTGCTACGGCGAGTTCGCCGATCTAGATGAGCCGAAGGGCGATCTCGTCGTCGGCTCGCTTATAAAGAATCCCGGCGGAGGTATAGCCGAGGCGGGAGCGTATATCGTCGGAACGCCGCGCGCTGTCGAGCTCGCCGGATACCGCATGACGACGGTCGGAGCCGGAGTCGAGGTCGGCGCGTCGCTCGGAAACAACAAAAACATGTACAAGGGGCTCTTCTTCGCCCCGCATATCGTCGCGCAGGCGAAAAAGACGGCGGCGCTGGCGGCGTACGTCTTCGAGGCGCTCGGCTGCGACGTCTCGCCGGGATGGCGGGACGGGCGGCACGATATCATCCAGACGCTGCGCCTCGGCTCGCCGGAGCGGCTGTGCGCCTTCTGCCGCGGGATCCAGTACGCCTCGCCGGTCGACAGCTACGTCACGCCCGAGCCGTGGGACATGCCCGGCTACGACGACAAGGTGATCATGGCGGCCGGAGCCTTCACGCAGGGAAGCTCGATAGAGCTCTCGGCCGACGGCCCGATGCGCGAGCCGTACATCGCCTTCATGCAGGGCGGCCTGACATACGAGAGCGGACGGTACGCCGTCAGGATGGCGGCGGAGGAATTCATCAGGAGCGAAAAAAACTGAGGGGTGACAGATATGAGAAATCAGACATACGACTACATGAAGCCGGTCTGGACCGGCGATACGGCGTTGTACGAGAGCTTCTGGCCGGTCCTCGCGAAGGATCAGGCCGCGGACTCCGACACAGTGATACCGCTGCTCTACCGCGCCGACGAGATCGAGGAGGTACGGACGCTGTCGCTTGAGACGGCGTTCGAAAAAGGGAAGGATTATTACGCCGAAGACGGTCGGCTCATCATCCCGGCTGGCTCGGCGATAAAGCGCTTTCCGTGGGACGAGTACGTCTTAAAAGAGGAAAAGCCGGGGAAATGCTTCCCCTGCTCGCTCGGCGGCTGGGTCTTCTTCTCGGAGGGGCCGACTGTGCATGATATGCAGTACGCCGTGACGTACCGCCACAGTGACAGCTGGCTCGGCCCGATCCCCGGACCGAATCCCTCAAGGCTGACTAAATTCAAAGCGAAGCTCGCCGATAAGCGCCCGGTTCAGGTCGCATTCACCGGCGATTCGATAACGACCGGCGGCAACTCGACCGGCGTGATGAACGTCCCGCCGTATCTGCCGATGTGGCCGACGATGGTGACCGACTGGATCGAGGACGTCCACGGCTGCCCGGCGCTCAACCTCAACCGCAGCCGCGGCGGCGTCTGCTCCGACTGGGGCGTCGAAACGGCGGAGGAGAGCTTCTCGGAATACAGGCCAGATCTCTGCGTCATCGCCTACGGCATGAACGACGCGTCGGGGAGAAGGACGTCGGCGTCCGTCATCGAGAACTACAAGACGATAACCGACAAGCTGCTTGCAATAAATCCCGACTGCGAGTTCATCTACGTCTCGACGATGCTGCCGAACCCGATAGCTCCCGGCTTTTCCTCCGGCCTTCACGCCGAGCATGAGCCGCTGATGCTCGATCTCGCCGCCGAGACCGGAGGCATCGCCGACGTCGCGCCGGTGACGAGCGTCCATAAATACCTGCTCTCCCGCAAGCGCTTCTTCGACATGACGGGCAACAACATCAACCACTGCAACGACTTCATGGCCCGCGTCTATGCCCAGACGATCTGCGCCGTCATCGGATGACGCGGTGAGAGGGTGACGATCCATCATACGCCATAATATACGGAGGCAAAATATGACATATCCATCTTCATGGAGCGTCCGAGGGATCTGCGTGACGGCTCCGAAGCCTGCCGATCTTGAGCTCTTTGTCAGATTCATCGACGAGCGCCTCGCGAAGGACGGGATAAACACCCTCGTCCTTCTGACGAGATACCGCTATATGTTCGAAACGCATCCCGAGTGCCGGGGAAACGACCCGCTCTCGAAGGAGGACGTCGCGGCGATAAAGGCCGCCTGCGAAAGGCACGGCATCGAGCTGATACCGAAGATGAACCTGTTCGGGCATCAGTCGGGGAAGGCGAAGACCTTCCAGTCGCTCGACGGCCTGCTCCGCGGCTTCCCGCAGTTCGACGAGACGCCGGACGCGGACGAGGTCGAGTACTGCCGCTCCCTCTGCCCGTCAGATCCCGAGTGCGGGAGGATAGTCTTCGATCTCGTCGGCGAAATGGCCGACGCCTTCGGCGCGAAGACCTTCCATATCGGCTGCGACGAGGTGTTCGAGATCGCGAAATGCCCGCGCTGCCGGGATAAGTCCACAGCCGGGCTGCTCGCCTCATGGGTCGGCGCGCTGCATGATTTCCTCGCAGAGAAAGGGATACGCACCATGATGTGGGGCGACCGCCTGATCGACGGCACCGCCACCGGCTACGGACGCTGGGAGGCCTCGCAGAACGGCACCGACGCCGCGATAGACTGCCTTCCGAAGGACATCCTCATCTGCGACTGGCATTACGAGGACATGGAGGCATATAAATCTGTCGAGGTCTTCGGCGAAGCCGGGTATGACGCGCTCATCTGCCCGTGGAGATACAGGGCTAACGCTTTGAAGTTCGTCGAGTACGCCAAGGCGCACGACATGGGCAACATAAAGGGCGTGATGGAGACGACGTGGTGCGATCCGGCGGCCCTTATAAAGCAGCTTCTCGATATCCCGGACGACGCCGGGTACTCAGGCGAGAACCATAAACTCGTCGCCGACACCTACCGCGCGCTGTTCATGTGAGGCTTTCATGCTCGCTATCGATATAGGCAACACGAGGATAAAGCTCGCGCTTTACGACTCGGAATCCGGGAAAAGGCTTCTCGCCTCGTCGTTCTCGACCGTCCGCCGCGCGTCGGCGGACGAGATCGCGGCGTCGATCATGTCGGCGTTCCGGCTGTACGGTGCGGATGAGAAGGTCGACGGGGCGATAATCTGCTCGGTCGTGCCGACGGTGACGACAGCCGCGGCGACCGCCGTCGAGAGGCATTTCGGCGTCCATCCGCTCACAGTCGGGCCGGGCGTCAGGACGGGACTCAATATCCGCGTCGAGAACGCGGCTTCGGTAGGCTCCGATATCGTCGTCGGCGCCGTCGAGGCGGCGGCGCTGTTCAGGCCTCCGCTCCTTATCTTCAATATGGGCACCGCAACGACTGTCACGGCGATAGACGAAAGCGGTCTGCTCGCCGGAGTGGCAATCATGCCGGGGCTGATAATGGGTCTCGACGCCCTCGCCGAGAACGCCTCCGAGCTCGTCCCGATCTCCCCCGGAAAGGTGAAATCCCCGTTCGGGCGCAACACATACGATTCGATAAACGCCGGAGCGGTGCTCGGGGCAGCCGGGGCCGTCGACGGCTACATCGACCGCGCCGCCGAGGCCTTCGGCGGCGGCATCACCTCAGTCATGACCGGCGGCTGCGCCGGATTCGTCACGCCGTATCTGCGGCATAAGGTCGAATACCGGCAGTATCTCTGCCTCGACGGGCTGTACCGCCTCTGGAAGGCGAACGTGAAACAGGGATAAAGGCGGTTTTGTTATCGCCATACTATTATATTGCTATTATTTCTTTTTGTATCAAAAGTCTTGAAGGGATAGGATGGGGTTTTGAATAAGTCCGCAAAGCGGACTTATTCAAGGAAGAGGAAGGGGAACTTTCTTCAGAAAGTTTCCTTCCCTTCCCCAGAATAATAATAACTGCCCAGATGAACGAACAGAACAATGAAAGGATAGCCGCCGTCATCACGGGGGCGAATGAGAGAGGGATACTTAAGAGGTTCGTGCTCTCGTCGCCGAGATCGAAGACGGGGGACGTGAAGAAGGCGGAGCTGCGTCCGGTCACGGTCAGGGGCGAAAAGCTCATCCAGATGACCGAATACCGCCGCGACGGCAAGGCCGTCACGTCGAACATGCCGGAAAGCGAGGCGGCGGACATCGCCGCTGTCAGGCTCGGCGGCGAGTTCAGGCAGCTCGACGTCATAACGACCGCCGGGAGCTGCACCGCGCTCGTCAGCTCGAAGGGAAAGCTCCATATATCCGACAGCATAAGCGCCACCGGCGGCGGGATCGCCGACATCGGCGGCAACGACAGCGAAAAGAACCATATCCTCGACGGCTCGGAGCCGTTCCTCCGTCTGCTCGGCGTCTCTGACGCCGACGGACGCGTCATCGACCGGAGAAGGGCCAAATTCAGGCAGATAAACCGCTTCCTCGAGCTCGTGAGGGACATAGAGGATAAGCTCCCGAAGGCCCCGCAGCCGCTGTATATCCTCGACCTCTGCTGCGGCAAGAGCTATCTCACCTTCGCCGTCTACTACTATTTCTCGGCGATCCTCAGGCGGAGCGTCAGGATGACCGGCGTCGATCTCAAGCCCGACGTCATCGCCTACTGCTCCGGCTGCGCCAGCTCGCTCGGCTGGGACGGGCTCGATTTCGTCTGCGGGGATATCCTCAGATTCGAGCCGGAGCGCGATCCCGATCTCGTCGTCTCGCTCCACGCCTGCGACATCGCGACTGACATCACCCTCGCCTGCGCCGTCAAGAGGGGAGCGAAGGTCATACTCTCGACGCCATGCTGCCAGCACGAGATGGCGAACCAGCTCGAATGCGAGGATCTGTCGTTCATCACGTCGAAGCCGCTTCTGCGGCATAAGATGACCGACGCCTTCACCGACGCGCTCCGCCTGTCAAGGCTCGAATGCGAGAATTACGTCTGCGAGGCGCTCGAGCTCGTCGATCCGGAGGAGACGCCGAAAAACGTCATGCTCCGCTGCGTCAGGCGCTCCGCGCCGATGGCGCGGGAGAAAAGAGAGGCTCTGTATGCCGAGTACCGCCGCGTCTGCGACTGGCTGCACGTGACGCCGTATCTCGATGTGCTTCTATGCGACTATGCGACTGTGCGACTGAGGGACTGAGGGAAAACGGGACCGCAACATTACAAACCAAGGGAAAAGAGGTATAAGGACATGGCAACCGCGTCTGACATCGCGCTTATCGACCGGCTCTACGCCGGGAGAAGGGTATTTCACGGCGAGCTTCACGACCATTCCGCCAGCGGCGGCACGAGCGACGGAAAATGCCCGCTCTGTGAGTGGCCGGAGAAGATGAAGGCTCTCGATATGGACTTCGCCGCCATCCTCGATCACCGGCAGGTGCGGCATATGTACCAGCCAGAGTGGGAGGACGGGCTGTTCATCCCCGGCACCGAGCCGGGCACGACGATATCCGACAGCAAGGCCGAAGTAAAGCAGGTTCATTACAATATACTGCTCCCCGACAGGGACATGCTCGCGCCGCTCGTCGAGTCGTTCCCGGAGTATCAGTTCAGCGGCGGGATCGAGGGGCACTTCGTCTATCCGTCGTTCACGAGGGAGCGCTTCGGCGAGCTCATCGACGCCGTCAGGGCGAGGGGCGGTCTTTTCGTGCATCCGCACCCGAAGCAGCTGATGGTGTCGGACGATCCGCTCGACTACTGGTTCAGGGATCAGACCGGCATAGAGGTCTTCTATATCAGCTACGACAGCGAGGAAACGAAGGCCAACTATAAGCTGTGGACCGATCTTTTAGCCGCAGGGAAGCGCGTATGGCCGACGGCGGGCTGCGATCTCCACTCCGAGCCGCACAACACCGCGCTCACGACGCTGTACGCCGAGGAAAAGTCGGCGAAGTCGTATCTCTCCCATCTGTCGGAGGGTGATCTCGTCTGCGGCTTCGTCGGCATTCAGGCAGCCGTCGGTGAGACGCTGATGGGCGGCGCCGTCGATTTCGCCGGAAAGCGCTTCGTCGTCCGAGTCGGCGATTTCCACCCGTCGGTCGTCCATGGCGGCCATAAATACCGCGCCGATATCATCGGCGATAAAGGCGTCATAATGAGCGAAGGCGTGACGCCCGACGCACCGCTGTATCTCGCGATAGACGCGCCCGACACGGCGCTTCTTCGCGTCGAGGTGACGGACGAAACGACGGGATACCGCATCGCCGTCGGCAGCCCGATCTGGAACGAACGGTGAGAGAAAAGAGAATATGACCGCCCCCGCCTGTCACATGCGACAGGCGGGGGCGGAGGTTTGTCCGATGTCAGATTTACTCGAATCTGAACGAGTATATGTCGGCGTCGCTCATGCGTATCTCCATCACGGCTTCCCTGCCGCGAAGATCGGCAGGCGAGCCGTTCTCGAAATCGACGATGCGGTCGGTTTTGTCGCCGAATATCTCGCCGCTGCTGACAGATGCGCCGTCGGACGCCCTGAGCGTGAAATACATATATCCTCTCGCCGAGGTGGAGAAGTTGATCCTGAGCGCACTTCCGTCGTAGACGAAGGGCTTTGTCACGACCATGCTCTCTTTGTACCCGGAATGCCGGGAGATGAAGCCGTCGAGGCGTATCGTATTGCGCCAGAGCTGCGCCGGGGTGCCGCTCCAGTGGTTCGTGAAGGAGAAGATCGACAGCTCGTCGTCGGTTCCGGGATAGCTTCCGGGAGACACGACGAGACCTCTCGCCGGATAGCAGTCGCCGTAGACCCAGTTGTACGGCTCCTCCGGTCCGGGGCGCATGAAGGCCTCGTCCGGACGGTACCATGAGAAGCCGTCTCGTGAGCACATGAAGACGCAGTCGGTCACGGTCAGACCGTAGCGTGGGCTCGATTTCATCCTCTCAAGGCGTTTTTCCCTGCCGCAGAGGCGCTCGAAGCTCCCGTTCCATGAAGGACGCTCGACATAGCGCGACGGGAAGCCGACGAAGATATGATCGGCCCGCTCATAGACCTGCGCGACGTTGGTGTAGAGGGGATAATCCTCCCCCTCGCCGAAATCGAGCAGAGACGGCTCGGTCCAGACGCGGAAATCGGGCGATGTCAGCACCCTTATATCCCGCACGTCGACCGAAAAGTCGGCGGCAAGTCCTTCCTCGCCCCTGCGCTTGTGGAATCCGCGGATATAGGCGAAATATCTGCCCGAATGCCTGTCCCAGAAGGCCGTGTTCAGGGTGTCGAACATGCCGAGGCGGGTGATCTCGCGGTCACGGGTGAACCTGTAGCCGTCGGGGCTTATATAGCACCACAGGGCGTTCACTCCGTCCAAAGTCTGCGACGCCACCGCCTTATAAAGCTCATCTGAGCCTTCCGGCTGATTCGGGTCGCGGAACACCATGAAGTTGTCGAAGGTGCCGTCGGTCTCGTCGAGGATGATGTTGTTGTCCTTCGATCCGCCGAAGGTGCGCAGACCGAGCTTCGGCTTTGTCCAGCTTATGCCGTCGGCGCTCTCGGCGCAGCAGACCTTTATCTTAAAGCCGGGAACGAAGCTCCATCCGAGATAGTACATGCGGTATCTGCCGTCGTCGTCCCGGAAGAAGTTGTGGTAGTCGCAGCAGTCGCCCTCCCACGGCTCGTCGTGGAGAAGTGCCAGCTCCCGGCGGACCGGCTCGTGGAGCCTCTTTTCGGCGGTGGTCTTCTGCGTGTCGGTCAGATAGTCGTCCCAGAAGACCTCGCGCCGTTTTCCTATGTTTATCATGTCATTGCCCCCTGTCAGAAGGAGAGTATCTTATCGGCGATATCGGCGAGCTTCGCTTCGGCCTTTTCGCCGGATTTCGCCCAGAATGTGGTGAATGTGTCGTATTTCTGGAAAAGGTTGGCCGGCATGAAATAGTCGGCGGCGATGGATGAGTAGAAGATGAAGCTGATGTCAAGCCTGCAGCCGGAGCAGATTATCTCGAGCATGTCCGCCGAATCGTCGTCGCGGGCATATTTTCTCAGGAGCGCCACCTCATAGAACTGAGGTATGACGGAGCGGTTGTTCTCGGCGTTCAGCGCTTCGATGATGAGCGAGATGTCCTCCGGCGGGTTTTTCGTCACCTTCAGCACCGACTGCACGTCGGTGAAGCAGTGGGTGTAATAGTTCTCCTGAGCCTCGTCGAATTTCGGCAGCGGCAGTATGCCGTACTGCTCGATATCGCGCATCGCCTGATTCGCGGTGATGTTCAGCGTGTAGAAGCCGAAAAGAGCCATGTCCGAGCCGAGCATCGGGACGAATTCCGCATAGGGATCTATATCCTTCGCGCCGTAGTACAGGCTGCTGTCCGCCCATACGCTCCTGAGGCGGTCATAGATGTCGCACGTCCTGACGTCGTCCCCGGTAAGATGAGGCACGCCGCTCTCGTCGTAATACGACAGCTGCCTGCCGAGACCGGTCTGCCATGCCCAGAACGGCTCGGTCGACGTGCCGATGATCCCGAAGCGGTCTTCCTTTCCCATCTTCCCGTCGCCGTTCATGTCGGCGGACGCCTGACGCCCGTAGCCGGTTATCGCGTCGTAGGTCCATTTCCCGGCCTTCACATCGGCGTAGAAGTCCGGCAGAGAGAGCGCCTGAGCGACGTTCTTGTTGAAATACACCGCCCATGAGCGCTTTACCGGGCTCAGCGAATACCTTCCGGCGGCGGCGAACAGACGCCCTCCAACCGTCAGGTTGTCGTTCGCGAACTTCACCCACCACGGCTTGTCAAAGTCCTGATAGGGAAGTGTGTTAAGATCCGTGAAGACGTCCTCGAGTATCCGGCCGCCGGTGTAGGCCGAGTTCGTTATGACCAGATCGTATTCGCCGCTCCCGCTCATGACGCTGCCGGTGCAGAGCTTCGATATCTCGGCCGTTCCGGCGGAATATCCCGGCTTTATCAGGTAATCGAGCTTCACGCCGAAGCGCTCCTCGATCTCGGAATTGCGCCGGAAGACGGCGTCGTCGACTATGTCGCCGGTCATCTCGGAGACATAATAATCGTTTACCCATTCCTCGGCGGCCGTCAGGATCGTGAAGACCGTCCCGCCGAGATCGGCTTCGGGCAGGCCGTCGCCCGGATCGGCGTCCGGCGCTTCCGTTTCGGTCTTGGATGTCTGAGAGGCGTCCGATGATGGAAGAGCGGGTGTGACGTCGGATCCTCCGCCGTCCGAGCAGGCCGAGATGATGAGCGTCAGCGTCAGAAGCGCGGCGAGAGCCGCGGAAAAAGATCCGGATTTCATGGCTTTGTCCCTCTGTGCGCGCGATAACAGACTGTTATTCTGTCATAATTGTATCACACATTCGGGTCAAAATCAATAGGATATAGCAAATACACCGCCGAAAAACGGCGGTGTATTTCAGTCCAGTATATCTTTCCCTCACTCCGTTCTCAGCGCTGTCACCGGATCCTTTCTCGCGGCGGCGCCGGAGGGGATGAGACCGGCTATCAGCGTCAGCACGGTCGAAAGGGCTATCAGCGCGAGCGCTCCCGAGAGCGGCAGGCGCGCTATCCCGCTCACTCCGGCGAGGCTGTCGATTATCGCGTTGGCTGGGAAGGTGATAAACCACGCGATGCCGACGCCGATGAGACCCGAGCAGAAGCCGATGATCGCCGTCTCGGCGTTGAAGACGCGCCTGATGTCGCCCTTCGACGCGCCGACGGCGCGGAGTATGCCGATCTCCTTTGTGCGCTCGAGCACCGAGATGTATGTGATTATGCCGATCATGAGGCTCGATACCACCAGAGATATCGAGACGAAGGCGATGAGGATGTAGGTTATCATGTTGATGATGCGGGTGATGCTGCTCATCATGACGCCGACAAGATCGGTGTAGGTGATGACGTATTCCTCCTCGCCGTTTTCGCGGCATTCGATATTGTACTGCTCTATCGCCTCGATCACGGCGTCACGGGCGGCGAACTCGGAGAGATAAAGGTTGATCTGCGTCGGCTCGTCGAGATCGACGGCGCCGAGTGTTTCGATATTGCTCTCATACGTAGCCGACATTGTGCGGGCGTAGCTCGATATGTACGCCTGGCGCTCGGCCTCGCCCATCGTCATCAGCTGCGCCTGCTGCTCGGGCGACATCGAGGCCAAAAGATCGCTCTGATCCCAGCCCTCTGTGTCGACGAACTCCGATCCGGTGAATATGTTTATATCCGGCGAGTCCTTCTGCGCCTTCACGACGGCGCTGGCGTTTATCTCGTCGATGATCCGAAGAGTCAGCTCCTTTGTGTAGCCGACGGTGCCGTCGAGCGACGTCGCGGCGGCGTCGCTGTTCGGGCGGAGTATGCCGACGACGGAGATCTCGATGCCGTTTCTCGCCGCTTCCGCCGCGAAATCCTCGTCTCCCGAGCGGTCGCGCCAGATACCGCCGTCCTCTTCGTAAAGATCGGTCGGTATCACAAGGCGGTATCTCAGCCCCAGTATGTCGTCGTATGTGAAGCTCGCGGCTTCGTATTCGTCCCTGTCCGCTTCGCCGTTCTCCTCAACTTCCTTCCTTATCTTCTCGTACTCGTCGAGATCCTTGAGGCCGAGAGAGTAGAGGACGAAGTCGGAGATCTCGTTGTTTTCCGACACTATTATGACGACCTCGTCGGCTTTTTCCGGCCAGCGGCCGGCGAGGACGTCGTACTGATCGGCGATGACCGAGCTGCTGCCGAGCATTTCCGACCATATCCCGGTGTTTATCCCCATCAGATTTCCCATGGCGGTCATCCCGGCGATGGTCCCTCTCTGACGCAGAGGCGTCGGGTTTATCCGCGTGGTTCCGTCGTCCGATACAGCGTAAATGAGCGGATCGACGCCGTAGCCGTAAGAAATGGCCGTCGTGTTCCCCGAGATGCTCTTTCCGTCCTCCGACTCGAGCCATTCCTTGAAATGACGGAGATCGTTCGAGGATATCTGCACCGATGTGCGCTTCAGCAGATCTCCGACGAAGCCGTTCTGATAGACGAGGCCAGACTCACCCGAATGGCCGGAGGCCTCGTCGGCCTGCCGCCGCATGATCTCGCGGTTTTCCTCGCTCTGCTCCTCCATGTCGGTCATGTCGAGCGCTTGAGCGGAGATGGTTATCGGGTAGCTGGAAAGCGTGTCCTCCTCGGTGCGCTTGATGTAGGCGTTGAGACCGCTCGAAAGCGCGAGTATCAGCGCTATGCCGATGATGCCTATGGATCCGGCGAATGAGGTGAGGACAGTCCTCGCGCGCTTGGTGCCGAGGTTGTTCAGCGACAGCGAAAGCGCCGTCAGAAGCGACATCCTCGTCTTTCTGATCTTTACGCCGGTCTCGTCCTTGCCCTTTTCGCTCTCCGGGTCATACGGGTCGCTGTCGTCGGTTATCAGGCCGTCGCTTAGTTTGATGATGCGGGTCGAGTACTTTTCGGCGAGCTCGGGGTTGTGCGTCACCATGATGACGAGGCGGTCTGAAGCGATCTCCTTAAGTATCTCCATGACGGCGATGCCGGTCGCCGAGTCGAGCGCTCCGGTCGGCTCGTCGGCGAGCAGGATATCCGGGTCGTTCACCAGCGCCCTCGCTATCGCGACGCGCTGCATCTGTCCGCCGGAGAGCTGATTCGGACGCTTTGTCACATGCTCGGAGAGTCCGACCTTATTAAGCGCGTCGAGGGCGCGCTTTTTCCTCTCTGCCGCGCCGACTCCGGCGAGCGTCATGGCGATCTCGACGTTTGAGAGCACCGACTGATGCGGGATGAGGTTGTAGCTCTGGAAGACGAAGCCGATGGTGTGGTTGCGGTAGGTGTCCCAGTCGCGGTCGGAGTATTTTTTGGTCGACACCCCGTTTATGACGAGATCGCCGTCGGTATAGCGGTCGAGACCGCCGATTATGTTGAGCAGCGTCGTCTTGCCTGAGCCGGACGGGCCGAGGATGGACACGAACTCGCTCTCGCGGAAGCCGAGAGAGACGCCGCCGAGCGCCGTCGTGACGGTGTCGGCGACTTTATATTTTTTTACGATGTTTTTGAGCTGGAGCATTTGTTTACCGAAAGATGATTAAATACATGAAACATGACCGGTATATTATACCACCGAAATATAAATTGAATGCAATCAGTGTTTGAATATATATGACGGAGCGTGAAAATAATTATATGAACAGAACGGCCCGCACAGACGCCGGTGCCTGCGCGGGCTTGGGATTTGTCATGCGCGGGAGGTCATTCCCAGCTTTCATCGGCTTCCTTCAGTTTGGCCGTGAGATCGCTTTCAAGAACCGTGAAGGCGGGGATAAAGGTATCGCGGATGAGAAGGAGAAGTTCGTCGGCTTCCTCCTCGCTGTATATATGTACGGATGAATTCCGCTTTTTCAGCATGTTGAGCCAGATTTCATGATCGCGGAGAAAGCCGAGCTTGTATCCCATCTGCAGTATCTCTCTCGGCGAGCCTGTTTCCGCGCCTTCGGCTCCGTGGAGCCGCATGATCTCCTGCAGCGCCTTCCATGAAAGCTCGAAGGTGAGGTTGAACTGACCGATTACGCCCGTCCTGTATATCTCATCATCAGCGGCGAACCTGAAATCCGCGCTTCTGAGCACCTTAAGGCATTTCGAAAAATTTTCAAGCTTTTTCATAAATCACGACCCCGTCGCGCGATATCTCCTTTTCGAGCTCGTCTGACACACCCGAATCGAGGTCGACGATGTCGAACATGAGGAGCGTATGCGCCTTTTCCTTTATGTCGAAATAAAAGCCGTCGAAATCGCCGCCTCTGACGGCGATATCTATGTCGCTCCGCTCGCCGTTGTCCTTTCTCGCTCTTGAGCCGAAAAGTATGACCTTTTCCACGCCGCGCGCTTCGGCGAAGGCCGAGATGTCGCGGACGACCCGCTGGGGAAGATCGTAGGGAGCGTTTTTCACGTATGCCGGTCTGTCAGTCATCACTGCGCCTCCACTCCGGCGAGAGAGGTGTCGAAAGGCGTGAAGCCGATCTTATACGCCGGGCTCATCGAACCGAGGGTGAAATCGCCGCCGAGCGGATCTATGAACAGCGGGTTCTCGATCAGGCAGCCGTCGTAATATCCGGCCATCCGCATCTGCGCCTCGTTCTTCCCGCGGGACATCGGCTCGCCCGCCATATCCCAGATGAGATTGCCGAAGTCCTTTACGTTCATGTCGGACGGGACGTGATTGTATATGTCCGCGCCGTTCTGGAGCAGGATGTTGCGCTCGAGGCGGAAGCTTATGTGATCCTCCTTCCTCGTCACGGCGATGCAGGCGTCGTCGCCGAAGGCGAAGATGTTGTTTATGATGAGGTTTTCCCGCCCGTAGTGCTGGTGGAAGGCGTTCGCGTTGAAGTCGTAGCAGAGGTTCTCGGTGACGAGGATCCCGGACGAGCCCTCGTCGAGATAGATCCCCCATCCGCCGTAGTCGCGGCAGTCGATGCCGTGGATGACGTTGCCGCGGAGCACCGTCCTCGCCTGCGGGCCGAGGGTGTATATGCCGCCGAGATCGGAGAGGACGCCCTTGCCGATGTCGTAGATACGGTTGAAGCTTATCTCGTTGCTGTCGGTGACCGTTTCGGAATATCCCCATGTCCAGCCGCAGGAGACGCCGGTGTAGTAGCCCTCGGATATGTCGTTGTGCGATATCACGCAGCCGTTTACGTACCTCGCCAGCACACCTATGCCGTCGGCGAAGTCGCGCCCGTAGCCTCGGATGACGTTGTTCCTTATCACGCAGTCGCGTACGCAGCCTTCAGGCGTGTTCTCTCCGCCGAGATGAACGGCGCCAGATCCGAGATCGGAGAAAAGGCACCGCTCGACCGTAAGGCGGGACACGTCCGACACCGCCTTTATCGGATAATAGGCGTCGTGCGAGAAGATGCAGCCGTCAAAGGAGATGTCCGAGCACGACGTCAGCTCGATGACGCCGGGGAGATCGGACGCCCCCTGACTCGGGTTGCGGCTGTCCTTCTGCCAGCCGAAGCAGGTGAAGCCTATCCCGCCGAAGGAAAGTCCGGACATGTTTTTTATGACGAAGGCCTGCTCGGTGCCGCCGAGCCATACCGTCTTGCCCGTCATCGCGCCGTCATCAGGTATGATGTACAGACGGCGGGCGGTCCTGTCGACGTAGAACTCGCCCGGCTGATTCAGCGCCTCGCGGACGTTCTCGATGCGGAACACCGCCGGTCCGCCGCTGCCGCCGCTCATGAGGTTCATGCTCGTCACGCCGCTTAAGGTGATCGTCTTCGATGAAGCGTCGAACTCCTTTATCCCGAACCGCTCCTGCTCCCAGTAGTGGTACATAACCATCTGCGCCGAGGCCGGATCCGTCAGCGCCGGGATGTCCTCGCGGAAGGTGAAGACGCCGCTCCCCTCGAAGGTGGCGTAATCGGAGAGCGATATCGCGCCTGGGATGCCGGAAACGTGATAATACTCACCTTCCTCCGGGATCATCGAGCCCTCGGGCAGGGAGGCCGGGCTGACGCGGGAGGCCGAAAGCGAGTTGCCGACCGAGGTGATATATACGTCCCTCGGCGGCTCGATCCCCTCCGGAATGTCGATCGCCCAGCATTTTACGCCGTTTATCTCGGTCTCGGCGAAATCTTCGCCCGAGAGCCTCATGCCGCCGCATATCGCGGCCCCGCCCTCCGACTCGATATACAGCTTAGATACGCCGAAGTCGTCGCCGTCCATGGTTATCGGCGACGAGAGATACAGCTCATCGTGAAGTCCGGGGCTGACGGTGATCTTTATGTCATACAGCCCGCGCGAGGCGATGTCCGACGCCTCGGAAAGCGCCGATCTCAGCGACGCCTCGTCTGTCGCCGTCATCTTCACCGGAGTCAGCTCGGCCCTGCCCTCGAGCGTGTAGGAAAGGCCGATGGAGCCGGAGCCGCCCATGGCGGTGACGAACATGTCGGCGACGGCGGCGTAAAGCTGAGTGCCGTCGCTGCCGTATATCGACATCAGGCCGCCCTTCGTCTCGATGCGGTAGCCGTCCATCGTCTCGTCGGTGAGGAAGGTTATGACCGGGCCGGATTTATACGAGTTGTCAATCCTGACATTTACGCCGCAGTTGTCGGCGGCTAGGCGCGCCATAAGCTCCTGCGCCTTTTTCGCCTCCGGGACGCCGACGAGGACGTACTCCGACAGCGAATATCCCAGCACCTTCAGGTCGGCGAGAGGATAATCCTCGGTGTGCGACGCGCCTTGTGCCGGGATGGTCTCCGGCCCTCCGGCGGCGTTTTCGGCGAGCCATGCGCAGGCCTCGGACAGCGCCGCCTCCGAGCCTCCGGCGACGGTGACGAAGCCGGTATCGGGATCATAGCCGACGCGCCAGTCGCCGAGACGGAGCCCGTTCATCGCCGCGTCGGAGGGGGCGCGGGTGGTCGCGCCGACAAGGATCTCCTTCGCGCTCTCGGGCGCGGTCTCGCCGCGTCCGAGGAAGTCGGTGCCCAGCTTTATGTCTACTCCGGCGGCCTGAAACGCCTTGCGGAGCGCGACGACCGCCGCGATGACGCCGTCCGAGGCGAAATCGGAGCGGATAATGGTGTAGCCGTCCCACGGCCCGGCGGGAGCTGACGGAGCCGCCTCGGTCTCGGCGTCTTCATGCGCCGCCGCCGTCTCGCTTTTTGCGGATGTTTCGGCGGCGGATACGGCGCTCTCCGCCTCGCCGGTCTTTTCGGCGATCTCCCTTACTGACTCCGAGCAGGAGGGGAGAAAGGCGGAAAGCGCGATGACGGCCGATATAAACAGTGAAATTAATTTAAAATTATGTTTCATTATGCCGACCTCCTTTGAGGCCGCTTATACGGATCGTGATCTTTGATCTGCGCCGACTCCGGCGTCCGCCGTCTGCCGCGCGATATCAGTATATCATTTTCCGGGCGTCAAGTCAAGGGGGTAAAGGTGAACCGCCCGCCGTGAAGCCGAAATACGGAAACAGGAGACCTTTCGGTCTCCCGTCTCCGCATCATATATCAAGGAAGGGACGCGCTTTATCAGTTTTCGGCGTTCTCGTCGGTCTGGGCTTCCGGCTTCTCTCCCGGCTTTTCGCCGTGATGTCCGTGATGTCCGTGCTCGCCGTGCTCACCGTGCTCACCGTGACCACCGTGGTCACAGTGACCATGGCCGTGACCGTGTTTTCCTTCGCCGTCCGGCGGAGGGAGGGGATTGCCGTTTTCGTCCTTCGGTGGCTCCGGCGGCTTCTTTTCATCTTCCGCGGCGGCTTTCTTTTTGTCGTCTATGTCTATCATCGTTTTCCTCTCCATTCTCGCTGCATTAAGTATGTTTTTTTATCGTGTCTTAATTATACAACAGAAAACTTAAATCAAACTTAAAACGAAAAAATAAAAAAACGAAGTCGAAGTTATTTTCATGACCACGCGCTTCCGTTAAAAAGTATAAAAGTTTTACGGGAAAAGAGGGGGTCTGGGGGAGAGAAACCCGCTTTTGAAAAAGCGGGTTTCTCTCCCCCAGCTTAAACTATTGCTGCCGTTTTCCCTCAGAACTCAGCGTTTCCGGTCGTTCTCGGGAAGAGCTCGACGTCGCGGATGTTGTCCATGCCGGTGACGTACATGACCATGCGCTCGAAGCCGAGGCCGAAGCCGGCGTGATGCGTGCCGCCCCAGCGGCGAAGGTCGCAGTACCAGCGGTAGCTTTCCTCGTTCATGCCGAGACGCCTGATGTTGGCAAGGAGCACGTCCTCACGTTCCTCTCGCTGTGATCCGCCGCAAAGCTCGCCCACTCCGGGCACCAGCATGTCGGCGGCGGCGACGGTCTTTCCGTCGTCGTTTAGGCGCATGTAGAAGGACTTTATCTCCTTCGGCCAGTCGGTCACGAAGACCGGGCAGCCGAAATGCTTCTCAGTGAGATATCTCTCGTGCTCGGTCGCGAGATCCTCGCCCCAGCCGATCGGGTACTTGAAGTCCTCGCCCTTCGCCTTGGCGGCGGCGAGTATCTCCTGAGCTTCGGTGTAGGACACGCGGGCGAAAGCGGAATCGCGCACGTTCGTAAGCTTTTTGATGAGTTCCTTGTCGTTGAAGCGGTTGAAGAACTCGATCTCGTCCGGGCATTTCTCCATAACGTAGGCGATGATGAACTTCACCATGTCCTCGGAGAGCTGCATCTCGTCGGCGAGGTCGGAGAAGGCGATCTCAGGCTCCACCATCCAGAATTCGGCGGCGTGGCGCGGCGTGTTGCTGTTCTCGGCGCGGAAGGTCGGGCCGAAGGTGTAGATGTTGCCGAACGCCTGCGCCATCGCCTCGCCGTTCAGCTGGCCGGACACCGTGAGGAAGGCCTCCTTGCCGAAGAAGTCCTTAGTCCAGTCGATCTTCCCGTCATCGCCGCGCGGCGGGTTCTCGCAGTCTATCGTCGTCACGCGGAACATCTCGCCGGCGCCCTCGCAGTCGGAGGTAGTTATCAGCGGAGTGTGGACGTAAACGAAGCCGCGGTCGTTGAAGAACTTGTGGATCGCGAAGGCGATCTCGGAGCGGACGCGGAAGACGGCGTTGAAGGTGTTCGTCCTCGGGCGCAGATGCACCATCGTGCGCAGGAACTCGCGGGTGTGGCGCTTGTTCTGGATCGGGTACTCGGGATCGGACGCGCCCTCGATCTCGACCTTGTCGGCCTTGAGCTCGTAAGGCTGCTTGGCTTCGGGCGTGAGGGTGAAAACGCCGGTCACGATTATCGCGGCGCCGATGTTGAGGCCGGCGATCTCGGAATAGTTGTCGAGCTTTGAATCCTCGATGACCACCTGCAGGCTCGGAAGGGTCGAGCCGTCGTTCAGCTCGATGAAGCCGAAGGCGTTCGAAGCGCGGATGTTGCGGCACCAGCCGCCGACGGTGACGGTCTTCCCGCCGTATTGATCGGGTGATCTGCGAAGTTCGGATAATAATGTGCGAAGCATGTATGTTTCTCCTGTATTGTAACAGATTATATTCATTCGGCTGTCTTCTTGTCGGCGGTTTCCGGCAGATGCGATCTCAGCCTGGGGATCCGTATATCATGACCGTGTCGGTGTTTATTTTTCTCAGAAAACCGGTGTCTTTGATATCGTCGGAGACCAGGTCCACATGACAGCCCAGCGCTTCCTCAATGTCGGAAATCATTGATCCGTACCGGAAAAGATCCCTTATATTACCACGGTCCATCAACAGATCGATGTCGCTTTTATCGTCAGCCTCCCCGCGGGCGTAGGAGCCGAACAGGCTCACCGAGCCGACGCCGTACTTTTCGGCGACCGGAGCGACTATCTCCTTTATCTGATCTATCGTGTACACCGCTTTCTCACCTCCCCGGACATAAAATACTCCGATTATATTTTACAACAATCGGAGCGTATTTTCAACAGTTATATGTAAATTGTATCGTCTGTCCCGCGGCGTCCGTCACTCCTCCTCTATCTCCCGCGACACCCGGCAGGGATCGCCGAAGGCGACGACGTTCGCCGGGATGTCCTTCGTCACGACCGATCCGGCTCCTATGACGGTGTTGTCGCCTATCGTCACTCCGGGAAGGAGTATCGATCCGGCGCCTATCCAGACGTTGCTGCCGATATGTATCGGTTTGTTGAACTGGTACGGCGCGAGCCTCAGCTTCGGCGAGATCGGATGCCCGCCGGTCGCGATTATAACGTTCGGGGCGATCATTACGTTGTCGCCGATGAAGACGTCGGTGTCGTCGACGAGCACCATGCCGAAATTGGCGTAAAAATGCTTTCCGATATGGACGTGCGTCCCCCAGTTGCAGTAAAGCGGCGGCTCGATGTAGCCGCCCTCGCCGAACTCGGCGAAGACCTTTTTCAGTATCTCCGTCCGCTTCTCAAACTCCGACGGGCGCGTCAGGTTGTAATCGTAAAGAAGCTCCTTCGCCTCCATGCGGCGGGCGGCCATCTCTTCGTCGTCGCCTTCTATCGAGCAGGGGTAAAGCTCGCCGGATTTTATGCGTTCCTCGACAGTCATATCTCAGATCCTCTTTTTATGTATAAAAAGTCTTGAAAGGATAGGGGTCCGGGGGAAGGAAAACTTCTTCAGAAGTTTTCCTTCCCCCGGGAAAAGCCTCAGTATCTCGTCATCATCTCGTAAGTCAGCGCCGAGTGCTCGCGGATGAAGCTCCAGAGCTCATCGTCGGGGGAGATCGCCATGCGGATGTTGTAGTCCGGGCGGCATTTTGCGTAGTCGGTCAGCCACATCATCATACGGTCCGGGGCGAAACCGGCCGCCTGAAGGGCGCCGTTCATAAGATTGTAGCTCGTCACCTTGTTGTCCCGGCCTTTATGGAGCACGCCGCTGTCGGTGAGCTCAAAATTCGCGTAGATCATGAACGGGGTCGACTGCGTCAGCTGGCGCTCCTCCGCCGTCACGGCGGACGGGTCGGCTATCAGTCCAGACTGGGCGTAGGCGGCGAGGTTCGCGCCGAGGGTCGGGGCATGGTCGCCGAAGAATACAAGCATCGTCGGGCGGGAGGCGCGGTCGATGTACCCGCACAGCTCGGCGAGCGATTCGCCGGCGTCGGCCATCCCCTGCGCGAAATTCCGCACCAGCATCAGCGTGTTTTCGTCGAGGCGGTCGGACGACACGCCGAGGGTGAATTCATCATCGGTGAACTTGTTGTCGTACGGCTGATGGTTCTCCATCGAGATGCCGAAGACGAACATCGGCGACGCGCCGTCACGCTCCTTTCCGAGCATGTGCTCGATGTATTTCGCGAAGCTCATGTCGGAGATCTGACGCCCGCGGTACTCCGCCTCAACATCCCGGATATGAAGCAGCTCGTCGGAGAAATACTGCCTGTCTATGCCGAGGAGCGGCCATACCTGACGGCGCTGATAGAAGGTCGGAAGATACGGGTGCAGCCCGACCGTCTGATAGCCCTTTTCCTTCAGCATCGACGGATAGCAGGGGAAGGGCGATTCTATGTACTGATACGGGACCGAGCCGTCGGGCAGATAGTCGGTCGAAAGCCCGGTTATAACCTCGAACTCGGGGCGGTCGGTGCCGCCGCCGAAGCCGGTCGTGTAGAATTTGCCGGATATCACGCCGTCCTTCGCCGCGAGACGGTCGAACTGCGCCATCGGGTCGGTGGTGTACTCAACGCCCGGCAGAAGACGGCAGTCCCAGTAGGATTCGGAGAGTATCAGGATGATGTCGGGGGCCTCGGCGAAGCTGTCTCTGCCGGACGCGTCGTAGCGGGAGAGGATGTCGTCGCCCTCGCCGGGGTAATAGCCGTCGGGACGGGCTATGCCGCCGGACAGCACGTTTATCGTGAAGGCGCCGAGGAAGCCGTTTTGCCTGTAGTTCGAGCTCTGGAGCGCCATGTCCTCGAAATACAGGCCGTGGCGGTTGAGCATCGCGGCGCGGGAGACGGGCGAGCGCGTCATGAAAAGCGCGTAGACGGCGAGAAGCGCCGCCGCCGGGAGCCTTATATACCATCTCAGCGGGACGCTGAGCCGCGTAACGGCGAAGAGCACGAAGCATATCACGACCGCGAGATCGATCAGGACGTACAGCAGAGGGAATGGGAAGTTCACGAAGGATAGCAGACCGCCGAGATGCGTGCCCTGCTGGGCCACGTCCCAAGGGTAGACGTTCTCGCCGGTGACGCGCAGCTTGTAATACTGAGCGATGCCGAAGCCGACGGTGAAGAAGCCGACAAACAGCGCCGACGGCCATACCCGCTTGAAGGCGAGCATGATGAGGACGTAGAAGAAGATTATAAGAAGCTGATCGAATATCACGACCTGCCGCCGCTCGGAAAGGAAGGCGAAGAATTTCTCCTTGTCGGCGAAGGAAGGGTATTCGGTCGCGAGAAAGCAGAGGAACGGAAAAATAACCGCCGCGATCACGGCGGGGATGCGGAAAAAGCGAGGCAGCGGCGATCTCGGCTGCGGAGTAAGGACGGGGGAATGATTCATGAGAGAGTATGGTGTGGGATAATGTGGATCGGGGGAGGGGGAAGGAGTGATTTGGTTATGAGAATTGTCGCTTGTTATACCCTCCACTGTCAGACGCTTCGCGTCTGACATCTCCCCCCAAGGGGGGAAGAACTTAATTTGTAAGCTGCTCCGCAGCTTTTAGATTGTGTTCCGCTGCGCGGAACGTACCCTCATCAGTCGGTCAGCGTAGCTGACCGACAGCTTCCCCCGGAGGGGGAAGCCTCTAAGAGGAAGATTCGCTGCGCGAATCTTCAATTTTGTCCCGCTTCGCGGGACGAAGGAG
>CAMJPL010000032.1 GCA_946407735.1 uncultured Clostridia bacterium
GCGCTCTTCACGCAGGCGGTGATGAAGCGCACTCCGGCGAGTCCGTCCTCGACGGTCGGGAAATCGAGATCGCGCTCGGTGAGGGCCTCTCCGTTCTCCTTTTTCAGCACGGCGGAGATGAAGGCGTCGTAGATATTCGCGAAGGCCTCGTAAAGCCCCTCCGGATGCCCGGACGGGATGCGGCTGAACGAAGCGGCGTAGGGGCTGATATAGCCCATGCCGCGGTTGTAGGTCTCGGTCGGCTTGCCCTTCGGGGTGACGTAGAGGATGTTCGGGTTTTCCTGTACCCACTCTATCGCGCCCTCGGTGCCGAATATGCGGACGACGAGGCCGTTCATATGGCCGACGCAGACCTGCGAGCAGCTGTAAACGCCGTGACTGCCGTTATCGTACTCGACGAGGATGTTGGCGTTGAGGTCGAGCGGCTGGCCGAAATGGTCGAGCATCGCCGCGACGCGGCGGAGCTTCAGCCCGGTGATGTAGGCGACGGTGTTCTCGATGTGCGAGCCGATGTCTCCGACGCAGTTGGAGCCTCCGGCGACGTCGGGATCCTTGCGCCATGACGACAGCTTGAGCATGGCCTGATCGCCCTTGCCGATATCGTCGACCAGATATTCCTGCAGATACTCGGCGTTGACGTTTATGACCCTGCCTATCGCGCCGGAGCGGACGAGCTCGCGGGCTTCCTTCACCATGACGTTTCCGGTATATGAATAGTTGACGCCGAAAAGAAGGCCCTTGTCGTCGGCCAGCTTTTTCAGCTCCTCGGCCTCGGCTACGGTGAAGCAGAGAGGCTTCTCGCACAGCACGTTTATGCCGTTCTCAAGGAAGGCCTTGGCGATGCCGTAATGCGCGTTGTTCGGCGTCGTGATGACGACGAAGGAGATGCCGTCCTCCCTTTTTCCCTCGGCTGCCGCCATTTCCTGATAGGTCGGATAAACTCTCGATTTATCGAGATGATAGAATTCCCCGGTCTCGGCGTTCTTCGCCGCGTCCTGGCTGAAACAGCCGGCCGCGAGGAAAGCTCTTCCGCTGAAAGCGATGGCCGTGCGGTGAACGCCGCCGATGAAGGCATGGAGCGATCCGCCGACCTGTCCGTATGTAAGAGTTGTTTTCATATAAGTCACCTCCCGGTTTTTATATGATTATGATACACGATTCGGGCGGGATTGTCAACAGGGGAAGGGCGAGTTCATATAAAGGTTACATTTCGCCGTTTCCGGAGCGAAAAAAGACCGGGACGATTCCCGGTCTTATATATATCGTTTTTCAGTCTTTCTTTCCGAACAGCTTCACCACGCGGATGAGTATCGGCGAGATGATGATCGTGACGATGATCTCGATCATGAAATTGGTCGTTATGAAGGCCGTCACGGTCCAGCTGGCGAGCGACAGTCCGGCCTCGGCGGCGACGCCCTCGTACAGCCCGGCAAATATCGTCAGCACTCCGGCTATGAATATGCCGGTGTTGATCACGGGAGCGACAAGAGCCGAAACCACCACGGCGGTCGTCTCGTCGAACTTCTTCAGAAGCGGATATAAGAGACCTGCTATGAAACCGGCGAGACCGGTCTTGAGAAGGCAGAGGATGATCGTTCCGATGAAATTGAAGGTGAGGAACACCGAGGTGCCGGGGATGAGGATGATCACGAGACCGTCTATCGCGCCGAGCATGGCTCCGGCGAGCGGCCCGTAGAGTATCGCTCCGAGCACTATCGGAGTAAGGGCAAGGTTGATCTCTACCGTGCCGAATCTGATCGGCAGCATCTGCAGCACGACAACGATAGCAGCGAGGATGGCGACCCTCGTCAGCTTCTGAACGTCGAGCTTCTTCGATGATCTCACGTTTGCGTTTGTCATATTCTTTTGTCCTTTCGCTGCCGCCCATAAGGTGCGGCGCATGTGTTTATACGGCGCGCCAAGCTCCGGCGTCGCGGCGTGGGCGGCTCTGATGCTCGCTCCGCCAGCCGAAACTGTGCGCATTATCATTATACATCAAATAAGCTGAAAAGTCAATATCGCGCGTGTTAATGTTTTGCGCCCGACACGCCGCCGATTCGGTCAATATGACGGCATTTTTGTCGCCGTGTGAAGGAAGATGCGCATAGTGCAACAAATATTACAAACAATGAACCGATTTCACTTGACAAACGGCAATAATGCGGGTATAATTGTATTATGCGGTATCCGCTTGAAATGAAACAACTGTGAGGTAACAATCATGCTCAAGATCGCCATTATCGGGTGCGGCGGGATCGGCACCTATCATCTGGGACATCTTCTTCAGTTCACCGACTTTTCGAAGATCGTCGGCGTCTGCGACCTTATCTCCGAGAGAGCCGAGAATTTCTCGGCCAAGACCGGCGCTCCGGCGTACACCGACTACAAAGTGATGTACGACGAGACCAAGCCCGACTGCGTCTTCATCTGCGTGCCGCCGTACTGCCACGGCGAGATCGAGTACGAGACCATCCGCCGCGGCATCCACTTCTTCGTCGAGAAGCCGGTCGCCCTTGATCTGGATCTGGCGAAGGACATCCGCGAGAAGGTCGAGAAGGCCGGTCTCGTCACCGCTGTCGGCTTCCAGTGCCGCTACTCGGCCCTGGTCGATCCGCTGAACGAATTCATCGCCTCGCATCCGCTCTGCTACGTCGACTGCGTCCGCGTCGGCGGAGTCCCCGGCGTCGACTGGTGGCGCAACAAGAACATCTCCGGCGGTCAGATAGTCGAGCAGACGATACACAACTTCGACCTCGTCCGCTGGCACTTCGGCGATCCGGAGGCTGTCTTCACCTACGGCGCCAGAGGCTATGTGAATGACGTCCCGAACTACAACACCGACGACGTTTCGGTTACGGCCATCCGCTTCAAGAACGGCGGCATCGGCCAGATCTCGACCGGCTGCTACGCCAAATCCGGCGAAGCCTTCGACGGCAAGATCACCTTCTCCGCCCGCGATTCCCGCGCCGAGCTCTACATCCTCGGCAAGCTCTCCATCTTCGGCGTCAAGCCTCAGGAAGTCACCGCTTCCGAGGAGACTGAGGTCATCAAGGGCGACGGCAACCTCGCCCGCTCCGAGGGCGGCGCTCTCATCTACACCGAGAAGGGCGACGCCGGCGTACCGTGCGACCGCACCTTCCTCAAGGCCGTCGAGGCCGGCGACCGCCATATGGTCCGCGCCGACTACAACGAGGCCGTAAAGACCCTCGCCTTCGTCCTCGCCTGCAACAAATCCATGGCGACCGGCAAGGAAGTCGTTATAGATTACGACTGATACGGCAAAGACACAGATATCAAAGGAGAGCCGATCCCCGGCTCTCCTTTATCATTTAAAGTTCTCTTTCAAAGTTCACTTTTAAAGTTCCCTTTTAAAGACCTCTTTCGAGGAATATCCCGCACAGATCGGTCAGGATGTCCGACGGCAGCATGCCGTACTGGGACAGCCGGGCGGCGCATCTGTCAGCGGCGCTGCCGTGCAGATGAACGCCGCACAGAGCCGCCTCGAGCGGCGGATATCCCTGAGCCAGAAAGGAAGCGATCATCCCGGCGAGGGTGTCGCCCGAGCCTCCCCTCGCCAGACCCGCGTTCCCCGCCGTCGACATATATACCCTCCCGTCAGGCGGCGCGACGCATGTGACGTGGTCCTTCAACACGACGACGCATCCGTATGTCTCGGCGAAAAAGGCGGCGCATGAGACGGGATCGGCCTTTATCTCGGATATGCTCATCCCGGTCAACCTCGACATCTCGCCGACGTGCGGCGTTATCACAGCCGGTTTCGAGTTTCTTTTCAGCGTGTAAATCCTGCCGGACGCGGCGACGGAATTGAGCGCGTCGGCGTCGAGGATAAGCGACGCGCCGGTCTTGAGCAGCGCAAGGACTATCTTTTCGGTGTCCCCGGTGTTCCCCATGCCGCATCCGCACAGAACGGCCGAGCTTTTTTCCGCCGTCTTCGATATGAGCGGGATCCCGCTCTCCGATATGCCGCCGTCGCCGGATTCCTCAAGCGTCTCGTATATCGCCTCGCTCACCTTAGACGAGCAGGCGCGGACGACCGGCTCGGTAGACATCAGCCTCACGATCCCGGCTCCGCACCTGAGAGCGGCCGTCACCGACAGCGAAGCCGCGCCGGGAAAACGCCTGCTGCCGCAAACGCATGTGAGGGTGCCGTAGCTGCCCTTGTTCGACCCTGGATCGCGGGGGCGCAGGATAGAGAAGACGATCTCGTCGCTTATATTTGTCGCTTTCATGATAGTCACCGTTATATTTCATCGTCATATGATTATTATACCACATTCCGGGCGACGCCGCAACGCTTTTTATGACGATCATGCCGATTTTCGCCGCTCGGTGCCGAATTTACCCGCAAAGTATTGAAAATCGCATTTCAAAGTGTTATAATATACAGATGATAATTATTATCAATTATATATTCAGGAAGCATAGACCACGACATGCGCAGAATTTTACCGATTCTCGCGGCGCTCGTCGTACTGAGCGCCGTTTTCATCGCCCCGCCGCAGAGCAGCGAAGCCGCCGGGGATAAAACCATACTATACGGCGATCTCGATCTCGACGGCACCATCGACATGAGGGACGCCGAGCTGATGACGCTGCTCCTCGCCGGGGACAATCAGACGCCGATCAGCGAAAAGCAGGCGGCACTCCGAGCTGACACCGACGCCGACGGACGCTTCGACGCCCGCGACATCGCCCTGCTCGCGAAACTCATATCCGGCGACGCCGAGGCTCCCGAGCGCAGGCACACCTGCTCATGGAAAAAGGACGCGTATGTCGACGTCACCTGCACCTTCGCCGGCTACTGGCCGTGGCACTGCGCCCGCTGCGGGATAATCTACTACGAGGCCGTCGAGGCTCCCGAGGGGCATCACTGGAAGTACAAGACGATACACGCCCCCACCTGCACCGAGCGCGGATATTCGGTATATCACTGCTCCGACTGCGACGTTGAATTCATATCCGACTACAAGGACGCGAAGGGACACGACTGGAAGATAACCGAGGTCGTCGAATCGACCTGCCAGCATGAGGGCTACACCGAATACACCTGCACGAGATGCGACGCGCAGAAGCGCGATCTCTTCGCCGAAGCCGGAGGCGGACACGATTATCAGCTGAAGCTCCTCCCCGACGGCGGACGTCAGACGGCGTGGTATATCTGCTCATGGTGCGGCGACAAGGTGAAGGCCCCAGACGAGCTGCAGCCGGCCGCGCCTCAGCTGGAGCAGCCCTCCGGGGAAGAGCAGGAGACCGACGAGCCGGCGCCGCCGACCATCCCGAAGGGCGTCGATTTCAACAAGGACGGCATAGTCGCCGTCGACGAATACCTCGGAGCCGGCGATATAGTCACATATCTCACCGATCATTACAGCGACTACTACGGCACGAGATACATCTCGATCCGAAAGAACTACGGCGATCCTCACCGCTGCCTGCACCCGAAGGGGCTTTACCCGAATTCTCCGGGCCTCAACTGCACCGGCTTCGTGGCGAGCGTCTTCGAGAACGCCGGGGCCGATCTTTCCCGCGTGCCGAATCTGGCAGGTGGGACCGGCATGGCCGGAGATTACGCCAACGGCTACAACTGGCGCAACATGGTGAACATGGCCGAGCTCACCGTCTACCGCTTCTCGTCGATCCGCGAAGCCCTCGGCAGCGGGAAGATGCAGAAGGGCGACGTGATCTACTTCCAGCCGAAATACCGCGGCGACGACTGCCATATGGGCATCTTCTGGGGAGACACGCCGTATGACGACAAGATATTCCACTCGATAGCGCAGGGCTGCGTCGTCACTAATATAAAATGCGCCCAGGCATACGCATACATGTGGGTGATCCCGATAACGCACAACTGATCATGAAGAGAATAATACCTTTTATCCTGGCGGCTCTGCTCGTATTCACGGCCGTCGCCTTCGCCGAGAACTCCGGCGATCCCGTCGGCGCGGCGGTATATACCGACATACACTCCGTCATAAACGGGCACGGCATACGCTCGTACATAATGGACGGCGCGAGTCTCGTCATCCTCGAGGAGCTGAAGAACTACGGCTTCTCCGAGACGGTGAACGAGGACGGCTCGGTCGACATAATAAGGCTCATCGGAGAGGAGCCGGAGAGAGAGGATATCCCCGGGATCCCTGCCGGGCGCGGCGTCGGCGACAAGATGGCCGACGTCTTCCCGTCAGACACCGTCGTCCGCTTCGACGGCGTCGTGGTCACAGCCTACACTGCCGGTGATCTCACCCTCGTCTCCCTCGACACGGCGGCCGAAGCTTACGCCTCGGAATACGTATGGAACGGGGAGAAAAAAGAGCTCTCCCTCACCCTCGCCGACAGACCGAACGGCGACTGGCTGAAAAAGGCCGATCACCCCGAGATATCGAAGGAAAACAAGCTGTACATGAAGGCGGTCCTCTCGAAGGGCGCAAAGCAGCCGGACGGGAGCTATAAGCTCAAGGTGTTCAGCATCGGCGGCGACGATTACATGAATGTGTCGCTTACCTATGATCCCGACACGTCGGCCCTCACCGCCGAGATCTCCGGAAAGTCCTCCGGCATGAAGACTAAATACGACATAGAGTTCGGTCTGACGCCCGATTTCACCGGGACGCTCCCCGTTTACGCCGTATATGAGCGCAGCGGAGGAAAGGCTTCGGTTCAGGGGCGGATGAAGCCGTCCGACCTCTCGCCGCTGAAATACGCCGAGATAAAGGCGATACACGAATCCGGCGTCCCCGACGTGATCGAATCATTGAACAAGACCCTCCCCGTCCGCATCGCCTCGGCAATGGCGTTCATCGAGGCTCTGCCGACCGACTGAGAGCCCGTCAGACAGATCCCGCAAACAAACGGCCTTTACGGTGTCCGACATGAAAGATATCATATACCGTCTTATCGCTGCGTCGCTCGCCTCGCTGTGTATCTTTACGTCGATATCCTGCGACGAGCAGGTGGGAGATTTCGCGTCCCGCGAGATAATCACGGCCCCGAACCTGTACGGCGAGACCTATCCCCCGGAGGAGAGGCAGACCGCGCCGCCCGAGACGACTCCGACCGGCGAGACCGTCGCCGTGACCGAGCCTCCGGCTCCGCCTGTGCCGAAGGACACGAAGGTGTCCTTCCTCGCCTGCGGCGACAACCTTGTCCACTCCAACGTGTACGAGGACGCCTACGCCCGCGGGAACGGGAAATACGAGTTCATACATATGTATGACGACGTCGCCGACATGATCGCCGCGGCCGACCTCGCGTACGTCAATCAGGAAGGCCCGATGGCCGGGGCTTCGTACGGCTATTCGGGATATCCCCTTTTCAACGCCCCTCAGGAGATGGGCGACACCCTCGTCGAGCTCGGCTTCGACGTGATAAACGTCGCGAACAACCATATGCTCGACCAGCGGGAAGCCGGACTGCTCTCGACGATAGAGTTTTTCAAGAGCAGACCGATCACCCTCATCGGGGGCTATCTCAATAAGGAAGACTATGACGATGTCCGCGTGGTGACGGTAAACGACATAAAAATCGCCTTCCTTTCATACACATACGGCACGAACGGCCTGTATCTGCCGGCCGGAAGCGAGACGGTCATCCCGCTGCTCGACGAGACCGACATGAAGCGCCAGACGGAAATCGCGAAGGAACGCGCCGACATAGTCATCGCGTCGCTGCACTGGGGCAACGAGGACTGGTTCGAGCCGTCCGAGTCGCAGCTGTACTATGAAAAGGTGCTCGTCGACTGCGGCGTCGACGTCATCCTCGGCATGCACTCGCACACCCTGCAGCCGATCAAATGGGACGAGCGGGAAGACGGTCACAAAACCCTCTGCATATACAGCATCGGCAACTTCATCTCGACGATGTTGTACGCGAGGAACATGGTCGGAGGCATGCTGACCTTCGACATCGTGAGAAGGAACGGCGAGTATCTGATAGAAAAGCCGCTTCTCTACCCCACCGTCTGCTACTACAACACCTCGCGCCGCGGGCTTCAGGTCTACCGCATGGAGAACTTCACCGACGCGATGGCGTCTACGCACGGCAGCCAGAGATACGGAGCCTTCGACGTGAGCAGGCTGAGAAGATACGTCACCGACACGATAAGCGGCGAATTCCTCCCCGACTGGATCAAGGGATGACGCCGGATGCTGATGCCCAAATGAAACAACGGACAGGGAGCTTTAAGATCAAAGCTCACTGTCCTTTTCGTATGTTCGATATAAAGCAAAACAAAACCTGTCTCACGAACGTGAAACAGGCTTACATTATGGAGCGGATTACGGGATTCGAACCCGCTACCTCGACCTTGGCAAGGTCGCGCTCTACCAAGTGAGCTAAATCCGCGAAGTGGAGGCGCCACCCGGAATCGGACCGGGGAATAGAGGTTTTGCAGACCTTTGCCTTACCGCTTGGCTATGGCGCCGTATTTTTGGGGAGAAAAAAGGGGATGCACCGCGATCATGGAGCGGATTACGGGATTCGAACCCGCTACCTCGACCTTGGCAAGGTCGCGCTCTACCAAGTGAGCTAAATCCGCACGCCTGCGGCAGCACTTGCCGCCGACAGCTGCCATGCGGCAGTCCGCGATATGCATCCCCGATGGTCTTAACTGATAGGGTCTTTCTGGTGCCTCCGATCGGAATTGAACCAATGACACGGGGATTTTCAGTCCCCTGCTCTACCAACTGAGCTACAGAGGCATCTTTGATGAATGCTGTAATCTGTCATAAAGATGACCGGCTGAGGACTGACTATCGACTGTATTCAGTCTTCACCCGGTCAATCTTTTATTGGCGACCTGAAGGGGACTCGAACCCCTGACCTCTAGCGTGACAGGCTAGCGTTCTAACCAGCTGAACTACCAGGCCGTAAATGGTGGGAACAACAGGGCTCGAACCTGTGACCCCCTGCTTGTAAGGCAGGTGCTCTCCCAGCTGAGCTATGCTCCCGGAGCGTCACCAGCGGGAAATCGGTTCGTTTTCTTGTCTTTCCCTGCGACGGTTAATATTATATCACAAACAGCTCCCGATGTCAAGGGCTTTTTGAAAAATTCATAATTTTTATTTTCGCGGTTTTCCGAAAAAGCGGGAAAAGACAGGCATAATGCCCGCTTTTTAGCCGCTGGCGGCGGTCCCGTCATCCCATATTTTCCGCCGAACGGCTTGAAAAAAGCGGCCAGGCGTGATATAATAGATGCACGAGACAATCACCGGAATGATATCAACCGATATGTTCATGCTTCTGCTGGCGCTGCTCCCCGCGGCCGTTCTTCTGATATACATATACAGAAAGGACACCGTCGAAAAGGAGCCGATCCCTCTTCTTATCAAGCTGTTCCTTTTCGGGGCGGCGAGCGTATTCTTCGCCATGATCGCCGGCTTTGCCGGGGATTACCTTATCTCCCCGCTGTTTGACGAAAACTCAGTCCTGTGGCTTGCCGTCGACAACTTCATCCTGACGGCGCTGATCGAGGAGGGCGGCAAATATTTCGTCCTGAAAAAGACCACATGGAATTCGCCTCACTTCAACTTCACCTTCGACGCCGTCGTCTACGCCGTAACAGTCTCGCTAGGCTTCGCCGCGCTGGAAAACATATTCTACGTCGTCGGCGACACCGTGTCGACCGCGGTGATGCGCGCCCTGCTCTCGGTGCCGGGACACGCGATAGACGGCGTGTTTATGGGCTTCTATTACGGCCTCGCGAAGAAGACCGGCATAAAGGGATACCTTACGAAAGCCCTCGTCGTGCCGACGCTCCTTCACGGCTTCTACGACTTTACGATATCGCTCGGCTCGGATCTTTCCGTCCTCGTATTTTTCGCCTTCGAGATCGTCATCACGGTCCTCGCCGTGACCAAGGTGAGAAAGCTCTCGAAAAACGACACATGGATATACTGACGCAGGATCCGCTTCACATAACAGATAAGGGACCGCCTTCAGGCGGTCCCGCTGTCATTCAATAAAGCTTCAATACTTTACATATGCGCAAATTGATTTTACAATTTAAAGACAATTTGATAATTCCTTCATGATATAATTATCATGATATAATTAATTGAAGGATATGCGAGACGGTGGCCTTCGCGACCTCTTCCTCGCCCTGCTCGCCGTCTATTATGACGATGTTGTCCTCGCTCATCCTTCTCGATATCGCCTCCCTGTAACAGGCTAGGGTGCGCTCGAGGCGGTCGCGGCGCTCGTAGTATTCCGTCTTTTCCCCGCGCGAGCCTATCCTTTTGACGGCGGTATCGGCGGAAACCGAATAATACAGCGTCAGATCCGGCTTTATCATCGAGCTTATCCCGTCGTTCAGCTCCCAGACCCGGTCCATGCCGAACGCCGACGACTGATAGGCGAGGCTCGACAGCCAGAACCGGTCGCACAGGACGTTCACGCCGCCGGAGAGGGTATCCTCAAGGCCGCCCTTTTTCAGCAGATGATCGAGCCTGTCGGCGGCGAACAGGGCGGCTACCGTCCTTTCGTCGAAATCATATCCTTCCCTGCCGAACATGAAGGCGCTTATGATCTCCCCTATCCGGCCGGAGGTGGGCTCGCGCTCGCAGGCGTACCTTATGCCTTCAAAAGACAAAGCCGAAGCCGCCGCGCCGAGGGCCGTCGACTTCCCGCTGCCGTCTATACCTTCAAAAACGATGAATCTGCCGCGACACATATCAGTATAATCTCCGAATAATCCATATTTGCTATATTATACCACATTTCAGGAAAAAAATCAAATACAGAAAGTCAGATATTAATTTTTGCGATGCTTCTATCGGAAAATCTTCTGAAAAAAATATTGTTCCCGCTGATGCTTACGGCCGCGCTGGCGCTGTTTCTCCTTCCGGTATTCGCCGCCGAGACCGTCATCGTTCCGGGCGCCGACAGCACGGTATACCTTGCATATGCCGGCAAAATCATAGACAATTTTCACGATATAGGTATGGGATGGACCAACGGCGAGAACATGGACACCGCCACGGTGGCGGATACTCTCACCATCCCCCCGTACGCGGCATTCTCCGACAGACACTGCCTCGTGTGCCAGACGATCGCGCCTCTTGACGGCGACAGCGATTATACCGCGTCGGCGGTCACAAACGGCGATTACTCCATAAGAGGAAGAAGCTACGGCTGCTTCGGATATGTAATCAACCTCCCCGAAACGCTCTCGGACGGTAAAGAGGCCAAATTCAACGTGACGGTGACCCTGAGCTCACCGAAGGGAGACAAACTTCTCAACAGCCCCGTCACGGGCGGCGCCTGGACAGCGGTGTTCTGCGATATATCGTCATGGGACGGCCGCTCCCAGATAACGGGCATAACCTTCGCCGTCAAATGCGTCAGCGCCGAAAAGGCAGAGAACTACGTCTTCGCGATAGACGACATCGCCCTGTTCGATTCGGTGTCGGCGGCGCAGTCGATGCGCTGGCTCGTTCCCGCCGGGGACTGGTACCCCTACCCGTCTTCGACGTCGTCATCGGTGCTGCGCTTCACACCGCCCGGCGAGTCATTCTACATCGAGACCTACAACAGCGTCATACCGGCCAGCGTCACGACATCGACTCCCTATCTCTGCATGAGGCTCGACAACCGGTGCTCGGCCCAGACGATAAGGATGGAATACGCCGAGGAGAACAGCAGCGTCTATCTGCAGACCTCACAGGCCGAGCAGACGCTTTACGACGGCGACCAGACGGTGTACTTCCAGCTCCCGAAGACCGCCTGCTCACGTCTGCGGTTCAGGTTCGACGGCGCCGCCATCTACGGCTCGTCCGGCTACATCGACGTGATATCCATATACCCGACGAACAGCAGCGGCTGCCAGCCGCCCGCGTCGATCGGCGAGATCGTCTCCTGCACGGCAGACAGCTTCGGCAACGTGACGGTGTCGGGGACGCTCAGCGACTCGTCGGCGCAGGAATACGCCGGGTACGACATCCTCCTGATCGAGAGCGGGACGCTCGAGACGGCGCAGTCGGGCAGCGTGATCGCGTCGGTCAGGGTCTCCCCGAGATTCACGCTGAGCGGCGCCGGAGGGATCGGCTACGTTGCCGACCGATACACGGCGGTGATAAACTACAACAGCGAATATCTGCCGATAGGCAGCTCATATCTTTCGAATCCCGAGGACGCCTGCGACTCCCCGGGGAGCTATACCGACATCTTCTCGTCGGATGAAAAGGGCATCCTTAAGGGCGTCTCGGCTGAGACCGCCTCTCAGGCCGCCGCGAATTCGGGCTACGTGTATTTCGACGGAGCAGCCGCCGTTGTGATCCCGGTAAGGATAGAACGTCTTTTCTCAATGAAAATGACATCGATCGGTTACACTCACAACGGAACAATTTCATACTTTGATCCGTCATATGTCCAGCAGATAGACAACGCGGTCTCCGCCTACCGCGACAGCGGGGCGGCGGTGTGGCTTCGCCTCACCGTCTCGAAGACGAAGGACAATCAGCTCAGCGCCCTTCTCTGCTCGCCGCTGTCGCTTTCCACCTCCGGCTATTCCGCCTTCAACACCGACACATACGACGGACTCAGCCTTTATCAGACGATATTCAGCTTCATCGCCGAGCGGTGGTCAAAGAACAGCTCATCGCCGGTGTCCGGCTACATCATCGGCAGCCGGGTGAACGATTCGTTCGGAAACTGGCATCTCGGCAGCATCACGCTCGACGACTTCACAAAATCCTACTCGTCAGCCGTAAGGCAGGCGTATCTCGCCATGAGGGCCGCCGCCGGAGACGTCGGGATAGCGATCTCGGTCGACGGCAGATTCGAGGACGGATATCCGTCAGACATCCCCTTACGCTTCCCGGCGCAGAAATTCATCTCGGCCTTCAGCAGGATGATCTCGTCCGAGGGCGATTTCGAATGGATGATCGAGCTGTCGCTCGACGCCGATCAGCTTACGGCCGATTCGCTTCAGAGCACGGCGAAAAAGAGCTCGTCCGGCGACAGGATAGAGATATCGGCTGACAATTACGAGCTGATGGACGATCTGCTCAAAAGAGCGCCTATGATGTTCCGCACGTCCGGCGTGAGCACGTCCGCGTCAGGCGCGTCCGACATAAGCCGGTCAGACGCCGGCTCCGCTGACGAAAGCGCTGCGGAAAAGACGGTATCGGACAAATCGTCGTACAAGAGAAGCGTGATGATAAGCGTCGCGGCGGGCGTGAAAGAGCAGGACTACGTCTATTCCTTCTACAAGCTCTCGACGCCATCATGCGACTCGGCGAAGCTCATCGTGATACCTGGCTCCGCCGCCGCCGAGTTCAGATCGGTATTCAACGGCATCGACACCCCCGATACGCTCGATTATTCGCAGAATTCGCTCGAATCGCTCGGCGCGTCGGGATGGTCGGAGCTGATATCCGATTTCGACTCGTCAAAGGTAAAGAGCCGCAGCTTCGCGAGCCTGAGTTTCGCGTCCGTCATGCCGGAGAAGATAAAAGGCAGCTATCTTCTGAACGGCTTCGACACATCGGACCATGCCGACACGGTAAAGCCGGGTCCCGGCTGCACCGACGTCGAGATAAGACAGTCGTTCTCGAACCGCACCGGCCTCATAATGGCCAACCTCTCGATCTCGGACAAAAGGGTGAACGGCGGGATATACTACAAATTCGGCAGACCGCTCGATCTGTCCCAGTCCCCGATACTGACGCTCGACTGCACCGTCGTGTCGCTGCCGGAAAACACCGATCAGGCCCAGATGACGATAATGTTCGTCTCCGGCCGCTCGGCGGTGTCCGTCTCGGGACAGATATCCGAGAACGGCTGGCAGCGGGCGATATGCGATCTCACCGGCCTCGGCGATTCGATAAGATCTGTCGACGGGATCCGGATTTGGCTGTCGTCGTACGACGATAAGCCCCTCGGCACGCCCTCGGTCATCATCGACAGCCTCACCGTCTGGTCGCAGTCGTACGACGACAGCGAGCTGTCCGACTATTTCCAGAAGCAGTATTCGGCTTCTGACGCCCTGAGCCGCCCGATCCCGAGGCGGATGCTCCTTATCCCTGCCGCGCTGATCGTCATATGCCTCATCGCCATCGGCTGGCGCGCGGCGTCGAGAAACGGCATCCTCAGCGGACAGACGAAAAAGACCGACATAAGCGACTGGAAGTATGACTGAAACGAACGACAAGCATATACTTCACATATTTAACGGAACACAGAAAGGACGGCTGGTATAAGTGACAAGACTTTCAAGACGCGTACATTCCGTCATCCTGTCGGCGCTTATCTTCTGCGCCGTCTTTTCGGGCATATCGCTGCCCGCGTCGGCGGAGACGGCGAAGCTGTCCGGGAACTTCACATATATCCATAACGACACCGGCCTCACGATAGTGAAGGTCAAGGCCGTCGAGACCGTCGAGATTCCTTCCGACATCGACGGCGAGACGGTCACCGCCGTTCAGTCCGACGCCTTCAAGCAGACCGGAGCCGTAAACATCGTCATCCCCGCGACGGTGACCGATCTCGGCGACGGGAATGTGAAATCACCTAATTCCCTCTTCTCGTCGAGCGTCGAGTCGATCACGGTGGATCAGGGAAATCCCGTCTACTCATCGTCCGACGGCGCGCTTTTCCGCGATTCGGCGTCGACTCTCGTCTTCTGGCCGCGCGCTAAGAGCGGCAGCGCGATACAGATCCCCGAAACGATAACCCGCGTCGCACCGTACGCCTTCGCCGGAAATAAGAACATCACGTCCGTCACCTTCGTCGGTCAGAACACCGAGATATCGGACGGCGCCTTCTACGGCTGCTCCGGCCTTGAGACTATCGCCTTCCCCGCCGCGCTCACGACCATCGGCGAGCAGGCGTTCAAGAACTGCACCTCGCTCACGGCGGTGACCCTTCCGTCGACTGTGACGCAGATCGGGAGCCAGGCGTTTTCCGGCTGCAGCCGACTTACAACCATCAGCTCGGCCGCGGCGCTGAGCGACGACGCTCTCGCGGCCCTCTCGGGATCGTCGAAGACCCTCACGGTTTATCTGCCGGACGGAAGAGTGTATAAAAGCGACTCGAAGGGAGCGCTCAGCCTCTCGTCGGCGGCTCCCGTGATGCCGGCATACGAGGAGACGACCGCCGTAACGACGGCCGCCGAGATCACGACTCCGCCCGCCGAATCGACGACCGAGGAGGAAACGACGACCGAGGAGACCAGCGCCGACACCACCGAGGACGTGACGGTCACGATAGCGCCGCCAGACCCGGTAGTCGACCCTTCGATAGGCGTCGAGCAGACCGAAAGCCCGAACTTTGAGGAAACGACCGAAAAGGAGCCGGTGACCGAACGCACGACCGAATCGGAAAGCGAGCCGGCCGCCGTCGTCAGCGAGACCGAAACCGGTCCCGACGGCAGTCAGCCCTATGAGACCGTTTACTTTGTCGAGCCGAAGCCGACCGTCTTCGAGCGCATCTCGGCCGATCTCACCCTCGTCTGGATCCTCGGCGGAGTTGCGGTAGCCTGCGCCGTAGCTGCCGCCGTCTACCTTCTCGTGACCAAGATCAGAGCCACCGGATATGTTCGTCCGCGGCAGGCGCGAAAGAAAATCGAAGACGGCGAGAGGCACAGCAAGTATTACGACAGGTAACAGGCAGGAAAAATCTGACAGAATAAAAAACGATCCCGCGTCTGATTTAAAAGACGCGGGATCTTCTGTTTTCCTACCCGGAAATACCTATATCGTTTTCCATTTCCGCTGTGACGTCAGTATTCTATCCTTCTCAGGACGGTGTTGTCCCCGTCCGCCACCACCTCTATAAGCGGATCTTCGCTCCGCTGGCAGGAGAAATACTGCCTCGCGAGACCGAAAACGGAATCGGTCTCATTCCTTTTCACAGCCTCGAGAGCGAGATTGAAATACGTCTGGTCATACCGCCGGACAGTTTTTTCATCGACCTCGACCTCGAGCAGCGCGACCTGCTCCTTCGTGAACAGACCGCTGTCGATGCAGTCGGCGCGTGCGTAATCGACGGCTTCCCGCATGCTTTCGCAGTAATAGACGCAGCGCAGCCGCGATGTGTCCTCCGGGAACTCGGTTTCCCTCACGTACTCAAATATCCCCTCGACAGCGTCCTTCTGGTAGTTTTCGTACTTTCTGAGCCCCAGAGCCTGTACCTCGCGGCTCATATACATCGTGGCGAGGAATACCGCCCTGAAAAGCTCTTTCGACTGACGAAGCGCGAGGATATACGGCTCGGCGAATCGGTAATTGTTCTTATAGTCGCTTACAAGGCGCTTCGCGCCGTCATAGGAATCGACGGAATAATGGTATAGCTTCATATAAGTTTATCCGCCGCGCCTCCCGCGCGGGTCAGAATCTGAAATAAATGAACGGGTTGTACGCGCCGAGCGCGAGCTGGACGGTGCAGAGCAGCAGCGCGGCGATAAGCGCCCCGTCACAGACATAGCCGACAGCACTGAGGCGCCTTGATCCGTCTGCCGCGAAGGCGGCGAGCTTCTTTTTGATCATGCCGGCCGTCGGCATGCTGAATATCACCGCCGCGGCGAGCGCGATCAGGAAGACGGTGTTCACGTCGGCGCGCTGCAGCAGTATAAGAGCGTTGTTCGATCCGGTGCCGAGGAATCCGTACCCGCCGAACATCGCTTTCGTGTACTCGGCGATGCCGCCGACCGTATCCTGCGTGAAGATGACCCAGCCGTAAACGACGCAGAGCAGCGCCCAGACGTGGGACAGCGCTCCGAGCTTTTTAAGCGGCTTCATCAGAACGAGCTTTTCCAGCACCAGAAGCGCGCCGAAATACAGGCCCCAGAGGACGAAATTCCATGAAGCACCGTGCCAAAGTCCGGTAAGGAACCACACCGTGAATATGTTGAATATCCAGCGTCCCCATGACACCCGGTTGCCGCCCATCGGGATATACACATAGTCGCGGAAGAACGACGACATCGAGATGTGCCAGCGTCTCCAGAAATCGGTGACAGAATCGGCGATATACGGATGATTGAAGTTCTCGGGATAATGGAAGCCCATCATGCGCCCGAGGCCTATCGCCATATCGGAATAGCCGCTGAAATCGAAGAATATCTGGAAGGTATAGGCGATTATCGCCGTCCACGCGCCGATCGTGCCGAGAGACGACGGGGCGGCGGTAAGCAGCGAATCTGCCGTCTGAGCCATGGTGTTCGCGATAAGGACCTTCTTTGCGAGCCCGACGATGAACCGCCTCGCTCCGGCAGCGAAATCCTCAACCGTCTCGGTGCGGCTCTCAAGCTCGGCGGCGACCGTCTCATAGCGGACTATCGGTCCGGCGATGAGCTGCGGGAACATCGCGACATAGGCGCCGAAATTGATTATGTCCCGCTGAGCCGCGACCTTGCCGCGGTAGACGTCGATGGAATAGGACATCGTCTGAAAGGTGTAGAAGGAGATGCCTATCGGGAGCGTGATCTCGGGGATGGGGATGACGAGGCCGAGCAGCGTGTCCGCCGTCCCGACTATCATCGCCGCGTATTTGAAGACGGCGAGAAGACCGAGATTCCCTATCATGGAAACGGTCAGAAACGCCTTTTTCTTCTTTTGGTTCCCCTCTTTTTCACCTGCCTCGATCATCCTTCCGCAGGTGTAGTCGAGGACGGTCGAGTAGATCATCAAAAGTACGTATAACGGCTCGCCCCACGCGTAGAAGAGCAGCGAGAATACGAAAAGCGATATGTTCTTTCCGCGGATGCCGAAAAGCTTTCCCATCGTGAAATATACGATGAAAAACAGCGGCAGGAACGCGAACAGGAAAGGAAGACTTGAAAATACCACAGAATCACCCTGTCATTTCGTCTGAAATCGGTTATTCAAAGCTGCGGACGGCGTCATCTTATCCCCTTCAGGGAATCGCCGTAGTAGTCGTATATCACCCTGTCGCTCATCTCGAGCAGCAGCACGTCGGTGATGCCGTATTCCTTTATAAGGTCCTCATACGTCGTATCGCTCAGACCGTCGTTGCTGTCGACATAGCGGATATATGTATGATCGAAATAGGACGCCAGCACCTCATGCAGCGGCGGCGAATAGGAATCGCCGATTATCAGCAGATTGCGCCCGGTTTTGTTTTCGGGGTAATCCACCTGACGGCAGATCATCTGGTATGAAATATAATGCGGGTAGCTTTCCGATCTCTCGTACTGCCCGCTCTCGTAGCGGCGAAGGCTCTCGTCGAGCGTCTCGGTCCCTCCGTAGCCGACGTTGTCCTCGCGCACGACGGTGTGCGGAGGAAGCGGATAGAGCGCGACGGCGAAGGTGTCGTAGATCTTGCGGCTGGATATCGCCAGCGCGTTGGAGCCGAGGAATTTCACGTCGTCGAATCTTCGTATCTCGGGTACGTACATCTCGATGTCGCTGTAATTCTTCCGCATCATGCGGGCGATCTTGATGTACGCCTCGGTATAGCCGTAGACGTTCCAGTGGTGGTCGGTGCGGAAATACTTTTCGTTCTTGTCCTCGATGGAGCTGATCTCGACGCAGTCGAACTGGATGCGCGGATCGAGACGTGTGCGGAATTCCTCGAACAGCACCCGCTTCGACTCGCTCGGCAGCAGCTCGTCGCAGAGGGCGGTGTCTTCAAAGCAGGTGACCGGGAATACATACCAGTTGACGCCGGTATCGGCCGCCGCGAAGCGGTTGATGTTTTTCAGCTGTTCCTCGAACGCCGGGCGCACCTCGTCGACATCCTCGGCCGGGATGCGGACATAGAAATCTATCCTGTCGCGCTTCCCGTCAGGCTCGGAGATGATCTCATAGTACCTGTGGCGGCTGTCACCCTCGATGTACACGGCCTTTGTCGCCGGCTCGGGGGCTTTAGGCTCCTCCGGCGCGGCAGTCTCTTTTTCGGTGACGGCCTCGGTCACGGGCGTTTCGGCGGCCTTTTCAGTGACTTCGGCTGTCTGCTCCGCCGTGTCAGTCACGGGAGCGGCGGTGGTATCGGCCGGCGTCTCCGGCGCCGCGTCGGGGGCGGCAGAGTCGCTGCTGGCGCGGCTTTCGAGCAGGATCCTGTTGCCCTGATCCATCAGAAAGCCGGAGACCGGGCGGTTCATCGCGGACGTCATCTCCTTCGCCGCCGACGTGACGCCGACGTAGAAGGGCAGATAGTTGGTGTAGACCTCCCTAACGCCGCGCTTCGCCTCCTCTATCCCGTTCAGCAGCTTCGCGCCGAACGCCCCTTCCTCATAGACCTTCTCGACCTCGATGACGTTGCCGACATTGGTCTTTTCGACGACACCGGCATTTGTCAGGGCAAGATTCAGCGGAGCGGCGATCATTACAAGCAGGATCAGGCCGCAGAAAACGAATAAAAACACTTTGTTTCGCAAATCATTTACCTCTTTACGCAAGGGCGGCGTTTTGCCGCTTATGAGAAATCATACGAAAAAAAGGAATCTGCCTGTTTAATCCATATACGCTTCCAGAAGGTGACGCGCTTCCTCGGCGGCATCGGCGCCGCCTGACGTCGTCAGATACGAAAGCAGCTCCTTCAGCGGTTCATGCAGTCCGCTTAGATCATTATGATAATACGGATCGAGATACCTGTCAAGATAAAAGAGGAGACGGCTTTTCGCTCCGCTGTCTTCTCCGAGCAGGACACTTCGGATCGCTTCGATTCCGCGGTTCACGATCTCCTCTTCCTCCGCTCCGTAGATATAATCCTTATCCAGCTTCCAGATCATCGACGAAAAACGGTCGAGCCACGGGGAGACGATCCTCATATCCGGGCGAAAGCCGGGCTTTCCCGCGGATCCCTCCGTCTTCGCCTTCCCTGCCGTCTCCATCATGAATGCGGCGTCTTCGGACAGCGTCTCTTTTTCCCACGGCATCTCGGCTATATCGAAGGAAGCCGTGCCGGGCGATATATCGTTTATGGCTTTCCGGTCTCTCAGAAACGAGATCAGCTTTTCCTGATTTTCGGTTTTGTTTAAACCGTCCGCCGCGCCGATCAGGAGCTCAAGAAAACAGTCGGTCCCCTGATTTGACATTACTATCCGCTCGCTCTCCGGCGACGTTTCGCTGAATCTTATGATATTGCTCATAGACGTGACGCGTTCCATCCGCTCTCATCGACTTATTCCCGCCGCATACAACGGCAGAGAAATCATACTGCCTGCACGATCATTTCCGTAAGCTCTTTTACATACATTTCGGGATTGTTTACCGAATACTCTCCGTGACGCAGTCCTGCCTTTTTCTCAAGGCGGCTCCCGGGCAGCGCCTCATTGAGCAGCTGTGCCGAGCGGATCATCTTTCTCTGCTCCTTCTCACCGACGACAACGCGGACCCGGGCGCGGCAGTTTCCTATCCCCGGCTTCATTTGATACGCCGCGCTGTCCTTAAGGAAGGCGATCATATTTTCTTTTGATATTTTCGACGTGTCCCGGTAATAGTCGTCGAACAGCTCATCCCGGATCCGAAGATAGCCGAACTGCGCCTTCGCGAACCATTTCTTCTGTATCAGGCCGTAGCCTGACGCGAACGTCGGTCCGATCAGGGCGTCCGTTATTTTCGATGGGATGACCGACGCGCTTTCGATCACGGCGAACCGACAGATATCCCCGCGCCGTGACAGCATCTCGGTCAGTATCTGCCCGCCGAGCGACAGCCCTCCGATCAGCAGCACCGAGCCGCCGTATTCACGATCTATGAATGATATGATCCGGTCCGCGTTTTCTTCGATGCCGCCGAAATCATCCTCGCTGTCCGCGTGCCCGTCAAGGATCGGCAGCACCGTATGATACCGCCCGCCGAGCAGCTCCGCTTCCGCTCTGTAATTCCACCACGACAGTCCGCCGCCGTGAAGCAGCATGACGACGTCATTGTTTTCTTTTCCGTATTCAACAGTCTTCATGCCCGCTCCCCGCATACGACGCTATCGGCGTGCCGGATTCACCAGATGAAAGGGATGACCTTGTATCTTACCCGTTTTTTATAATCCGAATACCCTCTGAGCCCTTCTTCCAGTATCTTTTCCTCGTTTTTTATGCGCTTCGCTATGATCGGGATATACAGCAGCGTGACCGCGAATGAAATGGGCGACCCGAGCACGAGCGGCATAGCGAGGAACAGCAGCAGCGTGCACATATACATGGGATGGCGGACGACGCCGTAAAGCCCGGTGTCGATGACCTTCTGATCCTTCTGTACCTCCACCGTCCGTGAAAGATACGCGTTTTCCCGCAGCACCTCTGCATAGAGCGCGTACGCTGCAAGGAACACGGCCGCCGCGGCAAATGAGACCCATGACGGCAGAACGATCCAATTAAAGCGGAAGTTCAGCCCGGCCGCGATGAAGGCGGCAAGAAACATAAGCCCGCTGAGGGCGATGACGGCCTTCTGCTCCGGCTGCTCTTCCCTTACGTTCAGCCTTTTCCTCAGAAGCTCCGGGCTCTTTTTCATCATCACCAGCCCGGCAGCGAACATCGGGACGAAAAGGATGCCGATCAAAAGCCACGCCTGCCAGTACGAGAAAGAACCGGCGGGAAGGAAGGTGAGCAGTCCGACCAGCAAAAGACCCGCGAAAAACTATATAATGGCCTGCGCGAACAGTTTTGAATCCATATTATTCATCCTCACATTTCATACGACCAGACGATCGATCTCCGACGGATCAGGCTTTTCAAAAATCGACCTGAATTTCTCGGAAAGTCCCTCGTCAACGTAATAACCGTCGCATCTGTGAGCCAGGATATCCTGATTTCTCTTGTCTATCCTTCTCTGCCACTCGCCGTCGTCTATATCGATATAGTGGAACTCGTTTGTGATCCCATGCGAGCCGTAAAACGATCTCGCACAGAGCCGTTCCTCCCTTGTCCAGAATCCCCAGTCGAGGATGACGTCGGTGCCGCAGCCGATTATCTCAAGCGACTTTTTATACAGATATCCTTTTGTTCTTCCGACATAATCGTCATGCTTCTCGCCGGCGTCCTGACCGAACAGAGCCAGCATCAGCTCGTCGATGGACAGTATGACCGCCCTGAGCTCCTTTTGCAGCTTTTTTGCGTATGTGGTTTTCCCGCTGCAGAGCTTGCCGCACGTCATTATGACCTTTGCCATATCGCTACCCCTCCCGGCTAAAAAACATATTCATCACCTGTATCGACATAAGTCACATATACATTATATCACGCAACAAGGCGATTTTCAATATATCAGGCAATTTCTCTCAAATCAATTGTGTTGTCCCGATGCCTGTTCATCGTATTTCTCCGCGGCATGATCAGGATCCATGAGCATGAAGACGCTGATATTGAAGTTATATCCGGCGCGAGGCCGCTTATCCGCTTGACTTTGCCTTATTCATATGCTATAATAGAGTCATAAACACGATCCGGGATTTCCCGCCCCCGGCCTTGAATGAACAAGCATACAGGAGGAACAGCCATGATCCCTGCAATCGCTCTGCTGGCGCTCGGACTCATAGGTTTCACAGCGTCCGCCTTGTTTATAAAAAAGCAGAAAACCCTGCGGATAATCTGCATGGTCCTGTGCGCTGCCGCCGTGATCCTGTCCGCCTTATGGATATGGCTAACCGCCTATTTCGTCTGGGCAGTCGGACAGGACGTTCCGGCAGAGATACCGGACGATCCCGCCGCGGGAGAAGACGGCGGGGACTGGCGCACATGGCGGAGCTATACCGAAGACTATCCGATCAAGGAAGACCTGTCCGTCACCCTGTCCCCGCTCGACAGCGGAACGGGATTTGCCGTCTATGATGCCTCAACCGGTGAAAGGATAGGAACGGTCCCGGAGGGCGGCGCGCAGGATGAGATCCTGTGCGAAGACATCGACGACGACGGGATATCCGAGCTCGGGATCGCGCTGGCGGAAGGGACAGTCTGGTACCGATACACAGGCAGCCCGTGGATCGATGGCACCGGCGGCGGATGCTTTGAAAAGGCGGAATGAGATCGTTTTCCCTGTCCCGGATCACGGCAGAGCTGCGGCAGAGCAGCGACTAAACAACACAAAAAGACGCCCGGAATATCCCGGGCGCTTGTCTTTATAATAAAACCGCCGAAATCCAGATATACGGATAGATCGTCGGGCAGTCCCGCATCGCCTCATGATCCCCGTTTTTCAATCTTCCAGACAGAACGAAGGCACAAGATCGTGGCTTCTGTATCTGTCGCCGTACCGTATGCCCGTTTTCCTCTCCCGTTCGATGTATTCCCTTATCTCATCGAGGGTGCAGGCTTCAAGACCATCTTTATAAAGCCCGGTCTCGGCATATACAAACCTGACGCTCACGGGATCGATGTATCCGCCGCTTCCCACGGATTCATGAAGCTGCGATTTCAGGCAGTGATCCCACCAGAGAATGGACGAAACGCGGCCGCCCTCGGCGTACAGGAGGTCGAGAAACGGCTCCCAATCAGCGAAAAGGCATTCCGGGCAGAAGGAATGCTCGGCGATATACTGTCTGACTTTTTTGCTTATCATACTGTTCTCCCGTACGTTTTCCGTCGGCCTGTTCCGCCCGGCGGAGATTTTTATTGTTTCACCAGTATCTCATGATCCAGACAGTCGAGCCTTTTCGCGTCGCAGGCGAGACGGAAGATCAGAAGCAGGACATTTACGCCGGAATCGAGATAATCGAACACGATTCCCATGGCGGTCGCAAGGATTATCGCGTCCGCCGGGATGCCGAGGCTGGAGAACAATACGGTATAGCAGAGGATGTCGCCGCCGGGGATAGGCGGCATGGCGATGGTGATGAGCGTTGAGATCACGGCGGCCATTATCAGCCACGGGATGCTGACGGCGATCTGATAGGTCTCAGCCAGAGAAAGGACGATGGCGGTAAAGTAAACGATGCTCGCCGGCATATAGATCACAGCGCCCAGCGGGTATAAGAACGAGGTAAGGCTGCTTTTTACGCCGAGCTTCTTCTCGCAGGTCTCCATCCCCAGCGGGAAGGCGGAGACGCTCGAGGCGGACGTGAAAGCGACAAGAGACGCCGGAAGCGCTTTTTTCATCAGCAGGACCGGAGGGCATTTCAGACGGAGAGAAGATACGATCCATATGACCGACGTGATGACGATGAGCATAGCGGCGATGATAAGGATCGGTTTCAGCATGGTGACAAGGACGCCCGCCTCTCCCGACCAGATGAGCTCGAGAAGCATGCTGAAAACAAACAGCGGGATCAGAACCGACACGGAGGAAACGATCTGCTGAAACACCGCGGAGGATTCGGTGATAAGCCCCCTTACCCGGCTGCCGCGCTCGCCGACGGCGAGTATCGCGCAGCCCACGAAAACCGCGATCACGATCAGATGGAAGGTGTTGCCGGTCCTGAACGGATCTATGATATTCGTCGGCAGGATGTCAAAAAACATCCGGCTGATCTGATCGACGGCCGAGACCTGCTCCTGCCCGCCGGAGGAAAAGTTCAGGTTCAGAAACGGCAGGACGGCGACAGTCACCGCCGCGCTGATCGCGAAGGAGATGCCGAGGATCCCCGAAACGACGGACTTTCCCATACGCCCGATCGTCGCCGAATCGCCCATTTCCAGTATGCCGCCGCAGATCGTGAGGAAGATCATGACTCCGGCGAAGGTATTCAGCAGCCCCAGAAACGCGTTTGACATCGGCGTCAGAAGAAAGTCCGAAACCGTCTGTCGCACGCTCTCCGGGATCACGCCTCCGAGCGCGCCCAGAGCGGCCGCGGCCGCCGCGGCGATGAGGATGTAAAACAGCGCGCTTCGCTTCGGTCTGTTCGCCAGAATGAGCGAAACGGTGTTCGACCTGCCCCTGCAGTTCCATGCGGGGGACAGTCCGAGCGTGCGCATCATCTCGTCCGCAAGCGGATTGTCGCTGCTTTTTGTCGGATCGAACGGCTCCGCCTGATAGCGCAGGCGGAAGACGTGCCGCCCGAAATGCTTTCCGATACCGACGCTGATATTCAGGCCGCCGCAATGTCCGAGTATATTGAGCAGAAGCTCCTCCACCGTCAGCCGTATGCGCTGAACGCTGCGGCTGTCCGAGCCGAGCCCGTTCAGGTAATCCTGAACGTCGGCCGAAACCGTATCGACAACGGCTTCATTCAGCATATAATCCTTATAGACCGGCTTCATTGTTGTTTTTTCTCCGTAAATGCGTCATCCTGTTCATGCTTTATCGTTCATCTCAGGATCTTTTCCATCGGTCTGCCCTTTGCGAGCTCATCCACCAGCTTGTCAAGCTGCCGTATTTTCTTCATCAAGGGATCTTCTATCGTTTCCACCCGGATCCCGCACACCTTTCCGGTAATCAGGCCGGAACGGGGATTGTACGCGGGGGCGTCGAAAAAAAACTTCCCATAAGTGATGTCCGAATCCATCGCTTCCTCGATCTGCTGAGCCGAATATCCGGTGAGCCAGGCGGCCGCCTCGTCGACTTCCGCTCTCGTCCTGCCCTTCCGTTCCGCCTTCTGTATCAGCGCGGAATAGACATTCTGAAAAAGCATATCAAATACCGATCGCTGCGCCATATCATTACCTCGCAAAAATGAAATGTCTCAGTATAATTATAATCCATCGCGCCGTCAGCCGGAAGGCCGGATCGGAAGGACATTCCGCCGGATCCCGGAGCCGCGGTGACGTCATATACATTCCATCGCTTTGAATCCGATGATTTATTATATCATAATATCGTAATGATGTCAATGCCGTCCGAACAACATACCGCCGGACAGCGGAGCAAGATACGGATCGCATATATCACTTGTATGAATAAAAATCCGGGCAGTTAACAGATTTTTATATTTTGATTATATACAGGAACATATTTAAAATATATAATTATATAATAATATCGCTTCAAATATACGTTGAGTCAATTTAAATGAGCGCTCGGCAAAGTCCGGGGCTGCATATAATTGCATCTTTTTGTTAAGTAACAGAGGTTCCCTGATGAAACTGAGAAAGATTTTTCGGAAATACCCGATCCCATGCTGTATCGCGGCCGCGCTGTCCGTGTTTCTTCTGCTCGGCGCCGTCAGCCTGATCCGCAGGCTGCTGCCGGACAGCGTCCCCTCTGATCTTGCGAGGCAGATCCTGAATATCCTGTGGCCTCTTCTGCTGACTCTGCTGCTCGGCTACGGCTGGTGTTACCGTAAGGGAGATTTCGGCAAAACGCTGCTTGCCGGATTGTTTGCCCTGATACTCTTCTCATCGACCTTCCTTATAAGGTTCGGGGAGGCGGTTATGCGCGATGAGACCTCATGGAAGGCGGCGTCCGGGATCTGCATCGGCGTACTCAACATTCTCGGCATAGGCTTCAGGGAGGAAACGATCTTCCGCGGCGTGATAGCGAATGATCTCGGCATCGCGTACGGGAAGACCCCGCGCGGCGTGTGGAAGGCCGTTATCCTGAGCGGTCTCATCTTCGGTCTGGTACATCTGACCAACATCGTCTCGGGAGTGAATCCCCTCCGAGCCGTCATTCAGGTCGTCTCGGCCTGCGCGCTCGGGATGTATTATACGGCGATATACTTCAGGGGCGGGAATCTCTGGGCTCTCGTGCTGATCCACTGCCTTACCGACGCCGGAGGTCTGTTCCGTTCCGCCTTTACGATGGCGGCGACGGCGGCGGGGGTGCTGAACGACATCAGCATAACGGGTATGATCATGATCCCCGTCTATATCGGCATAACGATTTTCATCCTGCGCAGATCCAAAATGGACGCCGTCATCGAAAATCTGAAACAGGCGGAGACAGCCGACCGCATCGAATGATCACATACGTGTCCACGATCGCACCGATCCGGTATTAAAAACAGAAAAAAGTCTGCGGCAGCCGCCCGCAGACTTTTTTCATCGGATCGTATGCGCCTTTTCAGCGGAAAAACCGTGATTATGCCTTTCTCCCCGACCTCAATGTTCCCACTTCGTCGCGCCGCATTTGGAGCATTTGAATTCGTCGAAGCCCTTTGTCCGGAAGATGAAGAACGGCTCTTCCTTGTGATTACCGGTCTTGACCCACTCGTGCCTGCCGTTTTCGACATCCCCGTGACAGTATTCGACGTCCACTTCGGTGATTTATTCATCACTCGGCTTTGTGCCCCCCGGTGACATCATTCAGCTCTTTTGCCTTCAGTTCCAGTCAGCCTCATATAAGTGATTCGGAGCCCCCTCGGGTTCAGTCGTTATCTTTCGCCGCCGTTTCCAGCCGCTGACGCTCGACAAGCTCGGCGAAGAAGCCGCCTCTGTCGATCAGCTCATCGTAGCCGCCGTCCTCGACGATGCTTCCCCCGTCAAGCACGAGGATGCGGTCGCAGTGCCGGATCGTGCTGAGCCGGTGAGCGATGACGATGCGGGTGCAGCCCATTTCATCCAGCGCCTGTGAGACCTGCTTCTGCGTCTTGTTGTCCAGCGCCGAGGTCGCTTCGTCAAAGATGAGCAGCTTCGGCTTCGGAGCTATCGCGCGGGCGATCATGATACGCTGGCGCTGTCCGCCGGAGATCCCTCCCTGTCCCTCGGAGACGATGGTATGCATCCCCATGGGCATGGCCCTGATATCTTCGGCGATGCCGGCGATCCCGGCCGCCTCCCACGCGTCGTCAAGAGTCAGCTCCGGGGCCGTGATGACGATATTTGAATAGATATCCCCCTGAAACAGCCCCGCGTCCTGCATGACAGTGCCGATGTTCCTTCGCAGGGACGGCAGATCGAGCCTTGTTATGCTCCTTCCGTCATAATATATATCGCCTTTTTCCGGGCTTTCGAAGCCGAGGAGCAGCCGCACCAGAGTCGATTTGCCGCAGCCGGTCCTGCCGACGACGGCCACGTATTCACCGGGATTGATCGTAAGGGAGAGATCGCTGAGGATATACGGGCTTTTCTCATCATATCGGAACGACAGATGATCGAGGCTGACGCGGCCCGAGATATGCGTGACGATCTCCTTGTTCTCCGCCGTTTCCGGCTCGGTCTTGAGGAACGGCTCCGCCATCTCAAGGATGGGCTGGATCCGCGCGGCGTTGAGGGCGATCCCCGAAACCGACATGAACGCTCCCATCAGCATCCCATAGGAGGCGGTGAAGGCGAAGTAATTCGACTGACCTATCCCCGACAGCACCGCCAGATAGTACAGCACGATGCCCGACACCAGACTGATCCCGAGGGAGATCACGCTGTTGATCTTGAGGAACATCGGCGGATTGTATGTAAGCTCGGCTCCCTCGGCGTAAAGGTCCATCCACTTGGCGAAGACACGCTTTTCCGCGCCGGACAGCCTGATCTTCTGCACCCCGTTTATGAGACTGTAGCTGAGACCAGACTCCTTCGCCTCGTGATCCATCATTTTCCGGTTGATGCGGATCTGCGCCAGCGTCGATATGACGGAAAAGCATACTGTCACCAGCACGGCCGCGACAGACGGTACCGCCAGCGCCGGAGCGAAGCGGAAGATCTGCCCGATATAGAGCAGCGACGTCATCGAGGTAAGCCCTGTGCTCATCACCATGTCCATCAGCATTGAGCACAGCTGATTCACCGACATCGACCGGCTTTTCAGCTCGCCGGGGCTGTATTTCCGGAAGAACCCGGCCGGGAGCGACATCAGGCGCATCATCATCGAGGCCTGCACGCCGAGAGACGTCTTCGTGTTCAGACGGCTCTGCATAAAGTTTTTTATGCTGCTGATGAGCTGTGATGACAGCGAAACGCAGATAAGGCAGACGGCGATGCCGATGAGCGCGTCCGTCCTGCCGCTGGAAAGCACCGGTCCGGTCAGCGCCTTTGAGACCCGGGGCATGATAAGCCCGACGAACGTCACGGCAAAAGTCGCAGCGGCGAACATGATGACGTCGCTCAGATCGACGCAGCGCTTCATGTAAAGCAGAAGATCGGGGATCGACAGGCTCTTCTGAGGCAGCGGATCATAGAAGCAGATGGCTTCCGTCTCGAACAGGGCGGCGCTCGAGGCGCTTATTCGCCTGTGTCCGCCCGTCGCCGGGTCATGATAGTAATAGCCCTTGATCCTGCCGGGCAGAAGTGCCACGGCGAGGCCGCCGTCCTTCGTGAAGGCGAGGATCGGCCCGAAGGCGTCCTTGTACCATCCCTCGGTCAGTTCGACGCTCCTTCTCATGAGCCCGTAAGGCCTGAGGCAATAGTCGAGCTGCTCCTCGGCGGTCTTCAGCTCCTCCGGCGGATCGACCGCCTTATGGTGGTAGTATTTCAGGATCTCGTCGATGGCGTTTTTCGTGATGATCCTTGTATCGCCGATCTTCTGCGCCGTCCGCTGCCCCAGCACCACCCCGGCGATCTTTACGTATGAATCCTCAAGGAGCTGCTGATCGGCGTTCATGCGCTCTTCGATCTGATTTTCAAACCATCCCATGCACAGCCCCTTTATTCGCTTGCCACAAGGTCGGCGTAAACGCCTCCCATGGCCATGAGTTCGTCGTGGGTGCCCCGCTGCGCCACCCTGCCGTGATCGAGCACGATGATCTCGTCGCAGTCGCGGACGGTGCTCAGACGGTGGGCGATAACGATGCAGGTGATCCCGCGGTCCCGGATCGACTGCACCACCTCGTATTCGGTCCGGGCGTCAAGCGCCGATGTGGCTTCGTCGAGGATGACTATCGTCGGGTCCTGAGCCAGCACGCGGGCGATCTCCATCCTCTGTCTCTGACCACCGGACAGGTTCCTGCCGCCGGAGATCAGTCTGTACTGATATCCTCCGGGCAGCGCCGTTATGTCGTCATGGATCTGCGCGTCCCTGGCAGCCAGGATCATCTCGAAGTCCTGGATGGAATCGTCCCACATTTTAATATTGTTCGCTATCGTGTCCTCAAAGAGGACGATGTCCTGATCGACGACGGCGAGAGATCCGGTCATGATCTCGCGCGGATAGGCCGATCTCGGCCTGCCGTCGAACAGTATCTCGCCGCTCCACGGCTTATAAAGCCCGGAGACGAGCTTTGATATAGTCGACTTGCCGCAGCCGGAGGCGCCGACAAGAGCCACCCTCTGCCCCGGATTCAGCGACAGCGAGAAATCCTTTATAAGCGGATCTTCCAGAACCGAGTAGCCGAAAGTCACATTTTTGAGCTCGATACTTCCGCCCAGCTTTGACAGCTTCGTCACTTCGACGCCGCCGTCTTCGGCGTTCCCGTCCGCGGGGTATTCCATGACGTCCTCGACGCGCTCCATCTTGGTTCGCATCTCCTGTATCGTCTGCCCGGCGGAAACGAGCGTCATGGCCGGGGACATGAAGGAGCTGAGAAAGCCCTGATACATCAGCACGGCTCCGAGGGAGAACGTCCCTCTCATCGTCATCCACACGCCGGCTACCATGACGGCGTAGTTTGCGAGAGTCGAGAAAAACACCGGGATCATGCCGATGAACTGGTTGGTCTTGGTCGATTTTACGCTCTGCGCGTTCAGCGAAGCCTGATAGCCGGCCCATTTGCGGAAAAATCCGTTTTCGGCGCCGCTCGCCTTGATCGTCTCGATCATCTGGATGCCGCTGACCGTGGCGGCTTCAAGCCTGCCGGAGTCGCACATCATAACGCGGGTGATGTTCATCCGCCTCTTTGAGATGACGCGGGACATGACGGCGTTCAGCAGCAGCGTCACGACGCCGATGAGAGTCAGCATCGGGCTCTGCGTCAGCATCAGCACGAGATAGAACACCATCATCGCGGTATTAAGCAGCAGCGGGGCGAAGGTGTTGATCAGCGTCCCGGAGATGGAGGCGTTCATGCCCGAGCGTGACTGGATATCTCCGACCAGCCGCTGTGAGAAGAACTCCATCGGCAGGTGCAGCACCTTCCACATGTACGTCGTTCGCCCGATCACGGCCATCTTGCCGTTTATCTTGAGAGAATAGACGGTATGCACCCATGACACGACGAGCTGGATCACGGTCAGGACCATCAGAGTGGAGATAAACGGATACAGCCACTCCCGGTTTATACCCGTCAGCAGCCGGTCCATGAAGATGCGCGACATGACCGAATTCGCGATGCCGAACAGATAGCTTATCGCCGTGGTCAGCATGACAAAAACCACCGCCGCGCCCGCGCCGATGAGTCTCCTGCGGGCGAAGCCGATGGTGCTCTTGCGTTTTCCGCCGGGCTCGAAGCCGTCACCCGGGACCGGGATGATAGTGACGCCGGTGAACGCCTTGTCGAACTCCTCCCAGCTCACCCTGACCTCGCCCCTGGCGGGGTCGTTTATATATACCTTCCTGCCCTTGAAGCCGCAGAGCACCACAAAGTGGTTCATATTCCAGTGTATGATGCAGGGGAACTGTCCCGATTCCCTTACGGATTCCGGCGTCATCCTGAATGCCCTGACGGAAAAGCCGTATCGCTCCGCGGCGAGATAGATGTTCTTTGCCTTGCTCCCGTCCCGGCTCACACCGCAGTCGACGCGCGCCTGCTCGAGCGGCACCCATTTGCCGTAGTACGCCATGACCATGCACAGCGCTGCCGCGCCGCATTCCAGCGCCTCGAGCTGCATGACCACGGGGACCTTTGCGACGCCTTTCGTGAGCGTCGGTCTGGCTGCCTTGTTTCCCATGACTTCACCGGCTTTCCAGCAGGAAGGTGATGGGGTGCACCGCTTCAAGAACGACGACGCCGTCATAGTCGCCGTCCGGCAGATTTACCTCCGCCGCGCCGACAGAGCGCCCGTATTCGTCGGTCTCGGCGAAGGCGATCCTGTATTCCTGCCCGGAGACGCGGAGCGGCATGCCGTCCGAAAGGGTTTCCGAGCCGAGCGGGATGATCGTGGCGATATGGTCGGACACGACGAGTTTGACCTCCGCCTTCGTCTCCAGCGTACCCACCATGGACCAGGCGAGCATTCCCGCCAGCAGCATGATCACCGCGACGAGCACCGACCAGATCCCCGGATTTGTCACACGGAGATAATCGGTGAGCTGCTCGGGGGAGGATATGCGATCTATTGTTTTCCTGCGGAACAATGTCTGGGGATTTTCAGCCATCCGGCTTATGCTCCTTTCAACTATGATTCAACCGGCCTCAGCCGTCATCCATCGCTGAGCGGCCGTGTAATATAACGGAAAAGTCACGGCATACCGCGTTTTTTGGGATTCCAAAATGTCATATCCGCCCGGATACACAGCTCTGCCGCAGGCATCGGCGCCCCGGTTTATTACACCAGATTCGAGGCGTCCTCGACCCACTGCTCAAAGCCGCAGTTTATGCATCTTGACCAGGTCGCCGTCGTTCTGCCGTAAGGATGGATCAGATAAGAGATCCCGCCGCATCTTGAGCAGTACCTGACAGGCCTGTTCCTGTAATTTACGTCAAAGCAGTAGCACCTGTCGTTGCTGCCGCACCAGCTTCCGGGTTCGACCGTACCAGCGCATCCGTCGGTGAGATAATCGCGTTCCTCGCCGCCTATGAAGAAGCCTCCGCCGACGGCTTCCAGCTCGTCGAGAGACAGCTCGCGGTCTTTCTTGTCGCGCGCCCGGCCGATCTCTTCCCAGAGATGTTCCAGCTCATCCTCGCCGATCTCCGCGTCCGACGATCTCACAAGCTCTTCCAGCTCCCCGACGCTCTTTGCGGCAATGAGCTTTTCCTTCAGTTCTTTCGTGAATCCCATAATACTTTTCTCCTGTCTTTTCGGCATATCGTTTCGGAAGCTGTAAAGCTCAGATGTAATGATACTTATTCCGCTCCGTATATTATACCATCGTTTCGGCGGCTGATTGTTAATAATTTGTTATTTCTATGAAATAATTTTATACTTTTCTTTATCTGCCGGCTTTCCGGCGGGATATGATCTGCCGAGACGCCGATCCGTTCAGAGCTGTCCGATGCTTTTCAGCAGCGCGTCCTTTCTTTCCTTCCATCCGTCCCTGAAAAAGGCGCAGGCGTCGGGGTCCTTCGCGAGATAATCGTCAGGGTGATCGCGGACGGCGACGGCCCGGCATCCGCCGCAGCAGGCCGTACGGTATTCGCACGTTCGGCACTCGGGATTATGCTCCATGAAGTCGCTTATCCTGAAATTCACGATATCCATGTACAGCGACTCGCGGTCGAGGATATCCTCAAGCGGCGTCTCGAGCATATTGGGGAACTTCTCCTCTGTCGGGCTCCCCACCATGCTCATGCAGGGCAGCACGTTCCCCTTCGGGCTGACATACATCTCCCGCCTCACATGCCCGCACATCAGCGCCTTGCCGAATCTCTCCTCCGGGATGTTCTTTTCAAATACAGCCGCCGGTCCGCCGCGCCCCTTATCGTACATGAAGAATCCGTCGAGCCCCAGCGTCAGCGGCATACCGTCCTCAAAGTAATGCGGGATGTACTCAAGAAACGCCTCCCACAGCTCTTCCCGCGTAAGATAATGCTCGGTCTGATCCTTCCATTCCCCCTGCGGCGAGGCGTTCCCGACCTTCATTGAGGTCACGCCGAGCGACGCCATGAGGTTCACCGATTCGCGTATGCTGCCGACGCTCTCACGGCAGAGCACCGTCGAAACATGGGTGGGGATGCCGCGCTCATGGCAGCGCTTCAGCGCGCTGAGCACCGCCTTCTCGGCGCCGCTGACGCCCCGCATCCAGTCGTGATGTCCCACGCCGTCAAAGCTGAACTGGATCGAGGTCCACATCTCCCGCTTTTCGAGCTCGTCGAGAAAATCGTCGGTGACAAGAAGACCGTTGGAGTAAAGCATGGAGACGATCATGCCCCTGTCCCGCACGGCGTCCATCAGATCCCAGAAATCCCCGCGGAACATCGGCTCGCCGCCGGTCAGCCCCACGCTTCTGATCCCGCATCTCGCGAAGGCGCCGAGCATGGTCATGAGCTGTTCCCATGAAGGCTCGCCCTGCGCCGCGTGAGGCGCCGACATAAAGCAGTGTCTGCATCTGTAATTGCAGCGGCCGGTGACCGACCAGTGCACGTTTTCTTTGAAACGCGCCGGATAAAAGCGGTATTCCTGCTCTGACAGCAGCCGCTCGCCCGGCCCGGCCGGACGGATGATGCCCCGCTTCTCCCAGCTTTCGTATAATGACCTTTCCCGATCCGAAAGCGTTTCAAAGCCGATCTCCGTCTGCCCGTCGCAGGCGGAAATGAGCCTCCATTCGTCTTCGCGGAAGAACACTGTCTTTACGGCGTACATATGCTGCGCAGCGTACGGCAGCAGCTTCCATCCGCGAAGACACCATCCGGGCGACAAAATATATCTTCGTTTTTCCGTTTCAGTCATTCTTGATCCTTTGCATAACGATCGGGCAAGGAAAACCGCGGCCGCAGGTGGCTGATTTTCTTAAGTGTAAATTCTGCATCATAATTATATCACTTTGCGGACGATTTTTCAACCGCTTATATGCGGTATCGCCTTCGGTATGGAAAGTACCGCCTCGCCGGATCCGCAGCCGGCGCGGATATCAAAGCATAATAAATGCTCCCCGCCCGGCGAACCTGCCGCAGATGAGGAGCCCTTGTCCCGATGTCAGACAGCAGGCGGCATGATTCACCGCCTGCCGACTGTTTTGGATATGGATTACCTTTATTCACTCCCCGGTGTTATCTTCGGGAATCTCCCCGTCATCAGCGAAGGTCTCTATAGGAATCATGTAAGCCTCGAGCCTTCTTTGCTTGTAGGTATCGCTGGTCATGATGACGTCATCGCCGTCAAGCTCGATGACTTTCATTTCCAAAGCTTCATATTTTTCCATGTTTTCTTTCTCCCCTGCCTTCAATGTATGTATCTGACCGCCTGCTGATAATACTCATACAATGCCGCGGCGACGCGCTTCGCTTCCTCAGGCGCGCCGGTATTTGACAGGCACTGCTGCACATATGTCATGGCCGACGCCGAGATCGAGGTTTCTCCGGCGGTCATCGTGTACACCGTGCCCAGCTTGTGCGCGCCGATCCCCGTGACCTGAATGTGCCAGCGCGTACCCACCCGTGCTACGGTATATTCCGGCGACGAGCCGTCATCGGCGGTTACACTGACGTTCTGCTCCGATAATTCAGTATCGGTCGTCAGGTAGAAGTTCAGCGCCGTCTCGCAGTCAAGATCCAGCGAGAAGGCGGCAGCCGTTATATCACCGCCGAGCGCAGCTTTCAATCCGAATCCCGACAGGGAGCCGATAAGCCCGGCTTCTGCGGCATAGATGCCCGGCATCTTGGGGGGCTTTTCCCCGTCCGGCACCGCGTACCCGGCGTAATGGCCGTAGTTGTAGAGCGCCTTCGCGAGAGGAGCCGCGGCTGTGTACGAGGCCAGACCTTCCCTGTTACTGATGATGTATTCCATATAATCCTGCACGCTGATGACGTCGGTGACGGTCTTCTTCACGCCGTCCGCCGTATAGGTATAGACCGCGGTGATCATCTCGGCCATCTCCACAAAATTTATAAAGCAGGTGAACCTGTACCGTCCGCCGCTCTGCAGCGCTTTGTCGGAAGTGACGCTCCATTTACCCACGAAAAATTCAAGGCTCCCGTCCGTCATCCCCTCCGGGATGCTCATGCAGAAGTGCAGGCCGAGCTGACCGGAGAGCACCATCTGATGGCCGACAAATTCAGGCTCCGACGGCGCTTTCCTGAATGCCGCGTTCACTGTCACATCGCCGCTGAGGTAACACGCCGACAGTATATCATCCAGACGCACTGAG
>CAMJPL010000033.1 GCA_946407735.1 uncultured Clostridia bacterium
AAGCTGAAAAACGAGCTCGAAAAATGGATGGCGGCTCATGCCACCATGATCACATCCGAAGAAGTAGAGAGGAAGGACGGGAAAAAGTATCGCTTCAACATGAGAACCGACCTGAAAAACTATTTCGATGATTCGGGAGCAGGGACAAGATCGGGAGAATTCATGACCATACCTGAAATCGGCGATCCGACGTTTACCGAAGAAACCTTCGAAATCCAGTTTGTTCTAAACGTCAGCACATTTCTTGAAGGAAAGGTCGATGATGATGACAGGAAACGCGCTTTTGAAAGGATTGCGGGTATGATAACGCAGAAGCTCAGATCAGAAAGCGGTGTTGTCAAGGCTGTGAACTCTGCGTCTGACGGTCGGGCAGTCATAACGGTTACGGCATACGGCCTTGTCCCGGATGAGGAGAACGGCATCACGGTCGACAACCGCATCCGCGATTTCATTTCCATCATCAACACGGCGTACACCTGTTATCTGGTTGCCGGGAATCTCAAAGTCTGACGATGGACGTCACCGTTCACAGAGGGAAAAATCAGATCGGAGGCAGCATCATCGAGGTCCGCGCCGGGGCGACGAGGGTCCTTCTCGACGCGGGACGCGAACTCGACGACGACGGGAGCGGTCCTCTGCCCCAACTCCCCGATCTGTTTGAGTTTGCGGGATTCGACGCGCTGTTCCTCTCCCACTATCACGGCGACCATGCGGGGCTGGCGTACGACGTGCACAGGGACATCCCCATCTATATCGGCGAGGCAAGTTACCGCATGATCCGGGTATCCGACCGTTATCGGAAGAAGGAATCGTTTACCCCGAAGGGATTCCTGTGCGACAGCCGGCCCATCCACATCGGCGGGATCACAGTCACTCCGTATCTCTGTGACCACTCCGCGTTTGACAGCTATATGCTGCTCTGCGAATCCGGCGGGGAAACGATCCTCTATACCGGCGATTTCCGCTCGAACGGAAGAAAATCCTACGACGTTCTGTTGAAGAAGCTGCCCCGTCATGTGGACCGGCTGATCTGCGAGGGGACCACTCTGTCGCGGGAAAACGTCCGCACCCTGACGGAAAAAGAACTCGAGGAATCCGCCGTCGAACTTTTCCGAAACACCGCGGGACCTGTTTTCGTGCTTCAAGCTTCCATGAACATCGACCGGATCGTCACGATGTACCGGGCGGCGAAACGCTCCGGGCGGATCTTTCTGGAAGACGTCTATATGGCCGATATGGCCTCGGCCGCCGGGAAAAGCATACCGAATCCCGCGTTCGACGACGTATACCCGTTTCTCACGACCCCCGCGAGATATGAAGAGCTTGCCAAATACGAGAAACGGGTCGGAAAACCGTTCATCGCCCGGAACCGGTTCGTCATGTGCGTCCGGGATTCCATGCTGTCCTACATAAAATCCCTGTCAGGCATAATGAATTTGGAAGGCGGTCTGCTCGTCTATTCCCTGTGGAGCGGTTACCGCGAGACAGAAAGCATGAAACGTTTTCTGTCTTCCTGTGAAGAACTCGGTCTGCGTATTGTATCCCTGCATACAAGCGGACATGCCGATGAAAGCGCGTTGAAAAAGCTGGTCGAAACAGTCAATCCGGACTTGCTGATTCCTGTACACACCGAAAACATGGGAAGGTTTCGTGAAATCACCTCGGTTCCCATTGAAGAAGCAGATTGAAATATGAAGTAACGGCGCAAGATCATTCTGAATTTCAATCATGCCATCGATCATCATATTATGACGCAAGGAGAAGGAATTCACAAGGTGCTTCGATTTGATGTTTTCGTTTCCCGAGGAAAAGGGAGTCGCTTCCATAAACGACTCCCCTCTTATCCTCACTGTTCGTCCATCGGACGGTACTGCGTCACCCGCTTGAGGTATCCCTCCACATCGCCGTTCAGCACCAGATCGGCATATGCCAGCGGATCGTTGTAGATCAGCCACTCCAACTCAGAGCGCTGGTACATGTCCTCAGCGTATTCGTTCTCTACGGCGGAGGTGTCAATGGAGAGCATGGTGCCGTCCGAGTAGACAAGCTCCACGCAGTTGGTGTCAAGATTATACTCACAGGATTTCAGGTTTTTCATGGGTTTCTTCCATATTATAAGTGATGGAGGTATCGTAAGCGTGAGGTTGTGTGGGTGTAGCCTTAACTGCGGGGATCATTTGCCATGTACTGGCACGCAGAGGGCATGAAGAGCGCGTACAGCGGCACCGTCACTTTCAACGGCAGGGTCTATGACGTTTCCCCGGATCGCTGTTACGGCTACGCGGATAAAAACTGGGGGAGGGATTTCACCACTCCGTGGGTCTGGCTGTCATCGAACTGCCTTATAAGCGGAAAGACCGGCCGTCAGCTTCATAACAGCGTTTTCGATATCGGCGGCGGCAGGCCAAAGATCTATTTCGTTCCGCTTGACCGCCGGCTGCTGGGCGTCTTCTATTATGAAGGGAAGGAATATGACTTCAATTTCTCAAAGCTTCATCTGAAGGTGAAAACGGAGTTTTCCTTTGAGGAGCGCGATGAGGAAGTCGTCTGGCGCGTGCGGCAGGAGAATATCTGCGCCGCCATGGAAACAGAGGTGCGCTGCCTGAAGAAGGACATGCTGCTGATAAACTATGAAGCGCCGGACGGCACAAGACGCCATAACCGTCTCTGGAACGGCGGCAACGGCCGGGGCATAATAAAGCTGTATGAAAAAAATGACGGCAGACTCATTTTAGAGGATGAGATCGAAGCGACTCACATCGGCTGAGAGTACGGCGAATATGATCATGAAGGACCGTATTAAGAAATATAAGGAGCAGATCAAATGAAACAGTATGATTTCCACCCGCCGGTATATTACTGCCGCAGGGCAGATATGCCGCTTACGCTCGACGGACGCCTTGACAAGCCCTTCTGGGCCGATATCCCGTTCACCGATCCTTTCGTCGACATCGAGGGGCCGGAAAGCGGGAAGCAGCCGCGTTTTCCCACAAGAGCCAAGGCGGCATGGGACGACGGCGCGCTGTATCTCGCCGCGGAGATCACGGGCGGCGAAATATGGGCGCACATCACCGAGAGAGACGAGGTGATCTTCCGCGACAACGATTTTGAGGTGTTTATCGATCCTGATTCGGACACGCAGAGATACATCGAGCTTGAGATGAACGCCCTGAATACCGTGTGGGATCTGCTTCTTACCAAGGCATACAGGGACGGCGGAAAAGCCATAGATTCCTTTGACATCAAGGGGCTCGAGACTGCCGTGTATATCGACGGGAAGCTGAATGACCCTTACGCCGACAACCGCAAATGGAGCGTGGAGATAAAACTGCCCATGCGCTCCCTGAAAGAGACATCTGACCGTCTTCCGAAAGCCGGTGATTATTGGCGTTTGAATTTTTCAAGGGTGCAGTGGAGATGTGAGGTGAAGGACGGGGAGTACAGAAAGGTCACAGGTCCTGACGGCAGGCCCCTGCCGGAGGATAACTGGGTATGGGCGCCCACCGGTGTGATCGACATACACCGCCCGCAGTACTGGGGCTTCCTCTTCTTTACCGAAAACGGCGAGGAATATCCGATCCCGGAGGATGAACGGCGGCGCTTCGATCTGTACAGACTGTTCGAGGAGCAGCGCCTGTATTACAGCGAACACGGACATTACTGCGCAGACGCCGACGCTCTCTGTGCCGCCGCCGGTGTGGAAATCCGCCCGGTGATCGAGACCACAGCGCACTTTTTCGAGATGCGAGTGAAGCGGGCGTGGGGAGATGGAGAGATACGCCTGTTCGCCGACGGAAGAAGTGAGATGAGGTGAAATTGGGGGGAGGGCATCGGGCAACCATGTTTCGCGTGATTACCCGATGAGTTGAGAAACGAAGCTGTTTTCTCAAAACAACTCAGCGTTCGGGGAGCCCTCCACTGTCGCCCGCCTGCGGCGGACGACATCTCCCCCCGGAGGGGGAAGAACTTAAGAGGAAGTTTGCTCCGCAAACTTGCTATTAGTGCGCCTGCGGCGCGTATTTTCTCAGGCTGGTGTCGTATATTCGACATATGACTGTTTATATATTTTAACAACAGTCGTTTCTCCGGCATCATCCCCCGACGCGAAGCGTCGGAATACTCAATCGAAAGTTTGCGAAGCAAACTTTCAAATCAGAGCCTTCCCCCTTCAGGGGGAAGGTGTCAGTCGCCGAAGGCGGCTGACAGATGAGGGCTGAAACGAAGTCGTTTTCTTAAAACAACTCAGCGTTTATAACTCCCTTCTCTGTCGCCCGCCTGCGGCGGACGACATCTCCCCCCGGAGGGGGAAGAACTTAATTTGTGGCTTGCTCCGCAAGCTTTCGATTGATTATTCCGACGCTTCGCGTCGGGGGACTGTCTCGAATATACGACATCAGTCTGAGAAAATACGCGCCGAAGGCGCATAAAATGGAAGTTTGCGGAGCAAACTTCCTCGGATAAGCCGAAGGCTTATCCAAAGTTCATTCCCCCTTTGGGGGGAGATGTCAGTCAGCGAAGCTGACTGACAGTGGAGGGTCAAAACGACGCTCTTTCCCTCAAAACAACTCATCCTTCGTGGGCCTCCCCTCATTTTCCTCTCCCCCTCTTGCAATCTCCTCCAAAATATGCTATACTGATACTACCCGCCCACACCACCCACATATCCCGGTATAAACTATGGCCCTCACATCCAACTCCCGCCGCACTCTCATAAAAATCCTCCTCATCTCCATATCGCTCATCCTCGCCGCCGTGCTCGCGGCAGCGTCGTTCGTGCTATTTTTCCCGTATCTCGAATACGAGACGTCCGCTCCCGCCGAGGGGTCGGCCGACTGGATGGCATCTCTTCCCGACGAGCGGCCGATAAGCATGATAACCCTCCCCGGCAGCCATAACAGCGGGGCGAACTACTCGCAGCTCGCGTATTTCACCAAATGCCAGTCGCAGGGGATATCCGCGCAGCTCGGGATGGGCGTGAGATACCTCGATATACGGCTCGGCATCCTCGACGGCGAGCTGACGCTGTGGCATTCCTTCTGTCAGTGCCAGACGGGCATGTGGCCGCTGTCGGACGCCCTCACGCTCGCGGATGTAATATCCGACTGCCGGGAATTCCTCGCCGCGCACCCGTCCGAGACGGTAATAATGACGGTAAAGAGCGAACGCGACGACAGCACGGAGGATATCCAGCTCATGCTCGACGAAATCATCGGCGACGATCCGCTGTGGCTTCTCACCGACAGGATCCCGACGCTCGGCGAATGCCGGGGAAGGATAGTGCTGACGAGGCGCTGGCCGGACGACGCCGGGCTGTATGAAAGGGCCGGTCTCGACGTCTCGTGGGGCGATCAGGGCAACAGGGAGGACACATGGCTCATGTCGGAATACGGATTCACCGACGACGCCGATCTCTATGTTCAGGACAGGTATAAATACGACGCACGCGACAAATGGGACGCCGTGCTCGACTCCCTCTCCTGCGCGCCGGATGAGCAGACGCTGAACATCTGCTTCCTCTCCACCAACGGCGACACCGAGTACGGCCATCCGCATAAATACGCGAAGATCATCAACCGCCGGTTCCTCGAAGAGGACGTGAAGACCGACGGCGCGTGGATCATAGCCGATTTCGTCACTCCGGCGCTGTGTGAGAAGATATATTCAATGAACGGATGAAAACGGAAGGAAACGCTTCGCCGTGAAGCGAAAAGTGTTTAAAACAAAATCTGTATAAATAAAAAAACCTCCGCAGCAAAGCTTTTGCGGAAGTTGGAGGTCCGGGGGCGGGAACCGCTTTTCTCAAACCTTTGCGGCAGCACCGCAGAGGAGAAGGTTACTCCCGCCCCCGGATATTTGTTTTTCGTATTACCCCAGCTTCTCCAGCAGCTCGCGTCTCGCGCGGAGGAGGGTGAGGGGCGACGGGTCGTAGTCGTCGAAGGTACGGCAGACTTTTTCAACGATCGAGACGGCTTTTTCGCGGTCGGGGAGGAGGGAGAACAGCTCGAAGTCCTGCGCGCCCGTCCGCTGCAGATGCCCGCGGACAGAGTACCACGGACCGGTGTCGCCGATGTAGACGACGTGAGCGTTGCCGGAGGGGTATTTCCGCCCGTTTCCAGCCTCGGTGCAGACGTCCTGGATGCCCGGCGTCGGCGTGTATGCGTGATATCCCCAGTGCAGGAATCCCGGACAGCCGTACTTGAAGCACATCCACATCGGCAGACGGCTCACCGAGAGGGGAAGATCCAAAACGCGGTTCATCGTCGCCCCGGCGGGGAAGCCGCAGGTGTAGATCCACATCTCCTCGCCGATGTCCTGCAGCTTTCTGAAATCGTCAAGATATTTCTCGTACACCGCCTGCTTTACCACCCAGACGTCGCAGGCCCCGGCGATGTCCGTCGTCTCGACCGGGTCGTTTATCTTTATCCCCGGCATGTTCTGACGGCAGATCCCCGACAGGGCCCGGTAGGCAAGACTGTTCGGGAACTGCGGCTCGTCGACGAGACACTGCATGTAGCTGTCGCCCCAGCCGTTGCGCTCTACGCACTCCCACGCCCGCCTGAAATACAGCCTGAGCTGACGGAAGCCCTCGATCCCGGTGCAGCCGATCTCCCTGTCCCAGAGAAGATAGTTGTCGGGATCGTCCCAGCTCTTGAACCGCGCCACGAAGCCGCCCATTATCTTTTTGAACCCGCGCGACAGCGCCATGTTCCCGACGATCCCGGCGTGAGTGAAGTCGAAGTCGGTGACTTTCCCGCTTTCGTCGCGCACCGGCTCGCCCGACGGGATCATCAGATAATCGTTCCTCATGTCGAGCTCATTGTCCATGTACCTGCCGAGGATGTCAAGATATTCCTCTGAATACGGCTCGACGCCGTACTGCTCGGCAAGACGCGGATAGTAGATCCAGTTCACCATGTGGAAGCGCGACTCTGACAGCGGCGGGACGGCGGTCTCGTATATCTTAAGGAATATCGGCACCACGACGCGCTTTTCCCCGATGTCAAGCGTCAGACGCAGACCGTAGCACCCCGGCTTTTTGTCCGCGCCTATGTCGATACGCACGAAGAAGGCCGCGCGGCCTTTCTCAAGCGTCCCGCCTGTCGGCTTCGTTATGTCGTACACCTCGAACGGCGCCTTCCGCGTCACGAACGATTTCACCTCGTCGTAATCGGTCGTCGTGAACACCTTCGGGCCGCTGTTCTCGCTCACGAGCACCGGAAGGAGCTGATAGACCGTAAACGGCGTTTCCAGCCCGTCGAGCCCGCAGGAGAAGCTCTCGCCGCCGCAGAGCTCTATGTCGGTAAGTATCTGGAAATCGGCGTCGGCGTTCCTCGCCGAGTAAAGCTCCGCCGTGTCCCTGCTCCCGTCTATGACGGAGTCCGGATATACCCATTCGTTATCGGAAAATACCTGATATGACATCGTATCGCTCCTTTCGCGGATCGTGGGTGAATAAATATAATATAAATATAATTTACAGAGACGGTTTTTCAATCGTTTTTTTTCTTTTTTATAAATGACTGTATTTATTTGGAAAGTGAGTAGTATAAAATTAAAAATAGGTAGTAAAAGTCTTTGAAAGATAGGATGGGGTTTGGGGAAGGGAAGGAAAATTTCTTCAGAAATTTTCCTTCCCTTCCCCAAGAAAAACTTCGCGTCCCCCCCGCTCTCACCCCGCGAGTTCTTTTATGACTTTGACGGCTACGCCCTGGATGGAGAAGTTGCCGCGGATCATGCGCAGTTTTTTTGACCACATACGGTTCTCGCCCCAGAGGTAATAGCCGTAGGTATCGCGCTTGAGGCGTTTCAGGGTGCTTTCATGGTTGTCCACGAGAGCCGCCACGATGTCGCCCTCTCTCGCCGCCACGGACTGGCGCACGAGCACCAGATCCCCGCTTTTTATCCCGGCGTCCACCATAGAGTTCCCGCTTGCCCGCAGGATGAAATACTTGCCGCCCTCGTCGCCGATCAGCTCCTTCGGGAAGCGCAGTAGCTTTATCACGCCCGGATCATGCTCGGTCGGCTCGCCGCAGGGGATGCTCCCCATGAGCGGGATCAGCATAACGCTTTTGTCGATCTTCTCGGTGAAGGAGGTGTTGAACTCGCCGCCGTCGAAAGTGCCCATCCCGCGGAGCTCCATCTCCTCGAGATAATTCCGGACCGATTCCTCCCTTATACCCACCTTTTCCGCGATCTCGCCGTAGGAGGGAAGATCGCCCCCGCTCTCGCCAGCGTATTCCTCAATGAATTCCTTGATCTTCTGCATCTTGTCCTTGCTTCTCATCGTCTGCGCCCTTCCGCAATATACCGTATAACAAAAACTTCCGGCGTATATATTATACACCGGATAAGGGCCTCGTGTCAACCGTCGAATCGCAGAATTTTTCCTGTCAAATATCTGCGCGCCGCACCAGACGCCGATCACTTCATCATCCCGCCGATAGCGTCGAAAAGCATCTTACGGTATTTGTTTTTGATTTCGGGAGGATTCGTTATCTCGATACCGCTCAGATATTTGAACACCCAACTGTAAAAATGGCTGTTATCTAACGCTTTTATCGTCACTTTGAACTTGCCGTCCCCGTATTTTACCGGCATATTCACCAAAGGATAATCGTCCACCACGTTCTGCAGATACCGGTTGTCGCAGACGATCTCCGCCTCGATCTCATCACCCTCGGTGTAGGCGTCCCGCGAGGCGCCGAGATAGCCGGATATGTCGAATGTCCCGTCCGAAGCGCTCTCATCGCCCGTTATCTCTATCTCCTTTATCCGGTCCATGCGGAAGGTCCGTATCTCACCCCGGTTGTCGCAGAAGCCGGTCAGATAGTACCTGTCGTCCCGCCAGAATATGCAGTACACCGAAACAACGTACCGCTCGCCGCCGTTGCGCAGGACCCGCCCCTTCTCCGGCTCGACAGTCCAGTACTGGAAGGCGATCTTCCTTTTCATGTCCGCCGCCTCGAGCGCGAGGCCGATCTTCCGCACGGCCGTCTCGTCCTCCGCCTTGCGCTGAGACATCATATATGTAAGCGACGGGCGCTGCTCCTCGTTTATAAGCCCCTTCAGCTTTTCGATCATGCGCTCGCTGTCGCCCTGCGTCAGGAGGTTCGACGACGCCACAGCGTCGATCAGAAGCTTCAGCTCCGCCTTCGAGAAGGGCCTGTCCGCCATATAGTAATACGCCCGGCCGTCGCTGTGGACGCATTCGATCCCGCAGCCGGAGTATATCAGCGCCGCGATGTCGTCCCTCAGGGTGTTGCGGCTGATCGTCAGGCCGTTCTCGCCGCAGAGCTTCATAAGACTGTCGGCGGAGATCATCCTGTTTGTGTCGGTGTGGTTTTTCAGATAGTCGAGAATGAAAAGCAGCCTGCTTTTGTTAGCCATGCTCCGCCTCCGGTCGGGTGAATCACTTGTATGTATGGATGGTATCATTATAGCACAGCGCGGCCGCGGTGTCAAGCGGAAAAAGACAGGGAAGAGTATGAAGGCGGGAAGCTCCGGGGAATATTTTCAGGTGTTGCCTGTGTGTAAAAAAACTCTCCGCGGCAAAGCTTTTGAAGATAGGATAGAAGTCTGAATAAGTCCGCCGCGCGGACTTATTCAAGGGAAGAAAAGGCGCTTTTCCCGACCTTTGCCGAAGGCAAAGGAGAAGTTTGCCTTTCCTTCCCCCGATTATATGATCAGTATATAGATTCAAGCATCTTCAACGACTCGGAGGTCAGCGTTTCGGCGATGCCGGCGCAGAATTTTGAGCTGCGGGCCTCGTAGCCGCCCTCATCGAAGGCCGACTGCATCGGGTAATACCCCTCGTAGCCGTTCGCGCAGCAGCAGACGAAGGTCATGCCGAAGGGAGAGCCCTGCTTTATGCCCCGGCCGATGTCGGTGAACGGCTCGCCCGGGATGCCGGAGAAGACGACGTCGCCGAAGCGCACCGCGTTCAGATGCAGGGTGAAGGAATCCGGCCCGTTCTCAAGCTTCACTATGCGAAGCGCCTCGGCCACCACGGTCGTGTGCTCCATGCCGCTGTAAGGGATCTCGCTGTCCCTGCCGCTCTCGTGAAGCTCGGCGTATCTGTGCGCAAGAGGAAGCTGCTCCGGCGTCCCCCGGTTCGACGGGACCGCAACGTCACGCTGAACGAAGGCGACTTTGCACCCCTCCGACTTTTCGGCGTAGGTGTGGATCTTCAGCGCCTCGCCCACGATGGACATGCCCATGTGACGCGCGTGGATGTATTTTCCCATCGTCTTCTCGGCAGGCGCGAAGTGGTTGATGTGGTTCGTGTCGCCCTGAGCGCCGTTGAAATAGACGCATTTCACGCCAGGCACCGCGCTTTCGAAGATCCGCCGCACGAAGCCCGGGTAGTCGGCCGAATACAGGTTCCCGTTGATCACGTCGGGATGCACCTGGAAGTTGATCAGATCGATCTCCGGCTTGTCCCCGCGAAGGATCCGGATCAGCTGCAGCTCCTCGTCTGGAGTGCCGATAGGCGAGTCGATCTCCGGGTTCATGATCCCGGGATTCGTCTGGATCTTCCCGTTTTTCATGCGGAAGCGCCGGATGAAGGAGATGCCCTCCACTTTGCCTCTCGCCGTCCTTATCTCAGCCTCGGTGAGATCGGCTATCGCCTCGGCCGCCGCGTCGGCGAGGGAGCGGAAGAGCACGCTGTTGTAAGCCTCGTCGGCGTGATCGCCTATCGCCGCCCCCGTGTGGGTGTGAGTGCAGGCGTAGTAGACGGCTTCATACGGAAGACCTGTGCGCCCGGCTATCACCTTCCGCATCTCATCGCCGGCCTTCTGATTTATGCCGATAAGATCGAGACCGATTATGACGGCGGTATTTTCGCCGTCCGATACCGCGATGCAGCTTCCCGTCAGACGGTCGAGATATCCCTCGCCCCGCCGCTCGTAGAAATATCCCGGCATGTAGACGCCGCGGGGCGGGGTGATGTCGGCCCGCCCGAATCCGACCTTTAAAGCTCCCATTGTTTTCCCCTTTCATTTATCCTCATTTATCCCATATCCCGGCAGAGCGCCACAGTATCGTCGACAGCCTTCTGCATCTGGTTTTCCGCCTTCGCGCAGGGCCTTGCTCGGGGATATCACCTCATAGAACGCCTTCGACACCGTGTCGAGCGAATCGACAGCCAGCGACTCGAGCAGCATGGCCGAGCGCTCGGGATCGGCGCAGGTTATCGGCAGACAGACGCCGGTCGCCGGAAAGATCGCAGGACAGCGCCGTCATCATCGAGTACATCCTGTCAAGCGTCCCTTTCCCGTCTTTTCCGCCGCGCTGTCCCCCGCGGCAGTCATATCATGCGGCTGTCAGAAATTGTAGTCCACCTCTATCTTGTCGCCCTTCGCCGCCGATTCGACTATCGCGGCGCCGACGGCGACGGTCGAAGCCCCCTCGCGCCCGTCGGTCGGCACCGGCTTGTCGTTTATGATGCAGTCGATCAGCTCCTCGATCTCGGAGGCGACGTTATGGTTGTTTATGTCGACCGGGATCTTCTCGGTGTCCAGGCCGAGATACTCCCCATTGTCATCCAGCTTTTCGAGCATGACGGTGATCTCGGGCGAGGTGTTGTCGCAGATTATCGTCCCCTTCGAGCCGTAGAGGCAGGTGCGCATCGTGTACGAGCGCTTGCAGCCGACAGAGCACATCACCTTGCCGATGACGTCGTCCGGGAACTTCATCACGGCGACGGTGCAGTCGTCGACCGGCCACGACGTCAGCATCTTGCGGTTCGCGTAGGCGAAGACCTCGCTCGGATTGCCGGCGATCCAGCGGAGCAGGTCGATGGCGTGGCATCCGCCGCCGATGACCGGGTGGCGCAGAAGGACGGGATCGGTGCGCCACTGCCATCCGCCCCTCCCGGGTATGCGCGAGTAGTCGTGCGCGTACTCGCTCTCGACGAAGAACAAATCGCCGATGTAACCGCTGTCGACAAGCTCCTTCGCCTTGATGAAGCCGGGAGCCTTGCGGCAGACCTGACCTATCATCAGCTTCATCCCGGTCTCGTCGGCCGCCTTCACCATCTCGCGGCAGTCGCTCAGCGTCTGCGCCATCGGCTTCTCGCAGAGGACGTGCTTTCCGGCACGGAGCGCCTGTACCGTGTAGTCCCTGTGCACCTGATCGGGGGTGCAGACGATCAGAGCGTCGATGTCCTCCTCGGCGAGCATCTTGTCAAAATCGGTGTAGTATTTTTCAAGCCCGTTGTCGGCGGCGCATTTTACGGCGAATTCCTCGTTTATGTCGAAGATGGCCGCCAGCTCGGCGAGCGGGTTCTTCTTTATCCCCTCGATGTGGGTCTTGCCCATCCCACCGATCCCGGCGACGGCGAAGCGGATCTTTTTGTCCATGATGAATTACCTCCGTTTGTATCAGCAGCGCGGTAACGCGTTTTCAGCGATTTAATGATCTCAATAATGAATTTAAAAATATTTTTTGTAGCAAAGCTTTTGGGAAAGGTGGGGGTCCGGGGGAGGAAATACCTTTTCTCGAAAAGGTATTTCCTCCCCCGGGAAAAGAATAGTTACGTTATTCCCCCACGTCCTCCACCGCGCCGGTTTCGGACGAGCGGTAGGCGGCTTCCACGACCTTCTGGATGTGGATCGCGTCGGAAAGCGGCACCTGAACGGGCGAGCCGGAGAGGATCGAGTCGGAGAAGGATTCGATCTCCTTCGTGTACATGTTCCCGAACTCAGCCGTAAGGTCAACGGCGCCGGACGTGTCACGGTCCTGCTGCGCCTCGTACCCGCCGCCGCCCGAGAAGACGGCTTTGAGGCTGCCGCCCTCGACCTGACCGATGGTCCCTTCGGCAAGGAGCGAGCCCTTCGTGCCGTAGAACTCGAGACGGCAGAAGGCCGCCTCGTCCGGGATGTTGAAATGCGAGTCCACATACCCGGTAACGCCGTTGTCAAGACGAATCAAGATGTTCGACGAGTCGTCCACGTCGTAGGAGAAGGTCTTCGTGTCGCTGAAGCCGACGGTCTTCACCGTCCTGCCGCCCGTGATGTACTCGATAAGGTCGATGCAGTGCACCCCCATGTCGATAAGAGCGCCGCCGCCAGACAGCTTTTTCTCCTGCCTCCAGGCGCCGGGAATCTCCGGGTACCAGCAGGTGAGCTGAGCCCGAGCCGATACCACCTGCCCTATCCCGCCCTCGGCGATGATCTTCTTCATCATCTGATGATAGGCGTGATAGCGCATCATGAAGCCGGTCGCCGAAAGGATCCCCGCCTTTTCGCAGGCGCCGCTCACTTCAAGGCATTCGCCCGACGTCAGCGCTATCGGCTTCTCGCACAGGATGTGCTTTCCCGCCTTCGCCGCAGCGATGGCCTGTTCCTTGTGGAATATCACCGGAGACGCGATGTAGACGCACTCCACATCGGGATCGCGAAGAAGTCCGGCGTAATCGGTGTAAGCCTTTTTCGCACCGTATTTTTCACGCAGCCGCTCGGCCGTATCGGCATCGACCTCCATCACGGCCGCCAGCTCGGCGTTCTTCGCCAGCATCATGCCCGGCAGCGTCCGCCTGTCGGCGATGCCGCCCGCTCCTATAACGCCCCATTTTACCTTTTTCACAGTCATTCACTCCTCTCTCAAAGCATATCGTATAAACCGCCGGGCCTCCCCGCCGCGAACGGCGGCGGGGAAGGCGCAGAAATCATCCTGCGGCGTTATTTCTTCATATGCTCCGAGAGGACCGCCTTCACCGCGTCGATGCAGGCGTTTATGTGGACCTCCTCCCACGACGGATGCAGGAACAGCGAGAAGGTGCAGGCGCGGAGGGCGTGCGCCTTCGGGCATTTAACCTTGTCGTACTGCACCGACGCAGGGTCGGTGTACTCCGAGCTGTTGAACGGGAAGTTCGCCGAGCCGAAGCCGACGTGGTCGACGTAGGCCGACTCGAGATAGGATTCCGGCCAGAGTATGCCGTAGCAGGGGATCTTCCTCGCCGCCAGAGCCTTGCACATCCCGGCGGCGTCGATGTCGAGCGCGTCGAGATCGAGTATAATCGGGTACCACCAGTAGGAGTTCTGACGGTCGGGGGTGCTTAACGGCAGCTTCTTTATCCCTTTCAGCCCGCCGAAAGCCTGATCGTACATCTTCGCGTACCTGAGACGGCGGGCGAGGTTCCAGCACTCGAAGCGCTTAAGCTCGTTTATGCCGATGATCGACTGCATCTCGGTCATGCGGTAGTTGAAGCCGACGCGGCGGTGGATGTACGGCAGCTTTTCCTCGAGCGCCAGCATGTTCATACGCTGACGGACGTCGTAGCCGTGGTCGCGGAAGGAGCGGCACTCCCAGCCGAGATCCTCGTCATTCGTTATCACCATTCCGCCCTCGCCGCCGGTCGTGAAGTGCTTTGACTGGCAGAAGGAGTAGCAGCCGACGTCGCCGATGAGACCGACGTATTTTCCCTTGTACTTCGCGCCGATGGCCTGAGCGCAGTCCTCGATCACCTTGAGATTGTGCTTCTTCGCCACGGCGAGTATCTGGTCCATGTCGCAGACGACGCCGTAGAGATGCACGCAGACGATGCCCTTCGTGCGCGGGGTGATAAGCTCCTCGATCTTCGCCGGGTCTATCGTGTGGTCGTCGGTGACGTCGCAGAACACCGGGATCGCCCCCGCCTGAACGACGGCGAAGGATGACGCGATGAAGGTGTAGGAGGGGACGATCACCTCGTCGCCCGGCCCGATCCCGAGCGAGGAGATGCCGATGTGGAGCGCGGCGGTGCCGTTAGTGCAGGATATAGCCATCTTCGCGCCCGTCCACTCGCAGAACATCCTCTCGAACTCCATGCCCTTGTTTCCCGTCCAGTAGTTCACCTTTCCGGAGCGCAGGCACTCGGCCACGTCGATGTATGAATCGGGGTTGAACTGGGGCCACATCGGGAAGCCGAGCTCGGCTATTCCGGCGCCGTTCATTACGAGATCTTCTTTTTCCTGTGCCATGATACCTTCCTTCCTTTCGGCAGAATAAATATGATGATAAAATGTCCGGACGGACAATCCTTCACAAAACAAAGTATATCACACAATATCCGCGTTGTCAATTATAAACAGAAAAAAACATGGATTTTACATATCGAATAACAATATGTAACATAACGGCAGGTAAAATACAATTTGAGACGGCGGTAATACGCAGTTAATATCTGATCAACAGTCCGGAAAATGTGTCTTTACATGAAGTTTCAAAACCCGATAATAAGATACGCATGAAAAGCGAGCGGATGTGTATATATAATGAACGCGCCCGGCAGGCTCCGCATGAAATCGGAAGATATTTTGCCGAAACACTTGAAATGCGGCGGAGAATATGATATCATATTAATCAGCTCCGACCGCTCCCGGGCGCGGCCGGAATAAAACGGACAGATCCCTCCCGGAAGAAAAAGGAGTGCCGTATGACCAACGACTCGATATCCCCGCGCGACAGACAGCGCCTCCGCTCGCTCGCCGAGAAGCAGCTCGAATACGCAAATTCCGATGAAAACGCCGCCATCCTCCGCAAATGGCAGGCCCTCGCCGAGGGAAGGCGGGAGAGCCCGACCGTAAGACTGCTGTTCTCCAACTTCAACAACGAAGTCATAAATCCGCGGATGGAATGCGAGAGCGAGACGGCGAGAGGGATCGAATGGCATCTGCTGCACACCCTTGTCGGAAGGGAGCTTTTCGGCGACGACACCCCGATATCCCCGACGTACGATATCGGACGCGCGATCTGGGCGTATCCCTTCGCCATGCGTCCGAAGCTCAAATATTCCGAGACGGGGAAGGGCTTCCATATCGAGGAGCAGATAACCGACCTGTCGGAGGATATCGAAAAGCTCGGGCACGGCTCGTTCGGCTACGACGCCGAAGGGGAAAAGCGGAGGACAGACACCGCGTCAGACGTCCTCGGCGATATACTCCCCGTAAGGCTCGTGATGGGAAGCCTCACCGGCTCGATAACGAACCCGCTCGTCCAGCTCATGGGGATGGAAAACCTCTATCTTTCGATGTACGACTGCCCGGAGTGCCTGCATAAGGTGATGGACGACGCCACGACGATGTACGAGAGGTTCTACGACTTCCTCGAGGAAAACAGGCTCCTTCTCCCCACCTGCGGCATCTCGCCGGTAAATCAGGAGTCGTTCGCCTTCAACCATGAGCTCCCGGCCGATCACGCCGATACGACGAAAGACGTCTGGGGCTTCCTCGAATCGCAGGAGACCACCGCCGTCTCGCCCGAGACCTTCGGCGAGTTCGTCTTCCCGTATGAGGACCGCCTCGTGAGACGCTACGGCCTCCTTTCATACGGCTGCTGCGAGAGGGTGGACGCGCTGTGGGAGAACTACCTTTCGAAGTGGAAGAACCTGCGCAAGCTGTCGGTCTCCCCCTTCAACGACGAGACGAAGGTCGGCGAGTACCTGCGCGGCACGAACGTCGTCTACTACTCGAAGCCGAGAGCCGAATTCGTCACCAACCCCGGCCCGATAGACGAGGACGCGCTCCGAAAATACTATAAATACGTCTTCACCTCCGCCTCCGGCTGCCTGCTCGAAGTTGCCCAGCGCGAAGTAGGCACAATCTTCGGCGACTTCGACCGCGGCAGAAGATATGTGGAAATAACCAAACAGTGCATAGAAGACTACTGGCAAGCCTGAAAAAAGCCCCGACCGACCCCGGTCAGGGCTTTTTTTGAAAAGGATTTTGATTATCTGCTGTGTTTAATTTCTTGAAAGGTTCTCTTTCATGAAAAATTAACATCTTGAGTGATTCTTCACCCAGAGCGTGAGTTATCAATGAAATAGAGTTTATAATCGATACAACTGTCGTCTGAACGCCTGAGTTACTTACCACTCTTTTCAAACTCTCCTCAGCGTAAGTCCCTCGCCACGTTTTTACCCATCGTGGAAAAGAGTCCAAATAAGTGGCGAAGCCACTTATTTAAGGAAACAACCGAGCAGGTTTTCCTCTGGTCGCCTTCTCACCCGTCTTCCCCGATGGGAAGACGGGGCGCGGCCCGCGTAGGGCGCCTGCCCGGCGAGGGCGCCCCGCCGACAGGCGGGGAGAGTCCCATTCCAACATAGGATCAGTTGTATAATCAGATAACCTGATGACAGAGAGCCGTTAAAATGCTCATATCGAATACATCAGCTCGGCGCAGGTCGGCATCCCTCTGAGCGCCGCAGGCAGAATAAGCTCCAGCTCATCCGCCGCAGCCCTCAGCGCCTCCATAGCCGGAAGCAGCCCCGAGCGGCAGTATCTCGCCGCCTCGAGCGGATCGCTGAATATCTTCGCTCCCTGTATCGCACGCTCCAGCGCCGCCGTCTTCTCGCAGACGGCGTCCTGCAGAGCCACGGCACGGCGAGCGAGATTCAGCGTCCCGTCGCCTTCGCCCGACAGACCGGCCGCCTTTCTCGCCGAAGCCGCCGAGCATGTCTCGGAGACGAACCTCACGGCGGACGGGATTATGATCTGATTTGCCATGTCCGCCATCGTAAGCGCCTCGATCGACGTCACCTTGACGTAGTTGTCGACAAGGATCTCGTATCTCGATCTCAGCTCGCGCTCGTTGTAGATCTTGTGCCGCGCAAAGAGCGCCACGTTCTTCTCGGCGATGAGATACGGGAGCGCATCGGGAGTCGAGCGCAGGTCGGGAAGACCGCGTCTTCTGGCCTCATCCTCCCACTCGCGGCCGTAGTTGTTGCCGTTGAAGATGATCCGGCCGTGCTCGTTCATCACGTCCCGGATTATCGCCGTGAATTCCGCCTCGGCGTCGGACGAAGCCTCGAGACGGTCGGCGAAGGAGCATAAGGCGTCGGCGACGATGGTGTTCAGGATCGTGTTCGGCCCGGCAATCGAGCTCGACGAGCCCGGCATGCGGAACTCAAACTTGTTCCCGGTGAAGGCGAAGGGGGAGGTGCGGTTGCGGTCGGAGGTGTCGCGCGAGAGTCCCGGAAGGACCGCCGCGCCCTGATTCACGCTCACCGGAGCTCCGCCGATGTACGGCCGCCCGGAGGCGAGACATTCGAGGATCGACGTTATCTGCTCGCCGAGGAATACCGAGATCACGCATGGCGGTGCCTCGCCGCCGCCGAGACGCCGGTCGTTGCCCGCCGTCGCAGCGGAGATGCGCAGAAGATCCGAGTATTCGTCCACAGCCTTCAGAACGGCGGCCACAAAGATGAGGAACAGCTTGTTCGACTCGGGCTCGGGGCCTGGATCGAAGAGATTGATCCCGGTGTTCGTCATGAGCGACCAGTTGTTGTGCTTTCCCGACCCGTTCACGCCGGCGAACGGCTTCTCGGCGAGGAGGCAGGCCATGCCGTGGCGCTCGGCCACCTTCTTCATCATCTCCATCGTGAGCTGGTTGTGATCGGTCGCCACGTTCACGGTGCCGAAAACGGGGGCAAGCTCATGCTGCGCCGGAGCCACCTCGTTGTGCTCGGTCTTGGCGTAGATGCCGAGGGCCCACAGCTCGCGGTTGAGCTCCTTCATGTACTCGATGACCCGGGGACGGATCGCGCCGTAGTAGTGATCCTGCGTCTCCTGCCCCTTCGGCGGACGGGCGCCGAACAGCGTCACGCCGCAGAGAGCGAGATCGGGGCGCTTTTTGAACAGCTCGGCGTCGACGAGGAAGTACTCCTGCTCGGCTCCCGCCGTCGGCACGACGCGCGTCACGTCCGAATAGCCGAACAGACGGCAGATCCTCGCCGCCGGGGCGGAGATAGCCTCCATCGAGCGCAGGAGAGGCGTCTTCTTGTCCAGCACCTCGCCCGAGAACGAGCAGAAGGCCGTCGGTATGCAGAGCGAGTCATCCTTTATGAAGGCGTATGACGACGGGTCCCACGCGGTGTAGCCCCTCGCCTCGAAGGTCGCTCTGAGTCCGCCGGAAGGGAAGGACGAGGCGTCCGGCTCGCCGCGTATCAGCTCCTTGCCGGAGAACTCCATGATCGCCCGGCCGCCCTCGGCGGGGGAGATGAAGCCGTCGTGCTTTTCGGCGGTGATGCCGGTCATCGGCTGGAACCAGTGCGTGAAGTGCGTCGCCCCCTGCTCGATCGCCCAGTCCTTCATGGCGTTGGCGACGACCGACGCGACGGTGATGTCGAGCTCGCGCCCGTCCTCGACGGTGCGGTGCAGGGATTTGTATATGTCCTTCGGCAGACGGGCGCGCATGGCGTCGTCGCCGAACACGCGGCAGCCGAACTTTTCGGTCAGCGCTGAAGCGGGAAAGGAAACGGGAGAGTCAATCATCTGTCGGTCCTTCGGGAAAGATAATCCAATTAGCAATTAGCAATTAGCAATTAGCAATGAAGGAAGCTTTTTCACGGCGGCGCCGTGAAAAAGCAATTATAAATGATGAAAATGAGTGAAGCTCAAAGCGATGTTATCAAATGAACGACACCGAGCTTTCCGCGCAAAGCGCGGAAAGCTACCACCATTGCTAATTGCTCATTGCTAATTGCTAATTATTTCCATAATTATACTCCCCTCTCCCCGTATCTTTCAACATGTATTGTGTTAAAATTCTCTCCCGTATGGCTTATTTCCTTCTCTTATCGCCGGTATCAGAAAAACAAAAGACCGGTTTTGCCGCGTGGATAAAAGGCTCGGCGTATCTTCATCAACTGTTTTCAAAAGAGTTTAAAGCAGTTTAATATTCGGGAGTATAATATTATGAGGCAGAAAAAGAATAAAAATACATCCGCCGTCAGGAGATACGACATGAAAAAAGAGCAGCTTTACGAGGGGAAGGCAAAGAAAGTCTTCGCCACCGAAGATCCCGACATCGTCATCGTCGACTATAAGGACGACGCCACCGCCTTCAACGGCGAGAAGAAGGGCACGATCCAGGGCAAGGGCGTTATCAACAACCGCATGTCCAACGTCATCTTCGCGATGCTGGAGAAGGAGGGCGTGCCGACGCACTTCATCCGCGAGCTCTCCGACCGCGAGACCGAGGTGAAGAAGGTAAAGATCGTCCCGCTCGAGGTGATCGTCCGCAACGTCGCCGCCGGCAGCTTCTCCAAGCGCATGGGCGTCGCCGAGGGGACGGCGCTGCTCTGCCCGATCCTTGAGTTCTCCTATAAATGCGACGAGCTCGGCGATCCCTTCATAAACGACGACTACGCCCTCGCTCTCGGCCTCGCGACGGCCGAGGAGATCGACACGATCAAGACCTACACGAGAAAGGTCAACGAGTGCCTTAAAAAGTACTTCCTCGCCGCCGGACTCAAGCTGATCGACTTCAAGATCGAGTTCGGAAAGGACAAGGACGGAAAGATCATCCTCGCCGACGAGATCTCCCCCGACACCTGCCGTCTCTGGGACGTCAACACCAACGAAAAGCTCGACAAGGACCGCTTCCGCCGCGACCTCGGAAACGTCGAAGGCGCGTATCAGGAAGTGTACAAGAGACTCGGGCTGACGAAGTAAGAGGGAAAAAGGGAAGGCCTCATCAGTCAGTCATGCTTCGCATGACTGCCGGCTTTCCCGAATCCCCGCCTTTCATCCCTCCCATAATCCTGAAAACATAACTCATACAAATACCACCATCCAACACACTTCACCATGACCGACACATACACGAGCCCGCTCTCCGAGCGATACGCTTCCAAGGAGATGCAGGCGGTGTTCTCATCGGACACCAAGTTCACGACGTGGCGAAAGCTCTGGATCGCCCTCGCCGAGGCCGAGCGCGAGCTCGGGCTGCCGATAAAGGACTCCCAGATCGCCGAGATGAAGGCGCATATCACCGACATCGACTACGACAAGGCGAGGGAGTACGAGAAGAAGACGCGCCATGACGTCATGGCGCACGTCCTCACCTTCGGCGACGCCTGCCCCGAGGCGAGACCCATCATCCATCTCGGAGCCACCTCCGCCTACGTCGACGACAACACCGACATAATCCAGCTCCGCATGGGCCTCATTCAGATAAAGAAGCTGCTTCTCTCGGCGATGAAGGCGCTGGCCGAGTTCGCCGACAGATATAAGGACACGCCGTGTCTTGCCTTCACCCACTTCCAGGCCGCCCAGCCGACCACCGTCGGCAAGCGCGCGACGCTCTGGCTGCAGGATCTGATGCTCGACTACTACGATCTCGAGTACCGCCTGTCGGAGCTGCCGTTCTTCGGCTGCAAGGGCACGACCGGCACCGGAGCCTCCTTCCTCGCGCTCTTCGACGGCGATATGACCAAGGTCAGGCGCCTCGAGGAGATCATAGCCGAGAAGATGGGCTTCGACAAGGTGTTCCCGGTGTCGGGGCAGACCTATACCCGCAAGCTCGACTTCCAGATCATCGGCGTCCTCGCCGGGATAGCGCAGTCGGCCGCCAAATTCTCGAACGACACCCGCCTGCTCTCGCATATGAAGGAGCTCGACGAGCCCTTCGAGTCGGGACAGATCGGCTCGTCCGCCATGGCCTACAAGCGCAACCCGATGAGATCGGAGCGCATCGCCTCGCTCGCGAGATACGTCATGTGCGACCTTCAGAATACCGAGTTCACCGCCGCCTCGCAGTGGTTCGAGCGCACGCTCGACGATTCGGCCAACCGCCGCATCGCCCTGCCGGAGGCCTTCCTCGCCACAGACGCGATACTCCAGCTTTACATCAACATCATCTCCGGCTGCCGCGTCTACGACGGCATGGCCATGAAGCATTTAAACGACGAGCTGCCCTTCATGGCGACCGAGAACATCCTCATGTACTGCGTCGAGCATAAGAACGGCGACCGCCAGACCCTGCACGAGGCGATAAGGAAGCATTCCGTCGCCGCCGGAGAGCAGGTCAAGCTCTACGGCAAGCCGAACGACCTCATCAGCCGGATAGTCGCCGATCCCGTGTTCAGCATCACGCAGAAGGAGATCGACGAGCTGCTCGACCCGCAGAAGTTCATCGGCTGCGCCCCGCAGCAGACCGACGAGTTCCTCGCCGGCCATATCCTGCCGATCCTGAACCAGCCCGAGAACCGGGCCATGCTCGGAGCGAAGGTAGAAATAAACGTTTAATTAATGGGAGAGGGGACGAAACAATTAGCAATTAGCAATGAGCAATTAGCAATGTCGGAAGCTTTCATCGCTTCGCGATGAAAGCAATATTAGGGAATGATTCAACAAACAGCAAATGAGTTTATTTTAGATGATTTGTTTTTTCACGGCAAAGCCGTGAAAAAACTTCCTTCATTGCTAATTGCTAATTGCTAATTGCTAATTAAGTTTACCTCTCCTCCGCCGTACACTTAGTCCACAAAAGGGAGAGTCTTCACCTATGCTTGCCGCTGTTGTCGGAATCAACTGGGGCGACGAGGGGAAGGGGCGCATGGTCGACCTTCTCGCGTCGAAATTCGATATCGTCGCCAGGTATCAGGGCGGTAACAACGCCGGACATACCGTCGTAAATGACCACGGAAAGTTCATACTCAATCTCATCCCCTCCGGAATCGCCAACGAGGGCGTGATAAACGTCATGGGCAACGGGATGGTGATCGACATTGAGCATCTCTGCGGCGAGATCGCCAGAGTCAGGGATATCGGCATCTCCGTCACGCCGCAGAACCTCAGGATCTCCGACCGCGCCACGATATGCATGCCGTATCACCGCCTGCTCGACGTGCTCGAGGAGGAGCGTCTCGGATCTCACGGCTACGGCTCCACCCACCGCGGCATAGCCCCCGTCTACGGCGACAAATATATGAAGAAGAGCCTCCGCATGGGCGATCTTCTCCATCCCGATACCCTCCGCCGCAAGGTGGAGGAGCTCGTCGAGTGGAAGAACATGACGTCCGTCAGGGGCTACGGCCACGAAGGCGTTTCCGCCGACGAGATCATGGAATGGCTTGATAAATACGGCACGCCGCTGATCCCGCATATCATCGACGTCACCCCCGTGCTCCTTGCCGATGTGAAAGAGGGAAAGAGCGTCCTCTTCGAGGCTCAGCTCGGCGCCCTCCGCGACATCGACTTCGGCATCTACCCGTTCACCAGCTCATCCAACAATATCGCCGCATACGCTCCCATCGGCGCCGGCATCCCCGGCTGCCGCCTCGACAAGGTCGTCGGCATAACGAAGGCCTATTCGTCCTGCGTCGGAGCCGGTCCGTTCACCTGCGAGCTGTTCGGCGAGGAAGCCGACAGGCTGCGCGAGGCGGGCGGGGAATACGGTGCCGCCACCGGCCGTCCGAGAAGGGTCGGTCCCTTCGACGCCGTCGCCACCCGCTACGGCGTGATGATCCAGGGAGCCGACGAGCTGGCTCTCACCAAGCTCGACGTGCTGTCGATGTATAAGGAGATACCCGTCTGCGAGGCGTATGAGATCGACGGCAGACGCGTCGATCATTTCCCGGTCGGCGATTCTCTCGACAAAGCGAAGCCGGTATTCTCATCCGTCGAGGGCTTCAACTGCGACGTCACCGACTGCCGCCGCGTCGCCGATCTTCCCGACGCCGCCAGAAGGTATATAGATTACATAGAAAAGGCGTCAGACTGCCATGTCAGATACGTCTCCGTCGGCCCCGGCCGCGATGACTATGTGGATATGGACGAATAATCGTACAATAACGGTCCGTATCTCCCCGGACCGTTTTGTTGAGAGAAAAAGCGTCTCTTAAAATAGTTTTTCGCGTCGAAGACGCGAAAAACCACCTTCATTGCTAATTGCTCATTGCTCATTGCTCATTGTAAATTCCGCCATCTATTTTCCGGAGGAAATAAATATATGTCAAAGGCTTCGAAAAACGCGTATCTGATCCTTGAGAACGGACAGACGTTCAGGGGTAAGCGGATAGGCGCCGACAAGGAGGTCATATCCGAGATCGTCTTCAACACGTCGATGACAGGATATACCGAGGTGCTGACCGATCCGTCCTACGCCGGGCAGGCCGTCGTCATGACCTACCCGCTGATCGGCAGCGCCGGCGTCTGCTATGACGATATGGAATCCGACCGCCCGCAGGCGGACGCCCTCATCGTCCATCAGCTCACCGAATGTCCCTCGAATTTCAGATGCGACGTTACCCTCGCAGAATTCCTTGAGAAAAACGGCGTTCCCGGCATCGAGGGCATAGACACCCGCGCGCTGACGAAGGCCATCCGCGAGCACGGCGTCATGATCGGAATGATCACCGGCGACGAGAGCCTTTATGACGATCCGTCGAAGGTCATCCCGAGGCTCAAGGCGTATTCCGCCGGAGACGTGGTCGGACGGGTCACATGTAAAGAGAAATACACTCTGAAGGGCGCGAGGACGCTCGAAGACAACGGCATCCCCGCCGGAAAGTACACCTTCGATCCCGAGCAGTACGCGAAATCCCTCGAGGGCGGGCCGCACGAGAAAGCTCCCGCCTACGAGAAATCGCTCTCGGGAGCCGGGCTGAACATAGCCATGCTCGACGTCGGAATGAAGCGCAACATGGCGCGCATCCTCTGCGCCAAGGGCTGCGACGTCACGGTATGGCCGGCCTCGTCGAAGGCCGAGGACATCATCGCCTCCCGCCCGGACGGCATCATGATCTCGAACGGCCCCGGCGACCCGAAGGCCTGCGCCGACATCATCCCCGAGATAAGGAAGCTCTATGACTCCGGCATCCCGATGATGGCGATCTGCCTCGGGCATCAGCTGATGGCGCTCGCCCTCGGCGGCGACACCCGCAAGATGAAATACGGACACCGCGGCGGCAACCACCCGGTAAAGGACCTCCCGAACGGCAGGGTCTATATCACCTCGCAGAACCACGGCTACGTCGTCGACACCGACTCGATCGATCCTGATATCGCTGTCCCAGCCTTCACGAACGTCAACGACGGCACGAACGAGGGCCTTATATATCTCCACCGCAGCATCTTCACGGTGCAGTTCCACCCCGAGGCCTGCAACGGGCCGAAGGACTCAGGATATCTGTACGAGAAGTTCCTCGACGCCGTGAAGGCGGCGAAAAGGTGATCCGGACAGCCGCGTGACAAAGCCGAACGTAATTTCCTCATAACAGGTGAAAAGATATGCCAAAGAATCCTGAAATAAAGAAAGTCATGGTGATCGGAAGCGGTCCTATCGTCATAGGGCAGGCGGCGGAGTTCGATTACTCCGGGACGCAGGCCTGCCGCTCGCTCAAGGAGGAGGGCATCGAGGTCTGCCTCGTCAACTCCAACCCGGCGACCATCATGACCGACAAGGATATCGCCGACGAAGTATATATAGAGCCGCTGAATATAAAGACCCTCGAAAAGATCATCGAGAAGGAGAAGCCCGACTCGATCCTGCCCACCCTCGGCGGACAGGCCGGACTCAACCTCGGCATAGAGCTCGCCGAATCCGGCTTCCTCGACGCGCACAACGTCAGGCTGCTCGGCACCTCGGCTCTGACGATAAAGAAGGCCGAGGACCGCCTCGCCTTCAAGGAGACGATGGAGAAGATAGGCGAGCCCTGCGCTCCCTCCACCGTCGTCGAGGACGTCGAGAGCGGCGCCGTCTTCGCCGCGAAGATCGGCTACCCGGTCGTCCTCCGCCCGGCATACACCCTCGGCGGCACCGGCGGCGGCATCGCCCACAACGAGGAGGAGCTGCGCGACATCCTCGAGACCGGACTCCGCCTCTCCCGCGTCGGGCAGGTGCTGGTCGAGAGATATATCGGCGGCTGGAAGGAGATCGAGTACGAGGTCATGCGCGACGCCTCCGGCAACTGCATCACCGTCTGCTCGATGGAAAACGTCGACCCGGTCGGCATACACACCGGCGACTCCATCGTCGTCGCCCCGGCGCAGACCCTCTCCGATAAAGAGTATCAGATGCTCCGCACGGCGGCCATCAATATCATAAACGAGCTGCAGATCACCGGCGGCTGCAACATCCAGTTCGCCCTCCATCCGACCTCCTTCGAGTATTATGTCATCGAGGTCAACCCGCGCGTCTCACGCTCCTCGGCGCTCGCGTCGAAGGCGACCGGCTACCCGATAGCCAAGGTCACGTCGAAGATAGCCATCGGCTACCGCCTCGACGAGATAAGGAACGCCGTCACCGGCAAGACCTTCGCCTCCTTCGAGCCGGCGATAGACTATATCGCCCTGAAGTTCCCGAAGTGGCCGTTCGACAAGTTCGTCTACGCCAAGCGCGAGCTCGGCACACAGATGAAGGCGACGGGAGAGGTCATGAGCATCGCCGACACCTTCGAGGCGGCTCTGATGAAGGCCGTCCGCGGCGTCGAGATATCGCTCGACACCCTCAACATGCCGAAGCTGGCGAAGATCGAGACCTCCGAGCTCATCACGATGTGCAAGGCCGGCACCGACGAGCGCCTGTTCACCATCTATGAGCTTTTAAAGCGCGGCATCACCGCCGAGGAGATCCACCGGATGACCATGATGGACATCTGGTTCCTCGAAAAGCTCAAGAACCTCATCGCCTACGAGCGCTCCATCGAAAATTCGCAGCTCACAGCCGACAAATACATCGAGGGCAAGCGCCTCGGCTATACCGACGCCGCTCTCGAGCGCATCTCCGGCTCGCGCAGACCGATGACGCTTAAGCCCTCCTACCGCATGGTCGACACCTGCGCCGCCGAGTACGAGGCCGTCACCCCGTACTTCTACAGCGTCTTCAACGCCCCCGGCGACGGCGGCATCGACGAGGCCGAGGCCTTCATAAACAAGGGCGGCAAAAAGAAGGTCATGGTCCTCGGCTCCGGACCGATCCGCATCGGGCAGGGCATCGAGTTCGACTACGCCTCCGTCCACTGCGTATGGTCGCTCAAGGCGCTCGGCTACGAGGTCATAATCGTCAACAACAATCCCGAGACGGTATCGACGGACTTCGACACCTCCGACAGGCTCTACTTCGAGCCGCTTTCGCCGGAGGACGTCATGAACATAATCAATCTCGAACAGCCCATCGGCGTCGTCGTCGCCTTCGGCGGACAGACCGCCATCAAGCTGACCAAGACCCTGGCGAAGAACAACGTCCGCATCCTCGGCTCGTCCGCCGACACAATCGACATGGCGGAGGACAGGAAGCGCTTCGACGATCTGCTCCAGCGCCTCGACATAAAGCGTGCCGCCGGCGCCACCGTCATGACCCTCGACGAGGCACTGAAGGCGGCGAAAGAGCTGACATATCCCGTCCTCATCCGCCCGTCATACGTCCTCGGCGGACAGAACATGATCATCGCCTACTCCGACCGCGACGTCGAGGAGTATATGGAGATTATCCTCCGCCAGAAGATCGACAACCCGGTGCTGATAGACAAATACCTCTCCGGCATCGAGATCGAGGTCGACGCCATCTGCGACGGGAAGGACATCCTCATCCCCGGCATAATGGAGCATATCGAGCGCACCGGCATACATTCGGGCGACAGCATCGCCGTCTACCCGGCGCAGCATATCTCCGACGAGATCGCCGACACCGTCACCGACGTCACCGAGAAGCTCTGCCGCGGCCTCAACGCCGTAGGCCTCGTCAACCTCCAGTACATCATAAAGGACGGCGAGCTCTACGTGATCGAGGTCAACCCCAGAGCGTCGAGGACAGTCCCGTACATCTCGAAGGTCACCGGAGTCCCGATGTGCGACCTCGCCGTCCGCGTCTCGCTTGGCGAGAAGCTGGAGGATCTCGGCTACGGCACCGGCGTGTATAAGGTATCGCCGTACGTCTGCTGCAAGGTCCCGGTATTCTCCTTCGAGAAGCTGACCAACGTCGACACCGCCCTCGGCCCGGAGATGAAGTCCACCGGCGAGGTGCTCGGCATCGGCAAGACGATGCAGGAGGCTCTGTTCAAAGGCCTCGTCGCCTCCGGCTGCCGCATGAAGAAGAGCGGCGGAGTGTTCATCTCGGTCCGCGATCAGGACAAGAGCGAGATCCCCGAGATCGCCGAGAAGTTCCTGAACCTCGGCTTCAAGCTGTACGCCACCTCCGGCACCGCCGATCTGCTCAAGCGCAAGGGCATGGACGTCGAGGTCGTCGGCAAGATCCACGAGTGCGAGGACACTCCCGGATACGAGACGGCGATCAGCCTGCTCGACAACGGCTCGATAAGCTACGTCATCTCGACGTCTACGAAGGGCAGGGACCCGGCCCGCGACTCGGTCAAGATCCGCCGCAAGGCCACCCAGCTCGAGATCCCCTGCCTCACCGCCATCGACACCGCCAACGCCATCGCCGATTCGCTGATGAGCCGCTTCTCGGACACCAACACCGAGATCGTCAACCTCAACACGATGCGCTCGGAGAAGCGCCGCCTGAAATTCGTCAAGATGCAGGGCTGCGGCAACGACTATATCTACTTCGACTGCCTGAAGGAGGAGTTCGACTCTCCCGAATCGCTGTCGGTCATGCTCTCCGACCGCCACAACGGCATAGGCGGAGACGGCATAGTCCTTATCTGCCGCTCCGACGTCGCCGACGCGAAGATGCGCATGTTCAACGCCGACGGCTCCGAGGGCATGATGTGCGGCAACGCCATAAGGTGCGTCGCGAAGTACCTCTACGACAACTTCATCGTCCATAAGCTGAACATGAAGATCGAGACTATGTCCGGCATAAAGGCCCTCAGGCTCTACACCACGCACGGCCAGGTCTCCCGCGTCACCGTCGATATGGGCCGCGTCGAGCTGTCCCCGCCGCTCGTCCCCGTAAATCTCACCGGTGACAGCGTTGTCGACAGAGCCGTGCTGATAGGCGGAAAGACGTACAACATCACCTGCGTCTCGGTCGGCAACCCGCACTGCGTCGTCTTCGGCGAGGGCTTCGACAAGATGGACATCTCATCGGTCGGCCCGCTCTTCGAGCACGACAGGATCTTCCCCGACAGGGTCAACACCGAGTTCATCGAGGTGATAGACGAGCACACGATCAAGATGCGCGTCTGGGAGCGCGGCACCGGAGAGACGATGGCCTGCGGAACCGGAGCCTGCGCCGCCGCCGTGGCCGCCTGCCTCAACAAGCGCTGCGTCAAGGGCGACGACATCCACGTCATCCTCAAGGGCGGCGAGCTCGTGATAAAGTACTCCGGCGACACCGTCTACATGACCGGCCCCTGCGTCAAGGTCTTCGAGGGCGAAGTCGAGATATAAGATAACGGCATAAGACAATACAGCGGAAAAGACACCCCGAAAGAGGTGTCTTTCCCGCGTAAAGAAAAAAGTATTATGAACACCGAAAACGACGTCATCATCCGTCCCGCCGTGATATCCGACCTCCCGGCGCTGCTCGATATATACAACGCCGAGGTGACGGGGAGCTTTTCCACCTTCGACACCGAGCCGAAAAGCCTCGGGGAGAGGGAAAAGTGGTTTTACGCCCATCAGGGCGGCAGATACATACTCCTGACAGCCGAGTTCGGCGGCGCCGCCGTCGGCTACGCCTCGCTCTCGCCCTACCGCCCGCTCGACGCCTATAAGGGGACGGTCGAGCTGTCGATATACGTCAGGGCGGACATGCGCCGCCGCGGGATCGCCGGCATGCTTATGGGCGAGATCCTGCGCATGGCGGAGGAGAATCCGGAGATAAATACCGTCGTATCGGTCATAACCTCCGGCAACGAGGCTTCGAAGCGCCTTCACGAGCGCTTCGGCTTCACCTTCTGCGGCACGATGCCCGATGTCGGCGAAAAGAACGGAGTCAGCCTCGGTATCGACAATTTTGTGCTCTCGGTGAGATAAAAATGGATCAGAGACAGCTCATATCATTTCTCGACAGGATCGAGAAGCTGAAATGCAACACCCGCCACTCGTGGACATCGACAGGCAGGCGGGAATCGGTCGCCGAGCACAGCTTCCGCCTCGCCTTCACGGCGATGCTCTGCCGGGACGAATACCCGGACGCCGATATCGACAGGGTGATAAGGATGTGCCTAGTCCACGACATCGGCGAGGCGGTGCTCGGAGACATACCCTCATTCGAGAAGACGGACGGCGATTTCGGGGAGGAGGACAAGGCGGTAAACGACCTGCTCTCGACGCTTCCCGAAAATATCTTAACAGAAAAACGGAATGCGTTTATCTGCTCGCTGCTCCTGATGTCGTAAAAAACGGAATGCTCGTCGGAGTTCATGAAGAACACAAAGAGAGGCGATATCCTACGTTTACTTTCGCCGGTATCGCCGAAGTGAACGAAACTAAAGGGATAGTAGGCGTTGTCGTTAAGAAAACAACAAACAATCAATTTTCCGCCATTAGAGTTATATCACCTGACGGCAGTGAATTATCCCTCTATGAAAACGAAAAAATCACAGAACCAGGAATGCGTGCGGGATTACCGAAAAACGGCACCGTCGACCACGCGACTGATTCTGTGTTTAACACTACTATACCACAATCCTCGCCGGAAGTCAATGACGTAAATGTTAAGAATTCTGTCACGGCGGAGGAAGACGAAGCCTATCTTTCCGCCGCGCGTTCCGGCGACACCGAAACGGCGCAGAGAATGGTCGACGAGGCGGCGAGAAAAGCGGGGTATGTAAAGTATAAGTATAATAATTACGTACAGGGACGAGCTTTCGTCTCTTTACTCCGAGTTCAGGGACGGCGTCACCGCCGAAGCGAAGCTGTGCCGCGCCCTCGACAATTTAGAAGCCGTCCTGCAGCACAACGAGGCGCCGCTCGACACATGGCTGCCGCTCGAATATGAGCTGCAGCTGAGATACGGAGAGGAGACGGCGGCCTTCTCGGAATGGACGAGAGGGCTTAAAAGAGAGCTCAACAGCGACACATTGAAGAAGACAGACACGGAAGGCAGAAAAAAGGATGAATAACGAAGCGTCGGCCGACAGAAGGGAAAAGACTATCGTAAGGGCCAGCATAACGGCGGTCCTCGCGAATATAGTCCTCGCGGCGTTCAAAGCCGCCGTCGGCTTCATATCAAACTCGATAGCCGTCACGCTCGACGCGGTGAACAACCTCAGCGACGCGCTGTCGTCGGTGATCACCATAATCGGCACCAAGCTCGCCGGACGCAAGCCCGACAAGAAGCACCCGCTCGGCCACGGCAGAGCCGAATACCTCTCCGCCATGGTGGTGGCGGCGCTCGTCCTCTACGCCGGCGTCACGTCGCTCGTCGAGTCGGTGAAGAAGATAATCAGTCCCGAGGCGGCCGATTATTCGGCGGTGTCGCTGATCATAATCGCCTCGGCGGTCATAGTCAAGCTCGCGCTCGGGCTTTATGTCCGCTCGGTCGGAAAGAAGGTCAACAGCGGAGCGCTGACTGCTTCCGGCTCGGACGCGCTGTTCGATTCGATAATATCGCTCTCCGTCCTCGTCTCGGCGGTGATATTCCTGATATTCGGCATCAGCCTCGAGGCCTATGTCGGTGTCGTGATATCGCTGTTCATCATAAAATCCGGCTTTGAGATGCTGAAGGAGACGATAGACGAGATAATCGGCACCCGCGTCGACAGCGATCTGTCGAATGCGATAAAGAACACCATCGCCGAGGACGGAGACGTCCGCGGCGTCTACGACCTGATCCTCAACAACTACGGCCCCGACAGGTATATCGGCTCGGTCCACGTCGCCGTCGACGACACGATGCGCGCCGACGAGATAGACGCCATGACGAGAAGGATAAACCAGGCCGTTTACGAGCAGTTCGGCATCATCATGACCGGCATCGGCATATACTCGGTCAACACCGGCGACGACGAAGCCGCGAAGATGCGCAGCGAGGTGACGAGGCGCGTCATGTCAAAGGAAGGCGTCATACAGACCCACGGCTTCTTCGCCGATACGGCGAACAAGACCCTCACCTTCGACGTGATAATCGACTTCGACGCCCCCGGCGGACGCGAGCAGGTGTATTCCGACATCTGCCGCGAGATCTCAGAGCTTTATCCCGACTATACCATAAGAATAACCCTTGACACAGACATCACAGACTGACAGAGACATGAATATCAATATCTATGAAATGATCCCCGGAGCCCGCGAAGCGCGCGGGCTTACGGTGGTTATAGACGTCTTTCGCGCCTTCTCGCTCGAATGCTGGCTCTTCGACGCCGGGGTGAAGGAGATATACCCGGTCGGCGATCTTTCCGAGGCGTTCAGGATGAAGGAGGAGCATCCCGACTGGCTGCTGTTCGGCGAAAGAGGCGGCGCGAAGGTGGACGGCTGCGACTTCGGCAACTCACCCTCCTCCGTCGAAGGCGCCGATCTTGCCGGCAGGACGGTCATCCATACCAGCGGAGCCGGAACTCAGGGGATAGCGAATGCTGTGCACGCAGATGAGATCATCACCGGCAGCCTCGTGAACGCAAAGGCGGTCGCGCGGTATATAAAGAGCCGCGATCCCGATACCGTCTCCTTTGCCGCGATGGGGAAGGCGGGGATAGCCTCGGCGCGCGAGGACGTAATCTGCGCCGAGTATATAAGATCGCTTCTCACGGGAGAGGACTGCGATATCGACGAAAAAATAAAATCCCTCCGCCATGACGGCGGAGAGCATTTCTTCGATCCAGACAGGCAGTCGGTCTTCCCGAGCGCCGATTTTTATATGTGTATAAAGCGCGATATCTTCCCGTTCGTCATCCGCTCGCATAAGCTCGGCGGCGTTGTCGTGAACAGAAGATACGATTTTTCCTGAAACGAAGGACGATATAATGAAAGAAGTCCTGATCGGCACGACAAACCCGTCGAAGGTCGACAAATACCGCTTCATCCTCGGCGAAAGGGATTATAAGTTCGTTACCCCCGCCAATCTCGGCATAACCGGCGAGCCGGATGAGACGGGAAGGGATCAGCTTGAGAACGCCGTCATCAAGGCGAGGTTCTACGGCGGATATCACGACCGCGTCATATGCATGGACTCGGGTCTTACGCTGAAAGACCTCCCGCGGGATGATCCGCGCCAGCCGGGTCTCCATGTCAGATCGCCGATGGGCGTGCGTCTCGACGACGACGGGATGCTTGAGTATTACAGGAGCCTTGCCGCCGCTCTCGGCGGCAGGACCGCCGCCTGCTGGCTCGACGGCACGGCGGTATGGAACCGCGGCAGGATATACACCCTCGCCGAGCCTGCCGAGGCGGCGGATGAGAAGACGTTTTATCTCGTCGACGTCCCGTCGGGAAAAAGACACGACGGCTGGCCGCTCGATTCGATATCGGTCTATACGGACGGCGGATATTTCACCGACGACGAGCTGAGGCATATCACCCAGTCGTCGCCCGATATCAGCGGCGCCGCCGAAAGGTACAGGGCGGACCTGCGCCGTTTCCTCGAAGAATCACTCGCGTAGGCGAGGGTCAGTGAAGCCTGTAACCCCGGTCTGACAGTAGCCTTGCCGCGCGATCCATATCGCGTTGGCTGCCGAACTCCACGGCGAGCGCTCCCTGCTGATACTCGCGGTTGTGAGTGATGCCGATGTTCTTTATGTTTATGCCGCTGCCGGCAAGCAGCGACACGACGTCGGAGAGCGCACCCGGACGGTCGGCGATGTCGGCATGCAGCCTGAACACCGGCCTTATGTCGCCCGACGGACGGTCGCCGAAGCCGCTGCGGTAGTCCCTCGCCGAGCCGAAGAAGCGGATCAGCCCTTCGCCGTCGGCATCGGATATCATCTCCCGCGCCTTTTCGAGACCGGCGATGTACCTGTCGAGCAGGGAGACGATGTTTTCCCGGTTCGTTACGCAGATCTGGCTCCAAAGCTCCGGCGACGACGAGCTGATGCGGGTGATGTCCTTGAAGCCTCCGGCGGCGATGGTTTTCATGACGCCGCTGTCGTCGCTGTCGCGGATAAGATTCACCAGCGCCGCCGAAACGACGTGCGGCAGATGGCTTATCCCCGCCGTGTACATGTCGTGCTCATCGGGTCTGATGACGACAGGCAGCGCGCCGATGTCGGATACGAGCTCAGTCATTGCCGCCGATACGTCGCCTGGCACATCGTCCTCCGGAGCTAAGATGTAGTAGGCGTTCTCGAGCAGCGCCGCCGACGAGTTGCGGTAGCCGATCCGCTCCGATCCCGTCATCGGATGCCCGCCGATAAACCGCCCGGACAGCCCGAGTTCGACAGCTTTCATATGGATCCCGCTTTTCACCGACCCGACGTCGGTGAATATCGTGTTTTCCCCCGCCGCCATAGAAGCGGCGGCGAGATTTTCGCTGTTCGCCCCGACCGGCGCGCCGAGAAAGACGAGATCGCAGTCCGCCGCAGCGTCAGATATGTCCGCCGCCGCGATGTCGACCACCCCGTCAGCCATAGCCTCCGCCACAGCTGAAGGATCGGGATCATAAGCCTTTATGACGATCCCCTCCCGTTTCTCCCGTATCGCCCGCGCGACCGATCCCGTGATCAGCCCCAGCCCGATGAAGGATATTTTCCTGAATTCCATATATATCACGTCCTCTTTTATCATGCGGTGTTTGATATATTATACTCCGGGAGGAAGGGAGAATCAAATCGGAAATGTTAATTTATGAAGATTTGTGAAACAAATTTTCAAACAGATATATTAAAGCAGGATTAGGCTATCATCTGTCGGTCAGCGAAAGTTCGATAATATTAGTCTTCGAGGAACGAATGAACCTTAACTGTCAAGCGACGAAGCTGACTGGCGGACTATCGTAAACACTGTTCGCTAATAAACCCTCCACTGTCAAGCGCCTTTGGCGCTTGACATCTCCCCCCGGAGGGGGAAGAACTTAATAGGAAAAGTTGCTCCGCAACTTTCAATTGATGTTCCGCTGCGCGGAACGAGCCCTCATCTGTCAAGCGGCGAAGCCGCTTGACACCTTCCCCCGAAGGGGGAAGGCTCTAATAGGAAAATTTGCTGCGCAAATTTTCAATTTGTGTTTCGCTTCGCGAAACAAAGGGGGTCGTGGAACGAATGAGGGAAATGTGAGGAAAACGAAATCGCTCCAGCGAGCAGCGCGATGCGCCGATTGTATTCTCAATGAGAATACTCATATTTTGATTGTTTTCACAATGAGACCACTCACATGCCGCTTATATGAACGATACCCGTCGACCGCGGCGGCAAGATCGGTATGAACGATACATGTGTGATGGAATGGAACGGAAAGTATCACACCAACTTACGGTTTTAAGCGATACAAGGGACGATCGGTCTCTTTTATCCAGTACAATAAACACTGATTCGATACAGTGACTCCCATCGTGGAAAAGATTCCAAAGGAAAACCGAGCAGG
>CAMJPL010000034.1 GCA_946407735.1 uncultured Clostridia bacterium
CGTTTTCGACGATGGCGTCGGAGATCATCTTGACCCTGACGGGATTCTTCGGCTCGACGGTGTTTTCGTTATAGATGAAGGTGATGTCGACGGCGTATATCGCGCTGACGCTGCCCTCGACGGTGCCTTCGACCGCTTCGCGGACGGTCTCCTCCTCGACCGGCATCAGAACCATCTCTGTGCCGTCCGGAAGGGTGTTTTCGTCGGCGTTCACAGCGACGGTGATGACCTTGCCGCCCACTTCGACCTGACGCCTGAAATCGACCGCGGGCATGGCGACTTCAACCGGCTCCTCGGGAGCTTCGGTTGTGGTTTCTTCGGTTGTGGTTTCGGCTTCCGTCGTTTCCTCGGAAGTTGCTTCGGCTTCGGTCGTAGTTTCGGTCTCAGTTGTGATTTCGGCGGTTGTGGTTTCTTCGGCTGTTGTTTCCTCAGTTGTTGTCTCGGCTTCCGTCGTTTCCTCAGTGGTTGTTTCAGCCTCGGTTGTGGTTTCGGAGGAAGTCGCAGTATCTTCTGTTGTGGTTTCCTCGGTCGTGGTTTCGGCCAAGGTAGTTGTCTCGCCAGCCGTTGTCTCTGATTCCGTGGTGGTTTCGGCAGCAGTCGTGCTTTCGGTGGCAGTTGTATCTTCGGCTGTCGTCGTATCTTCGGCTGTGGTCGTGTCCTCGGCGGTCGTTGTGTCTTCGACGGCAGTTGTATCTTCAGCTGTCGTCGTATCTCCTGCTGTTGTCGTATCTTCTGTGGTTGTATCTACACTTGTCGTATCGGCGTCGGTGACAGCCTCCGGCATCATCGGGATATCGGGATCGGTGACAGTCTCGGGAACGGTCGTGTCTATCACGCCGATAGTTGTTTCCTCGGACGTGGTCTCATCAGCTACGGGGAGAGCCCCTGCGGAGCTGTAACGGCCGAAGCCAGCTATCGACGGATCGGACGCGAGATATGTGTTTACTTGGACGACGCCGGAACGGACGTCTATGACGCTGTAGGAATTACCTTCGAACCCCTCGGCGGCGACAAGCTCGGCGAGGATTCCGGCGTCGGTGATATTCCCCGCCTCATCGGCGAAGAAGATTATATCTCCGACCATCGGGCTGCCGGCGTTGAGCATACCGCCGAGATCCAGTTCTTCGGCGAGCTGAGCGGCGGTCTCGGATGCCGGGAGCTCATTTCCGGCGTAGGCGTAGCAGAAGCGGACGAAGGTCACGCCGATCTCGCCGTAGGGCTGACCGAACAGAGCGCCGAAGCGGTTCCATCCGCTGCGTCTGCCTTCGGCGTCCTGGATATAGTTGTAGATGGACTGGCCTTTCCCTATCTGGGTGCGGGCGATGGAGACGACGTCCCCTGCCTTGTCGCCGGTGATGGGCGCGGTTATGACGTCGGTCTCCCAGTCGGCCATCGTCTCGACGTCAGCGTTCGGATCGCCGTGAATGTAGCATTCCGGCATATGAGTGTGTTCGGGGATCGGGCAGGTGAGGACGCGCTCGATCTGATAGCAGGCGTCGGTGTGGACGTGGCCTTCCGACGCCGGGAGTTCCTCAATCCCGCAGATGAGATCCATCTGATAGCAGGCTTCGGTATGGGTATGTCCTTCGGACTCGGGGATCTGGCAGATCAGATTGCCTTCACCGTCATAGCAGCCTTCGCCGTGAGCATGACCTTCTTCCTCTGTGAAACCACAGGCAAGGACCGTCTCATAGCAGGCGTCGATGTGCGTGTGTCCTTTGACGGGCAGCGATTCCTCAAGCCCGCAGATGAGAGTTCGGACTTCAGAATAGCAATTCTCGTCATGAACATGCTGTTCATGACCGCACGCCAGAGCGGCTTCCAGCGTCAGAGCCGGGAGGATGAGAGCGTATGTGGTAAAGAATATGGCTGTCGCGGCAAGTCCGGAGACGATCCTTCTCCATGTTTTGTGTTTGTTTTTTCTTGTGAGCCTGGAATCCAGATCAGTTCGAGCGGCTTGATTTTCATTTATATTTTTATTCATATTCGCTGTGGCTTTCAAAGGTATTATAGATATTTGATAAATAATATTGTATGTTTATGTATCTGTTATATTGCGTTTACTTAAAGTCATGTCATTACAATATATACTGATTTATTATACCACAATTAGTTGACTTGAATATTGAATAACTGCAATATTTTTTTGTATAGTTATGAACTCGCCTGTAATTTTTATGCTTTATTTGATATTGTTTTTGTATTAATAATCTATTTTGCTTCTGAAAACAGTATCTCAATAAAGCTCTTGAGTCATTTTCTGAGCTTTATCAGAGTATACTTTAGAAAACCTTCGAACATGTGATGTATACGCCGAGTTTTCTGCGACAAGTATAAAAGCATTCCGCAGCACAGAACTGCGAAATTGTTGTGACGGCTGACAGATGTCGGCAATTATCTTGATATAGACTGCGTTATATCGTATCATTTAAGCAAAAAACAACACCGTTTTACGCGGTGTTGCTTCTGATTGTTATGAAATCCATCCTCATCCGAAGTCTGTATAGGATATCCGGATCATGGTCTTAATTTCACATTTGTTTCATAATGCTTCAACAAAATATATTGAATTTATCATTGAAATGGCGGATTTTGAATATTATAGATTATTGCATAATAGTTAACTTTATTTTAATTTATATAACAGAGCAAAAGAGAGAAATAAATAACCTGTTACACCTTATCTGTCGACCGGAATACAGGTACAAATGGTGGATTTCCTTTTAATCCGTTGTCTTCTCGGCGCGAAGGATGTACGCGTCCTGTTCTGTCTTCAGTATGGTGTTCCACAGAGCGTTCCAGCCGCAGATACGGACCTGCAGCGTTTTGTACTTATCCGGGTGAAGCTGGGCGTCACGCAGCATCCCGGCGTCGAAAATGTTGAAGTGTATGGACGCGCCTCCGCCGCGTCGATAGCTTTCAAGCAGGGCGTAAAGCACGGACGGCCCTTCCGGGCCTTTGACAGCCGAGCGGTGGAGCATGACGTCAAGACATAGACCGTTATTACAGAGAGCGATCGGCAGGCTCGTCACCGAGCGGATCAGCGCGGTAACTCCGCAGCGGTCCGAGCCGGGTGTCGGCGAGGCGTTTTTGGAGGTCTCGTCGCCTTTTCTGCGGCCGTCCGGGGTCGCCTTGGTCTTTTCGCCGTGGATAATGAAGGCTCTCGCCGAATGAGCCTCGAGTATGACCTTGCCTCCGTGAGAATTCCGGCGACCTGCGAGGATATCCGAGCCGATAAACGACATTACAGCCGCCGCGTAGCTGTCGGCGAGCGTGTCCCCGTTCCCGTATCTGTGTCTGCAGTTGAGCGCGCGTCCGCGCAGATCCTCATAACCCTCCCAGTCGGCGTCAAGAGCCGCTTTCAGCTCGGAAAGTGTGACGCGCCTAGTCTCGTAGACCAGCTCATATACCGCCATCAGCGCGTCGACCGCCGTGCCGATCCCTCCGGCTGTTATGTCGATGGTGTTCCCGATGCCGCCGTCAAGGGCGTCTGTCAGAGTCCCGGCACAGTCGGGGATCGTGGCGGAGTACATGAGAGACGGGTTTACGTCCGCCACCCTTACCGCCGTGCGGTCGAGGGCTTCTATATCGCTTTCAAGCATAAATCTGAGCTGGGTACGGTACGCCTGATAGAATTTACCGAATGTGTCGAATGTCTCGATACCGCCGGTTTCCGGGCCGATCTGTCTTCCGCTGACCGTGTCGAAGCCGTTGTCGAATACAAGCGACACGGGTTTTAGCAGATTTGGATAAAGGCATCCCATGCCGATAGACTTGTTCTTCACCTTGTATTCATAGCATCCGCTGATAAGCGAGTCGACAGCCTCCTCATACGTCGCGCCGAGAGACATCAGCGACGATACGATATGGTCCTCGCTGCAGAATACAACGCTCGTGCTGCCGGCTATGATCATCTCAAGCGCCTTTATGATGAAATCCCTCGGCGCCGAATCGCCGTATTTTATCTGGATCTTAGGATTGAATATGCCGAGCTCGCGGTAGACGTCGAGAATCAGATATGAGCTTTCGCATACCTTCGAAGAGCCGTCTATATTCGTGCCGCCGAGATAGAAAGGCTGTCCCCAGTAATTCCCTATCGCCGACCACTGCATGAGAAAGCAGGCGAGCTTTTCCCGGATGCCTTCCTCCGTGTCGGCGCCGGATGAGATATCTTTTTTGCGGAACGGCTCGAGCGCGGCGTCGAGGCCGAAGCCGAGAGAGCGCACCTGATAGTTGTCGACGCTTTCGCTCAGTATGAAATAGAGATAGATCATCATCATGGCGTCGAGCGACGTTTCGGGAACGCCGGATGCCAGCCGCCTTAGAGAGGCGGCAATCTTCGCGGTCTTTGCCGTTCCCTTCGATTCGGCATAGTCCGCGAGCCTGTTAAAAAGACGGATGATCGACTCATATTCTATGCGGATCCCATCGTAAAACGCGTTCTTCTTTTCAGTCATCAGTCCCTGCCCGGACAGCCTTACTCGGGCGGCAGCGGCACGGTCAAGGATACCCTTGAAGCCGAGGGAAAAGAGCGAGTCCCAGTCGGGTACTGTATGGTCGAAGTCGAGCCAGCCGTAATCGGCTCCGGCGGCAGCCGACTCGCTGAGGCGGCGCGATTCATCCGGGAAGGCCGCCCGCACCTCGCCCGCCCAGACGTCCGAGGTGTATTTCGCCGTCATCCGCCCCCACGACCAGATTCCGGGAAACCAGTCGTGCTCGCTTACATCTATACGGGTGTTGTCCAGCACGAACGCGAACAGCGAAGCTTTTATTATCGGTCTGGGCTGCCCGAAAAGTTCTTCTGCGTATTTCGACAGAGCTTCATCCATCTCGCTGTCTGACAGTCCCGTAGAGCTTTCATACTCATAGCCGTGATAGCTCCAGCGGCGGTATGGGTCGAAAGGCTTATCGGCAAGGTGATATTTGTTCTCGATGTGGTTTCTGTCTTCGGAAGTAAACATGACTCGGCCTCCGGGTCCGCGGCGGTTTTGACAGATATATTATACACTGACGGTAAGGAAAATACAATAGGGAAAGTAAAACATCATCCTTATCAATTAAATCTTTTCCCGGCTGCGAATATACGGTCTGCCGCAGCCTGAATCGAACGGCATCGGATAAAGCTCCGATAATTTACAATATAGCTCTTTCATATCTTCCTTTTGCAGGTATATAATAATGGTATAATGAATTTATCATCGGTACAATGAAAGAGCGCTAAAATGAGCAGAGAAAACCCGGCGAGAAGCAATCACAGAAACGGCATGAGCTGTTCCGCGGCGGTATATACCGCTTTTGACGATATCAATGCCTCCCGTACCGTCGCGCCTGCGCCGAGATCGGAAGGCGGCAAATGCGGGGCCGTACTGGCCGCCGAAAAGGTGCTGAAGGACCTCGGCATCGACGGTCAGGATGAGTTTGAAAGCGGTTTCAGGGAGAAATTCGGTTCTCTTAAATGCTTTGAGCTTCTCGGAAAAAGACGGGGGCAGTGCAACGAATTCGTCGGCGCAGCCGCGGCTCTCGCCGAGGAAATCATAGAAAAGAAATCGCGGAAATAATGCTGCTTTATCCGCAGCTCCAGAAAAATGTAATCTGTACGCCGCATCGGAGCGGAGGTGACGGGATGTTCGATTATAAGCGGTATTTTGATATCTGCCGCGCCGAAAACGGTATCGAAGTGAGTTTGTCGTTCGATATGCCTCAAGGGTATGAAACCGCCGACGGTACATTCGATTTTGAGACAAAAACGGTTTACATAAACAAAGAATACCTGTCTCAGGCTCCTGATTATGAACAGGCCTTTGTCCTTTATCATGAGCTCAGACATGCCGCGCAGTATCTTTCACCCGAAAGGTTCAGCGGCGCGATAATACGCAGCCTGCCTTATACCATCATGTTCGACGGGACATGCTATAAGCTGGCGGACGGCAGATATCTGGAATGCAGGCTGGAAGGCGGCAAAGAGCTGTTCACCGACGTTTATCTCGGACAGCCGTATGAAGTCGACGCGAACAGATATGCGTATGAGAAGGTCAGAATGCTCTTCGGTGATTCCGAGGAGCTTCGAAGACTTTATGACTTCCGGATGCCGAAGAGACATGTCCCGGATGACGAGTACGCGGCGTATTACGCAATGATCGACGAAAAGGCGAAATGATAAACGCTCCAAAAAACAAAGGACGCCGGGATATCGGGCGTCCTTTTATTGTGCCGTCAGGCGTTTTTCGGTCTTGCGGCGTCCACCTTCGCGCAGAGCTTTCTTCCTATCACCACCATAAAGCATACCGCGTCGAAGACAACGTCGTCGGAGAAATGGCCGAGGAAGTTGTCGGCCTCGAACGTGAACTCTCCCTTGTAATCTATCTCGCCGAGAGCTTTCGTGATCTCGTCCCAGTTCATCTTCATATGAGCGTCGTACGGGATTGTGTGCGTGTCATGGCGGTAGTCGTTGTCATGGACATGCAGCGCGCCGAGACGGTCGTGACCGAGGGCTCTTATGGCGTCCTGCGCCTCCTCGCCGACAAGCCCGCAGTGGCCGAGGTCGAGGCAGACCGTAAAGGCGTCGGGATTTCCGAGCCCGTCGTAATACTCGGCGAGATCGTCTCCGAGAGAGCAGACATTCGGAATTATGTAGTCCCTCTTCTGATCGTGTCCCCACATATTCTCGAGAGCGATCTTTATCCCCCAGTCGAGCGCCGTCTGCTCAAGAGAACGGTAGAACTCAAAGTTGAACTGCTTCTGCGGCTCTCCCCCGCCCGGATAGGCTATCGGATGGACTATGATCTGCTTCGCTCCGGCGGCTCCGGCTATGCGGATCGACTGCTTCACCCTTTCGGGCATCTTGACCGAATAATCCTTGTCGTCGGATCTCCAGCACGGGAAGGGGGCGTGCGCCTGATTGAAAACGATGCCGGCGCTTTCCGCCTTCTTTTTCAGCTCCGAGCCGTATTTATCCGGGTCGATGGTATTGAGCGGGCAGTCGTCATGTGTCATCTGGAACATCGAAAGATCGATTGCGTCATAACCGGCTCTGGCAAAAATCTTTATGCCCTCGTCCTCGCCGAAGCGGCGGAATATATTGTCGGTCTGGGTAGAGAGAATCATGGCACGGTGTCCTTTCTCCGAGTAAAAGCGTTGTTTTCCCGCGGCATTTTTCGGCGGCACAGCTCCGCCGGGTACGCGGGATGCTGATGTGACTCAATTATACCACAATATCATGCCGGTGTCAATACGATTTGCGCTTGACATCTGCCGGATCTCATGTTATAATAGACGCAGCGAACAAAAATCAAAGCGAGGTATCTATCATGCGACAGGACATTCGCCTCAGTCCCCTTCCCGACCCCTTCGTCTTCCGCGACGGAACCAGAGTGACGGACGTCGCCGGATGGGAGAAGCGCCGGCTCGAGATACTCGAAGACACGATATCGCTCGAATTCGACGGCATGCCGCCTCAGCCGGAGGTATTCGAGGTCGAGCCGACCGATCTTCACGGACGCGGCTCGACATGCACCTACCGCGTCCACTGCGGCAGGAAGGACAGGCCGTTCACCTTCACGTTCATGACGTACGTGCCGAATCTGAAGGGCAGGATGCCGGCCGTCGTCACCGGCGACGCCATGTACGCCGACAATATGAACGACGCTGTCATCGCCGAAGCGAAAAAGCGCGGCTTCGTCTGCGTGAAATTCAACCGCACCGAGCTGGCGCCGGATTTCCCCGATCCCGACAGAAAGCACGGGATCAACGCCCTGTGGCCGGATATGAAATTCACCGCGATCTCGGCGTGGGCGTGGGGGTATCACCGCGTCATCGACGCGCTTCTGACGCTCGACTACATCGATCCCGACAGGATCGCCGTCAGCGGTCACTCGAGAGGCGGAAAGACCGCTCTTCTCGCCGGAGCGACCGACACTAGGATCAGATACACCAATCCCAACGGCAGCGGCACGCACGGATGCGGCGCCTACCGTTTCCTTCAGCGCGAGACGGCCGGACAGTACGCCGATCAGATAAGCGAGCCTCTTGAGTTCATGATGAAGAACATCGGCTACTGGATGGGTCAGGGGCTCTGGGACTACGTCGGACGTGAGGGAGAGCTCCCGCACGACAGCCATTTCATCAAAGCCCTGATAGCGCCGAGATGCTATATAGAAACGAACGGCTACGGCGACATATGGGCGAACCCGAGAGGCGCGTATCTGTCATGGCAGGCAGCTAGAGAGGCATGGAAGCTCTATTCGGCCGAGAAAAACTGCGCCTGCTGGTACCGCTTCGGCGGGCATGGCCATCATATGCCCGATTTCACGGCGCTGTTCGACTTCATGGACGCCGACATCGCCGGAACTCCGCTTCCCGAATCCATCTCCCGCAAGCCGTATGACGACATGGAACCGCTGTACGACTGGTCGTGCCCGGTGCTGTAAAACCGATCATAAAAATTCCCGCCCTGAAAAAGGGCGGGTATTTTTCACTTTTCACCGTCTATGAATGCAAGCACGCTCTCCCAGTACGGAAACAGGACCTTGTCCTCCGAGCGGCAGATCTCATGCTTCGCTTTGTCGATCCGTATAAGCTTTCCGTCTCTCAGCCTCGACGCAAAGATATCCTGATATTCATTTATCACCGTCGTGTCTTCCGAAGCCTGATAAACCCTCACCGGAACACTGATCTTCTCGGGCTCTCCCTTTTTCAGCAGCTTTTTCGTGACGCCGAGATACTCAAGGGTGAGGCGGTAGGTCGAGCAGTAGTTCTGAAACTCGGGCGTAGTGGATTTTATCGCCTCGTACCAGTCGAATCTGGCACGGCTCGTCGCAGACGAGGTCTCAAAGCTCTCATGTCCCGGGTACGGCGACGAATTCAGGGAGCGTTTCATGCCCTGTCCGAGCAGAATAGCCGCGCGGCAGAGTCCCTTTGCGGCGAAAAGCGGATAACCTCCCCTGTCCGGCGCTATCATCGGAGACGAAAGCACCGCCCTGTCATAACCGCATTCGGCGCCGTATCTTTCAAGATAATACGCGCCGACAGCTCCGCCCATCGAATGGCAGAAAAGGATGTTGTTACCGCCCTCGATAGTTTCGCGCAGGCGGCGCAGATCGAGGACGTAATCCTCAAAACGGTCGACATGGGTGAGCGTCAGGTCGCCGTGGAGCGCGCTGTCCCTGCCGGAACGGCCGTGTCCTCTCGCCTCATATGCGTAAACGTCATAGCCGCGCGTAAGAAGCGAATATATCACTTCCTGCCACTTTTCGACGGATTCGGTATAGCCGTGGACGAGCGTCACGGCTCCCTTCGGCGAATCGGCTTTGAACGCCGAAAGAAACAGCCTGACGCCGCCCTCGCCCTCAAAGAAGCCGTCCTTCCTTCTCGCCGAGTTGTACGGAAGTATGACCTCCTCCATCGCGCGGCTGTATTCGCTCTCATACGCGAGCCCGCAGGGGGATATAAGGGAGCTCATTTCTTCATTATCCTTTCATAGACCGCCTTCTCGTTGTACATCATGAATATGACGCCGCCGAGGACGCAGACTGCCGCCGCGGCGATGGCGGTGATGCGGTAACCGAGGCCGGTATCGCGTCCCACCGTCGCGAACGCCGTGACGAGCAGCATGGCTATCGACTGACCGAGCTTGAACGAGAAGGTACGGGCGGCGTAGAACATTCCGCTGCGGTTCTCGCCCGTCATAAGCTCGTCGGATTCGGCGATGTCCGCCACGACGGCCTGCGGGAGGATGCCGAATATAGCCATGGCCGGACCGGCGATAAGACAGAGTATTATACCCTGCGCCACCGGAGGTATCGGCAGAGCGGTCCCGAAGGCGGCGGTGTAAATGAAGCTGACGGTAAAGATGGCGAAGGCGATAAGGATAAGCTTTCTTTTACCGAACTTCGGGGTCAGCCTGTTGACCGGGATGTAGAAGACCACCGAGAACGCGGTCATGAGTACGAAGAAGAGCGTCGAGTAGCTTTCGTCGAGCTTGAGAAGAGACGTCACGAAGTACGGCATCGCCGTCTGGAACATGGTTATGCCGAGGAAGTACGATATATCCGACGCGACGAAGACGCGGAAATCCTTGTTTTTGAAGGTGGCGGAGAGCGAATGCAGCGCCGTGCCGCCGGTCGGCTCGGCATTGATGTAGTCTTTCTCCCTTATCGCAAACACGGGGACAAACATGCAGACCATGCCTATCAGCGAAAGCACGGTGAAGGCGATCCTTATCGCGAGAACGCGGTCGCCCGTGATACCCTCGAGCGCTCCCCATATCACCGGCGCGACGTAGGCGACGGCCATACCGGCGATATACGTGAAGCTGATGGCCGTCGAAATCAGCATCCTCGTCTTCTGATCGGCTCCCAGCTCGGGGATGAGCGCGTTGTAGGGCGTGCAGTAAAGGGTCATGCAGAGATAGAAGATCGTTATCATCAGAAACAGGAATCCGGCGTTGACCCATGACTCGCCGTTCACAGGCGACCAGAAGGTCATGATGCACGACAGCGCGAACGGCACGGCGGCTGCGCGCATGAACGGGATCCTGCGTCCGTCCTTTGAGCGGCATCTGTCGGACGCCGACGCGACGAGCGGATCGGTGATCGCGTCGAACACCCTGCCGAACGCCGTGATGGCGCCGAGTATCGTGAGTATGCCGAATATGACCCTTCCCTGAGGGATAAAGATCTTCTGACCGGCGTCGATGGTCGCCTGATCGGGCTGATAGTAGTTTACGAGCCAGCTTGATATGAGCGCCGCGAGCACCGACCATCCGAACTGTCCGACAGCGAACGCCCATACCTTTCCCGTTGATAGCTTTTTCATTTGATCAATCTCCTGATAATGTCCGAATTGAGTCGAAGGTATCTGATAAGGCGTCATGTCCGGACTGCCGGACAGCGCTCTTAAATGAATATACCCGTCTTCTTTCAGCTCAAAAAGCCGCTTTTCTGAAGCGGCTTATTATTGTTGTTACCCCGGCCTGCGCGCGAGGATGTGGTAATGGAAAGTCGACTTCATCCCGCCTCCGGTCTTTACGGAATCTTCCTGGAATTCCCCGATATGTCTCTCGGATATGAACTCAAAGGCGGAAAACAGACGCCGGACGTCATCGTGATCCACGAATACGTGAGGCACGTCGTATTCCGGTCCCTCCTCGTCGCAGAGAAAGGTGTTGTCGTCTATCCGTCTTCTGCCGCAGATATAGCGGTCGTTGTCCTTCGACGCGAGGGTAAGGTAGACCTCCCCGCCGGGACGAAGGACACGGAACACCTCGCCGACAGCCCTGTACAGCCCCGCCGTATCTGTATGGTTTATCACGTTGCGGCAGTAAACGCAGTCAAGGCTCTCGTCCTTATACGGCAGAGACAGCATATCGCCGGTGCGAAAGTCTATTACAAGACCCTCGTCACTCGCCCATTTTCCGGCTCTTTCGACAGCTTCGGCGCTTATATCCATTCCGGACACGTTAAAGCCGTAGCTTGCGAAAAGCACCGAATGACGCCCGAGACCGCATCCGAGATCGAGGATATCCTTTTTTCCCTCCCTGCGCCACCTTTCGGCAAGCCAGAAGGATTCCATCGCCGGGATCCTCCACTCATCGGCGGATCGTCCCTTTACAAGACTCCAGTCCCATCCGCGGGATCCGGTCATATTACCACCCGTATTTGTCATAGTTGGGTTCGACTACCGTCTTGTTGTAGTCGGCTCCGCCCGGGAAGTTGGCGCTCTTGAGGATGCCGGGCGTTATCCCCTTCTCAAGCAGCTTCTCGACGGCGACGCTCGTCACGCTCCACATGATATAGTCGGAAGCTATACCGGAGGCGGCGGCGAACTTAGCCTCTATGCCGTCGACCTCGAGCATCGCCTCGGCGGCGGGAGCGCAGTTGTCGAGGGTGAGGGTCGCTATCTCGTACAGCTTCTTGCCCGACGGATGTACCGGCTCGACCTGAACTGCGTACTCCATCGACGTGAAGGCGATGACCTTTATCCCCATCTGGACCGCCTCATAGGCAAGATCGACGACGTGCTTCGTGCGTCCCGAAACCGAGCTGAGGAAAAGGACATCCCCGGGGCGGAAATTGGACTGCTGGAGCGCGTATCTGGCCGCGGCTCCCTGACTGTCGTAGCCGAGATCGGAGCGGTCGCGCTGACGGGCGTTGTTTTCGATAGAAAGATTGTAGCTGAAATGACGGTAGAAGATCGGGCCGCCGCCGCGGTAGATGGAATCCATCTCCATGCTGTGGCAGATGCTGGAAAGGAAGATGCAGCCGCCGTTCGCTACGCTCTCGGCGACGATCTCACCGGCCTTGATTATGTTTTCGGTCTGGGTGTCGCGCACCTTCTTGAAGAGATCGTCCACCGCGCCGCGGTATCTTTCCATTAAGCTCATGACAGTATTCCTCCGTTTTATCTGTGTGTGTTCATTTTGGTCAGATCGTATCTGTAATCGGGGAAATTCTCCCTCAGAGAGTCTATATCGGCGTCTGAAAGCCGTCCGTGCGTCTCATGCCAGCGGCGCGCCACGGCGCCCATGATCGGCTCGAGCCGCGGGATTATTATCGGCCTTGACGGGCTCTGCTCTCTCATCATGGCGCTGAAGGTATCGAACATGATTGTGTTCCCCCTCCAGACGCTCCCGGATATGGTCAGCGGCAGATCGTCCGGCAGGTGATGCTTGCGGACGAGATACAGCTGCTGCTGCGCGAGCAGCACTCCGGCCTCGCGCAGGATCACGGCGGCGACCTCGTCTCCCTGCTCCGCCGCGGCCGTCACGAGAGGGGTGCATCTCGCGACGCAGGCGACGGGCGAATGATGCTTGTGCCCGTATATCGAGAATATCGCCGTGCGGAGCTCGCTCCTGTCTTTGAAGCCGAGGTGCTGCGGGATCATATCGGTCAGGACCGTTCTAGGCCCGCGCTCCTCGTCGTCGCGGATGGCGGCGATAAAAGCGTTCCTCGCGATCCAGTAGCCGGAGCCCTCGTCCGCGACCGAAGCGCCGTATCCGCCGGTACCGTCGGATTTTCCGTTGTATTTATAGAACAGCGTCGCGCCGGTGCCGGAAAGCGAAAGCATGCCGTCGCCGAATATCCCGGCGGCGCAAAGCCCGAGCTCGAGCTCTCCCATCATCCTGACGCTTTTGACTTCGCATATCGTCTTGATCCGCTCGATGAGACTTCCCTCGCAGGTGCCGCTTATCTCCTCTATCGCGCCGCCGTCGAGCCCGAGACCGGCTATGACCTGGTCTATATGCTTTTCGATAAGATCGCGCGATGTAGTGTTTTCTCTCAGACTGCCGCTTATGACGGAGGCCTTCTGCCTGAATTCCTCATCATAGAGGACAGCCGCAACCTTGGTCCCGCCGGCGTCGATAGCCAGATATCTTTTCATAAAGCCGCTTACATATAGAAGATATTGTTTTTGTATTCCTCGAAGATGCGCTCGTTGTGCTCGTCTCCGCCGTCGAGGTTGGCGCTCATGAGGACCGGCGGTACGATCCCGTCGGCTATCATCCTGTTCACCGAATCGATCACGAGGGCGTTGATGAGCGCCGTTCCGACCGTGGTGGACGTCGGGCCGATCTTCTCTGGCAGCCCGTCGATTACGACTGCCGCGTCGCCTGTCTCGCCCATATTGTCTATGACGATGTCGCAGCACTCGAACAGCCGCCTGCCGCACGGGTGACGGGCGGTGACTGACTTTGAATACTCGAGGTTGGTGATGCATATCGTCGTCACACCGTTTTCCTTCGCCTCGAGCGCCATCTCGACCGGTACGGCGTTGCGGCCGGAAACAGAGTGAAGTATCAGCACGTCGCCGCGTCCGACATGGTTCTTCTCGAATATGATCTTCCCCAGTCCAGGCAGCCGCTCGAGAGAGCTGGTCATCGTGATCGGGCGGGTGTTGAGCATCATGCCCGGGAAGAAGATCGGATTTATGACAGCAAGTCCGCCGGTGCGGTAGAATACCTCCTCGGCGAGGATCCCGGCGTGAGAGCAGCCGAAGACGAAGACGTTGTTCTTTCTTTCGATCGCCGCAGCGATCGCCGAAGCCGCCTGATCAAGCTGCTCAGTCTGCTCAGAGTAGGCTCTCTCTATCGTATCGGTTACAATCTTTATATAGTCCGAGCCGTTCATCATGTCCTCCGTATGTTTTTTGATTTTACGATATTATACCACTTTTCCCCAGCCGTTTCAAGCCGAAAAAAGAGAATGAAGCGCTTTACGGGCTATTTTGTCAGAAATTCCGTCACGGCTGCGTTGAAGCCGTCCGGGTTGTCAAGGCAGAGAGCGTGTCCGCCTTCGATTATCCGAAGCTCGGCTCCGGGTATGTTTTTGGCTATAAGACGGGTATGGCGCTCCTTTATCATGTCGTCCGTCCCGGCCATGACGAGTGCCTTGGCGGTTATCCTATTGAGCTCCCACGGCTTTATGTCAGGCTCGTCGGTCATAAGATGATACAGCTTCGCCTCATGCTCCATCGAAGGATCCGAGTCGAATTTCCTGCATCTGCGCCTGATCTCCCTGTAAACCGAGTTTTTCATTCCCGAAGGATAGAGATTCGCGCCGTCAACGATGAGCTTTGACAATCTTTCGGAGTACCGCATTGCGAAAACAAGGGCGATGTTCCCGCCGTCGGAGAAGCCGAGGATATCCGCCTTTTCGATCCCTCTGCCGTCCATGAAATCGCGCAGATCGTCGGCGAAGCGGGATATCGAAAACGGCGGCTGACCGATGGGGGATCTGCCGTGGCCTCTGGTATCGGGAGCGAAGACATGCCTTATTGCGGAAAAGACCGGTATCTGAGCGTCGAAAAGATCGGAGCTCTCGCCGTTTCCGTGGAGCAGTATCAGCGGGAAGCCTTCCCCGCTCTCTTTATAGTAAAGTTCGATGTCTCTCATGTGTTTCCGCCGCCCGTTCCCGAATCATCCCCGCCGCGTTTTCTTCCGATGAAGTTCTTTACTTTTTCGAATCTGCCTCCGGTGCCGTAAACAAGGAGCGCCGACCCGATGACGGCTACTATGACTATCGCCGAGATACCTATGATGACGTACGCTGACCTGAGCGGGCTTCCCGACGCGTAGGCGATCATCGTGCCGCTTTCGAGCGTGAAGGTGATATAGCCGTCCTCGAGATGGGTCGGGATCTCATCCCAGTATATCCCGTCCTGGATATACACCTCGCCTCCCGTCGGAGACCATATCTTCATCCTGAATTCGCCCTTGTAGCCGAGGACCTCGACAAAATACGCCGTCGTGTACTCGCTCGACTGCTCCGGCATTATGATGTCGAGAGCCTCCACGACGCTGAGCCGGTTGTATTCGGAAAATTCACCGACAGCCATGAAAAGCGGAGGCTCCTCTCCGGTCATGAGCGTCATCTGCCCCTCCGCGTAAGACACCGGCATGAGAAGGATAAACGTCAGGGCGAAAAGAATGAAGAATGAGATAAACGCAGTCTTTTTCATTATCGGGTCATTTTTCCGTGGATTCGTTCTTTTTTCCCGCCGCGGCGTTCCTCGCGAGGCGGAGCAGCGCGGCAAGAGCCGCCGCCGCGGCGACCATTATCGGCAGTGTTAGATACCATCTGCCGCCGACGTTGAAGAGATAAAAATCGGGCCATCCGCCGCCGTTTTCCCCGAGGATCACGACCATGACAATATAGATCGCGCCGTATATCGCGGTCGGGACGAGCGACCAGAGCAGCGCTCCGCGGCTTATCCTCTCGCCTCTGAGATCGAGAAAAACAAAAGTCATGACAAAGCCGAGCGGGCAGACGAGATGGAGCCAGAAGGCCTCGTCGCTGTAAACTCCCTGGTAAGACGTTATCGGCCCGAGGAAGCACAGCACCGTCATAAAAGTGAGCGAGACGGTCGAAGCGCCGATGAATTTGAATACCGCCGCAGCCTTCGATCTTACGCCTCTGAGCTCGCATACAGCGACGGCAACAGCCGCGGCGGCCGCCAGAAGGTTCGAGTCGGTGGTATAGTATCTGAATACGTGAAACTCGTGCGGATTGAAGGTACCGTTGTCGTTGAAATACCACGCCACCGCGGTTATAGCCATGACCGCGAAAACGATATTCGCGGCGGCTGAAATGATGCCTGTTATCTTTATCCTGCTTTGCATATAGTCCCGGATATCCCGCGCCCCTCACGGGCGGGGATGGACGCTGAATTAAAAACTGCTTGATTTATATTTTATACGCCTCTGCCGACAGTGACGGACGTGCCGTCCGTCAGCTCGATACGGATCCCTTCCAGCCCGATACGGTACGGCTCGGGATCGTTTCTCGGCCAGATGGAGAGAGTGACAGACTTCACAGAGCTTCCCTCGATGCCGAATACCGCCCTTATATGCTCCTTCATATCGGATTCAAAGGATTCCGTCCTGCGGCCGCTTTCGTCATACTCGTCGCAGACGGCTCCCGATGAAGTGACGAGCGACCCGTCAGTCCTCCATGAGCTCCAGCCATCGCCGAAAGCGGATATGAGATCCGATATCTCGCCGTCTCCTATCGAGCCTCTCGACTGGATCGAGAAAAGCGATCTCATTCCATCCGAATCTCCCGATGAAAGACACCTTTCGACCGCCTGCAGATATCCGGCGGCTATCTCGTGATAGCTGTCGTACGACCATTTCTCGTCCGGAGAGTTTTCGCCGTCGAACGTCGGCAGTACAGGAGCCGACAGGCTGCCGTCGGCCTCGGGAAAATAGATCCCGCTAAGATCACAGTCAGGCGAAAAGCAGAAGCCTTTTGAGCTGAACACATCATCCGCGGCGGCTTCGACCGAACGGAAGATATCTTTTTCCGCGTCGTACAGGAGCCGCATCCTTACGCCTCCAGACGGGAGTACCGCATGGGCGAGGCAGACGATGACGCCGGATGATCTCTCCTCCTCGCGGAGGCGGTATGACGTCATCCCGTCCATCATTTCGGCGAGCCGCGCGCACGACGCTTCGTCGGCACCGGCGATAAGCGTTCCGGCGGCATCGGCGCCGCCGTTTCCGAGCGCAGACATGAGACGCCTCGCCGCGGCGTTGAGCGGGATGGAATGGATTCGCTCGTCCATCTCCCCGTATCCCGCGCCGATCTCCTCGAGCCGGTCGGTAAAGGCGCAGCCGGACAGGAGCGGCGCGGGGACAAGGAATACGAGAAAAATCAGAAGCGATGCAAAGAATTTCCGCATTATCAAACTCTCCGGACGGCTCTGCCGTCCGGAACGCGATCAGATATAATATCTGATCATTTATTACTTGGTCTTGAACAGAGTGCCGAGGATATTGCGTCCGAGGCTGGCCCCGAGGTTGCCTCCGAGGGTCTTGCCGAAGCTGCCGAACTTGCCGCCGAGGGCCTTGCCGAGCTCGCGGCCGACTGTGCCGGTCGCCGACGAAGCGACGTTCTTTATCGCCTGCTTGCGGGCCTTGGCATCCTTCTCGGCCTGCTTCTGAGCGGCCTTTTCCTTCGCGGCGGCTTCCTTGTCGGCAGCCTTCTGGGCCTCAAGCTCGGCCTTCGCGGCGGCGGCCTCCTGAGCCAGCAGCTCGGCCTCCTCAGCTGCCTTGTCGGCGCGCTTCTGAAGCACCTCGTATGCCGACTCGGGATCGTAGCCCTCGGCGTAGCGGGAGTAAAGGATGCTGTTCTTTATGCACGACTCGCGCTCAGATTCGCTTATCGACGACATGCGGCTCATCGGCGGGAGGATATACGCCTTCTGTACCATCGTCGGTATGCCGCCCTCGTCGAGGAAGGAGACGATAGCTTCACCCGTTCCGAGAGATATCAGCGTGTTGTAGGTGTCAAGATCGGGATTCACGCGGAAGGACGCGGCGGCAGCCTTGACGTTCTTCTGATCGGCGGGGGTATAGGCTCTGAGCGCGTGCTGGACCTTGTTGCCGAGCTGGGCGAGGACGCCGTCGGGGATATCCTTTGGATTCTGCGTCACGAAGTAGATGCCGACTCCCTTCGAGCGGATGAGCTTCACTACCTGCTCAATCTTGTCGAGCAGCACCTTCGGAGCGCCGTCGAACAGCAGATGCGCCTCGTCGAAGAAGAATATCATCTTCGGCTTCGCCATGTCGCCGACCTCGGGCATGGTGTCGAACAGCTTGCTCATCAGCCAGAGAAGGAAGGTGGAGTACAGACGGCCGTTGTTTATGAGGCTCTCGCTGTCGAGGATGTTGATCATGCCTTTCCCCTCAGGCGAGAGGGTGATCCAGTCGGAGATGTTGAGCGCCGGCTCGCCGAAGAACCTGTCTCCGCCCTGTGTCTCGAGCGCCGCGACCGCCCTGAGGATCGCTCCTACCGAAGCGGGGCTTATGCGTCCGAAGTCTTCCTCGTAATCCTTGCGGTTGTCGTTTACGTAGTTTATCATCGACTTCAGGTCCTTGATGTCGACGAGAAGAAGGTCGTTCTCGTCGGCGATCCTGAAGATTATCGACAGTATGTCACTCTGGAGCTCGTTGAGATCGAGTATCCTGGCCAGAAGCAGCGGACCCATCTCGGAGATCGTCGTCCTGAGCGGTATGCCGTTCTCTCCGTATATATCCCAGAAGGTGCAGGGATATCCGTGATATGAGAATCCGGTATCGGCAAGGCCGAAGCGCTCGATCCTCTTTCTCATGTTGTCGCTGTCGACGCCCTCGAAGGCCGTTCCGGCGAGATCGCCCTTGACGTCCGCCATGAACACCGGTACTCCCATATCGGAGAAAGACTCGGCCATGACTTTCAGCGTGACGGTTTTGCCGGTGCCGGTGGCTCCGGCGATGAGTCCGTGGCGGTTGGCCATCTTCGGCAGCATCTCAAGATGCCCGCCGTTGTCGTCGTTGGCTATCCAAAGCTTGCTATCGTAATACATAATGCCTGCTCCTTGATCTGTTTCGTGTTGTTTCCCGGTATCTGAGCCATTCCGGCGTGTCAGCCGTTTATCGTGATATCCTTCGTGTATTCGGATATCTCGGGCTTCGGCGTGTACGGCGCGCCGTTGAGGGTGAGGTTTTCTATCGTGATCCTGTCGAATTTATGATTTTCGTCGGCGCTTCGGAAGATTATTTCCGGAGCCGGGACGCCTTCGTCGGCGTAGACGCTGATATCCTTGTATCTTATATCGTGCACGTCGCCGTAAATGCCGTCCTGAGTCCATCTGTTCCGGTACATCCAGCCGATGATGAGCGGCGAGGCGTAAGGCCTGTCCGGCGGATCGTACGGGGTGTCGTCGGTATGCTGGAAGACAGACTGCCTGTCGTATTTCGAGTACTCGACTCTGATGCCCTCGTACAGCACGTTGTGTATCACGGCTCTGTCACCGCTCTGGATCCTCATCGCCCCGTCGGATACGTGAATGATGTCTATGTTCCGATAGACGATGTTGCAGTACTCGTCGGCTACCGTCTCGGCTCCCATCTCGAGAGCTCCGCCCCAGTCGCACCAGACGACGCAGTTCTCGATGAGGAAGTTGCGGTTGCTCATCAGCTCGTACGGAGGAACGTCCCGCGCGTTGTTGTACCCGTCCTCATACGCCTTCACTCTCAGGCCCTTTATGACGAGGACGTCGTCGAAGTTGCGGAGGAAGCAGCCATCAACATGCACGTTCTGGCAGTTCACGAAATCGAATCCGTCGGAGTTGTATCTCCACATGCCGACAGATTTAAGGTCTCTGAACTCGAGATTTACGCAGTTGAACGATGTGATCGTCCACCAGCTGCTGTCTCTCAGCACGATGCCGTCGATAACTGTGTTGCGGCATCTCGCCAGATTGATAAGGCCGTCCTCCTCCCATCTGAGAGGATCGTGGCGTCCCATCTTCGAGTAATCGAGGATCCCGCGCCCGCAGATACGGATATCGTGCGCCTCGTACGCCTGGATCGCACCGTGAACAACGGCTCCGGCGGCGATATATACGCTCTCTCCGGAACTTAGACGCAGATTCCCGGCCTCATGTACGCCCGGAGCGAAATAATAAGTGTAGTCTTCCGGCTTTGCCGGCTCATACTCCGGCCTGTCGGCGAAGATATGTAGGTTGTGATGTCTGCCGTTTATCTCGACGGAATACTGACCGGGCTCGGATACGGTAAAGCGTGCCGTTTGGCCGTCGGTCTCAGCCATGACGCCTCGGGAGAGCGGGCGGATCGTTATATCGTCAATCCGGGTTTTCGCCGTCAGCGTTATCTCGGCGGGCGACGTCATCGCGATCAGGAGTATCGCCGCCATCTCCGACTGTCCGATCGGTCTTTCCTGCCCCGGCCACGGACGGTTAAGCGGCATCGCCGAGACTCTCGCCTCATAAAGATCGGCTTTTATGCCGTTTACGTACGCATCGTAAAGATCGGATATCGGCTCCCCGTCAGGCACCGGTATCGGCGAGGCTCCCTTCGGCGGATCGAAGGTACGCGCTTCTTCATTCATAATATACTGTCTCCCCTTTATAAAGCGTGCTGCCGTATGTCAAAGAACTATTTCAAGACCGTCCGTCGCCATTCTGACCGGGACGACGTCCTTAAGATTCTCGGCAAGCTTCATTATGTTCGGCACGTTCCACGGCGCGTAATGGTTTATTATGACCTTTCCGACGTCGGAAGACCTGAACACCGGCTCGTATTCGAGAGCGCTGAAATGCGCCGCCTCGCATACCATGAGATCGAGCCGCGTTTTGACGGCAGTCTCGGGGAAATCCTTTGAAGGTCCGGCGAGATCGCCGGAAAACATGACGGCCTTCCCCTCAGCCTCGACGATATAGGCGTATGAGCAGCGGTTATGCTTCGTGCGGAAGGCCGTCACGCGAAGCGTCCCGTCGTCGTAGCAGACGCCCTCCTTCGTTTCCTCGTATCTAAGGGTACGAGGCCCGCTTCCCGTGGCGCTGAGCCAGGAATTTATCACTTCGACTGCGTTTATCTCCGGCAGCATTATCAGCGGATCGGCCGTCTTGAAATACCATGTGCAGAGATCTATGAACGAGATCAGTCCGTTCGTGTGATCGCCGTGCATATGAGTGACAAAAACGCCCTTTACCGAATCGACCGGCATGCCGCGGCTTATCAGCTCCTCGATGGACTGAGTGCCCATATCTATGAAATATCTTTTCTCCCCGACCTCTATGAGAGTGCTGGAGCAGCGGCGGTTCGGCTCTGGAACGCCGTGGCTGGTTCCGATGAATATTATTCTGACGCTCATTTCGCGCTTCCTTTCGCTGTATGTTACCCCGCACAATATTATACACTAATTTCGGCGTTTTGTAAAGTCAATAAGAGAAAATTCATCGTGTTAACCTACACTTAATAATTATATATTATAATCATACACGGTCAGACGAAAACCACAGATAATGCGAAAAGAGGAAAAAGCCATGAGCGTTTACAGATATGACTGCCGGCTGTATTCGGCGGAGATCGGCGGGGACGCCGCGATAAGATACACGGCCGCCGGACAGACGGAGCCGATAGAAATAAGCTGGCCGCAGTTCGAGACGGACGGCGTTATGTCCGGCATCCCGTCCGATTTCACCGAGATCGGACGTACCGCCCTGTCGGACGTGATAGAGGAAAGGGTGTATCAGGGCAGGCTCGCGTCGGGAGCGGTACTTAAGATGTATCTCCGGCTCTCCCCGCTGACTCCGTTCATACGCTTCAGCTATGAGCTCTCCTCAGACAAGCCCGTCCGGCTGACGAAATCCTACGGAGAGAACCTTACATATTTCAGATATCCCGGCGATCCCGCCTCGCGGCGCACCGAGGTACGCCTGTCCGGCTATAATTATCTTTACCATGCCTATTGTCCCGAAGAGTTCCCGGCCTTCGCGTATGAGGATGAGATCATGGGGCCGATCCTCACCGAGCGGAGAGGCGATTTCTGCCTGCTGACGGCGTACGAGCACGGCTCGATGTACCCGAACAAATTCGTCGCCTTCACCCGTGACGGCGGCGGGATAAAGCTCGGCGCTGTGAAAGGAAACTATTACGACGGTCAGGACATCTCGCAGCGTCCGTACCGTACTATATGGCTTCAGGCGGGAGCCGTGCGGGGCGGCGAGGACGACATCGCCCGCGCATACCGCGAGTTCCAGCTGAAATACTGCTCCCTCAACACAGCGTCGAGAAAGCCGTATATATTCTACAACACATGGGCCTATCAGGAGCGGAACAAATTCTATAACCGCCAACAGTACCTCTCGAGCATGAATCAGGAAAGGATAGATGAAGAGATCGACATCGCCCACGAGATGGGAGTCGACGTATTCGTGCTTGACACCGGATGGTATCAGAAGACCGGCGACTGGGAGGTCAACCTCCTGCGGTTCCCCGACGGGCTGAGATCGGTCAGGGAAAAGCTCGAAAGATACGGCATGAAGCTCGGCCTGTGGTTCGGTCCGACCCTCGCCGCGAAGTCGAGCAGGATCCTCGAAAGAAACAAAAACTCCGTTTCACGGAGGCGGGGGCATGAGACCAATCCGTTCATGGTCTGGGAGACGGAGGAAAGCTACCCGATGTGCCTCGTGTCGGATTACTGGGAGGATTTCGCCGATCAGCTCATCCGGCTGTCGAAGGAGGTCGGAGTCACCTACTTCAAGTGGGACGCGGTCGATATGTACGGCTGCGACTGCGCATCTCACCTTCACGGGACGGAAGGCACGTCCGCCGAAGAAAGCAGAGAATGCTTCGCTTTCCAGGTGGTACAGTATATGTCTCGCGTCGTCGACAAGCTGTGCGGGGCGGTGCCGGATGCTATCGTCGATTTTGACGTAACTGAGGGCGGGCGGGCCTTCGGTCTTGCCTTCCTTTCGTCAGGCAAATACTTCTCCATCAACAACGGCCCGTATTATCAGAATTACGACATAAAGATCCCTCAGGACCAGTGGAGCAACATCTTCGTCAATCCCGGCCCCGCACGCTCATGGATCTGCCGTCAGAACCTCGCATATGACAGATGGATCCCGTCCGTCCTCATGATGGCGCATTACATCCCCGACGATCCCGAAAGCTCCCAGATGATCAACATCGCGTCGCTGATACTCGGCCAGAACGGTATCTGGGGCGATCTGCCGGCCATATCCGGTCGCGGAGTCGGGCTGTTCAGAAAGATACTGTCGGTCTACAAGACGGTAAGGGACAATATCACCGAGGCGTATCCCATCGTCACCGGGAAACCGGGCGAGGTATTTGAGGTCCATGAGAAGATCTCATCCGGGAAAGGCGTCATCGTCATGTTCGCCAATTCTCCAGGACACTACGATTACAGGATATCTTCGGAGGTATCGGACGTCCATACCGTGTTCGGCAGCGGAAGGGTGACCGAATGCGGCGGCGAAAAGCGCATCGAGGCCGATTTCCCGGAGCCGGGAGCCGTCATGGCGTTCTTCGGGTAATTTACCGCAATTACGCAAAACATCTTGATATCGCTTCTTCGATATGATATAATATACTCTATATAAACATACACACAACATTTCAGGAAGGTATTTCAAGTCATGGACACGAAAAGACTGACCGCATCCCTGCTTCTTTCCGCGGTGCTCGTCTGCTCATTCGCCTCATGCGGCGAGAGCGGAGACGCACCGGCATCGAATCCCACCACCGAGGGCGTAACGCCGGAATCCACAGAAGCCGAGGAAACTCAGCCTCAGGACAACCTGCCCCAGGCCGATTACGGCGGGTATGAGTTCAGGATACTCAACAACATATCCAACTTCGCGTATACGAACATAGGCGAGGAAGGGCTGACCGGCGAGACGCTGGACGACACGATCTACAACCGCAACAAGACCGTCGAGGAAGCCCTCAACATCACCTTCAATATCGAGAAAAAGGAATACTCCGACACCAGCAGCACCATTCAGAAGGTAGTCGCGGCGGGCGAAGACGCCTATGACTTCTACACCTGCGACCTCAATATCCTTCTCGGTCACGCCATGAGCGGCTGCGACGTGAACGCTCTCGGCATCTCCACCCTGCAGTTCGATCAGCCGTGGTGGAACTGGCAGGCGATCAACTCCATCACCGTCGGCGACGCCGTTTACGGCTTTTTCGGCGATCTTCACACCGGATATTTCGAGAGCCACAACACTCTCGTGTTCAACAAGAACATCCTGAACGATCTCGGACTCAGCGATCCTTACGCCGCCGTTCACGAAAACAAGTGGACGCTGGACAACATGATATCCATGATGACCGCCGCGAAGACCGATATCGACGGCGACGGGAAATGGAGCGTCGACGACCGCTACGGCTTCACCATGTTTGAAGGCAACTGGTCGCTCGCCTTTATCACCGGAAGCGGCGAGTTCCTCGTGAACAAGGACGCAAACAACCTTCCCGTCTGGAACGGACTCGGCGAGCGGTTCTATTCTGTCTACGACAAGGTCGTCACCGGAGTTTTCGGCGAAAAGAACAACAACGCGCAGAAGGCCAAGGGCACGCTGCCCGGCAGTCTCGAGCTCTACCGCCTTATGTTCCTCTACGGCAGATCTCTCTTCCTCGTCACCCAGCTCGGCGTGCTCAAGGACATGCGCGCCGCCGAATTCGAGCTCGGCGTCGTTCCCGCCGCCAAGTATGACGAATCGCAGGAGGATTATTACTCTCTGATCTTCCAGGGAGCCAACGCCGTCGGCATCCCGGTGACCAATCCCGACACCGAGCGCACCGGACTCGTGCTCGACTATCTCGCCGCCAAATCCACCGACACAGTCCGCGACGTCTACATCAACCAGACCCTCGATTTCAAGTACATCCAGGACGAGGAGAGCCAGGAGATGCTCGACATCATCCTGTCCACCGGCACCTTCGACATCGCTTCGGTCTACGACTGGGGCGGAATCGCCGGTCAGGTCATGAACAAGCTCAACGCCGGAAAGACCGACATAGCCTCGACCATCGAGAAGATCTCGTCGAAGGTCGAGACCGCGATGCAGAAGACGGTCGACACCTTCGCCGATCTCCAGTAAGCGTGCGGCATATCCGGCAGGTATCGTGAGCATCCAATAACATTAACAATTTGTCTATTGACAAATCAATTTAATAAGTGTATCATATATACAGTCGTGTATGCGGCGGTTAAATCCCCGTACCGGTATTTCCGGCACCGGGATTTAATTTCACCCAAAAAAGTAAGCATTGCTTACTTTTTTGGGCCCGCCGCGGGTTTACTTATTGTATCAATGGAGGATATAACATGGTATTCGAGACTATTGCCAAACTCATCAACGAGCGCACCGACACCCCGATCGAGAAGATCACTCTCGAATCCACCTTCGAGGATCTCGGGATCGATTCCCTTGATTCCGTCGATCTCGTAATGGACCTCGAGGACGCTCTCGGCGTCGAGATCGAGCTCGACCAGAAGGTCGAGACCGTCGGCGACCTCGTCAGCTTCGTTGAGAATCTCAAGAAGTGATCTCAGGGGAGATTCAGAGGCAATGATCAGATCACCGCTGTGCGGTCTGCTCGGCATCAGGTATCCTGTCCTTCAGGGCGGAATGGCCTGGATCGCCGACGGACAGCTCGCCGCCGCCGTATCGAACGGCGGCGGCCTCGGGATAATCGCCGCCGGAAACGCTCCGGCGGATTATGTCCGTCAGCAGATAGCCATCGCGAAAAGACTGACTGACAAGCCCTTCGGGGTCAATATCATGCTGATGAGCGAGCATGCCGACGAGGTCGCTTCCGCGGTCGCCGACGAACATGTGTCCGTCGTGACGACCGGCGCCGGAAACCCGTCGAAATACATGTCCGTCTGGAAGAACGCCGGTATCAAGGTCATCCCGGTAGTGGCGTCCGTCGCCATGGCGAAGCTCATGGCCCGCGTCGGAGCGTCGGCGGTGATAGCCGAGGGCACCGAGAGCGGCGGGCATGTGGGCGAGCTGACGACGATGGTGCTCGTCCCTCTTGTCGCCGACGCCGTGAGCCTACCGGTCATAGCCGCCGGAGGCATAGCCGACGGCAGAGGCTTCGCCGCCTCCCTCATGCTCGGAGCGTGCGGAGTCCAGATGGGGACGCGCTTCCTCTGCGCCGAGGAATGCACCGTCCATGAAAACTACAAAGCCAAGATACTGAAAGCGGGAGATCTGTCGACCGCCGTGACCGGCAAGCGTCTCGGTCACCCGGTACGTTCGCTCAGAACGCCGTTCACCCGCGAATATATAAAAGCCGAATACAGCGGCATATCCGATGAGGAGCTCGAGGCTCTCGGGGCCGGAGCGCTCAGGATGGCTGCGAAGGAAGGCTCCGACGACAAGGGATGCTTCATGTCCGGTCAGTCGGCCGCTCTTGTAACCAGGATCGAGCCCGCAGCCGACATAATCCGTTCGGTCGTAGAGGAAGCCGAGCCGATCCTCAGGAGGGCACCGGAATGGGCGGAATAGCGTTTGTTTTCGCGGGTCAGGGCGCGCAGTTCCCCGGCATGGGAAAGGAGATATATGAATCCTCTCCCGCGGCGAAGGATCTGTTCGACAGATACGAAAAGCTTTATCCGGGGCTGAAAAATCTGTGCTTTGAAGGCACCGAAGAGGATCTTAAAAAGACCGAGATCACCCAGCCCTGCATGTACGCCGTCGAGACGGCTGTTTTCGCCGCACTCGCCGAAAAAGGTCTGTCACCTGACGCTCTCGCCGGATTTTCTCTCGGCGAGATATCGGCCCTCTGCGCCTCCGACGCCGTGACGCCCGAGGAAGGATTCAGGCTGGTATGCGCGAGAGGCTCTGCCATGTCAAAGGCCGCCGCCGAGCGTCCGGCCGCCATGGCCGCCGTCGTCAAGCTGACGGCGAAGCAGACGGAGGATATCTGCGCCTCAATCGACGAAGCCTTCCCGGTAAACTACAACTGCCCGGGGCAGACAGTGGTCTCCTGCGCCGAAGCTTCGCTTCCGGCTCTCACGGCGGCAGTCAAAGCCGCCGGAGGACGGGCTCTGCCGCTCAAGGTATCGGGAGGCTTCCATTCTCCTTTCATGAACGGAGCCGCCGAGGAATACAAAAAGGCTCTCGACGCCGCCGATATAAACCAGCCGAAGCTCACTCTGTACTCGAACGTCACCGGAAAGCCGTATGAAAGCGATCCGGAGGCGGTAAAAGCCCTGCTTCTTAAGCAGATAACCTCCCCCGTAAGATGGGAGGACACCGTACGTGATATGATCGCCTCAGGGATAGACACCTTTGTCGAGATAGGGCCCGGAAAGACTCTCTGCGGGCTCATCGGCAAGACCGATCCCAATGTAAAAACGCTGCAGGCGTGCGATCCCGCCGGAGTCGAAGAAACACTCAACGCGTTACTATAAAATAAAATGAAATTCAAAGATCAGACCGCCGTCGTCACGGGCGGCGCGAGAGGCATAGGAGCCGCCATCGCCGAGGCCTTCGCCGCCGAAGGCGCAGATATCGCCATAGTGAACTACGGCATGGAGGAGGAGTGCGCCGAAGTCTGCCGCGCTCTCACCGAAAAATATTCCGTCAAGGCCGCCGCCTATCAGTGCGACGTCTCCGATTTCGAGGCCGTCAAGACGGTATGCGGCGAGATAAAGAAGGATTTCGGCACCGTCAATATCCTCGTCAACAACGCCGGAATAACGAAAGACAACCTTACGCCGATGATGAGCGAGAAGGACTACGACGCCGTTGTCGACGTCGACATGAAGGGCGTATTCAACATGATCCGCCACTGCTACGGCTTCTTCATCCGCAACAAGAGCGGCGCCATCATCAACATCAGCTCCGTTTCCGGCATCATGGGCAATCCCGGTCAGATCAATTACAGCGCGGCGAAGGCGGGAGTCATCGCTATCACAAAGACCGTCGCCCGCGAGCTGGCGCCGAGAGGCGTCACCGTCAACGCCATCGCACCCGGATTCATTCAGACCGATATGACGAAGGATATCGGATCCGGCGGCGAGGAGCTGAAAAAGACCATCCCGGTCGGTCATATGGGATCGCCGAAGGACGTCGCCGAAGCGGCCGTATTCCTTGCCGGAGCGAGATACATCACGGGCGAGGTGCTTCGCGTCGACGGCGGGATAGCCATGTAAAAAGGCGGATCACAACCAAAAGCAGGATATATCAGGAGTATTCATATATGGAGCAGTCATATCGCAGAGTCGCGGTCACCGGCATGGGAGCCGTCACGCCGATCGGTCATGACGTCGGTCAGTTCTGGGACAGCCTTATGAACGGGCGGCACGGCATCGCGCCGATCACTCATTTCGACGCGTCGGAGTATAAAGCCCGGCTTGCTGCCGAGGTAAAGGACTTCGATCCGAAGTGCCGCATGGACAAAAACGATATCCTCAGGTCCGACAGATACGCCCAGTTCGCCGTCTGCGCCGCCGCCGAGGCGGTCGAGCAGAGCGGCATCATCGGCACCGTCGAGCCCGAGAGGATAGCGGTCTATATGGGCACCGGCATCGGCGGCATGCAGACCTTCATCACCGAGCACGACAAGCTCCGCGCGAAGGGACCGCGCCGCGTTTCCGCCCTGTTCGTTCCTATGATGATCGCGAATATGGCCGCCGGGATGATCGCCATACGCTATGACTGCCGCGGTACCGCCATGCCGACCGTTACCGCCTGCGCGTCGGGATCGAACGCGATCGGCGAGGCGCTCCGCCTTATACGCCACGGCTACGCCGACGCGGTCATCGCCGGAGGCGCTGAGGCCGCCATAACCGAGACCGGAGTCGCCGGATTCATCAACATGCAGGCGCTCTCCACCTCCGAGGATCCGGACGCCGCTTCCCTTCCGTTCGACAAAAAGCGCGGCGGATTCGTTATAGGCGAAGGCGCGGGCGCTCTCGTTCTCGAGGAATACGAGCACGCCGTGAAGCGCGGCGCGAATATACTCGGCGAGCTTGTCGGCTACGGCTCGACCTGCGACGCATATCACATCACCGCTCCGAGACCCGACGCCAGAGGCGGCGCTCAGGCGATGAAGGACGCGCTTTCCGAGGCGGGCTTCAATGGATCCGAAAAGCTGTATATCAACGCTCATGGAACCGGGACACCGCTGAACGACACCGCAGAGACGAAGGCCATCAAGGACGCCGTCGGCGAGGAAACGGCGAGAGCCGCTCTCATCAGCTCGACAAAATCGATGACTGGACACATGCTCGGCGCCGCCGGAGCCGTCGAGGCGATAGCCTGCGTCATGGCTCTCAGGACAGGCATTATCCCTCCGACGATAGGGCTGAATGATCCCGATCCCGAGTGCGATCTGAATTACTGCCCGAATTCGCCCGTAAAATTCGACGCCGACGTCGCGCTGTCGAATTCCCTCGGCTTCGGCGGGCACAACGCCTGCCTCGCTTTCAGGAAAGTCTGAAATACGATCATGAAATACGAAGATGTACGCCGCTACGCCGAGCTCATGAAGGAATTCGGCCTGACGGCGCTGGAGGTGAGCGACGAAGGCTCGTCGCTCCGGCTTGAGATCGGTCAGAAGGCCGTTTCCGCCCCGGCGGCTGCCGAACCGCAGGCGGATGCCGCCGTACAGGATAGCGGCGTAAAAGCGGCTCCCGAAACCGATTCCATAAGCATAAAATCGCCCATGGTGGGCGTATTCTACCGCGCTCCCGCCGAAAACGCCGCTCCTTATGTCAAGGTCGGCGATACCGTAAAAAAGGGCACGGTCATAGGCCTTATTGAAGCGATGAAGCTCATGAACGAGATCGTCTCCGACAGCGAAGGCGTCGTCGAGTCGATACTCGCCGAGAACGGCCAGACGGTCGACTACGGCTTCGAGCTCATCCGTCTTAAGAAGATCTGAGAACGCATAAAGATGAACAGACAGGAACTTGAATCCATCCTTCCCCACCGCGGCAGGATGCTGCTGCTCGACGAGTGCGAGAATATCGACGGCGTGGCTCACGGCGTATATACCGTAAAAGGGGACGAGTTTTTCCTTGACGGGCATTTTCCCGGCAATCCCATCGTTCCGGGAGTGATTCAATGCGAGATACTCGCCCAGTCGGCCTGCGTCCTGCTCGACGGGATCGCCGACAAGGGGAAGCTCGCCGTCTATACCGGCCTGAACAACGTGAAATTCAAGTCTCAGGTAAAGCCGGGCGACCGTTTTGAGACCGAGGTGCGGCTGACAAGGACAAAGCATCCCTTCTATTTCGCCGAGGGGACGGGATCGGTCGACGGCAGGGTCTGCGTGAAGGCCGAGTTTTCCTTCGCCGTGATAGATAAGCCGGCGCCCGATCCATCCGACGGCTGATCTGATTATTTGACATGTTTTCAAAGATACTTATAGCGAACCGCGGCGAGATAGCCGTTCGGATCATAAGGGCCTGCAAGGAGATGGGCATATCCTCCGCCGCCGTCTATTCGGAGGCCGACGCCCGCGCCCTGCATACTGCGCTCGCCGATGAAAGCTACTGCATAGGACCGGCCGATCCGACACAAAGCTATCTCTCCGAGGAGCGCATAATATCGGCGGCCTGCGCCTGCGGAGCTCAGGCGATACATCCCGGCTACGGATTTCTGTCGGAAAACGCGCATTTCGCCAAGCTCTGCCGTCACAGCGGCATAGCCTTCATAGGCCCCGACGCCGATCTTATGGAAGCGCTGGCAAGCAAATCCGAGATCAAAAAGCGGATGACCGAAGCCGGTCTTCGCTGCATTCCCGGCACACAGGCGCTCTCCGGCATCGAAGAAGCTCAGCGGGCCGCCGAGAAGATCGGATATCCAGTCATGCTGAAGGCCGTATCGGGCGGCGGCGGCAAGGGGATACGCCCGATCCGCTCATCGGCGGAGATGGCCGCTTCCTTCAGACAGGCGGCCGCCGAGAGCGAAAAATCATTCGGCGATTCGAGCCTTTATCTTGAGAAGCTGATCTCACCGGCGCGTCATGTCGAGATGCAGATCCTCGCCGATGAGGACGGCAGCGTCGTCTGTCTCGGAGAGAGAGACTGCTCGATCCAGCGTCATCATCAGAAGCTGATCGAGGAAACTCCCTGCCCCGCCATGAATTCCGGCGTCCGCGCCTCGCTTATAAGGGACGTCGCCTACGCCGTGAAAAAGCTAGGCTACACCGGGGTCGGCACGCTCGAATTCCTGCTCGACAGCAGCGGTGTGCCGTGGTTCATGGAGATGAATGTAAGGCTGCAGGTCGAGCATACCGTCACCGAGGCGCTGACGAACATAGACCTCGTAAAATGGCAGATACGCACCGCCGCCGGAAAATCCATCTCCTTCGGACAGAAGGATATCACGATGAGCGGCTCGGCTATCGAATGCAGGATCAACGCCTCCTCGCCTGGCACGGTCACCGCCCTGCACATCCCCGGAGGACCGTTCGTCCGCTTTGACACCTATCTCACCGTCGGATGTGAGATAACGCCGTATTATGACCCGCTTATCGGCAAGCTGATCGTGTATGCCGGATCCCGCGAGGAAGCGATCAGAAAGATGAAGGCGGCTCTATGCGAGCTCGTCATAGGCGGCGTCAAGACCAATATCGCCGAGCAGCTGGAATGCGTGGACGATCCGAGATTCTCGGACGGAAGCTATGACACGGGATTTTTCGCCGGCTGAGCGATCGTCGGCGCGATTGAGTACCGCTTCATTGGATCCGGCTTTTATACAAATACAGACATACCGGACTGAATACTATGCCTGATATCCCGTTTCTCAATTTTCTTTACAAGCCCAGAAACGAGCTTGAAAAGGGCGGCAGAGCGTTTGTTCCGGCTCAGGACATCGAAAAAGAGCCGGAGGAGACCTGCCCCAACTGTCACAGATCTTTTCCGAAGAGCACCTTTGAAAAACAGCTCTTTACCTGCTCATGCGGACATCATATGCGCATATCGGCCAGACAGAGGATCGGCTTTATCGCCGACCGGGACGGCTTTCACGAGATGTTCCGCGGCATCACGAGCGCCGACCCGCTGTCTTTTCCCGGCTACGGCAAAAAGACCGAGACGCTCAGGCTTTCCACCGGAGAGGACGACGCCGTGATATGCGGCAGAGCCGTAATATCCGGCGAGGAATGCGCGATGTTCGTCATGGAGCCGTCCTTCCTTATGGGAAGCATGGGCTCCGCCGTCGGTGAAAAGATCACGCGGCTGTTCGAATACGCTTTGAATGAGCGTCTGCCGGTGGTCGGATTCGCCGTATCGGGCGGCGCGCGCATGCAGGAGGGACTGCTCTCTCTCATGCAGATGGCGAAGACCAGCGCCGCCGTTAAGCGTCACAGCGACGCGGGGCTGATGTATCTCTCGATTCTCACCGATCCCACGATGGGCGGCGTCACAGCCAGCTTCGCCATGGAGGGCGACATCATAATCGCCGAGCCGGGCGCTCTCATCGGCTTCGCCGGACCGAGAGTCATCGAGCAGACGACCAGAAAGACCCTGCCCGAGGGCTTCCAGAAGGCCGAATTCCTTCTTGAGCACGGCTTCATAGACGCCATAGTCCCGAGGACCGAGCAGAAGGAAACTATAGCCTCGCTCATCTCGATGCACAGACCCGGAAATACGGAGGATACAGACGATGGCGACAGCGTATGACCGGGTAAGGGCGGCGAGACAGAGCTCGCGCCCCACATCCTACGATTATATCACAGGTATCTTCGACGGGTTCATCGAGCTGCACGGCGACAGGCGGTTCGCCGACGATCACGCGGTGATAGGCGGCATCGGCCGCCTCGCCGGACGTCCCGTCACCGTCATAGGGATCGAAAAGGGACACACCGCCAAGGAAAGGGTCTACCGCAGCTTCGGTCAGCCCGGGCCGGAGGGATACCGAAAATCTCTTCGTCTTATGCGTCAGGCCGAGAAATTCGGCCGTCCCGTCATCTGCTTCATAGACACCTCCGGCGCGTTCTGCGGCGTGGGCGCCGAGGAGCGCGGACAGGGACAGGCCATCGCCGAAAGCCTGTATGAGATGTCGTCCCTCGATGTTCCGATAATATCGGTATTCATCGGCGAGGGAGGCAGCGGCGGTGCTCTCGCGCTCGCCGTCGCGGACAGGGTCTGGATGCTTGAAAACGCGGTCTATTCCGTGATATCTCCCGAGGGATGCGCGAGCATCCTCTGGAAGGACGCGTCCCGAGCCGAGCAGGCGGCCGATCATCTGATGCTTACAGCCGACGACGCGCTGAATCTGGGCGTCGCCGACAGGATAATAGACGAAAGCGATATCGGAAGCGAAGACTTCTTCGAGCGGATCAGAAACGATCTTTCGCATGAGCTTGACGTTCTCTCAGCCGACGGAAGTCTTGCCGAAAACAGATACAGACGCTTCAGGGCTTTCGGGACGTACCGTGAGCGCGAAGACGCGGCTGAACAGTAATATAATATAATAATATATATTTCGGAGGTATCCCGCCATGCCTGGCAGAAAACCGAGTAATCTGAAGGAACAGCTGATCAAAGCCGGCATAAATGAGATAAATTATCACAGCATAGCCGACTTTTCCATACGGAGAGTCGCTTCCCTGTGCGGCGTATCGTCCGCGGCGCCGTACAAGCATTTCAAGAACAAGCAGGATTTCGTCGCCGGGATCATCAAATACGTAAATGATGAATGGACGCTGCGCCAGCAGGCTATCCTCTCCGATAAATCGCTCACGACCCGTCAGATCCTTGTCGAGTTCAGCGTCGAATACGTAAAGTTCCTTGTCGAGAATCCCTTCCTGCGTTCTCTCATAATGTACAAGGATGAGGAGCTTGACAGCCAGTACGACACCATGCGCGGCGAGCTCAGCTCGATAGCGCTGAATACCGTCGACAAATACTGCGCCGAGGTCGGTATGAGCGACGAGACGCGCAGACGCAAGCTGTATGTCGTGCGTGCGCTGATATACGGCGCGGCGCTTCTCTTCGACAACAACGAGATGGAATTCACCGACGAAAACCTCTCGTTCGTAAGAGAAAACGTCGACCGTGAATTCGATCTTGACTGAAAACACAAAATATACTGTAAACGGGACCGCGCGAACGGTCCCGTTTTTTTTGTGTTTTTTTATTGAATCGGCATCGATATCAGAGCTCGATCCTCCACTTGGTGTAAAGTATCGAATCCTTGTCGTCGAACACCGGCTCGGATTTCGCCGACATCTCGGAGACATGACCGTAGACCGGAAGCTTTTCCATCTTCTCGGTCGCCGCGCAGCCGTCTTCCGGCTTGTACTTCTGATAGTATACTGTGACGAT
>CAMJPL010000035.1 GCA_946407735.1 uncultured Clostridia bacterium
CCCTCCACTGTCACGCGCGATGCGCGTGACAAGCTCCCCTGAATAAGTCGGCAAAGCCGACTTATTCGAAGGGGGAAGAACCTAATTTGTGGTTTGCTCCGCAAACTTCCAATTAAGTATTCCGACGCTTCGCGTCGGGGGCGGCATCCATTATACAACTTTTTCGATGACGTTTTTTTCACCATTTCAGATATATAACCGACACCCATCTTTCAAACGTAAATCGAAATTTTGCGAAGCAAAATTACCTATCAGAGCCTTCTCCCTCCGGGGGAAGGTGGCAAGCGCAAAGCGCTTGCCGGATGAGGGCTTTCCCCCACACCCCCCACTTTCCCACACACGAGGAACCAAACAATGCACACCACTTCCCATCCCCTCAAACCGCTTCTCGCGCTCGCGCTGGCGGGCGGCATCGTTATCTCGTCCCTTTCCGCCTGCGGCGGCGAGTCCGGCTCATCGCCAGATATCTCCGACGGCACGACGTCCGCCGACACCGCCGATACGCTCGCCGAGGCCGTGACGACCGAGCCGGAGGAGACCCTTCCCGCCGACAATCTCCCCGACACCGACCTTTCGGGCTACACCTTCCGCATATACTCCCTTGACGAGTGCGCGAAGTTCTTCTACTCCGACGTTCTCGACGGAGACGTCGTCAACGACGCGATCTACCAGTCGATCATGAACGTCGAGGAGCGCTTCGGCGCCGACGTCCAGTGCGTCATTTTCGGCTCGGGGGACGGCGACTTCAACGGCGCGATAAACAAGATCATCCTCGCCGGAGACGACGTCTTCGACGTCGCCGAGAACCACGACACCCTCTCCGGCGATTCCTCGCTCAAGGGACTTTACCTTAACATCCTCGACTTCCCGTATCTCGATTTCGAGCAGCCGTGGTACCCGACGAACGCGATTGACTCGCTCACCCTCTACGGCAAGCTGTTCCTCTTCTCGAGCGCCATGTCCTACAAGGGCCTGCATCAGACGAGGATCCTGTATATGAACCGCAAGCTGCTCGACGACTACGGCATCGAATCGCCCTACCCCGACGTCTTCGACGGCGCGTGGACGATCGACCGGCTGATGGACATCACCCGCGATACGTATCAGGACCTCAACTCGAACCAGCAGGTCGACGAGGAGGATTTCTTCGGCTTCACCACGCATCAATACTTCGACGGCTGGATGGAGGCCTTCGATCTCAACGCCCTCACGAAGAACGACGCCGGGGAGCTCGTCATCGGCATCAACAACCAGCGGACGGCGGATATCGTCGACAAGATGTACTCCTGGATCGTCGAGACGAACGACACCTTCATCGCGAAGAAAAAGCTGAGCGAGTCCGACATATTCACCGCCGAGCGTTCGATCATCACCTACGGCGAGATCTCGACGAGCTACATGATATACCGCAACACCGAGGTCGACTACGGCATGCTGCCCTACCCGAAGTTCGACGAGAACCAGAGCGACTACATCAGCTTCTACACCGACAGGTTCTTCGTCGTCCCGAAGACGGCGCAGAACACCGACAACATCGGCTTCATGCTCGAGGCGCTGTCCTCCGAGGGCTACCGCACGATCTATCCCGCCTACTACGAGATCGCGCTCAAGGTGAAATACACGCATGACGACGAATCAGTGAGGATCCTCGACATCATAAACGACTCGAGGATGCTGAGCTTCACATACGTCTACGACAACAGCAATCTGAGATCGATTTTCAGCGGCATGCTGAACGCCTCGAAGCCGAATCACGACTTCGCGTCTTACTACGCGAAGGGCGAAAAGGCCGCCCTCAAGCGCATCGACAAGATAAACGAAGCGTATCAGAACAACTGACGAAAAGACTCCCGCCTGCCTCATCCGGCAGCGCGGGAGCCGATTTTTTATTTCTCGCGGGACCGGGAAAGCCAGTCCTCCTTCGTCATAAGGCTGACGTATCCACGGCGGGTCTCGCCCATCTGCGGGACAGGCACGGCTTCGGCCGTCCGCTGATATATGAATCCGAGCTTTTCCTGTACCCGTCTCGATCTCTCGTTTCCCTCATAATACCCGCACCAGACTCTGGCGAGGCCGAGATCATCGAAGGCGTGACGGATGACCTCCTCCGCCGCCTCCGGCACGATGCCCCTCCCCCAGTACGGGACGCCCAGCCAGTAGCCGAGCTCGGCTTCGTCATCCTTTTCGGCGAGGTCATTGTGATGAAGACCAACCGATCCGACGGGAAGCGCCGTCTCTTTCAGCACTATCGCGTATGTCTCGGGCGCGATAAGTATCTCCCGTATGACGCGGCGGGTATATTCAATATCTGTATGGACCGGCCATCCGGCAATCGGGCTGACGCGGGGATCCTTCGCGTATCTGAAGCATTCCCCGGCGTCGGATTCCTCCCACGGGCGGAGGATAAGCCGCTTCGTTTCAAGTATCATGCCTTTTCTCCCACAATCCACGTTTCACCTGACGAGAGCAGCGCCCATATCGAACGCCTTTCGCCGCTCGGCGGGAAAAACTGTCTCATGGCGGAGCTTCTTTTTCTCCGGATCGAACATCGTCCACGGCCAGTCGGTCCTGCCGTAATCCTTCAGCTGCAGCGTGTCGCCGGCGACAAGCACCTCGGTCGGACCGACGAAGCGGGAGAGGGTCTGCCGATACCGCGACACCAGCCCGGCGTAGAGGTCGTCCGGGGCGTTGCTCGTCATGATCAGCAGCACCGGGATCATCCTCTCGGCGCAGCAGGGCGTCTCGAGATTGTACGTAAGGCTCTGGAAGATCAGCCGCTCATACAGCGCCCTGAACGACGCCGTCATCTCGGAGAGGTAGTTCGGCGAGCCGATTATCAGCCCGTTTGAGCCGCGTATCGCGTCGAGCACCGGCGTAAGGCCGTCCCGGCAGACGCAGTGCCCCTTATGGCTCTCCTTCTTGCAGCCAAAGCAGGAGACGCAGCCGGTGTATCTTTCGAGCCTGAACAGATCGAAGCGCTCGACCTCCGCTCCGGCGCCGGCGGCGCCGCGGGACGCCTCCTTTATCAGCGTTTCGGTGTTCCAGCCGATCCTCGGCCCGGCGTTGACGGCTATGATCTTTTTGCCCATCGTGGGTTTCTCCATTGTTTTCATATAAGCGGCTGTGCGGGATCACTTCCGCCCCTTCCCGTTTTTCAGCCGCTTCACCCCGTGCACGACCGCCGCGGCGGCGCACACTATGAGAAACAGCCCGGTGTAGTTTATGAATATGTCCGTGTAAGCCGATTTCGCCAGCGGCTCTATGAACTGATTCAGCCAGACGAATCCGAACGCCAGCGCCATCGTCGGGACGTATATGATCACGGCGCGGAGGAAAACGTTTTTCACCGGCAGCCGGACCGCCATCTCGTATGCCGTGACGCCTATCAGCACGATCACCGCCCGCGTCAGCTCATGCCAGTTCCCGCTCGGATCGTCCCTTATCCCCTGTATCAGATATCCGGCGCTGTTTATGATCGTAGCCGCAGTATAGATGACGCAGTACAGTATAAGGCTGTGCCTCAGCCAGCCGTCCCATATCTTTTTCATATCTCATTTCCCCGCGCAGCCGCGCGGCCATTCGCTTATATGCGGTTCTCCGCCGCCCTCACCGCGCCGAGGCAGTGGATCCTGACGACGCGATTGCCGTCGGTCTCGGCTGTCCTTCTCAGCCGCTCGAGATACGGCGCGACAGATTCAGGCCTTCGATTCCCGATCACGCGGAAGATCTCCGGCGCTTCCATGCGGACTCTGTCGTCGGGGTCGGAGAGAAGCCCGGCGAACACCTCCATAAGCCCGTCATACGCCCCGGGCGCTGCCGACGCGATGTTTTCCGACGCCCAGATAAAGCTTAGCCTGACCTTCGGCTCGGGATCGGATGCGAAGCGGAGCAGACCGCCGAAATACGGTCTGACAGCGTCGAAGCTCCCTCTCCCGATCCGCCCGAGGGCGTTCAAGGCCCGCTCGCGGAGAAGCGGGACGCCGCTTTCGAGAAACGAAGCTATCTTCGCGATATCGCCTTTCACCGCTCCGGGATACAGAAGACCGATCTCGCCGAGCAGCCACAGCGCCTTCGCCCGTATCTTGACCGATCCGCCGGAAAGAAGGGAGGAAAGAAGCGGTACGCTCTCCTCCCATCTTCCTTTGTCGTCGGCAAGCCGGACAAGCTCTCCGTAAAGCTCCGATTCGGTCATAAGGTTTTCTCCCAAAGCAAAAGCTCCATGAGGCGATTTCATGACTTCGGTTTCATCTGAAACGCCGGACGGTTTCCGTGACTCGGAAGCCTTTGTCATAGTTCGCAGTTATAATACATAATTATGAAAAACCATCAATCATTCGATGATGCTTTTTGCCCATTCCAATAGATTTTCCGATTCAGAAACAACGAGTTCTTGCCATATTCCACTATAATATAATCCTTTATTTTTTGCAGAGTTCTTTTTGTTTCCATACACGTACTGTGGATACAGAAAATCCAATTCTTTCCATGTTCCTCGCTTTTGGCCATTCATTGTCAAAACCCTGTCTTCTCGATAGTCTAAAACACCAAATCCATTTTTATTAGGAAGAAACGATAATCTAGCACTCGGTACATATAAAGCATTACTTGTATTCATTAGGCGTTGACTTGAAGAATGCGGGTGCCAATAGAACTCTGCAATTCTGTTTGGATTTGTGATGATTTCGCCAATTTGCATATATCCGTATATAACCTGCAAGTCAAAACTATGATAAAAGTCTGCGGTGTTTTTTCTTATATATCTATATTTATCATTGTGCAGTTCAATTTGCCTAAACCATCCAAAGAATAGGAAAATATCGCCTATTTCGACATGGGCATTCATCAGCAAACCTTGCGCAGCACCGATTTGCCCAAATGCAGGTTTCCAATCAGGGATATCAACAAGTCTAATATTTTCTCTAATATCAGGGTCTAAATGACAGTACAAGTATGTTTTCCGTGGACTTAGATGTGCTAACAAATCTGAATAATTATTGCCGCAATAGCAAAGTTCCTCATAACTAACATTGTCATCTGAGGGTATTGGCATAGATAATAGAGTTCCGTCTGGAAGTATAGGACTTGGACAACCACCATTTGATGAATCAAATCCCTTACGTGACAGAATAACTTTCATAATTTCTTCTTCTGCTTCCCGCCTATCGTATCATCTATTTATCAAAATGAATAGTATCGAGTATTCATTTATACATCAAACACTAATCATCAACTATTATCTGTGTCAGAGATTCTCAGAAAAACAGCCTTGGCATTCAATCTATTTACAATACGGTAAAACGTGCATTCATAAATATATTATATAATATATCACGGCCACGCGAAAACACGTAAGCGCAAAAGCCCGATATCACCGGCTTCATTATACTACATTCCGGACGATTTGTCAAGGACAGGCATAAATACGCTAAAGTATCACGCCCCGCGCCGTCTTTTCGCGTACTCCGCGCACCTTTCGGCGAATCTTACGGCGGCGGAGGGATCGGAGTAGAAGTAGATATGCGGGAATCCGGCGTAAAGGCTGCCGCTCGCGTGGACGCAGGGCCAGCTCCTGCCGTCGGCCTTCACCGCCGTCATGTCCGAGCCGCAGTCGCTGCTGTCAAAATAATGGAACTCATGCGCCTTTACAGAGGATCCGGCCGGGCAGATCATGCCGTCCTTTTCCGCCCTCAGCGTGACGTAGCCGAATCGTCTCAGCCTGTCGGTCCTGTATGCCGCGCCGTGTATCACACCGGCGCCATTCCACGCCTTTCCGTTCATATCCTCAAAGGTGTCGTGAAGATACATGAACCCGCCGCATTCGGCTATCGTCGGCATCCCCGCCGCGATCCTGTCCCGGATATCGCCGAGCATGGCGGCGTTTGCCGACAGCCTCTCCCCGTACAGCTCGGGGTAGCCGCCGCTGAGGATAAGACCGTCCGCGTCTTCGGGCAGAGATTCGTCCTCGAGAGGGGAAAAATACCTGATCTCACATCCGAGACGCCTGAGCAGACCGATGTTGTCGTCGTAGATAAAGCAGAAGGCGCGGTCCCTCGCCACGGCGATGACAGGCGCTGGAGCTATCGGCGGCGGGAGCGCCGGGCCGGTGAACGGCGGAATATCGCGCTGAGGGAGGGAGAGGATCCCGTCTATATCCATATACTTCTCGGCGAGCGAGGCGAGAGACGCCAGCTTTTCCCTTATGCCGTCGATCTCATCGGCCATTATGAGGCCGAGATGGCGGCTTTCGATGACAAAATCGGTCTTCGGAAGAAATCCGAAGCACCGCACCCCCATCTCGCCGCATAGCCGCTCGGCAAGCCCGCTCAGCTTCTCGGGCAGGCGGTTGAAGATGAATCCAGCGATATTGTTCGGCTTCCTGAACTCAAGAAAGCCCTTCATGACGGCCCCTATCGAATCGCTCATCCCTTTGCAGTCGATGACCACCGCCGCCGGGGTGTCGGTTATCATCGACACCGAGTGGGCCGAGCCCCGTCCGTCGACACCGTCGTAAAACCCCATCACTCCCTCGATCACGGCGATATCCGCCGATCTTGAGTTCTCATACAGGAGATATCTTATCGTGTCGTCATCGCAGAAGAAGCTGTCGAGGTTTCGCGACGGGACGCCGATGACCTCCCTGTGAAATCCGGGATCTATGTAATCAGGCCCGCATTTGAAGGCGGAGACGGCGATCCCGCGCGCCCTGAGCGCCGCGAGGACGGCGCAGGTGACGGTCGTCTTCCCGCATCCGCTGCCGGTCCCGGCGATAATTATTCTTTTCATGTCATCAAACCAAGCGTAAATATAAGGACAGTAAAAATGGAAAATCTTTTTCAGAGGATCATCGCCGTCATGCTCAGCGCCCTGATGACGGCATGCGGAGCTTCGTGCGCGGGGGAGTCCGAAAACATCCCCGGGCATCAGCCGGACACATCGGAGACGGCCGAAGCCGATACCGCCGCGCCGGAAGGCGAAGAGACAGACGAAGAAACGTCATCTAAGGAGGAAACTGCAGTGAATATCGACAGCGCTAAAATCAGCATGACCATCGGCGATACCGCCGTCGAGGTCGAATGGCTCGAAAACGATTCGGTGAAGGCGATAAAGGAGATGCTCGCAGGCGGCAGTCTGACGATACAGATGTCGATGTACGGCGGCTTTGAGCAGGTCGGCTCTCTCGGGCAGGCGATAACGAGAAACGACAGTCAGACCGTCACCGAAGCAGGGGACATAGTCCTATACTCCGGGAATCAGATCGTCGTCTTCTACGGATCGAACTCGTGGTCCTACACCCGCCTCGGCAGGATAACAGACAAGACGCCGTCTGAGCTGGCCGACCTTCTCGGGAGCGGCGACGTCACGATAACGCTGTCGCTTGAAAAGTGATCCTTCACGCGCGCCGCCGCGCCATGGCGGGCCCTTTTGAAAATCTGCCGCGGCAGCATCGCCGCGGCAGATCTTTTATCCGTTTATTTTATTTTGCGGCGCCTGAAACGGACGATGAAGCCCGTCACGGCGCACGCCGCGGCGACGGCGCAGACCGCGCCTATGATATATCCGGCAGGGGAGGCGTCTCGTTTGACGACCCCCTTCGGCAGATTATCAGACATAAAGACGAGATCGCGGTCGTACCACGTTTCTCTCTTTATGCTCCACGCGGCGCACTTTACCGTCGTATCGAGCGCCGTTACCGGCACGGTGAAGGTCTTCTGCCCCTCGCCGTCGAGCTCGAACGGGATATACTCGGTCTCGGGAGCGGCGAGAGCTTCCTCCCCCGTGCCCATGAAGAGATACCCGTAGCCCTGACCGCTCATCGTCATCACGGCCGTCATCGCATCGCCCGAAACGGTGAGCTGACAGTCGACGACCCTGAACATCGACGAGCTGGACTTGACGTCTATCGAATAGACGCCGTCTGTGATATCGGCCGGATATACCGGCTTTTCGCCGTCCCCGGCGAAGACGGGCGGCGATGAAAGACAGAGTGCCATGACAGCGAGCAGAGCAGCCGACAGTCTTATCAGCTTACTTCGCGTTCTTGACATGATCGACATAAACGTCTCTCACGGCAGCGATCTCGCCGAGGCCTCTCAGAAGGGTGACGACCTCGAAGCCCTCATTTGTGAGGATGGTCTTCCAGGAATCTTCCTCATCACCGGCCATATCGTTATTGGCGTGATCGCCGGCAACAACCATGAGCGGCTCGAGAACGACTCTGGTGTATCCGCCGGCCTTGCAGGCGGCGATAACGTCGTCAAGGGTGGGAGTGGCCTCAACGGTGCCGATGTAGTAGTTGGTCTTGCCGGCGGCGGTGATCTTCGACTGGAGGTTCGAGTAGGTGGCGTTGGAGGCGTGCTCGGTGCCGTGGCCCATGAAGACGATGGCGGTGTTTCCGTCGTCATACTCGGCGGTGGCGTCGGTGATGGCGGTTATAACGCGGCTGTAATCGTCGTCGGTGGTGAGAAGCGGCGAGCCGACCTTGATGCTGCTGAACTTGCTTCTGTTGGCGTCGATGACGGCCATGAGATCGTCATACTCGAAGCCGGACATTACGTGAGTCGGCTGGACGATGAGGTCCTTTACGCCGTCGGAAATGAGACGGGCGAAGGCTTCCTCGACGTTGTCGATCTCGATGTTGTCGCGCTCCTTGAGCTTGTCGATGATGATCTGGCTGGTGAAGGCGCGGCGGACGTCGGCGCCGGGATTGGCGTCGGCGATGGCCTTCTCGATGGCTCCGATGGTGGCCTCGCGGCTGTCGTTGTAGCTGGTGCCGAAGCTGACGACGAGGATGGTCTTCTTTGAGCTTCCGCCGCAGGAGGTGAGAGCGAGAGCGAGCATGAGCACGCTCATGGCGAGAGCGGTGAATTTGATGATTTTCATGATCTTCCTCCGATATGGATTTGAAAACATTTGGATGATTTATGTTGATCAGAGCAAAGCCCTGTTCTAACCGTGGTATCTGTCATAGAGTTCCTCCGATAGATCGAAGTGCTCCATGAGCCTGTCCCTGCCGAGCATCGTTTCCGGGCTGCCAAGGCCTGTGCAGACGCCGTTTTTAAGCAGCATGACGCTGTCGGATATCTTCGCCGCGAGCTCGGTCTCGTGCAGCGACATGACGACCGCTATCTTCTTCTCTTTTCTCAGGCGGTCGATCATGTAAAGGAAGGTGAGCTTGTAATGTATGTCGAGAAACGATGTCGGCTCGTCGAAAAGCAGCACCTTCGGCTCGCGGCAGACGGCCCTTGCGAGCATGACCCGCTGCTTCTGTCCGTCGCTTATCTCGGAAAACCGGCTTTCCGCAAGCTCCTCGGTGTCGGTGAGGCGCATCGCCTCCCTTACGCTCTCCTTATCCGCCGGGCCGAGCAGCCCGAAGGTCCCGGTGTACGGATGTCTTCCCGTCTCGACCACGTCGCGGCAGGTCATCATATCGGTGCCCGGGCGGTCGGTCAGCATGGCCGACACCGCCTTCGCCCTCTCCTCCCGCCGCATCGAGAGCAGCGGGCGTCCGTCGATTATGATATCGCCGGAAAGAGGCCTGAGATGCCCGGAAAGCGTTTTCAGGATCGTCGATTTTCCCGATCCGTTCTGGCCTATGAGGGTAAGTATCTCGCCGCCGTTTACCTTGAACGAGATGTCCCGCGCTATCTCCTTTTTCCCGTATCCGGCGTACAGGTTCCTTACTTCAAGCATTGTTTTTTTTCTTTCTCAGCATGATCATGAGCACGACGGGGGCTCCGAGCACCGACGTGACGGTGCTTATCCCGAGCTCCGACGGAGATATCACCGTGCGGGCGATGATATCGCTTATGATGCAGAAAACTCCGCCGCCGATAAAGCATGCCGGGATCATGCAGAGCGGCTTCGCCGTGCCGAGCAGCATCTTCATAAGGAACGGCACCGCTATCCCGACGAAGGAGACAGGCCCGGCGAAGGCGGCGACGCAGCCGGACAGAAGGCTCGACAAAAGGATTATCGCTATCCTCACCGCCCTTATGTTGACGCCCATCTCGACGGCGTAGCTTTCGCCGAGCTGATAGGCGCTGATCGGCTTTGAAAGGAAGACCGACGCCGCGAGGGAGATGAAGACTATCGCCGCCGCAACGATGAGCTGATCGCTCTTCATGCCGGAGAACGAGCCTATCGACCACCCGCGGAGATTCACGATATCCGAGTCGTCGGCGAAATTGACTATTATATCGGTTATCGCGGTGCAGATATAGCCTATCATGACGCCGCAGACGACCAGCATCGACATGTTTTTTATCTTCGACGACGCGAGCAGGACGGCCATCATCGAGATAAGGGCCCCGAAGAAGGCGGCTCCCGCCATCAAAGCCGAGCCGAGGCGGAGGGCTCCCCTCGCCGCAAGGACCAGCGTCACCGCCACCATCAGCCGCGCGCCGGACGATATGCCGAGCACGAACGGCCCGGCTATCGGGTTGTGGAAGTAGGTCTGGAGCATATAGCCCGACAGCGCCAGCGCGCCTCCGAGCACGAAGGCGGCGAGCGTCCGCGGCAGACGTATCTTCAGCAGTATCAGCGCCGCCGTGCCGTCGGACGACCGTCCCATAAGCACGCGCATAAGCTCCGCGGGAGATATGTCGGCGCTTCCCGCCGACACTCCGAGCAAAAGGAAGATCAGCGTCAGAGCCGCCAGCAGGATGAAGGAAAAAAGTATCCTTTTATTCATCTGTCAAAGCCGAAAAACGGCTCAGTATATCCTGTACAAATATTTGAGCTCATCCCCTGAGCCGGAGAATACCGTGTGGAAATCGGTTAGTATCTCGCCCATCTTCATTATCTCCTGATAGACCGAGCGGCTGGTGCAGAAGACATTCCCCTCCTTCACGGCCTTGAACTCGGCGAGAAGCTCGTTTTTCTCTACGAGCTCGCCGACGGAATGAATCTCTCCGCCGAGATTGATGTTGTAGATGATGATGTCGGCGTCCTTCGCGTGTATGCAGAACTCCTCCGGCTCGAGTGTCACCGTCGACGAGGCGTTGTCATCGCCCAGGAAATCGAAGACGTTCTCGCCCCCGGCCATCTCTATCATCGTCGTCACATAGTCGCCGGCCTTCCTCGTCACTATCTTCCCCGACGCCGAGATATAGAAGAAGACGACGGTCTTCCCGCTGCTCTCGATGCCCTCGAGGCGGTCGAAATGCTCCTTCTGCTCCTCGAACAGCCGGTCGCCGAGCTCGATATCGCCAGTCAGATGCGCGTAGACCTTTATCCACTCGCATCTGCCGAGCGGATGCGACTCATAGCTCGACCGGTCGACGAACACCGGTATGCCGATCTCGGTGAGCTTCTGCCTCACCTTCGGCACATGATCCGACATCGTCGACTGTATCGAATATGAGCAGCCCTCGGTGAGAAGCAGCTCGTAATCCGGCTCGCTGTATTTCCCGGCGTAGACCATATCGCCGGAGCGCATCGCCTCGGCGGCGCTCTCGATGTCCCACGCGCTCTCCTTTATCGCCGAAAAGCGTATGTCGGATATCCTGCCGAGGGAGTCGTAAAAGCTCATCGCCGCGCTCGCCGCCATGTAGATGTGATCGGCGTTTCTTCGCAGCACCGCAGTGTCGGGGTCGATCCCCTCAGGATCGAGATCGGTCACGAGATATTTCGACCCGTCGTCGGTGACGATGTACGAATCGCCGTTCTCATACTCATAAAGGGTGAAGCACTCGGCGCAGTAAAGCTCGACATTCTTCGCCTCTCCAGCGCCGTCTATGACCGGCGGCGCGGTCTCTTTCATCTGAGCCTCACCGCCGCATGAGACGAGCGAGAACAGGAACGCCGCGGCGATGACGGCGGCCGCAAGACGCTTTGTCATCATTTCTTTTTGCGTTTGACGCGGCTTATAATGACGGCCGCCGCCGCGGCGATGACGATCACGCCTACGACAGCGCCGATCACCGCCGGGAAAGCAGATCCGCCCTCCTTCTTTACAGACGATGCGTCGAAGACGATCTCGTAGTCTATAAGATGCGGCTCGCTCATAGCCAGCGTCTCGGCCTTTACTGCGAGCGGGCTGTCTATCGACGCCACCGGGATCATGAACACCGAATTGCCTTCGGTATTTACCGGGAGATAGTTTTCGCCGCCGACGATCATAAGATCGTATTTCGAGCTGCTCCATTCGACTTCAAGAGTCATTTTGCCGCCTTCTACGGTGAGCCTCGCCGGAGTCGTGATCGACGCCTTGCCGCTTCCGCCGCTGAGGGAGACGTCTATCATGTAGACGCCGTCGCTGTCAAGCAGATTCATATCAGTATTCGATCCCCTTTCTCGCCGTCAGGCCGCCGTCGAACGGATGCTTTATCTTTTTCATCTCGGTCACGTAATCGGCGGCTTCGACGAGCTCGTCCATCGGCTTTCTGCCGGTCAGGACGATCTCGCGGCTCTGTCCCTCGGTCTTCAGCAGCGAGATCAGCTTTTCCCTGTCGAGCATCTGATAGCGGTATGTCGACACCGCCTCGTCGAGGACGATGAGATCGTATTTCCCGGCGTCGGCGATGACGCCGTAAAGCAGCTCGTTGTGGGCGTCGCGGGTCTCCTTCCTCTGCTCCTCCGTCATATACTTATACAGTCCGAAGACGGCCGACGGATTGCGGGTCTCTATCCCGAGCCGCCTGAGAGATTCAAGCTCGGACGAGCTTCCGTCCTTGAAGAACTGGCAGAACAGCACCTTCATGCCGCTTCCGGCGGCTCTTGCCGCCAGTCCGGCGGCGGCCGTGGTCTTTCCCTTGCCGTCGCCGCAGTAAAGATGTATCATATTCCCTCCCGGAGGATGCGGTAGACGAGATCCATGTCAAGCGCCCCTCTCACCGCGTCGGCCAGCTTGTCATACTGCCCCTCGCGGTAGGCATGGACGTCGAAGACGGCGTTCTCGTCGAACTCGAGCCCTCTTATATCATACAGCGCCTTCACTATGGCGCGGGCTATGCCGTTCTCGTCGAACAGCCCGTGTATATAGCTGCCGTAGACGTTCCCGCTGCGCAGGACGGCACAGCTTTCGCCGCTCTGGCCCATGTGTATCTCATATCCGCGGTAATAAAGCCCCTCGAGCCCCGAGAAAACGCCTCCGACGCCGGAGAATACGCCCTCCGTCTGGGTGCGGGTCTTTTCCTTCGCGAACACCGTCTCGATCGGGAGCAGGCTCATCCCGGCGATCTCGCCGCCGCCCTCGGTATCGTACGGGTCGGAGATCTTCTTGCCCAGCATCTGCAGTCCGCCGCATATGCCGAACACCGGGATCCCGCGAGACGCCGCCTTCAGTATCCCGCCCTCGAGGCCGTTCTGACGCATCCATCTGAGGTCGGATATCGTCGACTTTGTGCCTGGGATGATTATCATATCCGGCGAGCCGAGCTCGAACAGGTTCCTCACGTATCTGAGCGAAACGGACGAAAACCGTGAAAACGGCGAGAAATCGGTGAAATTGGATATCCTCGGCAGGGAGATGACGGCTATGTCTATCTCCTTGCGCTCGCCCGCCGTCAGCCTCTCGCTCAGGCTGTCCTCGTCGTCGATATCGACTCTGGTGTACGGCACCACCCCGGCGCAGGGGATCTTCACGAGATCGTACAGCATGTCGAGGCCGGGAGCGAGGATGGAGACGTCGCCGCGGAACTTGTTTATGACAGTCGCCTTGACTATCCTTCTCTCGTCGTCGTCGAGCAGCGCGACGGTACCGTAAAGCTGGGCGAAAACGCCGCCGCGGTCAATATCTCCGACGAGGAGCACCGGGGCCTTTGCCATCTTCGCCATGCCCATATTGACGATATCGTCGCTTTTGAGGTTGATTTCCGCCGGGCTTCCGGCTCCCTCGATCACTATGATGTCGTATTTTTCGGCGAGCGTGTCATACGCCTTCATTATGTCGGGGATGAGCTGCTTCTTGTACTTGAAGTAGTCGGCGGCCCGCATGTTGCCGCGCACCTCGCCGTTGACGATCACCTGCGAGCCGACGTCGGTCGTCGGCTTTAACAGTATCGGGTTCATCAGAACCGACGGCTTTATCTTCGCCGCCTCGGCCTGAGCCACCTGCGCCCGCCCCATCTCGAGGCCTTCGTCGGTGATGAAGGAGTTGAGGGCCATGTTCTGCGACTTGAAGGGCGCCACGGTGTACCCGTCCTGACGGAATATGCGGCAGAGCGCCGCGCATATCAGGCTCTTCCCGGCATTGGACATGGTCCCCTGGATCATTATAGGTAATGCTTTGCTCATCGCTCACTCCGTATCCCGGCTGTTCATTATCGACTTCACGGCGGCGATAAGCCGCTCGTTTTCCTCACGCGTCCTGACGGCGATCCTGAAATACCCTTCGCCGAGACCGTCGTAACCGGAGCAGTCACGGATCATGATGCCGCGTCTCATCGTCTCACGGGCAAGATCGGCGCGGGCTTTCAGCATGAGATAGTTCGCCTCGCCCGGATATACCGTGATCCCGAGCGCGTCGAGCCGACGTGCGAGATACTCCCGCTCGGCGGCTATCATCGAGACCGTCCGCCCGAGCCATTCACGGCATCCGACAGCGGCCGATCCCGCCGCCTGCGCCGGAGTCGATACGTTCCAGCACTGCGCTTTTTCTGACATCCTCTCAAGGAATGCGCCGTCGCGGCAGACCGCGTACCCGAGGCGGAGCCCCGCCATGGCGTAGCTTTTCGTGAAGGCCTTGAGGACGAATATGTTCGGATGTCTCTCCGTCAGAGACGGTATATCGTACCTGTCGGGATCGGACGTGAGGTCGAGAAAGCAGAAATCGCAGAGCATCCTTGCCCCGCTCCCGGCGGCCGACTCGATGATCTCCCTTTCTATGGTGATCCCGGTCGGATTGTTCGGCGAGCAGATGACGACGGCGGAATACCGGCTGAAATCGACGCGAAGGAACTCCTTTGTCAGCCTGAACCCGTCGCTCTCTTTAAGATAATACTTTTCGCATCTCACCCCGGCAGCGTCGAGCGCCTGCTCGTATTCGCAGAAGGTCGGCGAGACTATGAGCGCCGGTCTTGCGTCATCTAAGGCGTAGGCGAACTGGTAAATGAGCTCCGCCGCGCCATTTCCGCATATGACGCTGCTCTGCGGGACGTTCTCCGCCTCCGCTATCTTCTCACGGAGCTTTGTACAGTATGGGTCGGGGTAGGCGGAGCAGGCGTCAAGAGAGGCCTCAAGCGCCGCCCTTGCCTCGGGCGGCATGCCGTATGGGTTTATATTGGCCGAAAAATCGATATCGACCCTGTTTTTGTAGATATCGCCGCCGTGAGGGCTGACTGTGTTTATAAGCATAATACGATGATGAATCTTGCCGCCGTACCGATGATAAGGGTCAGAAGTGAGGAAAGATACATGAGATGTCCGGCTCTCGTTATGTCCATCGGCTCGATCTCGCGCAGGGGATCTCCGATAAACTCCTTTTTCTTTACGACGCCTCCGTAGACCGCGTCTCCGGCGAGCCGCACGCCGAGCGCTCCGGCGCATACCGATTCGGTCTGAGCCGAGTTCGGGCTGGCGTGCTTATATCTGTCGCGGCAGAAGATCCTCCACGCGTTCTTCATGTCGAGGCGGCAGAGAGGCGCCGAGACGATCATGAGCAGAGCCGATATCCTCGCCGGGATGTAATTCACGAAATCGTCGGTCTTCGCCGCGGCGCGGCCGAAATAGAGGTATTTCTCGTTCTTGTAGCCGAGCATCGAGTCCATCGTGTTGATGGATTTGTAGAAGAAACCTCCGACCGCCCCGAACAGGAACATCCAGAAAAGCGGGGCTATGACGCCGTCCGACGTGTTCTCGGCGACGGTCTCGACGGCGGCGCGGGTGATGCCCTTCTCGTCGAGGACGTCTGTGTCGCGGCCGACGATCATCGAGACGGCGTATCTCGCCCCCTCGGTGTCGCCCTTTTCGAGGGCTCGCTGGACCTTTTTGCCCTCACGTATGAGCTGTCTCGCCGCCAGAAGCTGCCAGCACATTACGCTGCTGATCGCAAAATACACGGCGGGATGTATGAGCCACGCCGCAGTCAGCACGGCGGCGGGCACCGCCGTCGATATCAGGGCGACGAGTATCACGGTCAGAGCGCCGCGCGGCACGTCCTTCGGATTGCTGTTGCCGCGCCTCAGATGCCTGTCGAAGAAGGAAATCCATTTTCCTATCCCGACGACCGGGTGCGGGATGCTGTACGGATCCCCGACGAAGAAATCTATTATGAAGCCGACGATGACGGCGGCGGTTTGATACGTTATCAGCTCAGCCAGCATTTTCGGCTCCCTGCATCGTGATCACATAGACCGGGTTCTGCGCGTTCATCATATGGTATCTGCCCATCTTTCTGGCGCGCGAGACGTTGACGCAGACGATATCGCACTCTTTGAACCCGAACTTCGATATGCATGCCGAGGCGTCGGACAGAGTCTCCACCGTGACGGCATTCAGCACTATCCTCACGTCGGGATTCTTTTCAAGAAGCGCCGATATGATGTCCGCGAGACCTCCCGTGCTGCCGCCTATGAAGGCGTGAGTCGGCGGCTCTATACCGCATAGGCAGTCCGGCGCCCTTCCCCCGACGACCTTCACGTTGTCTGTGCGGAATCTGACCGCGTTCTCGCGGATGAGCCCGACGGCGTCGGATTCCTTCTCTATCGCGTACACCGTCCCTCGCCATGCCGAGATCGCGCACTCTATCGACACCGAGCCGGTCCCGGCCCCGACGTCATAGACGACAGAATCGGGCGAAAGCCCGAGCTTCGACACCGACACGGCGCGCACCTCGGACTTCGTCATCGGCGTGTCGCCGCGTATGAACTCGTCGTCCGGGATGCCGGTCCTTATCCGGCCGTCGGCCTCATCGTTTTCGATATACATGATCGAAAGCGGATCGAAGGAGCGGTCTTTCAGCTCTCCGGCGCTGCCGGTCGTTATCCTCTCGTCGGGATAGGACAGCTTCTCGCCGACCGACACCCTTACCCCGCTCATCCCGAACTCACACAGCCGCCTCATCACCGAGTCGGGGGTATTGCTCCCGCCGGTAAGGATAAACAGTTTGCGGTTCATAGAAGATAAGCGGACGACGTTCCCGTCGCGGCCGTGGACGCTGATGAAAGCCGCGTCGTCCCAGCTTACGTTCAGCCGGGCGGCGAGCAGCGCCGCAGATGAGACGCCGGGGATCATACGCACCTCATAGCCGCCGAGCGCGGCTGTGAGCTTCTTCGCGCCGCTGAAAAAGCCGATATCGCCGCGCATGACGACGGCGGCGCGGCGGATGGACGGATCATCGTCGAGGACGCGCCTGATCTTATCCGGCATGAACTCCCTGTAAACCGGCCTGTCGAAGGGAAGACATCCGACGACCGAATCGGCGCCTATCACGGCGTCGCAGAGATTCAGCGCCTCCCTCGCCTCCGGCATGAGATACGCGTCGCCGCCCGGACCGATCCCGATAACGCTGACGGCGCGCCCGGGAAGGTCGATGATCTTCCCGATCAGACGGACGGCCTCGCTCAGCGGCACGCCCTCGACCTGAGCCGGTCTTCCGATGATTACCGGCACCGCTCCGGCCTTCTCGGCCGCCGATATCTTGTCCTCGAAGCCGCCGTTTTTGCCGGAGGCCTTCGTCACGAGGTACGAGGCGTTTATCATCCTCATCTGAGCCAGATTCAGCTCCTCGCTGAACGGCCCCTGTGCGGCTATGATATGCGCCGGCATGATCCCGGCGGAAAGGCAGGAATCGAGCGCCGCCTGAGTCGGCAGCACTCTCGCCCATACGCGCGACATATCGAGGCCGACGTAGGACATGAGCTCCTTCGAGCCGGTCGTGAGGAAGATATTGCCCTCGGTATTCATGAGGTAGTCTCTCGCCTCGGTCACGGACGAAAGATATACGGCGCTCTCCGCCGTCGCGTCGGCTTCGCGCAGCACCCTCAAAACCGGGATCCCGCGGTCGGCCGCGGCGGCCATTATATTGTCGGTCACGAGCTCGGCGTAAGGATGCGTCGCGTCGATTATCCTCGTAAAGCCGTTTTCGGCGAAGAAGGCGCGCATGTCGTCGGCGTCCATCCGCCCGGCGCGCACCGTTATGCCGGATATCCCGTCGAGCAGCACCTCGCCGTATTCCGTCGCGACGCAGACGACGAGATCGGCGTGTCCGGCCATGATCTCGGCGAGACGCCTTCCCTCTGTGGTACCGGCGAAAAGGCAGAACTTCTCACTCATGGCGGTACCCGCGCGGCGTTATCATCCTGCCGCCGATCACCTTCGTCGACTCGTCGCCGATAAAGACGGTCGTGAACATATCCGCCTGATACAGGGCGAGCTCGCCGAGGGTCATTATAGACGTCTCCTCGCCCTCGCGCCCGATGTTCCGGGCGATCCCGCAGACGGTCCCGGCGGCCCTGTGCCTCAGGACTATTTCGCAGCAGCGCCTGAGATAGTCTGCGCGCTTTTTGCTCGACGGATTGTATATGACGATCGGGATCCCGCTCTCGGCGGCATGATCTATCCTTTTTTCTATCGTCTCCCACGGCGTAAGCAGGTCGGAAAGGCTTATCACAGTGAAATCGCAGGTTATCGGCGAGCCGAGCAGAGCGGCTCCCGACGACGCGGCGGTGACACCGGCCACGATCTCACACTCGACGCCGTATTCGGGCGCCAGCTCGAGGATGGGCGACGACATGCCGTAGATCCCGGCGTCGCCGGAGCAGATCATCGACGTTACTTTGCCGTCGGCCGCCTGCTCTAAAGCTATCCTGCAGCGCTCTATCTCCTTCATCATCGGGGTCGAGACGAAGGTCTTTCCCGGGAAATACGGCTTGACAAGGTCGCAGTAGACCGAATAGCCGACTATCACGTCGGAGTTTTCGAGCGTCTTCGCGGCCTTTATTGTCATCCCGTCGTAATTTCCGGCTCCGATGCCGACAACGTACAGCTTTTTCAAAACTCTATCCTCCACCCGGCCTCAGCCGCGGCGACTGTCACGCCGCTCACCGCTGTCTTCCTTATGATCAGCCTGCCGCCGCCGAGCGCCGCGGCCCTCTCGCAGACGTTCCCGACGCCGACCGTCTTTCTGACGAACTCAGATTCCTTGAATTCGCCCGGCACGGCATTCAGCTCGTCCGCCGTGTAAAACACCGCCGGGACGCCTGTATCCGCTGCGAAATCGAGAAGTCCCTTCTCGTCCTTCTTTACGTCTATCGAAGCGATACCTGATATGCACGCGGGATCTATCCCGTTATCGGCGAATACCGACGTGACGGCCTCATTTACGGCCTCCTTCGATATCCCCCTGCGGCAGCCGATACCGAGGGTGACTGTCCTCGGCGTCAGCCTCAGCGTCTCGCCGTACGGCGAGGCGGTTTTCACGCCTATGTATATCCCGAGAGGGCCCGATCCGTCCTTCACGAGCCCCGGCGGCAGCTCATCCGGGAGCGGGAATTCCGACGTCACCGGTATATCGCCGACAAGTATCGCCGCCGATACCCTTTTCGCCGTCTCCATCGACGATATCGCGCAGCCGCGCTGCGCCGCCCAGGCGTCGCAGGAAAAACGCCCGGCGCCGTCGGTCGCCGTCGTGACGGCGGCGGCCGCCCCGATCTCTTCGGCTATCAGCCTCGCAAGCTCGTTCGCGCCGCCGATATGCCCCGAGAGAATCGGGATCACGAACCTGCCGCCGTCATCCGTCACGATGACGGCGGGATCCGTCTTTTTGTCCCTTATGTACGGCGCTATGCACCTGACGGCTATCCCGCAGGCGCAGACGAAGACGAGCGCCCGGCAGCTGTAAAACAGATCTCCGATATCCTCCGACACCTTATCGTGACCGGTGAATCCGTACTTTTCGGCGAATTTCTTCGTCGAATGGATATCGGACGCGCCGGCGCCGAGCATCGGGGCAATCTTAAGCGAAAGCGACGCTCCGGCGTCAGAGAAGCAGATGATGGCGGTCTTCACTTTGAAGCCCCGCGGAATTCGGTGGCAAAGCCGGGATCGTACAGCTTCGAGCGCTCGAATTCGCCGCCGAGGAAATCGCCGACGGTGATGAGCGCCGTCTTCGTTATGCCGCTAACCTTCGCAGTCTCCTCGAGATCGGCGAGCCTGCAGCGGCAGATCTTTTCGTCCTCCCACGACGCCTTATAGACTATCGCCGCCGGGGTGTCGGGGGAATAACCGCCGGATATAAGCTCCTCTGAGACCTTTTTCAGCAGTCCGGTGCTGAGGAACAGCACCATCGTGGCGCCGTGCGAGGCGAGCGATGTGAGGTTTTCCTTTTCCGGGACCGGCGTTTTTCCCGCCGCGCGGGTGATTATCACCGTCTGCGAGACGTCCGGCAGGGTGTACTCGGCCTTAAGAGCCGCCGCCGCGCCGGAGAAGGCGCTGACGCCGGGGGTGACGTCATACTCTATCCCGAGCCTGTCCATCTCCCGCATCTCCTCGCCTATCGCCCCGTACAGCGACGGGTCGCCCGAATGCAGCCTTACCGTCATAAGGCCGCTTTTCTCGGCTTCGGATATCTTCTCCGTTATCTCTTCGAGCGTCATTTTCGCGCTGTCAAAAACTTCGCAGCCGTCCTTCGCTCCCGAAAGGAGCTCGGGATTCACGAGAGAACCGGCGTATATGATCACGTCCGCCGCGGCTATGTATCTGCTGCCGCGCAGAGTGATGAGATCGGGAGCGCCGCATCCGGCGCCGACTATGTGTACCATCAGATATATTCCTTTTTGATCATTCCGAGTATTTCGGGAGCGTTCCCCGTCATGCCGAGGATCCCGTAGACGTTTGAGAATATAACGGCTCCCGCCTTCATCGAGCCGAGATGCCGCCCCTCTATCTGCGTCCCTATCCTTTTCGTCAGGCTGTCCATGACGGCTGATCGAAGTCCTTCCTCATCGAGCACGGCGAGCATGTCGTCCGTCATCGCGCTGTCCATGATCCTTTCAGCCGCTTCCCTTGAAGCGCCGCAGACGGCGGCGTGCGATGCGAAGATCTCGGCGCGGCAGTCGCCGTATCTCGAATGGGTGTTGAACATCCCTCCGGCTAGCTTCACGAGCTTGCCGATATGCCCGACGATGAGAGCCGCCTCAAAGCCCATCTCCGACGCCGACGCGAAGGCGTCGCCGATGAAGTTCGACGTCGTGACGGCGATCTCCGGGTCTATGCAGAGCTCCTTTTCGATGAAATCGGCCCCGTAGTTGCCGGGGACGAAGAGCACCGTCTTCCTGCCGCCGGCGGCCCTCATCGAGAGCTCGGTCTTTATCGTCTCCACCACGGCGTCGTCGCTCATCGGCTCGACGATGCCGGTCGTGCCGAGTATCGAAAGGCCTCCGACGATGCCGAGCCTCGGGTTGAAGGTCTTTTTCGCGATCTCTGCCCCGGCGGGGGCGGAGATTATCACTCTTAGCCCTCCGTCGTAGCCGAAGTCCTCACAGACCCTTAAAAGCTCCTCTTTTATCATCCTTCTCGGCGTCGAGTTAATCGCCGCCGCGCCGACCGGCTGATCGAGGCCGGGCTTCGTCACCCTGCCTATCCCCTCGCCGCCGTCTATCTCGACGGTATGGCGGGAATCGGTCTTCGACACTCGGGCGTAGACTGTCATCCCGTTCGTTACGTCGGGATCGTCGCCGCTGTCCTTAACTATGCCGCACGATACATATCCGTCCCCTATCTCGGTATCGGCGACGGCGAGGGTAAGGCCGATGCCCTTCGGCGTCATCAGCCATACCGACTCCACCGGTCTTTTGCCTAGCAGCATCAGCGCCGCCGCCTTCGACGCGGCCGCGGCGCATGAGCCGGTGGTGTAGCCTCTGCGCAGCTTTTTGCCGTCCCTTGTGATGAAGCTTTCCATCGTCGGGTCAGCGGGTGATCTGATACATCAAAGCGTTCACTATCGCCGCGGCGACGTTCGAGCCGCCCTTGCGGCCGCGAGCCACGATATACGGCACCTTCGTCTCCATGATGGCTTCCTTTGCCTCGATGATATTTACGAAGCCGACCGGAACGCCGATCACGAGCGCCGGGGACACCGCGCCCTCGTCTATCAGCTCGCGGAGCGTCAGAAGGGCGGTCGGCGCGTTGCCGACGGCGAAGATCAGCTCTTTTCCGAGGCGGGTGGCCTTCTCCATAGAGACTCTCGCCCTCGTGCAGCCGCGGGCCTTCGCCTCCTCGGCGACGTCTGGATCGCTCATAAAGCACTGGACGTCGCATCCGAGCTTCGAAAGCGCCGCCTTGTTTATGCCGGATCTCGCCATCTGCGTGTCGGTGACGACGGTGCAGCCGTTTTTCAGAGCCTCTATGCCCTTTCTGACGGCTCCGTCGGAGAAGGCGAGGTTCTCGGCGTAGTCGAAATCGGCTGTGCAGTGGATCACGCGCTTGACCACCGCCTTGTTTTCGGGCGGTATCTCGGTCCTAAGCTCGCTTTCGATTATTTCCATGCTTCTGGCCTCGATGGCCATCGGATCTGTAATTATCATATGTCAAAAATGCAGGTCAGCGTCTTTATCTGCGCATAAATAATCCGCACATTGCCTGTATGACAGTGTGCGGCCGTATTTAACTTTGGGGCTTATGCATTAACTGTTTCAATATACAATTAAAATTATTATAGCACTCCCCAAGTTAGATGTCAATAATACGCATTTTACATTTTTCGGACTTTCTTTATCAAAAAACGGACGTCAGAATCTCCGATATGTCCCCGCTTCGGTGTCGATCTCGTACCCGCCGCCGGCGCCGGTCTGCCATTCGTAGCGGTTCTTCCCCTCGCCCGGGAACAGATACGCCATGATAGCCGCGATGACGCCGCCGTGCGTCACGACGAGAGCTCCGCGGCCGTCGTCCGTAAGACGCCCGAGCCCTCTTATCACCCGCGCCGTCATGATGTTCCCGCTCTCGCCTCCGGGAGCGATATTCGCCTCGTTGTCGCCGGATATCCACTCGATGTACTGAGGATCGTCCTTCATCTCATCATACGAGCGCATCTCGAAGACGCCGAAATCCATCTCGCGGAAATCGGTGTCGGTCTCATGCTCGATATCGCCGAAGAGCAGGGCGAGGGTCTCGCCGCACCGCTTCATGCCGCTCGTTATGACCCGGAGCCCGGTGATGTCGGGGAGAATCCCCTCGTCCCTTTTCTTTTTAAGCGCGTCGATCCCGGCGACCGAAAGGGGGATGTCAGTCGAGCCGCAGTAAAGATGCTTTTCGTTTGCCTCGGTCAAGCCGTGGCGTATAAGGATCAGTCTCATTTCAGCCTCTCGTCTATCCCGCAGAACATCCTCGTCACCGTCTCGGCCTCTGACGCGAGGAAGGCGCACAGCCGGCCTGTCGCCTCACGCCAGGCACGCATCTCGGCTCCCATCGGCACCACCCCGCAGAATATGTCGCGGCAAATAAGGACGCTGTCTTCCCATTCCGAGCGGTGGGCTTTGAATATCTCCGCCGCGTCATCGCCGCGCCTGACGCAGCCGAGGACGAATTCCTCAACGGCGTTCACGCATCGGAAGGAGAAGTCGATCCCGCCGTCCTCGGTGCAGGAATATATCTCGTCCTCCTTTACGCCCAGCGCTTTCCTCGCGTGATCAAGCTTTCCCTGATACGCTCCTCCGATTATAAGATGCATAGAATTCTCCCATTATTATTCTTTCATTCCGCCGTCACAGCAGCGCGTAGACCGCGATCCCGCACAGCTCGCCGAAGGTGAGGGCGTAGCCGGAGATATCCCCCGACATGCCGCCGAGAGAGCGGAAGGCCTTCTGCAGATTCCACAGATACCCGGCAATAACGGCGACAGCCGCGAAGCCGTATTTCCCGAGGAATACGAACCCGGCCCCGCACGACAGCGCCGTGATCACGGCGAAGACGGCGACATGCGATTTTTTCACGCCCTTCCTGTACGCGCCCGAGTATTCGCTCGTCGTCAGCGGCCGGAGCAGCGTAACGCACAGCCCTGCCATGCACCTCGATACCACCGGTATCAGCGTCAGGGTGAACACCGGAGCGTCTTCCCCTGCCGACGCGAAAAGCGCGAATCCGGCAATAAGGACGAGACCGCCGAATATGACGGCGAACGAGCCGACGTTCGGATCTTTCAGTATCCGTCTTCTCTCCTCGACGTCGCGCCACGACATGACGGCGTCGGTCACGTCGAGATATCCGTCCATATGCATGCCGCCGGTGATGAGATACGGGTAGGCGCAGAGCGCCGCGGCGGCCGCCATGACCGGCACGCCGACAAGTCGGGCGAGATAGGCGATGAGCGTCCAGATAAGCCCGATGAATGCCCCGACGAGCGGAAGGAAGAGCGTCATTATCGGCCGCGCCTCCTCATCCCAGCCCCTGTACGGGCAGGGGATGGCGCAGAACATCGAGAAGCACATCATGCACGCCCTGAAAAGCCTTTTCATATCGGCATCACTCCCTTGCGGCATATCGGAAGCCCGGCGCAGAGCTCTATCACGGTATCGCACTCCATAGCGAGCGCCCTGTCTATCGACGCCAGCATCCTGCGGTAGCTCTCGGTAAAATCGTCGTATCTCTCGGCGTCGGAGTAGATGTAATCGCTGACGAAGACCGCATTCCGGCAGCCGCGGGCGACTTTCAGAAGCCCTTCAATGCAGCGGGTGGCGGCGCCGGGGTCGGCCTGCTCTGAATAATTGCCGGGGAACATCTCGTTCAGCAGAAGGGCGGTGACGCTGTCGATGAGATATGTCGCGTCCCCGCCGCCGGAATCGAGGCAGGTGGCGATGTCCCGGGCTGTCTCTAGCGTCCCGAAGCCCATGCCCTCGCGGTCGGATATGTGGCGGCGGACACGCTCTCTGTCCTCCCCGTCGTAGGGGATCATAGTCGCGACGTAAAAGCGCTTTCCGCCGCCGGAAAGCCTGACGGCGATATCCTGCGCGAAGCCGGTCTTGCCGTTCTTGCAGCCTCCGGAGATAAATACGTTCATCGCGTCCCCTTCCCTTCTCCCGATCCGTCGACCGAGAAGGCGTCTATCGCCCGTATCGGCTCGAGATATCCGTCGTCTATCCCCGCCTCGTCAAAGGTCGCCATATCGTTCATGACGGCGCAGGCGGCGTCGAGCATCGACATCGCTATCGGGCAGCCGCTCCCTTCGCCGAGGCGCATCCCGAGGCTGAACAGCGGCTTTTTCCTGAGCTCGTCCATGGCGACACGGTATCCTATCTCATACGATTCGTGCGACGGGATCATGTAGTCGGCGGCGGCGGGACAGAGCCTCGCAGCGCACAGCGCCGCGGCGGCGGCGATGAAGCCGTCGATGATCACCGGGAGACGGCATGCCGCCGCTCCGATGAAGGCTCCCGCCATGGCGGCGATATCGAATCCGCCCACCTTAGACAGCACATCAAGAGCGTCCGAGCCGTCGGGGGAATTGACCTCAAGAGCCCTTTCTATCACCGATATCTTGTTTCTGTACATCTCGTCGGTTATACCGCCGCCCCTGCCGGTGACGTCCTTCACGGCGGCTCCCGTCAGCGCCGAGATGACGGCGGACGACGTCGTCGTGTTGCCGATGCCCATCTCGCCTATGCCGATGACGTCGGCTCCTTCGGCCGCTGCCTCGGACGCGAGATCGGCGCCGATGAGGACGGCCTGTACAGCCATTTCGCGCGTCATGGCGGGGCCCTTCGCTATGTTCGCCGTGCCGCGGGCGATCTTGCGTCCGATGACGCCCGGCTCCCTTATCTCGGCGTCGACGCCGACGTCGCAGACGAGCAGCCTGCATCCGATATTCCTCGCGAGGACCGATCCGCCGGTCTTCCCGCGGGCGAGATTTATCGTCTGGGCGAGCGTCACCGATCTCGGAGCGCTCGCAACGCCCTCCTGTGTCACCCCGTTGTCCGAGCAGAAGACGAGAAGGTATTTGTTTTCCACGGTCGGACGCATGCGGCCTCTTATCCCGCACAGCTGCACGGCGAGCTCCTCGAGCCTGCCGAGGCTCCCCGGGGGCTTGGCAAGCTGCGCCTGACGCCTTTCAGCCTCGTCCATGACGCTCCTGTCCGGCGCTCTGACGCTGTTTATCACGCTGTTTAATCTGTTTTCCGAATACTCCATACGGCTCCGGCTTTCCTTCACTGATTTAAATTATTGATAAATTATATCACATCAAAAGCCCAAAAACAAGGTAATTTCATGCGCTGAGGATCGTTGAAATGACATGGAATCACAACCAGAGGGTGTTTTGCGCAGGGGGAAAGGATCGCCGGCGGCTGCCGGACGATTACGCCGGACGATCCGATTTTTGGCGGTCCCGACAAAAATATAGTTGCTTTTACGCCGGATATATGTTATAATAGTGAAGTAAAAAACAACAATATCCTACAAATCCCGAATCGAGGTATGAAATCATGACTCACACGATCCCGGAGGGAGAGATACGGGTAGGCGTTCTCGGCGCCTTCCGCGGCAAGGCCTTCGCCGAGACGGCGGCAGCGTCGGGCATGAAGCTGACCTGCATCTGCGACAATTTCAAAACCCGTCTCGACAAGGTGTGCTCCGAGCTCGGCGTCCCCGGCTACGAGAGCTTCGACGAGTTCATAAAGCAGGACTTCGACGCCGTCGTCATAGCCGCGCCGTTCCATACGCACGCCTATTTCTCGAAGCTGGCTCTGAAGGCCGGAAAGCACGTGCTCAGCGAGACGAGCTGCAACGCCACCCTCGCCGACGGCGTCGAGCTGTACCGCACGGCATGTGAGACCGGCCTGTGCTACATGCTGGCCGAAAATTACTGCTACACCCGGTTCAATCAGGAGTTCAAGCGGCTGTACGATCTCGGCGAGATAGGCTATGTCAGGTACGCCGAGGGCGAATACAACCATCCGATGGCGCTGTCCGACAGCCTTTGGTACGCTCCGGGAGCGAAGCACTGGCGCAACTGGCTGCCCGGCTGCTACTACAACACGCACGCCCTCGCGCCGCTGATGTACATAACGAACACCCTTCCCGTCGCCGTGTCCTGCAATCTCATCCCGCCGATGGACGAGTACGGCAACATCACCGACTCCCGCCGCTCGGCCTTCGTCATGCTGGTGAGGATGGACAACGGGGCGATCTTCCGCATCTACGCCGGCGTCGCCGGGCACAGCTGCTGGTACGGTCTGCACGGTACGAAGGGCGCGATGGAGGCCGGGCGCGGACAGGGATATTTCGGTCCCGAGACGGTTAGGATATGGCATGAGCCGTGGACGCTTAAAGAAGGGCAGGAGGCCGAGAAGGTCTACTTCCCCGACTGGGCCGAGCACGCCGAGGAGGCGAAGGCGACGGGCCACGGCGGAGGCGACTTCTTCGTCGAGCTTAACTTCGCCGAGGCGATAAGGACGGGAAAACAGCCGTATCTCGACGCATTTCACGGCATAATGATGACGAACGTCGGAATCTACGCCTGGAGGAGCGCAAATCAGGGCGGAAAATGGATCGACATCCCCGATATCAGAGACGAAAAGGCTCAGGAGGAGATGCTCAGCGACCGCCTCACACCCTTCCCCGGCGTCGAGGGCGGCGTGCTGATGGACGAGAGCATGCTCGCGCGGCGCACCTTCGACGACCCGAAGATGCGGGAGATGGCCCGCGAGGCGTGGAAGCGTCAGGGATATACCGACGAAGAGGTGGAGGCGCTGTTCAATGAGTGAGATCAGGCAGATCATCATAAACCCGGTATATCCGACCGGCAACGACCCGTGGGTGACGCGCGATCCCGATACCGGGAGATATTACTACTGTTATTCAGGCGGCGACGGCGTATTCGTGAATCAGCTCGCCGACAACACCCATATCACGACAGAGGGCGGGCGGAAGGTTTACACGGCCCCGAAGGACACGATGTATTCGAAGGAATACTGGGCCCCCGAGCTCCATAAGCTCGGCGGGAGGTGGTACATATACGTCGCCGCCGACGGCGGAAACAATCACGACCACCGGATGTACGTCCTCGAGTGCGCCGGAGACGACCCGATGTCCGATTTCAGGATGGCCGGGAAGATCTTTGACGAAACCGACAAATGGGCGATAGACGGCACCGTCGTACTTATCGGCGGCGAGATGTATTTCGTCTGGTCGGGATGGGAGGGCGACGTCAACGTCGCGCAGAATCTCTACATCGCGCACATGTCGTCGCCGACGCAGATCGACTCGGAAAGGACGATGATATCGCGTCCCGAATTTGACTGGGAGAAACGCGGCAGCACGCCGGAAAACGGTCTGCCGACGATAAACGAGGGCCCGGAGGCCCTGTACGGCTGGGACGCGACGTACATAGTCTATTCGGCATCGGGTAGCTGGTGCGACGATTACTGCCTCGGGATGCTGAAATACAAAGGCGGCGATCCGCTGAGAGCCGACAGCTGGCTCAAATACGACAGGCCGGTATTCGGGAAGACATCGTTCTGCTTCGGTCCGGGGCACTGCTCATTCGTAAAGGACCCGGGCGGCGATACATGGATCGTCTATCACGGAAACCTCGTCTCCGGTACCGGATGGCGGGGACGCTCGGTCTGGACACAGCCGGTATCGTGGGACGGCGGCATGCCCGTCTTCGGCGCGCCGATAGGGCCGGGGGAGATATGATGACATCTGACATGATGCTGACACGGGACGAAGTAAGGGCCGCGATACGCTTCAATAAGCCGCCGAGGCCGCCGAGAGCCTTCACGAAATGGTGGGGAGAGGGTCTGTACGAGCAGTACGGCAGCCGCCTCTCGATGTTCGACAAGTACGAAGAAGACGTGGTCGTCGTCGGCTTCCCGCAGCCGTCCTTTTCGCACCGGGACGACGGCTTCTGCTGGCGGCTGCCGAAGATCGAGTATGACCGGAAGACCGGGCACGACGCGAGAGCCGCCCTTCCCGACTGGAAATACCTGCCGGACATGCTCGAAAAACTCCCCGATACCGATGTGCCCGGGATATTCGACGACGCGAAGAGGATCGCCGACAAGGCTCACGCCGAGGGAAAATACGTCCTCATCCACCACTGGTCGCTGATGTTCGAGCGGATATGGAACTTCCGCGGCATGGAAAACCTGCTGACCGACTACTACGAATACCCGGACGAGCTGCAGGCTCTGCATAAGGCGGTAAGCGACACCGAGATAAAGCTGCTTTACCGCGCGATAGAGGAGGTAAAGCCTGACGGGTACATGATAAGCGACGACCTCGGGACGCAGAAATCGCTGTTCATGAGCCCCGCCACGTTCAGGGAGTTCATAAAGCCGTATTATAAGGAGACCTGGGGCATCGCGAGGGAAAACGACGTCGACGTATGGCTCCACACCTGCGGAAACGTCGAGACGATAATCGGGGATCTCATCGAGTGCGGTCTGTCGGTGCTCCACCCGCTGCAGAAGCACACGATGGACTGGGACGAGATCGCGGCGAAATGGTGCGGAAAGCTGGCCTTCCTCGTCGGTATGGACGTTCAGGACACGCTGATCAACGCCTCGCCCGAGGACGTCAGGCGTGAGGTGCGGCTGATGCGCGACACCTTCGACACGCCGGACGGCGGCTTCCTTTACGCCGCCGGGAACGGGATCGTCGGCGGCACGCCGCTCGAGAACATCGAGGCGTTCCTGAACGAGATCATAACATACAGGGTCTGATCTTCGGACGGGGCAGACAAGAGAAAAAAACAAAAACCATATATTCAAGGAGGAAACCACATTGAAAAAGAGACTGACTCTCATACTCGCCGCGCTCATGGCGGCATCGGCGCTCTGCGCCTGCGGCGACGGTTCGGACGGCGCGAAGCCGGCTCAGACGACGGCCCCGAGCGGCGGCGAGACCGCGGCCGAGGAGACCGAGCCGGAAGACGTCCGCCTCGAAAGCGGGCTGCCCGACATGGACTTCGGCGGGTATGAATTCCATATCATGATCCACAACACGATCACGAACGACTTCAAGGCCGAGGAGCTCACCGGCGAGCCTATCGACGACGCCGAGTACAACCGCATGATCACCGTTCAGGAGAAGGGCAACTGCGTGATCAAGCCCATCGTCGTGTCGGCGGACAACCGTCAGGGACAGAAGGAGGTCTCCAAATCCGTTCAGGCGGGAACCAACGACTACGATCTCGTCTGCCTTTCCGGCTACTCCTCCTGCAACGCCATCGTCGCGAACGCGCTGGCGGATCTGAACAAGGTGGAGCATCTCGATCTTTCCAAGCCCTGGTGGGATCAGTACGTCACGCAGGAGTGCACCTTCGGCGGCTCGGTCTTCCAGATGACCGGCGACCTCTCCATCGGAGACAACCGCGCCACCTTCGCCATCTATTTCAACAAGAAGATGGCCGAGAACTACAACCTGCCGAACATGTACGAGATGGTCGACAGCATGACATGGACCATCGACAACTTCCGCACCTTCGCCGAAGCCATCGACGGCAACCTCGACACCGACGGCGACGGCGGGCATGTCAACGACAAGGATGATCTTTACGGCATCTACATCTGGGACGATATAATGATGGGCATCGTCAACGCCTCCGGGATCAAATGCTGCACCATAAATCCCGAAGGGGAGATAGAGCTTACCCTTTACAGCGAAAAGTTCGTTCAGGCGTTCGACAAATTCACCGCCTACGCCTACAACAAGGACGTCACATGCGCCTACCAGCGCAACGGCTACGACGCCGACTACGGAGTCCTCGCCTTCAACGACGGCCGCGCGCTGTTCTATATGGCGAATCTCGGCGCGGCGACATCCTTCCGCGACATGCAGGACGACTTCGGCATCATGCCGCTGCCGCTCTTCGACGAGAGCCAGGAGCGCTACTACAACAGCGCCGCCTCGTGGAGCATATCGCTGTACTCGATCCCGAACAACGCGTGGGGAGACGAGGACTTCGCCCGCGCCGGATGGATCACCCAGAATCTCGCCTACGAATCGCTTTACACCCTCACCCCGGCGTATTACGAGGTCACGCTCCAGAACAAGGTGGCCCGCGACGAGGAGAGCGCCAAGATGCTCGACCTCATCTTCTCCACCCGCACATACGACTTCGGATGGTATTTCGAGATAGGAGGCTACAACGAGAGCATAATGAACCTGCTCCGCAGCTACAAGTCAGACGTCTCCTCGATGTACGAGAAGGGTCTGAAAAAGGCGGACAAGAACCTTGACAAATACAACACCGCCATCGCCGAGATCATCGGCTAAAAGCGGATAAGCCCCAAAAAAAGACGGCCCGCCGGATAATCCGGCGGGCTTTCGATGTGTTTTGTGGGTATCAGTCGTCGTTGTACTTTGTGTTGAACTTATCGAACGCCTTGAGATAGCTCTTTTCCTTCTTCGAGTAGGTCGAGACGATGTCGAGCTTGCCGTCCCATACCCCGCGGAAGAGGTGGAGCACGTCGCCGAGGGAGTTGGAATATATGCCGGCGGGATCGAACTTGAGGCCGCTCATGATGATGTCGAGCATCTCGGTCGAGTACTGGTCGCGCAGGAACTTGTTCTTCATCGCCACCTCAAGATAGGCGGGGGTGATGGTGCGGTAGCTCTCGGCGGCGAAGGCCTCGGTCGTGGCGCCGATCATCTCGTACTTGTCCTCGGGGATGTCTATCGGCACGCACATGAGGGAGTAGTTGTCGTGCGCCAGGCAGTAATAGTTCTCCTGAGCCTCGTCATACTTCGGGTACGGCACGATTCCGTAGTCGTTTTCCATCTCGCGGAAGTTCTCGGCTCCGATCATAAGGTAGGGATACATCAGCAGATGATTCTCGCGGAACATCTTGAGGCTGGTTTCGTTGTCCTTGTGCGTGTAGATGTGATCGTTCTCGTGGTAGTATTCCCACAGCCTCGTGTAGACGTCGACGAACTTGTCGCTCATGACGTCGAGCTCGAGAAGCCCCTCGTCGTTCACCTTCGACAGATGCAGGTCATAGCAGGACCAGCGGGTGTCGCAGTAATGGTTGTTCATCGTGCCGTACAGGTCCTCGGTGTCGTACTTGCCGTCGCCGTTGACGTCGGCGGAGACCATGTTGCCGACCTCCATGTACCTGTCCATCGTCCACTTGCCGTCAAGCACCTCGGGATAGAGCTCCGGGACGTTGTAGTCGGCGGCTATCGCCTTGTTGACGTAGACGCAGTAGGTGTATTCGAGCAGGCGCATCGAGATGTCGCCGGAGATGAAGAACAGCGTGTTGTTGATGATAAGGTCTTCGGTGAGGGTTTTCGGCCACCACGGCTGGCTGAAGTCGACATACGGGACGTTGAGCCAGTTCACGAAGATGTGGTTCAGAGCGGAAGGGGTGATGTAGTAGGCGTAGGCGGCGGCGATATCGTACGCGGCGTCGCCGGCCGCGACCGTCTTTTTCAGCGTAGAGGGGATATCCTTTACGACCGTCTTGCTTATCTCGACGTTAAGGCGGTTCATGACCTTGAGAGCGCGGTTGTAGACGGCGTCGTTTATGACCTCGCCGTCGAGCTCCTCGGTCACCATCTCGTTGGCGGCGGCGAGAGAGCTGAGGTCGGTGCTCTCCTGAACGAGGATGTTGTACCTCGCTCCGCCGAAATCGAGATCGTCGGGCAGCGAATCGGGAGTGTTCTCCCTGCTCGGTTCGGTTTCCTCAACGGCCGACACGATGTCGCCGGCCTCCTGAGCGGTGGTCACCGCCGGCTGACTGTCGGCAGCCTCGCCGCAGGCGGGCAGAAGGATAAGCGCCGCGAGCAGCAGTGATGGGATCGCTTTTCTCAGCATTGTTTCCTCCGGTTGGAACAGAATATTTTGATATTAAATATACAAGAGGCTGACAACAATTATATCATTTTTTCATCTAAATGTCAACTGTTTTGCGGAATTTTAATAAATTGATACCGAAAAACAGATATTAAACTCATCTTCCGCCGCGGGACCGGCAGCGTCATCTTACACCGCATCTCACCGCGGGGCAGGCGCGGGACCGACTTTGTCTTGACAATTCCCGAAAAAGTGGTATAATATATCAGGCGGGGTCATTTCGACGACAGAAAGCCGCGCCGTCAGCCGGATAATCTGCGACAAACAGACGTGAAAACAATGTCAGTAAGCGATATAATCACATATATAATGCTCTTCTTCTCGCTCATAGGCGCCGCCGACCGGGCGATCGGCTGCCGGTTCGGGCCGGGAAAGGCCTTCGAGAAGGGGTTTCAGGCGGCGGGAGCGCTCATCCTCGCCATGATAGGACCGGTGGCCCTCGCCCCGGCGATAGCGGCGTATGTCGCTCCGGTCGTGAGCCCGGTCTTCCGCGCCGTCGGGATAGACCCTTCGGTGATCTCCGGGCTTCTCATCGCGAACGACTCGGGCGGCTGGCCGCTCGCTCTGGCTCTCGCCGAGGATGAGGCGGTGGGAAGGCTATCGGGATCCGTGATGGGTAGCACGATGGGATGCGCGATCATGTTCGCCCTGCCGATGACCTTCACCGTCACTCCGTCTGACCGCCGTCCCGCGGCGGCGAAGGGCCTCGCGATAGGCCTGATCACGCTGCCGATTGCGAATCTCGTGAGCGGACTGCTTTTCGGCATCCCGCTGCCGAAGCTGCTGATAAATCTCCTCCCGCTGATCGTCTTCGCCGGGATATTCATCATCGGTCTCATATTCTTCGAGCCGGCGACGATAAAGATCATCACCGTGATGGGATATGTCCTGACCGCGGTCATAACCGTCGCCCTCGCCGCCGCCATGGCGGTAAAGGTCACGGGCATGAAGCTCGAGAACTTCGGCAGCTACGACGAAGGCATACTCATAATGGGGAGCATCGTCATATTCCTCAGCGGCGCGTTCACGATCCTCGCCCTGCTCGAGAAATACTGCGGCGGCTTCTTCGAATGGGCCGGGAAAAAGCTCGGCATGGACAGGACGTCGGTGCTGGGGCTGCTTACGTCGACGATAAACGCGATACCGATGTTTTCGATGACGAAGGACATGAACGACCGCGGGGTCACGGTGAACATGGCCTATCTCCTCCCGGCGTCGTTCCTTATCGGCGACCATCTCGCCTTCCAGCTGACGGCCGATCCCTCGACCACACTTCCCTTCCTCATAGGCAAGATCGCCGGCGGAGCGGCGGCGGTCGCGCTGGCGATGGCAATGAC
>CAMJPL010000036.1 GCA_946407735.1 uncultured Clostridia bacterium
CCCTCCCGGAAAAACCGGGAGGCTTTTTTCTCAAACCGCTTTACACCGCCCGGGATACGTGGTATAATGATAACAACGACAAATCATCAGAGGTACACATCAATGAAAAAAGCCATGATCGCGAAAATCGCGGCGGCGCTGATGCTGCTCCAGTCGGCGGCCGCGCTCGCCGCCTGCGGAGGCGATACGTCCGCTTCTCCGTCACCCGCCTCGACGACGGCCGCCGAGGACGGCGGCGGGCAGATCGCCGAGACCGAAGCCGAAACGACGAATCCGTATGATCCCGGACTGCCGGATCAGGATTTCGGCGGCTACAACTTCCGCTTCGCCGTCCGCGGCTACGAGGGGAGCACCGGAGCCTGGCACAACCATGACATCGTCTCCGACGAGCTGAACGGCGAGGCGCTCAACGACGCCGTCTACAACCGCAACCTCTATCTCAAGGAAAAATACAACGTCGACATAAGCGTCCTCTACTTCGGCGAGACCGGCGTCGCGCTCACCGGCTCCGAGATGTCGAACGCCGTCAAGAAATCGGTCATGGCCGGAGACGACGCCTTCGACGCGATCATCTCGTCGCCGTACGACTCGGTCGGCTATATGCAGAACGGCTGGATCCTCGACCTCAACGAGATAGACAACCTCGATCTGTCCAAGCCTTGGTGGGATCAGAACGCCCTGTCCGAGCTCTCCTTCGGCTCGAAGGTCTATTTCACCGTCGGCGAGCTGAGCTACATCGACAACAAGGCGACGCAGGTCACCCTGTTCTCAAAGCAGGTGGTAAATGACTTCGGCATATCTGACCCCTACGAAGCGGTAAGAAACGGGAGCTGGACTATCGACAGGCTCATCGCCGACGCCAACTCCGTGACGAGCGACCTCGACGGCGACGGAAAGATCAACGAGACCGACCGCGTCGGCTACACCTCATGGCAGGACGACTGCTTCGGCCTGATAAACTCGACCGGGAACGCCTTCGGCCGCGTCATCGACGGCCTGCCGGAGCTCACCCTCTACAACGAGAAGATGGTGGCGACATGGGACAAGCTGATCGCCTTCATGAATCAGGATTCGTCGATGAACTTCTGGAACGAGCGCACCGTCACGAAGGACCTCACCGGCGAGGAGGCGTTCAGCCAGACCATCAACGGCGGGCATACCCTCTATTCGTTCGGCTACATCTTCCACGTCATATACATGCGCCAGAACGAGACCGACTTCGGCGTGCTGCCGAAGCCGAAGTATGACGAGGCGCAGGACCGCTACTACTGCACCGGCCACGCCTACGGCACCGCCTTCGTCTCGGTCCCGGTGACGGCGCAGGACACCTCCCGCACCGGATTCATACTCGAGGCCTTCTCCGCCAAGAGCATGGAGCTCGTCACCCCGGCCTTCTACGACATCACCCTCGTGACAAAATCGGCCCGCGACGAGGAGAGCGTCGAGATGATCGACCTCATCTTCAGATCGAAGAAGTACGACATCGGCTACTACTTCATGTGGGGCGACCTGACGAACAAGGTCATGGACGCCTGGAACAAAAAGGACCCCGACTTCACGTCGATGTACCAGAAGCGCGAGGAAAAGGCGCTGAAAGACCTCGAAAAGGCGAAGGAGCTGTTCGAATAAAAAATCGAAGGGAAGCTCCTGTAAGGCTTCCCTTCTCATCTTTTCTGACCGGCCGCGCCGTCAGTCCTTCTTGTCCCGCTTTCTCTCCTCCTCGATCTCGGCGTCGTACTCCCTTATCTCGCGCAGATGATACACCCAGTAGACGACGGCGATGACGACGCAGCAGGCCGACGTGACAAATGAGGCGCCGACATTCGTCAGCTTTCCGCCGTCCGACAGCGGATCGCCGGATATCAGCGTGACAACAAACAGGATCACCGCCATGATCCCGAGGAAGGTGAACAGCACCATCCCCCGGTAGTCGGTTATGCCGTCGTACGCCTGCTTCGTTATCATGTACACCGTCGAGACGGTCAGCGGCAGCCAGATGCAGACGGCGAGGATCAGCCGGGGAGGCAGATATATCTCAAACAAGTCGGTAATACAGAACACCGCCAGCGTCGTCAGGATCGACGTGATGAAGCCGTATTTGAATCCCCTGCCGCGCTCGAGCAGCTGTCTCTCGTCGAATCTCTTTTCCTCACTTCTCATCGTCGTCCTCCCAGAACAGCTCGTCCAGAGTTTTCCCAAGCACACGGCATATCGCCCGGCACAGCTTTATCGTGGGGTTGTATTCCCCCTGCTCTATGGCGTTGACGGTCTGCCTCGAGACATTGACCCTCGCCGCCAGCTCGCCCTGCGTCATGTCCTTCTCGGCGCGGGCGACCTTGATGCGGATATTCCTTGCCATTCCGGCACCCTCCTTTTTTCTTGATCATATTATATCACATAATTTACAGTTTGTCAAGCATTTTTGACATATTATTTTCTATATTTTACTTATTGTAATGCAAAGGGTGTGAATCCATGAAAAAATCGTTCTATCAGAAGCTGCGCTGCGGCGAGCCGGTGAGGATACTCATAAACGGCGACTCGATAAGCGAGTTCAGCGGCCCCGGCGAATGGCCGACCCTGCTCTGCGAGGCCCTGTGCGCGAGATACGGCTCGTCCGTGAACTTCGACAACGTCTCGATGGGCGGCAACGCCTCATACGCCGGATGGGCGAGGGCGCTGTACCAGAAGGACGTCCGGTACGATCTGATGATCAACGGCTACGGGCAGAACGACGCCGAAGACGGCTTCTCCGAGGCCTACGAGTCGATCATCCGCGCGGCGGCGAAAACGTGGCCCGACTGCTGCCAGCTTTCGATCCTCGAGTCGGCGCAGCGCGGCTACTCGAAGAAGATACAGGACATACAGGCCCTCGCCGCCCACTACGGCATCCCGACCGCCGACACGATAGCGCCATTTCTCCCGGTGTACGACACCCTCACCGACGACGGCTGCCACCCGAACGCGAAGGGCAAGCGGATATACGCCTCGGTGATAGCCGATCTGATATCCTCCCTCGCCGACGCCGGGACCGGGCTCACATCTTACGATAAAGAGCCGCTGAACCCCGGCGTCAAGGCGCTCGACAGCATGACCTTTATCCCCGCCCGTCTGTGCGCCCGCGACGGGAACGCCTTCACCGCCGCCGTCGAAGCGGGCGGCAGGCTCGGCATCGACTATTATTTCCACACCGGCGAAAACAGCCTCGGCGTCACCCTCGGCGGCAGAGAGATCGCCCGCCGTGACTTCACATGGACGTACAATTTCTCCCAGAGGCATATACTCTCGCTGAACGCCGACGCCGCTCCCGGCGAGATCAGGGTGGAATTTGGAGACAAACAGCAGGCGGACGGCTTCTTCGGGCTGATCGTCAGCCGCGAAGCGGATTGAGAGCGAAAAGATAACGCATAGTCAGATACATATGTCACTTAAATTCCTCGTATTCACCGACCTGCACCACGAGCCGCAAGTCTTCCCGCACGACGCCGGGAAATTCCTCTCCGCCATAACGGCGAGAGCCGGGACGGAGAACACCGCCTTCATGATCCAGCTCGGCGACTTCCTCCACACGCCGGAAAACAACCGCTCCCTCGCCGACGTCTACGCAGAGTCGAAGATCGAGACCTTCAGCGCCTTCGGCAACCACGACAACGATCAGGAGAGCTATGAGTACATCCTCTCTATGTACCGGCTTGAGAGGGGATACTATCATTTCGACCGCGGCGGCTTCCGCTTCATCGTCCTCGACCCGAATTACAGCACCGTCGAGGGCGTGCTCACCCACTATCAGCCGCGTCAGAGCCGCGATCACAACAGAGGTGAGCTGCCGCCGGAGCAGCTCGAATGGCTCGGCGAGACGATATATTCGTCGGAGTATCCCTGCGTCATATTCAGCCACCAGAGCCTCGAGCGCAGCGACGGGATAAAGAACCGCGACGACGTCTGGAAGATCATCTGCGGCGCCAACCGGCGCAAGGAGAAGTCGGTCATAATGTGCGTAAACGGTCACTATCACTGCGACTGGTGCTCCTTCATGAACGGCGTCATCTGCCTCGATCTCAACTCGTCGTCCTACTACTGGACCGATCCGGAAAACAGCCTCTATCCGAAGGAGATATACGAAAGATACCCGATCGCCTCCCACTGCCTGTTCTACAAGGACCCGCTGTCGGCCGTGATAACCATATCCGGCGACACAGTGACGGTGAAGGGCGCGAAGGGAGAGTATATCACCCCCGTCAGCCGTCAGGAGCTTATGCGCCTCGATCAGCGAAGGCTGTCGGACGAGAGGATAAACACTCCGGATATAAGCGATTACTATATAGATCTGTCAGCCAAAACGATAGAAAGATATTAAGTGAACATAACACAGGGGGGACCATCCATGATGAGAAAAAGCTCGCTTCTTTTATCCGCGCTGCTGCTCTTCGGCACGCTCGCCTCGTGCGGCGAGACGGCCTCTTCGCCGCAGCCGTCCGTCACAGACGCGCCCGACACCGCCGAAGCCGTGACCGAGCCGGAGGAGACCGATCCTCTCGGCTATCTGCCGGACAAGGACTTCGGCGGCAGGACCTTCACCATCCTCACCCGCAACTCGATGGAATACGAGTTCCTCGCCGAGGAGCAGACGGGTGATATCATAAACGACGCCGTCTACGAGCGCAACCACGCGATCGAGGACAGATACAACGTAAAGATCAACCTCGTCGCCAAGGAGACGACATGGGGCGGCGGCGACAAGTTCAACTCCGAGCTCGACGCCTCGATAATGGCGGGCGACTCCGACTACGACATGGTGGCCGGCTACGCCGCGATGATACTCGGCGCTGTCCAGCAGGGGCTGTTCGTCAACTGGTACGACGTACCGCACATCGACATAACGAAGCCGTGGTGGTCGCCGCAGATAGCCGACTCGCTGACGATAAACAACAGGATGTACGCCATGACCGGCGACATCGCCCTTTCGATCTGGGAGGGCATGGTCTGCATGTACTACAACAAGAAGCTGGCCGACAGCTACTCGACCGGCGACGTCTACCAGACGGTGAAGGACGGCTCATGGACGTTCGACAGGTTCCTGTCCGTCGTGTCGAAGGTCTCCGGCGATCTCGACGGCGACACGAAGTACACCGACGCCGACCTTTACGGCTACGTCAGCTCATACTCGACGCCGATAGACTCCTTCATGCCGGCCTTTGACATCCAGGTCGTGAAGCGCGGCGACGACGGCTGGCTGTACTACACGATCAACAGCGAGAAGACGGTCAGCGCCCTCGAGAAGATGAAGGCCCTGTTCTTCAGCGGCGACAATTTCGCCCTGACGAACGGCACCTCCGATTTCAGGAAGATCTTCAAGGAGGACCGCTCGCTCTTCTACGCCGCCGATCTCAGACAGTCGGCAAATCTCCGCGACATGGAGACCGACTACGGCATCGTCCCCTACCCGAAGTTCGACGATCTGCAGGAGAAGTATTACTCCACCTCGACCGACGGCTTCTCGCTGATACTGTTCCCGTCGACGGTGAAGGACACCGAGTTCGTCGGTCTCATCACCGAAGCCCTCTGCTCCGTCAGCTCGTCCGTCATCATCCCGACGTACTACGACGTGGCGCTCAAAGACAAGTACAACCGCGACAGCCAGAGCTCCGAGATGCTCGACATCATCCGCGACAGCCTGATATACGACGTCGGCTACCTCAACAGCTTCGCACTCGACACCGCCGGGCACCTCTTCGTCCAGCTCGTGAGAGAGGGCAAGACCGATTTCGCCTCGGCGTACGCGAAGAAGGAAAAGACCTTCCAGAAGCGGCTGGATAAGATGCTCGAAGCGTATGGCGACGCGGAGTGAGTGAGGGGGAAAGAAAAATATTCCTTTATTCTCCGGGGAAGAAAACCTTCCGCATAAGGTTTCCTTCCCCGGACTCTATCTTTCCGGGACTTTTTATATAAATACACATTTTTTCCTTCCGACCACCAACAAATCCCCTTCTCCCGACACTTATATATCGGGTACCCAAAAAAGAGGATCAATACCATGAAGATCGACGAAAGCATGATCTCCGGCTTCGCGAAGCGGATATTCGGCTTCGCTTACCGGAAGACGGGAAACACCCGCGACGCCGAGGATCTGTCTCAGGAGATAATGCTCACTCTGTGGAAGATGGTTCTCGGAGGAAATGAAATTGACGATCCCGACGCCTATGTGCGGCGCGTCTCGATGTATGTCTGGTCGAACTATATCAGAAAAAACGCAAGGCATATGCACGTCGAAGAATACGACGAGAGCGCGGCCGACATAGCCGATGAAGCCGACACGGCGGCGGAAGCCGAAAAGAACGAGCTTTACGCCAGGCTTCGCCGTGAAATATCATATCTCAGCTCGGTCAGGCGAAGTATAATCGTCATGTTCTACTACGACGGCATGAGCGGCAGGGATATCGCCGAACGGCTCGGCATCCCCGAGGCGACGGTGCGCTGGCATATCGGAAGATCGAAGGAAAGGCTCAGAAGGAGGATGGAAATGAACGACACCATTTACAGGCCGAAAAGGCTCGAGATATATTTCAGCGGAAGGACGAACGACTATTCGCTCGCCGGGCTGCGAAGCGATCCTGTCCTGCAGAATATATGCATAGCCTGCGCCGGAAAGCCGCTGACGGCGGAGGAGATCGCGGCGAAGACAGGAGTTCCGGCCTTCTATTTCGAAGACAGGCTCGAAAATATGGTCGACATGGCGTTTCTGTCGAAAAACGGACGCGGGGAATACCGGACGCTCTTCCTGATAAATGACACGGAATTCGTAAAAAACAAAGCCGAATTCGAGATGCGCGTCTTTCCCACCGCCGCGAAGGCGCTGTATGACAGCGTCACGGAGCGTTACGGCGAGCTCGCCGAAGCGGCGGGGGACTGCGGACTCAGCCGGGAGGCGCTGATGTGGACCTTCTGCGCCCGCGCGGCACACGACTTTTTCTTCTTCGACAGCAAATCGAATGACATATCGTTCCCGCAGATGCCGGTGAGAAGCGACGGATCGAAATACCGGATAGACGCCCGCTATTCCATGTCCGACATTCTGCTCAGCGGCGAAATCGACGGCGATACGGCCGACTATCTGCGCTTCTCCGGCGGTCCGGCCGGAAAGCACTTCGGGAGAGGAGATCTTGTAGTGCAGCAGTTCGACTCTCCGCTTCTGACCGAGAGAAGAGACGACGACCTATGGATATCCGACGTGATAAGGAGCATCGCCGAGGGTAGAGAGACGGAAAAGGAACTCGTCTCCGCCGTCGTCCGGCTCGGGTACGCCGAGGTGAAGGACGGCTCTGTGCGCCTGACCTTCCCGTACATGACAAAGGATCGGTACGCGGCGTTCGATTCCGTCATGCGAAAGATCGCCGAAGACGTCATGGCGTCGAGGGAAAAGCCGCTCTGCCGCGAGTGGCGGGAATATATCTACGACCGTCTTCCGGCGTATCTGCCGGAGGACGAGCGGATATACCAGTCGTCCAAAATCTACGAGCCTAACGGCATGACCTATCTGCTGTACAGGGACGGAATACTGAAGGATTTGTCCGAAAAAGAGAAAAAAAGCGCCTGTATGACGGCGTTTATCTGCGATATGTGAGGTGGAAATGAGGCTCCTTTGATTTCCGCCGAAGAAATGAGCTAAGGGTGGCTTCATATTTCCCCTTCGTAAAGGAGTCAGGCTGCACCCTGTGACACGGTTCAGAACGTCGGGCGGCGGCCGGAGAGACTTGACTTCCCTTGTTTTACGCGCCGCCCTTTGACTTTTCGCGCAGGCGCGAAAAGTCGACGTTCTGCATGGTGAATTCTGATTCATAAAATAAAAAGGGAGCAAAGCTCCCTTTTTATTTTATGGTCGGAGTGACACGGTTCGAACGTGCGGCATCTTGGTCCCAAACCAAGCACTCTACCAGCTGAGTTACACCCCGGCGACTGATATATTATACACCATCGGCGGCCGATTGTCAAGATTTATTTTATGTACGGCGCGCCGAGCTTCATTGACAAGCGGCGCGATATGTGGTATAATGGTAACGTCAAGCGAACTACGACACAGGATGAAAGAATAATGGCCTTTACCATACTCAACACCGAAGGAGCCGCCCGCCGGGGCCGCTTCGAGACCGTCCACGGGACGATAGAGACCCCCGTTTTCATGAACGTCGGCACCTCCGCCGCGATAAAGGGCGGGATCTCTGCCGGAGACCTTGAGCAGCTCAAATGCCAGGTCGAGCTTTCCAACACCTACCATCTGCATCTGCGCCCGGGCGATGAGCTCATATACCGCCTCGGCGGACTGCACAAGTTCATGAACTGGAAGCGCCCGATCCTGACCGACAGCGGCGGGTTCCAGGTCTTCTCCCTCGCCCGCCTGAGAAAGATCAAGGAGGAGGGCGTCCACTTCGCCTCTCACATCGACGGCGCGAAGATATTCATGGGGCCGGAGGAGAGCATGCGGATCCAGTCGAATCTCGGCTCGACGATAGCGATGGCGTTCGACGAGTGCGTCGCCAACCCCGCCCAGTACGACTACGCCAAGGCCTCCTGCGAGCGCACCTACCGCTGGCTGATCCGCTGCAAAGACGAGATGGCGCGGCTGAACTCGCTCGAAACGACGATCAACCGCAGTCAGCTCCTGTTCGGCATAAATCAGGGCTGCACCTTCGACGATCTCAGGATCAGGCATATGCAGATGATAGCCGAGCTCGACCTGCCCGGCTACGGCATCGGCGGCCTCGCCGTCGGCGAGGAGGCGGAGCTGATGTATCACATCCTCGACGTCCTCGGCCCGTACATGCCGCAGGACAAGCCGAGATATCTGATGGGCGTCGGCACGCCGCAGAACATCGTCGAGGGCGTGCACCGCGGCATCGACTTCTTCGACTGCGTCATGCCGTCGCGCAACGCACGCCACGGCAACGTCTTCACCTGGAACGGCAAGGTGAACATCAACAACGAGAAGTACATCGACGATCCCCGCCCGATCGACCCCGGCTGCGGCTGCCCCGTCTGCAGAAAATACAGCCGCGCCTACATCCGCCATCTGCTCAAGGCCGGCGAGATGCTCGGGATGCGCCTCGCCGTCATGCACAACCTCTGGTTCTACAACACCCTGATGGAAGAGATAAGAAACGCCCTCGACATGGGAAAATACGAGGAATTCTATCAGACATACAGGATAAAGCTCGCGGAGAGAAGTCCCGACTGAGGGAAAATGTAAACAATGATATTTCTCATACACAATTGATATATGAGGCAAGCAAATCATGGCAGAGAAATATGTCAGACAGCATGTTGAGGGATTTATCATAAAAGCACTTCAGTCTCTTGGCGGAAGCGCGTCAAAAAACACAATAAAAGAAGAAATCGTCGCAGACGACTCTATTGATATTACTTACAGCAACGTTTTTGAACCTATATTGTCAAAAAATGGAGAACCATATATCCCTTTCAATTTAGATTTCGGTTTTGGCTTGATCAATCTTCATACATGCGGATATATAGACGACTATGTCAGGCGGGGAGACATTACTCTTACCGAAAAGGGCAGAACTGCTGTTTACTCCGATATTCCGACTGATGAGGATAAGACTATAATAAAGCAATATTGGGATAAAAAAGACAAAGAACGTTTAGCACGAGACAGAAATAAAAAGATCTCCGAAGATACTCATGACAATACTGATTCGGATACAATTATCGAAATCCCATCAGAAAAAGACAGCGATACGGAAGATGACTGGAGAGTTGAAGTCCTTGAACAGATAAAACAATTCTCACCTAAAAAGTTCGAAAGCTTTTCAAGATTGCTTCTATCCAACATGGGCATAAAATTCGATCATGAGAAAGGTGTTAAGATGTCATCTGATCATGGAATCGATGGATATGGATATTATGAATCAGATGAGTTCAGAACAGCCAGAGTTGTCATTCAATGCAAACGATATACGGACAACGCCGTCTCAGAACCAGAGATAGACAAATTCAAGGGCGTTATGATGAGCTTTAACGCCGATTATGGAATTTTCATTACAACAAGTTATTTTACGAAGCAAGCTCAATCAAAAGCCATTCAGGGCAGTAATACCGTCACACTGATAGACGGGCAGCGACTTGTCGATCTGATAGAGAAATACCAGCTCCATATCACCCCGGTAAACACATATGTTCTGAATGACTATTATTACCAGAAAGACTGAACAAGTGGACAAACTGTTATCTTCAAATTCATTTAATATAGATAATACCTGCATATAACACACTTTCGTAGGCATCCGCCGGACGAAAGACATAGTATCTGCACATGATCAGTAAATAGAGGGGATTTATCATGCGTCTTGGCATAGCCGCGTCATTTCCGCATTCCTCGCCTGAGGAATGGGCTTCAAAGCACCGCGCCGCCGGGCTCGGCGCCGTCGTTTTCCCGCTCACATCGGACAGCCCGACATCGCTCATCGACGGCTACGCCGCCGCCGCGAAGGAATGCGGGCTCAGGATCGCCGAGGTCGGGATATGGCGCAACGTCTTCGATCCAGACGAAAAAAAGCGCGCCGAAAACCGGGCGTTCGCCGCGCGTCAGCTCGAGCTCGCCGAGTACGTCGGCGCCGCCTGCTGCGTCAACATAAGCGGCGCGAAAGGAGAAGTCTGGGACGGCTTCTATCCGGAAAACTATTCGGAGAAAACATACGCCGACATCGTTGAGTACGTCGTCTCGCTCCTTGACGCCGTGAAGCCGGAGAGGACGAAGTTCACCCTTGAGCCGATGCCGCACATGCTCCCCGACTCGCCCGACAGCTACCTCGATCTGATACGCGACATCGGCCGCCCCGGCTTCGCCGCCCATATCGACATAGTGAACATGATCGTCTCTCCGCGCGTCTATCTCGGCTCGGAGGGACTTATAAAGGAGACCTTCTCAAAGCTCGGGCCGCACATCGTAAGCTGCCATCTGAAGGACGCCGTCCTCGGTCACGGGCTGACCGTCTCGATCACCGAGACCGACTGCGGCAGAGGCGGAGTCGATCTTCACGCCTATATCGCCGAGGCGGACAGAGTGAGCCGCGACATGCCGATGATAATCGAGCATCTTTCCGATCTCGGAAGATATTCGGAATCGGTCGGGTATATAAAGGGCCTCGCCGGAGAGCTGGGGGTGAAAACGGATGGATAAGCTAAGGATAGGCATCCTCGGCGCCAGCCGGGGGATGGACTTCGCGATGAAGCTGCTGCTCGATTACGAGTACGCCGACATCGCCGCCGTCTGCGAGACATACCCGCCGCTCCTTGAAAAGACGAGGGACTTCTTCAGGGAAAACGGCAGGAGCGACGTCTTATGCTGCGAAAGCTTCGACGACATGCTCGGCTGCGGCATAGACGCCGTCGTCATAGCCAACTACGCAAACGAGCACGCGCCGTACGCGATAAAGGCGCTGAAAAGCGGCGTCCACGTCTTCAGCGAGGTCCAGCCGACCGAGACGCTCGCCGAGGCGTGCGAGCTGTGCGACGCCGTCGAGCAAAGCGGGAAGATCTACGCCTACGGCGAAAATTACTGCTTCCGGGACAGCATCTTCGCCATGCGGGACGTCTGCCTCTCGGGCGGCATCGGCGAGCCGGTCTGCCTCGAGGGGACGTTCATAAACGACTGCTCCTTCAAATGGCACCTTCTGACCCGCGGCGTCCGCGATCACTGGCGGAACTTTGTCCCGTCGACCTTCTACTGCACCCACAGCATCGGCCCGCTGATGTATTCCACCGGTCTCAGGGCGGTCAGGGTCAGCGGCGCCGAGATGCCGCGGATGAGCTACATGGCCGAAAAGGGCGCCCGCTCCGGCAGCGCGGCGATGGAGCTGATGGAGATGTCGAACGGCGGCATGGGTCGGAGCATGAACGGCAATCTCCGCCATCCCTACGAGGCGTCCTACCGCATAATCGGCGAAAGCGGCTCGATAGAGAGCGATCCCGGCTCGATAATGGTGTACCGGCTGAAAAAAGACTACATCTACGACACCGAAAGATACACCGCGAAGCCACCCGCCTACCGCTTCCGCCCCGACCGCGATCTCGGCGAGGCTGACAATTCGATCATAACCGCCTTCGCCTACTTCGTCGGCGCGATATACGGCGACAGCGAGGGAATCGGGCACACGATAGACGTCTATAAGGCCCTCGACATGTCGCTTCCCGGGCTTCTCGCCTACCGCTCGATCGTCAGCGGCGGCGCGCCGTATGAAGTGCCGGACATGCGGGACATAGCCGCGCGCGAAAGATACAGGGAGGACTTTTACTCCACCAACCCGAAGACGCCGAAGAGATACCGCCTCCCGACGTCGAAGAGCGGCACGCCGGAAGTAGACGACGGGATATACGAAAAGGTAAAGGAAGAGCTGCTCAAAGTCGATCTCACACCGGGGATGAAATGATGAAGACAAAAAGGATCACCGCCGCCGTCATGCTGGCGGCCGTGCTGCTCGCCTCCTGCGGGGAGGCCGCGTCCGCTCCGTCTCAAAGCGCCGCGCCGCAGCAGGAAACAGCCGCTTCGGACGCCGCCGTGACGGCATCGTCCGCCGAAACGGACGCTCCGGACAACGCTCCCGTGCCGGAGCTCGAAGCCGCCGATCTCGGAGGCTTCACCCTCCGGATAGCCAATATAAAGGCCGAAGAGATGTCATGGGCGAACATCCAGATGACGGCTGAGGAGCAGGACGCCACCGTCGTGAACGACGCGATCTACGCCCGCAACCTCAGGATAAAGGAAAAGCACAACTGCGAGATAACCGAGACGCTTTTCCCCCGCAACGTCAATCATATAAAGAAGTCTGTCGCGGCGGGCTCGGACGAGTACGACATCACCATGATGTACGATCTCGACGCGCCGTCGGTCATAACGTCGATGATAAACTGGCACGACATCCCGCACGTCGACCTTTCGGCCGAGTGGTGGAACCCGCTCGCCACCTCGATGTTCGACATCCACGGATATCAGTACTTCACCGCCGGGAACTCCTCGCTCGCCTACATTTCCCGCCCGTTCACCTATCTCGTCAACAAAAAGATGTACGCCGATCTCGGGATGACCGCCGATCTGTTCGGCGCGGTGTCGGAAGGCAAATGGACTCAGGATATGTTCATGTCCCTCGTCGCGCAGGCTCCGTCCGATCTCAACGGCGACGGAGTGTTCAACGAGCACGACAGATACGGGATATTCGGCCACTGCCGCATCATCACCGTCACCGCCATCGGCGGAGCCGGCATAAACTACGCCGAGAAGACCGAAGACGGCGACTTCGTCTTCCGCATGCATGAGGACAAAAAGGCGATAGATCTCATCGAAAAGCTCGTTCATTTCAAGCAGAATAATCCCAATATCTATTACAACAAATCGCCGTACGTACACGAGACCGATCCGGCGGATCTGTTCAAAAACGGGCAGGCTCTGTTCCACCTCGGCGGGAACCCCAACACCATCGTGCAGCTGCGCGAGATGGACGACGATTTCAGCATCCTGCCGCTCCCGAAATACGACGAGGCCCAGGAAAAATACTACGCCATCGCCTACGGATCGGCCCTGACCGGCATCCCGGTCACCGTGCCGCAGGAGCGCTGGGAAGCCATAGGGACGATAATGGAAGACATGACGAGGATGTCCCAGAACGACCTCATCCCGCAGTACAAGGAAGTGCTGCTCAAAACGAAGGCGTCACGCGACGACGATTCCTCGGCGATGATCGACATAGTCTTCGGCAGCATCACCTTCGACCCCGGGATCGTGCTCTGGTGCGGGGTCATCCCCGACGACATCGCCGCGAACATCTACATGAAGGAAAGCGACGCGGTCGTGTCGTATCTTGAGTCGAAACAGCCGAAATACCAGAAGGAGCTCGACAAATTCAACGATTCGCTCGGATAAAGCCGGGGAGGACGATAAATGAACACCGATATTTCCCGCCGCATCGGCACTCAGGTCCGGCTCGGCACGCCGGAGACTACATACGAGGGCTTCAGGAAGGTCCATGATTTCGGAATGGGCAGCTGTCAGCTCATGACGAACGCTTATTCGCTTACAAAGGAGAACGCCGACGCCGTAACGGCGGCGTCAAGGGAGTTCGGCGTCACAGTCACCGCCGTATGGGCGGCGTGGAGCGGGCCCGCCGAGTGGAACTTCACGTCCGGTCCGGCGACGCTCGGCCTCGTGCCTTTGGCCTACCGCCAGAAGCGCCTCGACGAGATCTGCGCTCAGGCCGATTTCGCCGCCGGGATAGGCGTCACCGACGTCATAACCCACGTCGGATTTCTGCCGGAGAACATGGACGACCCGAATTTCAATTCGATCTGCGCCTGTCTTCGCTGGCTCTGCCGCCGCCTTGAGGCTCAGGGGCAGTATTTCCTGTTCGAGACAGGTCAGGAGACGCCGACGACGCTGCTCCGCGCCATCGAGACGACCGGATGCCCGAACATGGGCGTCAACCTCGACACCGCGAATCTCATCCTCTACGGCCGCGGCAGCACCGTCGACGCCATCGACGTGATCGGCCGCTTTGTCCGCAACACGCACATGAAGGACGGCTTCTACCCGACAAACGGCCGCGAGCTCGGCCGCGAGGTGCCGCTCGGCGAGGGCAAGGCGAACATAAAAGAGGTGATACGCCGCCTCGAGGAGATCGGCTACACCGGATGCTACTGCGTCGAACGCGAGATAAGCGGGATAAAGCAGCTCGAGGACATACAGGCGGCGAGGGATCTCATCGCCGGGACGCTGGGGGAGATATACGCAGGAAAGGAATAAAGGACCATGCAATTCAAGGATCAGATCATCTCATATTTCGCCTCGCGCAGGGGCGATCTCATCTCGGACGTCTGCCGCGTCGTGCGCATAGACAGCGTAAAGGGCGAGGCAAAGCCCGGCGCGCCGTTCGGCCCGGGGCCGAGGGCGGCGCTCGACGAAACGCTCAAGATCGCCGCCGAAATGGGCTTTGAGCCTCAGAATTTCGACGGCTACTGCGGCACCGTCGATATCGGGAGCGGCGAGAGACAGCTCGACATCCTGTCGCATCTCGACGTCGTGCCGGTCATGGACGACTGGACCGTGACAAAGCCGTTCGAGCCGGTCGAGCGGGACGGAAAGCTCTACGGCCGCGGGACGGCCGACGACAAGGGCCCGTCGATCGCCGCGCTGTGGGCGATGAAGTGCGTGAAGGACCTCGGCATACCGCTCACGAAGAGCGCCCGCCTCATCCTCGGCACCGACGAGGAGAGCGGCAGCGGCGACATACACCACTACTACTCGATGAACCCCGAAGCGCCGATGACCATCTCCCCCGACGCCGACTACCCCTGCATCTACATCGAGAAGGGCGGCTGCGGCGGCGCTTTCGGCGCATCCTACGACGAGGGAGAAGGCGCCCGCGTCATATCCTTCACCGCCGGGACGAGGACGAACGTCATCCCCGGACTGTCGTCGGCCGTCATCACCGGCGTCGACATCATGACCGTCGCCGCCGCCATGAGCGATACCTCGGCGAAGACCGGCGTCCGCTTCGAGGCGAAGAAGGACGGCGACATCATCACCCTGTCGGCGACCGGCCTCGGTGCGCACGCTTCGCTTCCGATGGACGGGAACAACGCCCTGACCGGACTCATCTCCCTTATCGTCTCGCTCCCGCTCGGCGGCGGGCTGTATGACAAGCTGAAAGCGCTGTCAGAGCTCTTCCCTCACGGCGACTGGCGCGGGAAGGCGCTTCGCATCGACATGGAGGACGAAGCCGGACCGCTCACGATAGCCCTGACGGTGCTGAAAGCCGGAAACGGCGTCCTCGACGGCCGCATCGACTCGCGCGTCCCGCTCTGCTCGACCGAGGAGAACACGAAGGACGTGATCGCCGCCGCGCTTGAGAAAAACGGCTTCGAGCCGCATATCGGCCAGCACGCGCCACACTATGTGCCGAAGGATCATCCGCTCGTAAAGGAGCTGATGAAGACCTACCGCGAGTACACCGGGCGAGACGACGAGCCGCTCGCCATCGGCGGCGGGACGTATGTCCACGGCCTCAGGAACGGCGTCGCCTTCGGCTGCACGATGCCGGGCACCGACAACCGCATGCACGGCGCCGACGAGAACGCCGTCATCGACGAGCTCGTCATATCCGCCGAGATGATCGCGCAGGTGATAGCTGACCTCTGCGGCTCGTGATACCGACAGGCTACAAAATCGGAAACAACAGGATCGGCAGGTGACCGATAAACTCATGAAAAACACCAAGCTCACGATCTACACGCCCGTGACGCTTTACGCCGAAGACGAGAAAAGGCAGGCCACGGTCGATGAGATACTCGCGCGGCACCGGGACTACGGTCTCGACCGCTTCCTGCTCTCCTGCCCGTCGAAGGGGTGGAGAGCCGCGCACTTCCCCGACAATGCGCATTACGAGGCTCTGGCGCGCCAGTTCGCCGCCGTGAGGGATGCCGTCGCGCCGCAGGGGATCGTCTGCGGCTGGTGGATGACCGTCACGGTAAAGTCGGGACGGTCGCCGGAATATCAGGCGATCATACGTCAGGACGGAAGCGAGGCGCCCTTCTCGTCATGCCCTCTCGACCCCGCATTCCGCGAAGCCTTAAGCTCAAGCGCGGCGCTCTTCACCGGGATAGCGAAGCCGGCGTTCATATTCACCGAGGACGACTTCTCCGTCTGCGCCTCGTCCGCCGGAGGCTGCTTCTGCCCGCTTCATCTGAAGGAATTCGCCGCCAGAGCCGGACGGGAGTATTCGAGGGAGGAGCTTGTCTCAAAGCTCGCCGAAAAAACTCCCGAAGCCGACGGGCTGAGACGGATCTGGAGGGGGCTTACGCGGGACTCCCTCGTCGGCCTCGCCGAAGCTATCCGCGAAAGGCTCGACGAAGTGACGCCGGATATCCCGGTCGGGTTCATGGAGCCCGGCTCGTCCTCCGCCGACGGCGACATAACCGAGGCCGTCAGCCGGGCGCTCGCCGGGCCGAATAATATCCCCGTCTGCCGGGTATTCGGCAACGAATACAACGGCATCATATCGGAGTACATCCCTCTCACTCTCTACCATCCTATGTGGCAAAAGGAGCGGATAAAGGAGCCGTTCCGCTTCATACACGAGTCGGACACCTATCCGCACACGAGGTTCTACTCCTCCGCCGCGCAGATGAAGGCGATGATGGGATGCGTCTATTCCTTCGGGTACGAGGGATCGGTCTTCCAGACGCAGCAGTTCAATGACGACCCGTCGGAGGAAAACGGCTTCGCCGCCATGCTCTCGTCGGAGCGCGCCCGCTTCGCCGCCGTCAGCCGCGAAGCCCGCCGCTGCCGCCTTATCGGCGTGAGTCTCCCGGCGGACGCCGAGACAGACGGCGGAGGCGCCTCCGACTGGCTCCCGACGCTGTCGCGATTCGGCATACCGTTTACCACACGGCACTCGCACGTCTCCTTCTGGGACGCCCGTCGGGCGGCGTCGATGCCGGGCGATGAAGTCAAAAATCAGCTGTCGAAGGGGCTGTTCCTTGACGCCGAGGCGGCCGCGATACTCGAGACGCGCGGGTACGGAAGATATCTCGGCGTCTCTGTCGGCGATCCCGTCATAACCGGGATGCTGAGATACGACCTCGAGATACGGGAGCATATAAATGACGGCTTCGCGCCCGACAGCGCCGGACGCGACATGCCGGGAGCGAACTGCTTCGCCGCCCGCCGGGGAACCGGCGTCCTGCGGCGTCTTATGCCCACCGATCCGAAGTGCGAAGCCGTCACCGAGACATACGATTTCGCCGGACGAATGCTCACCGTCTCGATGACGAGATTCGTAAACGAGCTCGGCGGGCGCGTCGTCGTCTGCGGTACGACCGTAAGGGGGAACGAATCCCAGTCGCTCTGGAACTACCGCCGTATGAAGCTGCTGCAGTCTCTCGTCGTATGGCTCGGCGGAGACGTCCCGATGTCGAGGCGGTCGCCGAAGATCTGGACGATAGCGAACGCGCCGGTCTCCAACGACGCCGGATATCTCGCCATGATCACGCTCCTTAATTTCAGCGAGGATCCCGCCGGCGACGTATCCCTGTATCTGCCGGAGAGCTGGCGCTCTCTTGCCGCTATAAGACGGCTGAGACGCGGCGGGCGCTGGGAGAAGGTGCGGTTTTCGCCTGACGGCGAAGGCGTCACGATAGACGAAAGACTCGACCCGCTCGACCCGATGTATCTGAAACTAATATGACATACGGCTTATCATATATCCGCCTCCGCTCTCTGCGGGGGCGGATTTTTCCCGCCTGCACGCATCATTTTCGCCCTTCACTTGACAAATCCGGCTTTAGATGGTATAATATATGATAGGGAAAGTATTACATCCGGAGGCCGCCGATGCACCATATCGACAACCCGATATTCCGCGCCTGTCAGGCGTACGTTTCGGCGTCCCCAGTCAGGATGCACATGCCGGGGCATAAAGGCAGGCCCGATTTCATGCCGCCCGAAATATCCCTCGACCTTACCGAACTGAAAGAGACCGGCTCGGCGACAGAATACGGCGACGACGTTTTTTCCGCCGCATTTGCCGAGGCGTCGAAGCTCTACGGCACGTCGGCGACCGTCTACTCCGCCGCCGGATCGACGCTCGCCCTGCAGGCGGCGATAAAGCTCGCCGCCGGGATGAAGCCGGTATTCGCCTGCTTCCGCTCGATCCACCGCTCGGCGGTCAACGCCATGGCGCTGCTCGGAATAGACCCGGTGTGGATATATTCGCCGGATGAGATACCGCATGATGCCGCCGTCATCGTGACGTCGCCCGATTATTACGGCCGGATGGCGGACATCGCCTCCCTTTCCGCGCTCGCGCATGAAAGGAACGGGCTTCTCATCGTCGACGGGGCGCACGGCGCGCACCTCTGGTTTTACGGCGGCGGATATCTCCATCCGCTGAAAAACGGCGCCGACTTTGTCGCCGAATCGCTTCACAAGACCCTCCCCGCTCTTACCGGATCGGCGCTGCTCCATGCCGCGAAAAAGGATGTCACGGCGGACGACTGCCTTTCGGCGATGCGTCTTTTCTGCTCGACGTCGCCGTCATATCTTATAAACCTGTCGTCCGAAGCCTGCCTGTATCAGATGTCGCGATGGGGAGACGCGCTTCTTTCCGGCCTGCTGCGCAGAACGGAGGACTTCATCTCAGCCACCGAGCCGCTCGGATATCATTTTCTCCGGGACGATGACACCGATCCGTTCAGGATAACCATCAGGACGAAAGACGGGCGGCGGCTCGGAAATGAGCTGTCAGAGCGCGGCGTCGTATGCGAATTTTCCGACAGCGGCAGTGTCGTCCTCATCCCGTCGGTTTCGAGCACGGAGGAGGATTTCAGGCGTCTTACGGACGCCTGCCTTGATCTGACAGAGCTGTCGTCCCCGCCGCAGAGCGAAGATTTTTCCGGCATCTGTGATATCCCGGCGCCGGAGAAGGCCATGACCCTTCGCGAAGCCGTGCTGTCGCCGCACGAGACCGTCAAGGCGGCGGAAAGCGCCGGGCGGATATGCTGCGAGGCGGCGACGCCCTACCCGCCGGGAGTCCCCGTCGTCATGCCGGGTGAGATCATATCCCACGAGGCGGCGGAAACCCTGTCGCGATCGGGGATAGACTCGGTGAGGGTGACAAAACGCCGACAATAAAGCCTACAGCCGGATTTCATATAAGAGGAGGAGACAGACATGAAACTCATACTCGCCATAGTCAACAACGACGACGCCCATACCGTCAACGCCAATCTTTCCAAAAACGGCTTCTTCGTCACAAAGATAGCCTCGACCGGCGGATTTCTGATGAGCGGAAACTCGACCTTCCTCATCGGCGTCGACGACGCGCAGGTCGAGAGCTGCATCGAGCTGATCGGCAAATACTCCAAGAAGCGTGTGCAGCAGGCGCCGGTCGACATGAGCTACACCGGCCAGCCCTTCACCGGGATCCCGGCCGAGGTCATCGTCGGCGGAGCCACGATATTCGTGCTGAACGTCGAGAAGTACGAGCATGTCTGACGTTTTCTCGGAGATAGAGGGCAACGCCGGGCTCATCGACCTGCTGAGGCGGAACATAGCCGCCGGGACGCTCGCCCACGCCTATACCCTCGAGGGGCCTGACGGCTCGGGCAAGACGACGCTCGCCTTCGCGATCGCCGCCGCGGTCGCCGGACCGGAATTCGCGAAAAAGGTCCAGAGCGGGAAAAGCGCCGACGTCCGCCTGCTCGCGCCGGAAAACGGCAGGAAAAGCGTATCGGTGGACGATATACGCGCCGTCAAGGCCGACGCCGCCATGACGCCGAACGAACTCGACTGCCGCTTCTACATCTTCGACGACGCGCAGAACATGAGCGCGGCGGCGCAGAACACCCTTCTGAAGATCCTCGAGGAACCGCCGGAGGGAGTGTATTTTCTGCTCCTTTGCACCTCGGCGGCCGGACTTCTGCCGACTGTGCGGTCGAGGGCTCCGGTGCTGCGCATGGAGCAGCTCGGCGACGACGTCATCCGCTCGTATCTGCTGAAAAACAGCCGCAAGGCGAAAAGCGTCCCAGAAGAAGAGCTGTCGCTCGCCGTCAGGATGTCGCATGGCACCATCGGCGCGGCGCTGTCAGCCCTGTCGCCGAAATCGCTCGCCGGCGAGGAAAGCGACATGAGGCTCGTCGGCGATATCATCGCCGCGCTGAGACGGCTGTCCGATCCCGAGGCGTCGCCCGACGCCCGTACGGGGCTCTATTCCCTTTCGCAGAAGCTGCCTTCCGAGCGCCTCGCGCTGACGGCGCTGCTCGAGAAAGCGCGTCTCGCCGCGCGGGACCTTCTCGCGGCGAGGCTGACCGAAAACGCCGGCGGTAAATTCCGGGCGCTGTTTTACCCGACACCGGAAGCGGCCCTCGAGGCCGCCGGGACGATATCCGCGCCGACGCTGTCCCACACCCTTGACATATTTGAGGAGACGATACAGTCCCTTTCGATGAACGTGAACGTCTACGCCGCCGAGACGGCCATGCTGACCTCGATGATATCGGCGTGACGCACATACAGAAAATTCCTTTTTAAATATAACCCGGACCGCAAAATGCAGAACAACGAAGAAATCATACCGGAATCCCTCCCGGCAGAAGAGCCGGAAAACACAGCCGCGTCGCCTGAAGCCGAAGAACAGGACATGACCGAGATAATCGGCGTCCAGTTCCGTCAGACGGGCAAGGTATATTATTTCGATCCCGCCGGATTTTCCGTGGAGGAAGGCCAGCCGGTGATCGTCGAGACGTCGCGCGGCATCGAGTACGGCATCTGCCGCGCCTCGAACCATAAGGTAAAGTCATATCTCGTCATCCCTCCGCTGAGAAAGATGCTCAGGATCGCGACGGAGGAGGACACCGCCCGCAGGCAGTACAACGAGGAGAAGGAAAAGGAAGCCTTCGCCGTCTGCCTCTCCCGCATAGAGGCGCTGAAGCTCGACATGAAGCTCATCGAGGTGGAATACACCTTCGACAACTCCAAGCTGCTGTTCTACTTCACCGCCGACGGAAGGGTCGATTTCCGGGAGCTGGTGAAGGATCTCGCCTCGGTCTTCCGTACCCGCATCGAGATGCGGCAGGTCGGCATCCGAGACGAGGCGAAGCTGCTCGGCGGTCTCGGCGTCTGCGGACGCCCCTTCTGCTGCTCAACCTTCCTCGCCGATTTCGGTCAGGTGTCGATACATATGGCGAAGGAGCAGAACCTCTCCCTCAATTCGGCGAAGATCTCCGGCTCGTGCGGACGCCTCATGTGCTGCCTGCGCTTCGAGTACGAGACCTACGCCGAGGCGCTGAGCAAGCTGCCGCCGCTCGAGTCGAGGGTGATAACGCCCGACGGCCCCGGCGTCGTCGCCGAGATAAGCGCTCTCGCCGGGCTGATAAAGGTCCATCTCGACCCGCAGGAGGAAAACACCTTCAAGGTCTACCCCTCCGAGAACGTCTCGTCCGACCCCGACCACGTGTTCGTCCGTCCCGAGCCGCCCGAGGATATGCCGCAGCCGGCCGGGAAGCCGTCATACCGCAGCTTCACCGACGAGCGCAGCGTCCTCCCCGACCGCGCGAGAGGCGAGCGCCCGTTCGGAAGACAGAATGAAAACCGCCTGCTCGGCGGCCAGAAGCCGCAGCCGAGACAGACACCGCCCGATCAGTCCGCTGCGCCCGTAGGCAGGACGCCTTCGATCCCGAAGGACGCCCCGCTCGACGGCATAGATTACAGCAACTATGACGAGTCGATAAACGAGGCTCCCCTTCCCGAGCCGCCGTCCGAATTTTTCGGCGGACGCCCGCCGTATCAGCCGCAGCAGGGGAAAAAGCGGGACTTCGACAAAAAGCCGGGGCGCGGATATCCATCCTATCACCGCCGCAGATACGACCGCGGCGACAGGCAGAACCGCGGGGAAGATCAATAAAGGCTTCTAACTTTTGTTAGTGTTAACTAATTACATATATTCAATCCATATTGCGTCAGGAATTTATTAAAATTTCGTATATATATCACAATCTGTTAATACCTGCGTGTTATAATACAATCACCAGATAAGTAAGCAAAGCCCTTATAATACGGAGGAAAAACCATGGCATACAAGATTGACGCCGATACCTGCATCGGCTGCGGAGCCTGCGCCGACGGCTGCCCGGTAGAAGCTATTTCCGAGAACGACGGCAAGTACGTCATCGACCCCGACACCTGCATCGACTGCGGCGCCTGCGCCGACACATGTCCTGTGGGCGCTCCGGCCGCTGCCGAATGATCAGGACGCCGAAAGGTTAAAATCAAGCAGGCTTATCGCCTGCTTTTGTCTTTTTACGGGACATATGAAAGCATGAACAGACTTACAGTCGGCGATATCTCCCTTATGCAGGTCGAGACGGGGCTGAAATTCGGCATCGACGCCCTGCTACTCGCCGCCTATGTCCGGCCGTGCGGCGAGTGCGCCGAATTCGGGGCCGGATCGGGCGCGGTATCGCTGCTGCTCGCCTCGCGCGGGAGAGCGTCACACGTCGACGCGATAGAGATACAGAAGGCGCAGTACGACACGCTCGAAAAAAACGTCGCCGCAAACGGCCTCGAGGGCCGGGTGACGCCGATTCTCGGCGACATAAGGCGCTACCGCCCGGTAAGACATCCCGACGCCGTCGTGACGAATCCCCCCTTCATGCGAGCCGGGAACGGCAGGATCAGCGACGATCCGGGGCTTTACGCCGCCCGGCATGAGGTGAACGGCGGGATATCCGATTTCTGCTCGTCTGCGGCCGCCGTGCTCGGCACCGGCGGCGCCTTATACTGCGTATGGCGTCCCGACAGGCTGAGCGATCTCATGAAGGCGATGTCGGACTGTGGACTCGGCCTCAGACGGCTGACCGCCGTCCACCACGACATATCGCACCCGGCGTCGCTCGTCCTCTGCGAAGCGAGGCGCGGCGGCGCGTCCGACCTTTTCATGACAAAGCCGCTGCTTTTATACCTTCCAGGACGCCGGGGAGAAGACGGCATGACCGACGACATGCGATACATATACGAAAACGGAGAATTCGATGGATCTTACATTCACAGATGAAGCGCCGATAGAGAAGAACAGGATCGAGCCGTCGACACTGTACCTCGTCGGCACGCCGATCGGCAATCTCGCCGATCTGTCGCCGAGGGCGCTGAAAATACTCTCCGGGGTCGATTTCATAGCCGCCGAGGACACCCGCGTCGCCGCCCGTCTGCTGTCGCAGTTCGGGATAAAGAAGACGATGATGCCCTACCACGAGCACAACATGCGCACCTCGACCGACATCGTCATATCCCGCTTAAAGGAAGGGCAGTCCTGCGCCGTCGTCACCGACGCCGGGATGCCGGGGATATCAGATCCGGGAGCCGAGCTCGCCGACGCCTGCGTGAAGGCCGGGCTTTCCGTCACCGCCGTGCCCGGACCGAGCGCGGCGCTCACCGCCCTTGTGCTGTCGGGGCTCGACGCCAGACGTTTTTCCTTCGAGGGCTTCCTCTCCGACGAGGGGCGGGACTCAAAGCAGCGGAAAAGGCTGGAGGAGATATCCTCCGACCGCCGGACGCTGATATTTTACGAAGCGCCGCACCGTCTCTGCGACACGCTGTCGATGATGCTCGACGTCCTCGGCGACAGGGACTGCGCCGTCTGCCGCGAGCTTACGAAGCTGAACGAGGAGATACGGCGCGGCAAGCTGTCCCGGATGCTTTCGTGGTACACGGAAAACGAGCCGCGCGGGGAATTCGTGATCGTCGTCGGCGGCAGGCCGGACGGCGGCGAGTTCTGGCGCTCGATGTCGCCGCGCGAGCACGCCGAATATTACATGAACGAGATGGGCATGTCGAAAAACGACGCCTGCAAGGCCGCCGCGAGGGACAGAGGCGTCTCGAAGAGCGAGATATACAAGGAATTCATTTCCGGCGTCAGCGACTGACGGAGGACAGGATCATGAAGCTTCAGAGCGACTATTCATGGATCAGGGGCGTCAACCACCACATCGAGCCGGAGGAGACGCTGCGGCGTCATCTCGGCTACGGCAGCCGGGTAGGCCTCAACGCCGTCCGCATATGGCTGTCGAGGGGAGCGTTCGAGAAAGACGGCGAACGATACGTAAAAAGCGTCGTCGATTTCGTCCGCGTCTGCCATGACTGCGGATATAAAACGATGCCGATACTCTACAACGGCAACAGCCGCCCGCTTTCCGAGATCGAGACGAGGGACTTTTGGTCGCGCGACGAGGCCTTCGCCGACGCGATAGTGCCGGCTCTCAGAGACGAGCCGGGGCTTCTCATGTGGGACGTCATGAACGAGCCGACCTGCAACCCCCACGTCATGGGAAATCCCGATAAGGACGAGAAGGCCCGCCGCGAGGAGCTGACATGGGAGTTCGTCCGCCACTTCTGCGGATATGTGAGGAAGCTCGATCCCGAGAACGCCATAACCGTCGGATATACCACCGCCTTCGAGGCCGAGCCGACGATAGAGAGCGTCGACGTGCTGTCCTTCCACGATTACAGCGGCACCCGCGCCTCAATCGAAAGGAACTACGCCCTCGCCGACGAGCTCGGGAGAAAGTACGGCAAGCCGGTGATACAGACCGAGACAGGATGCCTCGCGCGGTGCAATCCGTACGATCTCGCCCTCGAGGCCTGCCAGCGCCGCAATATCGGCTGGTTCGTCTTCAATCTCATGATACAGGGGCGCTGCGACTCCGAGCACGGCGTCTTCTACGACGACGGCACTGTCCGCGATCCGGCGACGATAGCCGCCATGATGGGCTGCTTCCGCTGCCGCGACACCGAAGCGATAGTCCTGCCGGTCATGAACCGCGAGGGAGCGGCCGACAGATGCGTCTCGAACATAAAAAAGGCCCTCACCGAATACACCTGCGACGCCTTCGACTACCGCCCGAGCGACGTGTCTTCTCTGCTCGACGCCGCCGAGGAGGCCGCGAACCTGCTCGAGTGCTGCGATATGACGCCGATGGCCCTGCCGCCGACGGCGCAGATCCTCAGATGGCGGAAGATGATATCGTCCGGGGAAAAGGTGAAGCTGTCCGAAGTCCGTGAATTCGCCTACGGCATCGCCCTGAGCCTGAGGGATCAGTGCCAGCTGCTCTGAAACGGCGGCGCGCATAAAGAGGGGAAAACGCGATGAAAAAGCTGATATATCTCATCATCCCGGCTATCCTGGCGGCGATGATATTCGGCTGCGGCGAAAAGGCTGAGGAGCCGGTCAAGGCAGTCTCCTTCAAAGCCGAGGTGCTGGAGACCGATCCTCTGCTCGTAAAGCCTGACGACGGCTCCGCCGAGCTTTCGTCCGCCGATAAGATATATATAGACACGTCGAAGATGACGGACGAGCAGTCGGCGCTCACCCTGCGCGCGATGCGCGTGGGCGACACGGTGAGGATAGAGTACGACGGCATGATCGCCGAGACCTATCCGGCGCAGATATCCGGCGAAAGCATCGTCTTCTGCGAAAAAAACGACAACGACATGACGATAGGCTGGAGACGGGCGGCCGTCATCGAAAGCGAATACACCCGCCCCGGCAGACCCGTCGTCCGTCTCGACGGCGATGATGAAAGCGATACCGTATATCTCCTTCAGTCGGATTACTCAAACGATCCGGAGGTCGAAGCGGCGCTGTCGTCGCTTGAGACCGGCGACACCGTCTACGTCTGCTTCTGCGTCATCTTCGAGTCAAGCCCGCCCGTCATCGACGTCTACCGCATTTTGACGGCGGAGGACGCCTTCTCGGAAGATGTATGAAAATCCCGTCAATATCCTGACATGGCAAATCTTATCGAAGTAAAAAAACTATCCGCCGGGTACGACGGAGTGACGGCCTTCACCGACGTCTCATTCACCGTCGAGGAGGGCTCGGCGCTCGCCGTCGTCGGCGAGAACGGCTCCGGCAAATCGACGCTCATCGGATGCCTTCTCGGGCTGAAAAAGCCGGACTCCGGCGAGATCGTTATGAGCGGCCTTGAGCGGAGCGACATCGGCGTGCTGCTGCAGAACGCCGCTCCGAGGGGCGATTTCCCCGCCACGGTGCGCGAGGCGGCGCTGTCCGGCCTTATCAACCGCAAAAAAGGCCCGTTCCGCTTTTACAGCCGCGAGGACAGGGCGACAGCCGAAAACGCGCTTTCGCAGCTCGGCATCGCCGACCTTTCCGACCGGCATTTTTCCGAGCTTTCGGGAGGTCAGCGGCAGAGGGTGCTGATAGCCCGCGCCGTCTGCGCCGCGAAAAAGCTGCTCGTCCTCGACGAGCCCCTCGCCGGTCTCGATCCGCTGATACAGTCGGAGTTCTACGAGATAATCGACCGGATAAACTCGGAGGGGATGACCGTGATCATGGTCTCGCACGACGTCGCGATGGCCTGCGCCCACGCAGACACCATCCTGCATGTCAGCGGGAGCGGCAGCTTCTTCGGCCCCGCCGAGGATTACAAAAAGACGCTGATGTACGCCCATATGACCGGCATATCGCATCACGTCATCTCGCAGGCGCCGTCGCTGATGCGCGAACGCGGCAAAACAGAATAAATAACTATCCCATGTAGCAAAAGTCTTTTGGGAAAAGGGGGTTCAGGGGGAGAAACCCTTTTCTTCAGAAAAGGGTTTCTCCCCTGCATTTCACACTTCCGTATGCTCTCAATGTTCTCATACCCCTTTATGCAGAGAGCGCTGATCGTCGGGCTGATGGTGTCGGTCTGCGCCGCGCTGCTGGGCGTCACGCTTGTGCTCAAGCGATTTTCAATGATAGGCGACGGGCTTTCGCACGTCGGCTTCGGAGCGCTGTCCGTCGGAGCCGCCGCCGGGCTCGCACCGATGTATATAGCCGCTCCCGCCGTGCTCATATCGGCCGTCCTGCTGCTCAGGCTTTCCCGCCTCGAGGAGAGGGGCCGGGTCAGCGGCGACGCCGCGACTGCGGTGCTGTCGTCAACAGCTCTCGCGATAGGCGTCATAGCCGCCTCGCTCGGGAAACTGAACGTCGACGTAAACAGCTATATGTTCGGTTCGGTGCTCGCCGTGTCGGCGTCCGACGCCGTGATATGCGTCGTCATCTGCTCGGCGGTGCTGATACTGTACCTTCTGTTTTACAACACCATCTTCGCCGTCACCTTCGACGAGACCTTCGCCGCCGCCGGAGGCATGAAGACCGGCCTCGTCAGCACAGCCATGGCCGCCGTCACCGCCCTCACCGTCGTCGTCGGGATGCGGCTGATGGGCACTCTGCTCATATCGGCGCTGATAGTCTTCCCCGCCATATCGGCGATGAAGATATGCCGCTCGTGGCGAGGGACGGTCATCTGCTCGGTGTCGCTCGCCGCCGCCGGATTCATCGCCGGGCTGATATCGGCCTTCGCCTTCTCGCTCCCGACCGGCCCCGCCGTCGTTGCCGCCGACGCCGTGATATACGGCGTGTGCTCGGCAGCGGACAGGATAAGACGGTGAAGGCAAAAAGAAATCTGTTTTCAGCAGAAGCGGGACCATTAAATAAAATCGCCGGAGACCGGGATGTGATATCCCCGGTCTCCGGTTTTGCTGTGCCCTGATTGGCCTTTATTGTTTCTTTTCCTCGTCTCTCGCCTTGAGCTGGAGATCGAACTGAGGCATGTATTCCTTCTCTTCCGGCGTGTACTTGCGCAGGGTGTTCACCACCTCGCCGCCGTTGAAGCTGCGGTCGCCGACGTCCTCGGTCGTCCCCATGACGGTCACGTTCGCCTGACGCGGACGCGCGCGGACGTGATCCCAGTCAATGAAGTAGATGTGCGCGAACTCTCCAAGATCCAGGACGCCGTCCTTTATGGTTATCGTCTCCGAGCGGCCGAAGAAGACCGAGCGGAGATGCCCGTCGGTGTTCATGCTCGTGAAATCGCCCGGCTCGTTCACATAGCGGCCGTACTGCAGATGCACAGGGCCGGGATGGCGGTACTGATGCTCCTCGGCGAAATCGGGGATCATCTTACGCATGATGTCGAGCAGATCGTGCTGGAGATACTCGAGGTCGAAGCTGTCGATGTCGTGGCTCGCCTCCTGTATCATGACGCAGCAGGTGGTGTGATGCGAGACGACGGCGCAGGTGCCGTTTCTGATGCCGGCCTCGGCGACGATCTCCTTTACCTCCTTCGAGATATCGTGGAACGTCGGTATCCAGCCGCGCGACTGGAGCTTTATCTCCTTTTGGACGACTTTGAATTCCATGGCGTGTCTCCTCTTAATGTATGGTAACCGTTAATTATATTATATAACTCAAAAGTATCAAAAGTCTTGCCGGAAGGGTGGGGGTCAAGGGGGCGGGGAACCGACTTCTTCAGAAGGCGGTTCCCCGCCCCATTGTTTATGCTATGCTTCTTACCGTACCTTCAGCTCTTTCTCAGCTCGTCCCACGGGTCGATGTCGGCGGAGGGGGCGGCTTTCAGGCGGATGGTAAAGGCGATGTGCTTCGCAGAAAGGCGCCATTTCGGGTCAAGCTGCGGGCCGCAGCTGTTCGAGCCGATGCCGCTCTGAGCGGCGTCGAGGTTCAGGAAGGTGTTCTTCGAGCGCACGAGCTCGTAATGATGCGCGGCTCTGTCCAGCTCATCGGTCGAGTAATGAGAGGCCGTGAACGCCATATCGGCGCCGCAGGCTCCGGCGTAGAGCGCCATGCCGCCCACATGCTTTACCTCGCACCACTTCGTGTCGCAGTGAGAGCCGTTCTCCTGCGGCATGACATAGGGCTCGTACTGATCGTCGACGGAGGACGAGAACAGTCCCACGCACGACGCCAGCTTCTTGTCGGCGTAAGCCTCGCCCGGGCCGCGCCCGAACCACGTCAGATTCTCGAACCACTGAGGCAGCTTAAGCTCGTAGCCGAGACGCGGCAGGAAGGGAGCCTTCTCGGCCACGTCGGCCTCGGTCGACACCGAGAGCGTGCCGTCAGACCAGATCGTGTAGACGATGTCAGCCTTGAGTATCGGAGTGATCGCCGGAGCGCCGAGGGATATCGAAGCCTTCACCACAACGGTGCCGGCGCCGCGCTCGGCGGAGATGCCGTAGCACTTAGTGTCGGCGCGGTCGAAGCCGTGCTTCTTCCACTCCCACTTGATGTTGCGGTCGTTGTCGGTCGGCGCGCGCCATACCGTAAGGCGCATCGGCGCCTCGAGAAGCTCATAGCCCGACTGCTGCATCGAGACAAGATATCCGAGCGACTTGTCGAATCTGTACTCCGACTCGCCCTTCTTCACATAGATGTATTTTTCGTCGTCCCAGAGCTGCGGAGCTCCGTAATCGGTCGCCAGCTTCACCGGCTCGGGCTTTGAGGCGGCTATCTCGAACTGCTCGAAGCCGACAACGTCGCCGGCCTTGCCCCAGACGTCCCTGTCGGCGGCGCGGACGAGGGTGAGGGTCAGATAATCGTAGCCCGGGCAGGCGTCGTAATCCAGCTTGAAGTCCTTCTCCTGCTGCGGATAGAGCGAAGCCGCAAGATATCCCGATTTCACCGTCCTGCCGTTCGATTCCAGCTTCCACATGAAGACGCAGTCGTCGAGCTTGGTGAAGCAGTTGAGGTTCTTTATCCTCACGATGCCGGCCTCACCGTCGATAAGCTGGGCGCGGAAGGGCTTGTAGGCCTGCTTCATCTCGCGGGTGGAATTCGATATCCTTCTGTCGGGATATACCAGACCGTCGACGCAGAAGTTGCCGTCGTTCGGCTCGTCGCCGAAGTCGCCGCCGTAGGTGAAGTGGAAGCTGCCGTCATCCTGCGGCACCGCGACGCTGTGGTCGATGAACTCCCATACGCAGCCGCCGAAGAAGTTGTCGTGGCTGTATATCGTCTCCCAGTACTCCTTGAAGCCGCCGGGACCGTTGCCCATCGAATGGGCGTACTCGCAGAGGAAGAGCGGCTGACGGTAGGTCTTGTTCTCGCAGTATTCGGCGCACCACTCGGGAGTCGGGTACATATGGCTCTCGATGTCGACGACGGCCGTCTGCTGTATGCCGCCGGTGTAATCCTTGTTCGCGCCCTCGTAGTGGACGATGCGCCCGGGATCGCGCGCTTTCAGGTACTCGGACATCTTCACATGGTTCTTGCCGTAGCCCGACTCGTTGCCGAGGCTCCACATGATGACCGACGGATGGTTCTTGTCGCGCTCGAACAGGCGCTCGATGCGGTCGAGATAGCTCTCGGTCCAGTCGTCGGAGTCGGAGAGCAGGCTCCAGTTTATCGCGCCCATGCCGTGGGTCTCGATGTCGCACTCGTCGATGACGTAGAAGCCGAGGCGGTCGCAGTACTGCGTGAAGCGCGGGTCGTTCGGGTAATGCGAGGTGCGGATGGCGTTGACGTTGTGCTGCTTCATGATGTAAAGATCATTCAGCATATGGTCGACCGGCGTCGCGTGGCCGAGCAGATGATGGCTGTCGTGGCGGTCGACGCCGCGGGCCTTCACCTTCATGCCGTTGATGAGGACGACGCCGTCCTTTATCTCGAGCCTTCTGAGGCCGACGTCGATGCCGATCCACTCGGAGCCGGAGTTTATGATCAGCTTGTAGAGATACGGCGTCTCGTCCGACCAAAGGCACGGCTTGTCGAGCGTCATAGAGACGTCGGAAAGCGAGCCGGAGGCGACGGTTTCGCATTTCGCGTCGATCAGCTCCCAGTTGCCCGACTGCGATCCGGTTATCTTCGCCGTGATCGTGGCGCTGTCAAGAGACTCGGGGACCGACGGGGTGACGTAGATGTCGTTTACGCGGTTCCTGTCGCGGAAGAGCAGGTAGGTCTCGCGGAAGATGCCCGACATGCGCCACATGTCCTGATCCTCGAGATACGAGCCGTCGCACCATTTGATGACGAGCACCTTTACGGTGTTGCGCCCGGCGAGGCAGTACTGCGTGACGTTGAACTCGCTCGTCATATGCGAGACCTGGCTGTATCCGACGTATTTGTCGTTTATCCAGACGTAGAAGCAGGAATCGACGCCCTCGAAGGTGAGCATGACGTCCTTTACGCGCAGGGTCGTCTCGTCGAGGTCAAAATCGCGGTAATAGAGGCCGCAGGGATTTTCGTCCGGCACGTGCGGCGGGTCGACGGGATAGGGGTAGTTGACGTTGGTGTAGTTCGGCACGTCGTAGCCGCGGCCGAGATAAAGCCCGCACTGCCAGTTCGACGGCACGGTCAGTTTGTCCATCCCCTCGTCGGAAAACTCCTTGCCGGTGAAATCGGCGACGTCGGAGACCGACTTGTAGAAGCGGAAATCCCACTCGCCGCAGAGGGTCTTGAAGAAGGCCGACGTTCCGCGGTTGTCGGAGATCGCCTTTTCGCGGGTCTCATAAGGTATGAAATATGCGTGCGGCTTCTCGCAGCCGACGTGCAGGGTCTTAAGGTCGAGATGACAGCCGGGTAAAAATGCCATGGCGGTTCTCCTTTGTATGCATCGTGTATCGTGTCAGGTTTTTTCAATATACATATATTATACGTTCAATCCGAAGGAATTTCAACAGAGAGATGTTAATAAATCGTCCGAAAGTCCGCCCCCGCAAAGAAAAATAAAAAATATCTCTCCCCCTCCCCGTCATTTTAATGCTCGTTTAAGCTTCGCGAGGTATAATCTTCTCATGACCGAAAGAAAGAGAGGCATACCGCCATGAAGAAAACGTCAGCGAAATATATCGCGCTTGCCGCGGCAGCGGCGACTGCCTGCGCCGCGCTCCCGATCGGAGCCTTCGCCGAGAAAAACGGCGACATCACCGGCAGTTATCTTTACACGGATATCATAGCCTATATCGACAGCCTGCCGATCCGCTCGTACAATATCGCCGGATACACGGCAGTCGTCGTCGAGGACCTTGAGGAGTACGGCTTCGACGTGGTCTGGGACGCCGAAAAGAGAGCGCTCTGCGCCTCCCGCGACGCGTCCGAGACCGCCTCCGGCGAATACGCTCCCCAAAGCAGCGGGCATAAAAACGGCGATTACGCCGGAGACGTCTATTACACCGACATAGTCGCCTATTTTGACGGCGCGGCGGTGAAATCCTTCAACATCGGCGGACGCACCGCCGTTTACGCCGACGACATCGCCCGCATGTACGGCTCGTCGTATGTATGGGACGAGTCGGCGAGGACGCTTTCGCTCACGCTCGGCGGCAAGCCGGCTGCCGCCGCCGTATCCGGAGAGACGATACAGAGCTCCGATCCAGCTGCCGTCCCGCCTCAGGATCAGATGCCGCCCGACGCATCCGCGGCTCCTTCGGGAGCCATAGCTCCCCCGTCCGACGCTCAGAGCGGGACATCTCAGACAGCAGCTCCCGGCGCGTCATTCCAGCCCGGCACTCCGCCGTCCGATATTCAGCAGGGACAGCAGGGACAGCAGGCGCAGCAGATGACGCCTCCGTCGGGAAACTCCTTCCGGACGCCGATGGGCGGGATGGGCTCGCAGTACACCCTTGCGTCACAGCCGGGTGATATCGTGTACGGCATAACCGAGAACCCGGCGATGCTGCTCGAGGCCGATTACGCAGACGCCGAGACCATAACGATGTCGGACGAAAACAGCGAGGTGAAGATCTCCTCCGCCGGAACATATATAATCACCGGCTCCTGCAAAAGCGGCAGCGTGACGGTGAAGAAGGGCACGACGGGAGTCGTCCTGATCCTTCAGGATCTCAACCTCTCAAGCTCGAGCGGCGCGCCTGTCTCCATCAATAAGGAGACCGAGGTCAAGGTCATCATAAGCGGCACAGTCACCCTTACCGACGCCGAAAATCCCGACGACGAGTATTCCACGGACGCCGATACCGCCGACGCTTACGACGGCGCGGCGATAAAGGCCAAGGCCGACTCGGCCGTTTACATCACCGGCAGCGGTACGCTCAATATAAACGGCTCGGCGAAGAACGGCATAAAGGCGGGAGACAATTCCAGCCTGATCATCGACGGCGTGACGCTGAATATCACCGCCGCGAACGACGCGATAAACGCGAATTACGATCTTGCCATCCTCGGCGGGACATTCAATATAAACGCCGCTGACGACGCGATACACGCCGATCACATCCTGACCGTCGGCGCGGCGGACGGGACCGGACCAGAGATCAACGTGACGAGCTGCGTCGAGGGCCTTGAAGGCACCGTGGTCAACATCCTCGGCGGCAACATTTCCCTCACCTGCTCCGACGACGCCGTGAACGCGGCCAACAGCGACGGGACATACATCGGCGAGCTCACCTACTCGATCAACATGCTCGGCGGCGCCATGAATGTGAAGTGCTCCGGCGACGGTCTCGACTCGAACGGCAATATCAACCTTATCTCCGGCTCGGCGGCGATATCCAGCGCCGCGTCCGGCGGCGAGGCCGGCATCGACTATGACGGTCAGCTGTACATATCCGACAGCTTCGTGCTCGATAACGCCGGCGGCATCGCCGGTCCCGACGGCATGGGCATGGCCCCCGGCGGTCAGAACGGCATGGGAGGCATGGCCCCCGGCGGTCAGAACGGCATGGGAGGCATGGCCCCCGGCGGTCAGA
>CAMJPL010000037.1 GCA_946407735.1 uncultured Clostridia bacterium
CACCATCGGACTTCCGCGAAAGGAAGACTCAGGCTCTTGAGTCGAGGACGTCCTCGATAATTTTCAGATCGGCAAAGGTGTTGACGCCGAGCATTTCGGTCTCGTCGTCGGTCGGCACCGCGTCGATCTTTTCTTTTTTCGCCAGCATGACGGCGGGGACGTCGGTGAGATACATCTCGCCGGTGAGCGAGTTGAAGGTGATCTCCTTCAGCGCCTCGGCGAGCTTTTTCGCGTCGAAGGCGTAGGTCGCGACGTTGAGCTCGCGAATCTTCTTCTGCTCGGGAGTGCAGTTCTTGTCCTCGACGATGCCGGTGAAGCGGCCGTTCTCGTCGCGGATGATGCGCCCGAAGGGGAGCTCGCGCTTCGATATGCAGCTGAGCAGGGTGCAGGAGTTCCCGTTTTTCAGGTTCTCGTCGGCGAGGCGGAAGACGGTCTCCTTCTTCACCAGCGGCACGTCGCCGGAGAGGATCACGATGGTGCCGCCGAAGTCGTTCAGACCCGACTGCTCCATGGCGCATTTCACCGCGTAGCCGGTGCCGTAGCCGCCGTCGTCCTGAACGGCGAATTTATATCCGCAGTCTTTGAATCGCTCGACGACCATTTCCTTCATGTAGCCGACGACGATGGTTATGTCCTCCGGCTTTATGCCGAGAAGGCCGGTGCTGTCGATGACGTAGCTGATGAGCGGGCGGCCGTGCGCCTCGCGGAGCACCTTCGGCATCGGGTGGTTCTCGTCGTTTATCCTCGTGCCCTTTCCGGCGGCGAGTATTATGACCTTCGTATCGTTCATGACGTTGTTATCCTGTGTGTTTCGTTGTTTTTTATCACTGCTGGCCCGACTGTGACGGGGCTTTCGTCTCCTGAGACTTCGTCTCGAGTGACCTGAAAAGGCTGTCGATCGAGAACAGCGGCTTCTGCTCGTCGCGTAGGACGATGAAATCGGACTGACCTGATCTCAGATCGAAGCGGAAGGTGATCCTGCCGTTTTCCCGCTTCATCTCCTCGGGGGCTATGCGTCTTATCTTGCCGGTATGAGGGTTCCATTCCTCGGCGACGGCGCGGGAGGACAGGACGGACACCGTCCCGTCGAAATCGGTCAGCGTCGTGTTCGCGAGATAGTATATGTCGCATCCGGCGAGCGATTTGTGCAGGCAGTTGAAGACGCGGCTCGAGCGCATGGCGTCCATGCCGGGATCCATCGCCCGGAAGGCGGGAAGGGAAAGCCCGAAGACGCCGTTGTCAGAGCTCTTCGGCGCCCCCTCTATCACGACATCGGCCTTTTCCTTCGGCATGACGCCGTCGACGATGGCCGAGAGAAGCTCGCGGTCGACTATGTCGGTGCCGTCGGCTCCGGTGAGGGACGGCGGGATGAAATACGCCTCGCCGCCGTTCGGGCTGGCGTTATGGAAGCAGTCGGTGAAGGCGTTCACGCTGTCCTGCGTGACGCCGAAGATGTGCTTTACCAGCTCCTTCACCTCGGCGTCGCTGCTCCCGCCGGTGTCGCTCTCGGGATTGTACTCGAAGGCTCCGGACGGCAGCTCGGTCGTCGCTATGACCTTGCCTCCCTGATCGAAGAAGCGGGATATCAGCCTCAGCGCCTTGACGCTTATCACCGACGTGCCGGGGATGACGATGACTTTGAACGACTGCGGGTTCTGCTCGTTCGCCATCCTGATGACGCTGCCGTCGACGAAGCATTTTTCAGACAGAGCGTCGGGATGGACGACGGTGACGTCGCGCAGGCAGTAGTCGGTGAGCTGGTTCACGACGTCCATGTAGTCGGCGTTTTCCGGCGTCTGCGGGTACTCGAAGCCCTCGGCCGGGACGTCGTAGAAGTGAGCCTGGCTCTCGAGCGAGTGTATCGGGTAGAGCACGGCGATGTCGGTCATATGCTTGCCGCCGCGCAGCATCGACTGCGCCCGCCCGACGAAATCGGAATAGGCCGGGCTCTGTCCGAGATCGGAAAGACCGCCGGGGAGCCGGGGCATGAGGAAGCTGCATCCTCGCGACAGCGAGATGACGGCGCTGTGATACAGTATGTCGGAGTCGAGCTCGGCGTAGCCGCCGTAGATGTCGCAGAGGACGACGCTCTTGTCGTAACAGTCGGCCGCGCCCGAGGCGAGCTTGAGGCCGTTGTAGCCGTATCCGACGCCGCCCGAAAGGCTGACGGCGGCAGCCGTAGACTGCTTCTGATACGCCATGCCGTCGCCGAACATCCACGCGGCCTGAGTCGTCTTCGGATCGGCGACGCAGCCGGAGGAGGCGAGCCCCGACGTGCGGGTGAAATCGGACACCGCCCTGAAAAAGCCGCTCATCAGCATGCGGCTGCGGCACTCGAACATCAGCGCCTTCATATGCGCCGTTTCGCTCCCGATGTCCATGAAAAGCGCCGGGTAATACGGTGCGGGATCGAAGCCGAACTCGGAGCGGAAGAAGTCGTTGAAGCCGGCGTCCCACATCCTGCGGTTGCGCCCGGCGAAGCTGACGCCGTTGAAATAGGTCATCATCAGCGTGTAGGGGATGTAATCGGCAAATTCGTCGGAGATCCGCTTATAGCTGCGCTCGATGAATTCGCGGCAGGCGGTGTAGCTGAGATAGTTCACGCATCCAGACTCGGGGCAGGGGCGGCAGACGAACTGGAGAAGGTTCCAGTTGCCCTCCGGCGTCTCCCATTCGATCTCGCCGCCTTTTGCCGCGTCTCTGAGATCGACGCATTCGCCGGTGTCGATGTTGTAGCCGACGAGAGACATCGTGACGCCGGAGGCGTCGAGCTTGCGCCTCATCGTCTCGCCCGACGTGCATTCGTATTCGCGCATGACGAGCGTCATGGCGAGGTTTTCCTCAGATATGCCGGGCGCGCATCCCGACACCTCGGTGACGAAGCGTGACTGACCCTCCTGCGCGGTGATCTCGGGATCGGCCTGCGCCAGGGATCTGTCTTTATTTGCGTCAGCCTGAGCGCCGGACGCGGAAGCCGCAGTCGGGCCCGGTGCCGGGGCCGGAGCCGGGAGCAGGGCGTCAGAATATATCGCGCACAGCGAATTTTTTCTCAGCCTGTCGAGTATCGCTCTGCAGCAGGCGTAATAATCGTCCGTGCCGAAGGCGGGGACGACGTCCTCGCGGGCAAGCATGACGCAGCCGCCGCAGCCGAGCTTTTTCAGCCTCGCGACAGCGGATGCGATAGTTTCTTCGTCGCTGATATCGCCGGTCAGAATAAAAAAAGGAAAAGGTCTGTATCTGCCGCCGGGGGCGGTGAACAGCTTTCTGAGCTCTGCCGGGTCTCTGGGAAAGTCAAATGGATCCATGCGGATTGCACCGTAAACTGGGAATGGGCCTGTGTCCGCCGAAAAAAACTGTGCGGGCGCAGAGCCGCGGCATCCGCCGAAAAGAGGCGGAAGATGATGCCGATGAAGCGGCACCTTGAAATATTATATCATATCCGCCGAAAAAAGTAAACCGATTTTGCGATATTTCAGGTTAAAAAAGATTGAAATACTTTTTGTGCCGCCGCGCATCGTCCGCATCGGTATGTAGCAAGGCGGAGAATCGGCGTACCGTCTGCCGCCGCGCGGCGAAGGGCGAAACGAAAGGAAAGCCGTCCGATACAAAATGTATCGGACGGATGACGGATGCCGCCGCCGGGATAGCCTTTTATCTGTCACGCGTTCCTCCGTATCGCGTCGGGTGAGAGGAAATGCTCGTTCAGCGTTTCGATCAGAGCCGGAGTGTTGTGCCACTGCGGCGGCGCGCCGTATAGATAGTGCCGGGCGAGTTCGCCCGACGAGCACCACGTCGTCTGGAGATATCCGTCGATGTGCCCCCTGTCATGCTCTATGGCGTATCTGAGGAACTTTCCGGCGCTCTCCCTGTCCTTCCACGGGCTTATCATCATGCGGAAGCCCTTGTCGGCGAAGACGCCGACCGAGCGGTACTCGTCGTGGGACTCATAGTGCCAGTCGCAGCAGACGATATCCTTGTTCACTATGTCTATCGCTCCGTCGGTGCCGTTTGCCGAGGCCTCGTAGGCGTGATAGCCGGTCTCGGCGGAGCTGAGCAGGCGGTCGGACCACATCAGCGTCTTCGCGCCTCTTTCGGCGAGATGATCGCGGAGCATGTTTATATATGTTGAGAAAAGGATATGCGGCGGAGTTCCGGCGCACCGCGGGCAGAGACCTATATTGAAGGCCTCGTCGCAGCCGATGTGCATGGCGTCGGCCTCGAAGACGTCGAGCAGCTCGTCCATAAGGTCGAACAGTATCGAGGGCAGCAGCGGATGGCTGAGGCAGAGATGGCGCGCGTAGAATCCCGTCTCGGCGCCGGGCGTCTCGTCGAGCATCGGATAGGCGCGAAGAAGTCCGTCGCGGAAGTCGGTGACGCCGTCGACAGCGTGACCGTGCAGGATGCCGTCGCTCGGCGTGTTGTGGAGCCCCGACTGATGCCCGAGCAGGTTCATCTTCGGGATGAGCTTTATCCCGCAGCGCCGGCAGGCTTCGAGCAGCATTTTCACGTCCTCGGGGGAGAGGGGATCGTAGCCCATGCACTCGGGATGTCTCTGGAAGCGGTAGCGGTACCTCGTCTGCAGCACCACAAGGTTCACGCCCGACGGGGCGAGGATCTTCTCGATGAAGTCGGCGACGTCTTTCACCTCATTCTTGTACGGCTGCGGAGCGGTGAGGACGATCCCTTTGGTTTTCCACGGTATCTGCAGCATGGCTATTCTCCTTCATGTCAGGTGGTCAGTTGTCCCAGCGGGGGGGGACGGCGCGTATGTGATGACAGTATAGCACGGGAGCGGGGAATTGTCAATATAAAATGAGACAAAATCCCATCCTCCCGGATCATCTCCCCCGAAAGTTCACATTTGTTTATGGACATATTACGAAAAATTAGGAAATTGTAAAAGAAAGGTCTTGCAATTCATAATAATAAGCTGTATAATAGTAAAGTCATGGGTGAATAAAAATCCGTGATAATATTAACATATTTTATGTTCAAACTCACATTTACGTTAAATTGTTTCGATATAATGACAGGAAGGTGAAGACATGGCTCTGACATTCAGGGGCGGTCTCGTCATGAACGAGCATAAGAACACGCACGGCGTTCAGATCGAGCGTATGCCGTCCCCGGAAAAGGTCGTTATACCCATGTCCCAGCATATAGGAGCACCGGCGTCGCCCGTAGTAAAAGCGGGCGACATCGTTGCGAGAGGGCAGATAATCGGCGAGATAAAGGGCGGCCTCGGCTGTCCGGTGCACGCGTCGGTCTCCGGCAGGGTAAAGGCGATTTCGCAGATCATGCTGCCGACCGGCCGCCAGAGCCAGGCGGTCGAGATCGAGAGCGACGGCCTCGACACCGATTATGAGGGACTTATGCCGTTCTCGAAGCGGCTGGGCGAGGCCACATCCGAAGAGATCATCGACATCGTCCGCGCCGCTGGCATATCCGGCATGGGAGGCGCGACGTTCCCGGCCTACGCCAAGATACAGTCGGCCATCGGCAAGGCCGAGAGGCTGATAGTGAACTGCGCCGAGTGCGAGCCGTACATCACGGCGAACCACCGGCTGCTGCTCGAGGACCCCGCCGCCGTCGTCAACGGCGCGAAGATCCTTTTAAAGGCGCTGTCGCTCAGGCACGCCGACATCGCCGTGACCGACAACAAGATGGACGCCGTGAGGCGGCTCGATAAGATGCTGAAGGGCAGCGAGCTGTTCGAAGTCACGGTGCTCAAGACGAAATACCCGCAGGGCGACGAGCGCCAGCTGATCCTCGCGATAACGAAGCAGGAGCTCCCGGCGGGGAAGCTGCCCGCCGACGTCGGCTGCGTCATATTCAACGCCGAGACCTGCGCCGCGATATTCAAGGCCTTCCAGACCGGCATGCCGCTCATCGAGCGCATCGTCACCGTCGACGGCGACTGCGTGAAGACGCCGAAGAACGTGCGGGTGCCGATAGGGACGTCCTTCGGCGACGTGCTGGAATACTGCGGCGGGACGAAGAAGCGCATTTCCCGCCTTATATCCGGCGGCCCGATGATGGGCACCGCCGTCTGGGATCTTTCGTCCCCCGTTATGAAGGGGACGTCGGGCATCCTCGCCTTCTCCGACCGGGCGGTGCGCCCGTACGATCAGGCTCCGGCCTGCATCCATTGCGGCAGATGCCTGTCGGTGTGCCCGATGCACCTGATGCCGACGGCGCTCGCTTCATATTCAAAGATAGGAAGATACGACATCTGCGCCGAGTACGACGCGATGAGCTGCGTCGAATGCGGCTCCTGCGCCTACGTATGCCCCGGCGCCGTGCCGATCACGTCGTACATAAGGGTGGCGAAGGACAATCTCCGCGCCAAGGCGGCGGCCGAAAAGGCGGCGGCCGAGCGCGAGAAGGCCGTCATGGCCGAGAGACAGGCCGCCGAAAGCAGGTCTGAAAGCGATAAAGATAAAAAGGAAGGAAAGGAGGGAGAGAAATGAGCGAGGAAAAGCTGGAAAACACCTCCGCCGAGGAGGCGAAGACCGCCGCTTTGACAGCGGCACCCGAAGCTCCGGCGGCAAAGCCCGACAAGCCGGAAAGCACGGCGAAGGCCGAAAAGAAGCCGGACAAGCCCGAAAAGCCGGCTCCGCTGCTCACGGTGACGAGCTCGCCGCACATCAGGGCGGCAGACACGTCGCGGTCGATCATGATCGACGTGCTGATAGCCCTCGCCCCGGCGCTGATCTGGGCGGTCTATCTGTTCGGGTTCAGGGCGCTCACGATGACGCTCGTCTCGGTGCTCTCCTGCGTCGCCTTCGAGCTGATATACGAGCTTATAATGCGCCGTCCGGTGACGGTGCTCGACTGCTCGGCCTGCGTGACCGGAGTGCTGCTCGCGTTCAACCTTCCGGCAGCCGCGCCGCTCTGGCTTCCCGTTGCGGGCGCCTTTTTCGCCATCGTGATAGTGAAGCAGCTGTTCGGCGGGATAGGGAAGAATATCGTCAACCCGACGCTCGCCGCGAGGGTCTTCCTGTTCTCATGGACGAGCGAGATGACCACCTTCACGGTGCCGTTCGCCAAGCTCTCGCCCTCCGCCATGACGGCTGAGCTGGAAGCCGACGCCGTCGCCTCGGCGACGCCGATGATCGCGCTCAACGCCGGATCGGTGCCGCAGGAATCGCTGCTCGAGATGTTCCTCGGCATACGCCCGGGAGTCATCGGCGAGGTGTCGGTGCTGCTGCTGCTCGTCGGCGGGATCTATCTGCTGATACGCAAGGTCATAACCTGGCACATCCCGGTCGCCTACATCCTGACCGTCGGCGTGCTGTCGCTTCTCACCGCCCCCGCCGGGAACGCCATCGACTACACCCTGTATCAGGTCATGGGAGGCGGCATCATCCTCGGAGCGGTATATATGGCGACCGACTACACCACGTCTCCCGTCAACAACATCGCCAGACTGATATTCGGCGTCGGATGCGGTCTTCTGACCTTCTTCATCAGGCGCTATGGAGGGTATTCGGAGGGCGTGTCCTTCTCGATACTCATAATGAACCTTCTGGTGTATTATCTCGATAAATTCACCCGCCCGAAGCCGTACGGCAAGCTGAGGCAGAACAATCCCCCAAAGGAGGCGAAGGGCAATGGCTGAAAAGAGCGAAGAGCTTGAGATAAAGGAAGAAAAGACCGAGCTCGCATCCGACGCCGGAAATACCGTCCCCGAAGCCGATAAAGCAGAGCCCGCCGCCGAAGACATAAAGCCCGAGGCTCCGGCGGAGGACGAAAAGAAGGACGAGACGCCGGAGAAGTCCGGCGATGAGCCTTCATCCCCGGAGGAAAAATCCGGATCCGAAGAAGAAAAGGAAGAGAAGCCGCAGGAAACGAGTGAGCCGAAGGAGCCGAAGGAGCCGCAGGAGAAGAAGCCGTCCGGCACGGCCGGATTCATCGTCTCCGTCGCGCTGCCGCTGCTCGTCATATGCGCCGTGACGGCGGCGCTGATGGCGCTGGTGAACGGCCTTACGATAGACAGGATCAACGAAAACAAGAACGCCGCCACCCGCGAGGCGATAAACCGCATATATCCCGCCTTCGACAGCCTCGAGAGCGTCGCCGAGGCCCCGGATCTTCCGGTGACGGAGGTGTTCCGCCTCATAAAGGACGGGGACACCCTCGGCTACTGCGCCTCGGTCGAGCCGAAGGGCTTCAACGGCGCGATAGAGATGATGGTCGGCATGTCGCCGAAGGGCGTCATTACCGGCGTCGAGATCATCTCGCACAGCGAGACACCCGGAGTCGGGGCGAGAGCCGACGACCCGCAGTATCTTGACGGCTACGACGGGCTGAGCGGAAAGATCAGCTTCGGCGACGGTATCGACGCCCTTTCGGGCGCGACGATATCGAGCAAGGCCATTCTGTCCGGCGTGAACGCCGCGGCGGAGATAATCGGCGATATCGCCGGGATAGAGACGCAGCAGACCCCGGATGAAGGCGAAGCCGATCCTTCGCAGATCCAGGCAGAGCCGCTGACGGATGAGACAGGAGAGGAGGCGGGACAGTGAAAGAGAAAGCAAGATACTGTCTGACCGCTTTCAAGAACGGCCTGATAGACCAGAACCCGACCTTCGTTCAGGTCCTCGGCATGTGCCCGACGCTCGCCACTACGACGTCGGTGCCGAACGCCGTGGGAATGGGGCTGGCGGCGACATTCGTCCTCACCTGCTCGAACGCTCTCATATCTCTGCTCCGCAAGTTCATACCGAAGCAGGTTCGCATCGCGGCGTACATCGTCGTGATCGCCGGATTCGTGTCGATAGTCGAGATGCTGATCAAGGCGTATCTGCCGGCGCTCGACAAGTCGCTCGGCGTCTTCATCCCACTTATCGTCGTGAACTGCATCATACTCGCCCGCGCCGAGGCGTTCGCCTCGAAGAACACGGTGCTGCCGTCGGTGCTCGACGGTCTCGGCATGGGACTCGGCTTCACATGCGCGCTGACGATAATCGGCACGGTGCGCGAGGTGCTCGGCAACGGCACCTTCTGCGGCATACAGGTGTTCGGCGAGAGCTTCAAGCCGATACGGATGCTGATAATGCCATACGGCGCCTTCATCACCCTCGGCATACTCATCGCCGCCGTGACGAAGATAAGATCGCTGATACCGAAGAAAGCCGAGGCGAAGGCCGGATCCGCTCCTGAGGCGGAGAAGGAGCCTGAGGAAGAGCCGAAGGCGGAGGAAGAGCCGAAGGTTGAAGAAGCTCCGAAGGCGGAGGAAGCTCCGAAGGCGGAGGAAGCTCCGAAGGTGGAGGAAGCTCCGAAGGCGGAGGAAACTCCGAAGCCCGAAGAAGCTCCGAAGGTGGAGGAAGCTCCAAAGACTGAGGAAGCCCCGAAAACCGAGGAAGCTCCCAAAGCCGAGGAAGCCCCGAAGCCCGAGGAAGCCCCGAAGACCGAGGAAGCCCCGAAGTCTGACGAACCACCTAAGGCGGAAGAAGCTCCCGAATCCGGTGAAGAATCAAAACCCGAAGAATCACCGAAGCCCGACGGTTCTGACAGGCCTCAGGGCGGCGGAAAGAAGAAAAGACACAAAAAAGGAAAGGGCCAGGGCGGACAGGCTCCGTCCCCGGCCGGCAGCGAAGGCGGAAAGGAGGATGATAAGTGATGTTCGATCTGTTCATACTGATGCTGAACTGCGTGCTTGTCGAGAACTTCATCTTCCACCGCTTCCTCGGCTGCTGCCCCTTCCTCGGCGTATCGGGAAAGCCGGACAGCGCTCTCGGCATGGGCATGGCGGTTACCTTCGTCATGACGCTGTCGAGCGCCGTGACATACGTGGTCTATCACTACATCCTCGTGCCGTACGGGCTGGAATATCTTGAGACGATCGCGTTCATCCTCGTTATAGCGTCGCTCGTGCAGCTGATCGAGATGTTCCTCAAACGCTTCATCCCGGCGCTTTACAGCGCTCTGGGCATATTCCTGCCGCTGATCACGACGAACTGCGCCGTTCTCGGCGCGGCTCTGCTGGAGGTCGACGAGGGGTACAACTTCATCTATTCGGTGACCTTCGGCTTCTCTGCGGCCCTCGGCTTCACGCTGGCGATAGTGATATTCGCCGGGGTGCGGCAGCGCGTTGAGCTTGCCGAGTGTCCCGCGGCGTTCAAGGGGATGCCGATCGCCCTTGTTACGGCCGGTCTTATAGCTATGGCCTTCTCAGGCTTCACCGGGATGAGCATCGGCTGAGAGGGGGGCGCGTATTATGGATGTGAAGAACATACTGATGGCGTTTCTCTGGTTCGCCCTTATCAGCGGCGCGCTGGGAGTCCTTCTTGCGGTCGCGTCGAAGATATTCGCCGTGCCGGTGAACAAGAAGGCGGAGGACATCGAGGGAGTGCTGCCCGGCGCGAACTGCGGCGGCTGCGGCTACACGGGATGCGCTGCCTGCGCTCTGGCGATAGCCGAGGGCAAGGCTCGCGTGACTGCCTGCACGGTGGGCGGTCAGGAGACGGCCGACAAAATCTCCTCCATCATGGGCACCGGCTCCGTGAAGGCGAAGCGTATGCGCGCGCAGGTTATGTGCAGCGGCACCGAGGAATGCTCGAAGAAAAAGTACGATTACGTGGGCGTCTCCGACTGCGTTGCCGCCGTCCGTCTTGGCGGCGGGAACAAGATGTGCCCGAACGGGTGCATCGGTCTCGGGACCTGCGTATCGGTATGCAAGTTCGGCGCTATCAAGGTGGTCGACGGCGTATCGACGATAGATTACAGCAAGTGCACCGGCTGCGGTACCTGCGTATCTGCCTGCCCGAAGCACATCATCAAGCTGATCCCCTACGAGGCGGCTCACTGGGTGGGCTGCATGTCGGTGGACAACGGCAAGATCACCCGCTCCTACTGCGACGTCGGCTGCATCAGCTGCAAGCTGTGCCAGAAGAACTGCCCTGCGGGAGCTATCACCGTCGACAACTTCGTTGCCTCCATCGACTACGAGAAGTGCATCGACTGCGGCCTCTGCGTTGAGAAATGCCCGCGCAAGATCATCTGGTCGAGCAAAACTGCCGACGGCTTCATGACGATCAGCCGCGGCGACATCGACCACTCTGTCAAGGGGACGGCTGAATAGGGTACGGATATTGATCTGGGGGGGGGGGGAACCCCCTCTTCGTGGAAGTCGGGGGGAGGAAACCACCTTTTCGAGAAAAGGTGGTTTCCTCCCCCCAGACCCCCTACCTTCCGACAAAAGCTTTGCTGCGGGACAGAGGATTTTTTGTTTAACTGAATTGAATAATAATACTTCGGGAGAAGGCTTACAAATCGGCCTTCTTCCGTTTTTTGTATTGACTGACGGATTAATTTGTAGTATAATTATACTGGGTCAATTTTATCACAGGGTAAACATATCTATGGATCATCCGATAATCATACTCACCCCTCAGTACAATGAGGACCGCTCGCGGATGACTTCGCCGCGGCGCTACACCGACCGCATGACCGAGCGCGGCGCTCTGCCGCTGATATCGCCGATCATCACCGACGAAGAGGAGATATCCCGTCTCGTCTCGATCTCCGACGGAGTGCTCTTCACCGGCGGCGACGACGTCGATCCCGAGCTTTACGGCAGGGAAAAGGAGCCGGAATGCGGCTTTGTCACCCGCTACCGCGACGACTTCGAGATCGCGCTTCTTAAAGCGGCTATGGCGGCGGAAAAGCCTGTCTTCGGCATCTGCCGCGGCATACAGATAATGAACGCCGCCCTCGGCGGGACGCTTGTCCAGCACAAGCCGGGACATCAGGGGACGACTCACGGCGTCCGCGTCGAGAAGGGAAGTCTGCTTCATTCGATCCTCGGCTCCGACGCGATAAAGACGAACAGCTTCCATCATCAGCACGTCGATTCGCCCTTCCCGGGCGGCAGGATCACGGCGTGGGCCGACGACGGCACGCCGGAAGCGCTCGAGACCGATTATTCCCCCTTCTTCCTCGGCGTGCAGTGGCATCCCGAGGTGAGGTCGGGCGAGGAATTCGACGGCTGGTCAGAGGTCCTTCTTTCGGCGTTCGTCGATGCCTGCCGGAAAAACATGAGAAGATAAAAACACACGATACAAGGAGAAAAAAATGTTCAGCATCGGACTTTCAAGCTACAGCATGCTCAACGCCATCGAGGCGGGCATGAATATACTCGACGTGATGGATTTCGCGAAGGAGATCGGCGCCGAGAACTTCGAGCTGGTGCCCTTCGGCTACACCCTTTACGACGACGCGAAGGGCGAGTTCGACGAAAGGCTTATTTCCGCCATCGTCGAGAAGTCTGAGAAGATCGGCCTTCCGCTCTCGAACTACGCCGTGCTCGGCGATCTGTTGAAGCCCGATCCGGACGCGAGAAAGCGCGAGATCGAGCGGCTTGAGAAGCACATCGACGTCGCCGCGAAGCTGGGGCTCAAAAGGATGCGCCATGACGTCAGCTCCTTCCGCCGTCCGCTCGAGACGAACACACCCCTCGACTTCGAGAGGGAATTCCCGATGATGGTCGAGACCTGTCAGGCTCTCGCCGACTACGCCGCGCAGTACGGCATCACCACCACCGTCGAGAACCACGGCTTCTTCGTGAACGGTGCCGACAGGGTCATACGGCTCTACGACGCGGTTGACCGCCCGAACTTCGGCCTCCTGCTCGACATCGGCAACTTCATCTGCGTCGAGGACGACTGCTGCGTCGCCGCTCAGAAGGTGATGAAGTACGTCAAGATGATCCACATGAAGGACTTCTACATCCGCCGCACCGACGCTCTGCCGGATCTTGGCGGTCTGTTCCGCTGCGACTCCGGCTGCTGGTTCAGCTCTAACAGCGGCAGATACATGCTCCGCGGCTCGATCCTCGGTCAGGGCGACCTCGATATAAAGTCGATAATCAAGACGATAAAGGATTCCGGCTACGACGGTCCGGCGACGGTCGAGTTCGAGGGCATGGAGGCTCCCGAGGCCGGCTCCGAGATGGGCGTGAAGGCGGCGAAGTTCTTCGCGGCCGCAGTCTGATATCCGTATGGGGGTAATGTCATGGCGATAACGCCGATCCGTCAGCCGTGGAAGGGCACGATGACGGCGAGAGAGCGGTTCAATAGGCAGATGCACTATCAGTCTGTCGACCGCTGCTTCAACATGGAGTTCGGCTACTGGAAGGACAACTTCAAGCTCTGGCCGATGTTCTATGAGAACGGAATCACGAACAATTCCGAGGCCGACATATTTTTCAGCTTCGACAGGATATCGGGGATCGGCGGCAATCTCTGGATGTCGCCGCCGTTCGAGGAGAAGGTCGTCGCTCACGAGGGCGACAAGGACATCATCATCAACGGCGACGGGCTGATGGCCGAGGTTATGGCGTCCGGCTCGGCGACGATACCGCACTACATCAGATCGTCGGTGACGACGCCGGACGACTGGAAAAGGGTGAAGGAGGAGCATTTCGACCGCACCTCGCCGTCGAGGAAGCTCGACGTCGCCCGGCTCAAGGAGATCTTCCCGGACGACCGTGACTATCCGCTCGGCGTCCACTGCGGCTCGATGATAGGGAAGATCCGCGACATGCTGACCTTCGAGGGCCTTGCCTACGCCTGCTACGACTATCCCGACATGGTCGAGGACATGGTCGAGACCTGCTGCGTACTCGTCGAGGACTCGCTCGATCAGCTGCTCGGGCAGATAACCTTCGATTACGCCTCCGGCTGGGAGGACATCTGCTTCAAGAACGGACCGATAGTTTCGGTGCCCTTCTTCCACGACGTCGTCATGCCGAGATACAAGAGGATAAGGAAGAAGCTGGATCAGTTCGGCATCGACATCTGGTACACCGACTGCGACGGCGACGTGCGTCCGATACTGCCGTATCTGCTCGAGGGCGGGATAAACTGCCTGTTCCCGTTCGAGGTCAACAGCTGCGCCCATCCCGGCGAGCTGCTGGATATGTACGGCGGACAGCTGAGGATCATGGGCGGCTTCGACAAGATACAGCTCGGCGCCGGGCGCGAAGCGATAAAGGCGTACATGAGATCGCTCGAAAAATACGTCGCGCGCGGCGGATACATCCCCTTCTGCGACCACCGATGCCCGCCGAACGTCGATCCCGACGATTATCTGTATTATCTCGACCTCAAGGAAGCGACCTTCGGGATGAAGTGACAGCCAAAAGACGACTGTATATAATGAAAGGGTGAATGACATGAAGAAAAGGATCATCGCCGCCGCTCTGCTGTCGGCCATGCTGATATCGGCCTTCGCCGCCTGCGGCGAAAGCGCGGAGGACAGCGCCCCGGCGCTGACTACCGCCGGGGGAGGCGCCGAGACCGAGCCCGAGACGACCGAGGACAACAGCAACACGGCGCTGATAACGAAGCAGATGTCCGGCATCGACCTTGAGGGGAAGGAATTCCGCATCCTCGGCAACGAGAGCACCGATTCACTGACGAAATCGGTGTCGAACGAGATCTACTACGAGGAGGAGAACGGCGAGCCGCTGCAGGACGCCGTCTACACGAGGAACCACCGCGCCGAGGACCTTCTGAACATCAGGATCGTCGCGACCTTCGTTGACAATCCGGCGAGTGTCATCCAGAAGTCGGTGCTTGCCGGCGACAACGAGTACGACACGGCGATAACGTCGCTGATGAATCTCGGAAAACCGGCGAGGAGCGGGCATTTCCGCAATCTGTACAATATAAAGACGATGGACCTCACCCAGCCGTGGTGGGATCAGAACCTCGTTAACAGCTTCACGCTGTTCAAGAGCAAGCTGTACTTCATCAACGGCGACATCAACTACCGCGACGACTATTCCGAGTGCGTGAACTTCTTCAACCGCAAGCTCGTCCTTGATTTCGGCTTCGAGGACCCCTACGATCTGGTCGACAGCGGCACATGGACGCTCGACAGGATGATCGCCATGACCGACGCCTTCACCCGCGACCTCAACGGCGACGGCAAGATCAACATAAAGGACGACGCCATCGGCTACGGCGACAACGGCGACCTCATAAAGCATCTGATCTACGCGATGGGCGAGAACATGCTGGAGAACGACGAGAACGGCGTGCCGCACATCGCCGCGACGAACGAGAGGCATATAAACAAGGTGCAGAAGCTGTACGATCTCGTCGCGCGCAACGACAAGGTCTATATCGGTGACAACAACGCCATGGCGACCGCCCTTATCGAGGGAAGGTTCCTGTTCTACAACGAGTGCCTCGGCGCCTATCAGCAGTTCCGCAACATGGAGGACGACTTCGGCATCGTCCCGCAGCCGAAATACGACGAGGCTCAGGAGCGCTACTGCGCCTACATCTCGAACGGCTGGAACACCACCTACGTCATCCCGATCACCAACACCGACGACGACAACACCGGCATCATCATGGAGACGCTGGCGGCGCTCGGCACCGACACCATCCGCTACACCCTCTACGACGTGCTCTTCAACGTGAAATACGCCCGCGACGAGCAGACGGCGAGGATGGTGGATTACTGCGTGAACTCCAAGGTCTACGACTGGTCGACCGACTTCGGCTGGCTCGACAGCATCGTTTCCTGCTACAACTCGCTAACCAAGTCCTCTTCCTTCGACTTCGTCTCGAAGGTCGAGAAGAATACCGAGAAGGTGAACAAGGCCATCGAAAAGCTCATCGCCGACTTCGAGGCGGCTGAGTAAGGAGATAAGGGGGGGAAAACGATGCATTATAACGGACCTGTCAGCGTAAGCACCAGCGTAAGCAAAGTCGATATCCCGTATTCGTGCAGATGCGCCTGGTGCGGCTCGCATATAAACGGGACCGATGAGATAAAGGCGTACGGTCACGTATTCAAGCCGGGGTATTTCACCGAAAACGAGAAGACTACAGCCGCCTTTTCATCCGGCTACCGATCATCGCAGCGCATGAAGGTCGAGCTCGAATACGCCGAAAAAAGGCTCGAGCATTACAGGGAGACCGTAAGGCAGGGAAGGCTTCAGGAATATCTCAGGACCGGACATCCGCGAAAGGAAGACTGGTTCAGAGTCGAGAAGGGAAGCTATCTCGATATCCATCTCAGATCGGCGAACGAGAAAACAAAAGACGAATATGAGCAGGATAAAAAAAGACTGAAGGTCTTTCCGTACGTCTGGAAGCAGTTTGACAAGGATAACGCGGTAAAATGCCCGGACTGCGGCAAGATCCAACCGTGGTGCTATGACACGGCTTGTCAGAACGCGAAGTTCTGGGTGATACTGTCCATGTTCGCCGTGAGTCAGATCATGTTCTGGCCCGCCTTCTTTTCCAAAATCATATTGGGGTGGCCATTGGCGGCGAAGCTTCCGTATCTTGCCGGATCTGTAGCGCTTCCGATACTGATCGGCATACTGCTGTTTTGTCTCGTGAGAAAACTGATCGTCTCCAAATATGCCAAGATGCCGTGGAACGCGGACGACCTGCCTGTGTATGACGCTGAATATATCTCCGAATTCCGAAGACTGAACTGGCCGGAACCGGGAGAAAAAGCGGGAAAATGAGATTAATCAGGGATCGCGGCCTATAATGATCAATACACTTAAAAGGTGAGAAAGATGACATCTTTACGGGAAAAAAACAGCTCTCCGAAGCCGGCGGATATAAAGAACGTAGTCATAACCGACAGCTTCTTCAAGCCCTACATCGAAAAGATCCGGAATATCACGGTCAAGGACGTCTTCCGCAAATTCATCGCCGACGGGGCGATAGAGAACTACCGCCGCGTGACCCGCGGCGAAAAGGGCGGACACGCCGGGCCGCCGTGGTATCACGGCCTCATCTGCGAGGTGATCCGCGGCGTGTCGGACATGCTCGCCGTGACATACGACGCCGACATCGACGCCGAACTCGACATGATGATCGACGCCATCCTCGAGGCGCAGTCGGAAGACGGCTGGCTCCATCCCTACGACACGCTTATGTGCCCCGGAAAGGAATGGGGCCTGAACGGCGGATCGGCGAGATATCAGCACGAGACCTACGACCACGGCTGCATGATCGAGGCGGGCGTCCATCACTACAGGGCGACCGGCAAGACGACGCTGCTCGAAGGCTCAGTAAAGGCCGCGAATTACCTTGTCTCCCACATCGGCGAGCCGCCGAAGTGGAACGTCTCAACCGAGCACTCGATGGCGGAGTCGGCTCTGATATCGCTCGAGCGCCTGTTCGAGGCCGAGCCGGAGCTGGGCGAACGCCTCGGCGCGATGAAAGGCGAATATCTGAAGCTCGCCAAGTTCTTCATCGACAACAAGGGGAACAACATCGGCCGCCATCAGTTCCCGCCCTTCCTTCAGGAATACGCGCAGGATCACCGGCCGGGGCGCGAGCAGCGCGAGGCTGTCGGGCACGCCGTCCGCGCGACGCTGTTCTACACCGGAATGGCCGAAGCGGCGCTCGATTCGGGCGATACGGCGCTGGGAGACGCGGCGTGGGCGATATGGCGCGACATCGCCGAGACGAAGCTGCACATCAACGGCTCGGTCGGCGCTCACCGCGACGACGAGCGCTTCGGTCAGCAGTACGATCTGCCGAACGGGGCGTATCTCGAGACCTGCGCCGGGGTAGGCCTTCTGTTCTTCGCCGCCGCCGCCTTCCGCCTGACGGGCGAAGGATCGGTATGGGAGACCGCCGAGAGCACCGTCGTGAACCTTCTCCCTGCCGCGATATCGGACGACGGCACGCATTACACCTACGAGAACCCGCTCGAGAGCCGCGGCGACCGCGAGCGCTGGTCGTGGCACGGATGCCCCTGCTGCCCGCCGATGCTGCTGAAGGCCGTCGGCGAGCTGCCGTCGTACATCTGGTCTTATGACGATGAAAACGTCTGGCTGAACCTTTACATCGACTCGTCGGCGAAGCTGGGGGACGCCTGCGTCTCGCTCTCGTCCGCAGACGGCGGGAAGAAGCTGACGGTGAAGACCGACAGGCCGATGACGGTGAGGATAAGGATCCCGTCGTGGGCCGAGGGCTTCACGCTCTCGCTGCCGTATGAAACAGAGAAGGGCTACGCCGTGATATCCGTCCCGGCTGGCGAGACCGACGCCGAGATACGCTATGCCGCTCCGCCGAGGAAGATCGCGGCGCATCCGTATGTTGCGCAGGACCGCGAGATGGTGGCCGTGAAGGCGGGACCGGTGCTCTACTGCCGCGAGGCGGCGGGGAGCTTCGACGATCTCGACGCCGAGCTTGGCGACGGCGAGCCGGTGATGAACTGCGACGGCACGGTATCGGTGAAGGACAGGGACGGCAATGACGTGAAGCTCATCGAGTACCGGAGCTGGAACAATCACGGCGCTCTGCCGATGAGGGTATGGCTGCGCCAGAGCGGCTATCACGCCGATCCGTTCGACGTGACCGGCTGGGACGGCAAGCTGTACCGTCCGTATGGTGAAGTGAAAAAGTGACCGAACAAGAGGACAAATAGGGAGGATAGTTCAATCATGCTTAAAAGGATCCTTGCGGCGCTTCTGTGCGCCGCGGTGATGGCGCCGCTTGCCGCCTGCGGAGGCGAGAGTGACGCTCCGGCTCCGGCGGCGAACGCTGAGACGACCGCGGCTGCCGCCGACGCCGAAACCGCCGAGACCGAGCCGCCGCGCCCCGAATCGGGGCTTCCAGACACCGACTGGGGCGGGAAGAGCTACCGCATCTCATGCTTCCATGAAGGCGACATAAAGACGCTGGCGGTCGAGGAGATGACGGGCGAGGTGGTGGACGACGCTATCTTCCGCCGCAACTCGGAGCTGATGGAGAAATACAACTTCAAGCTTGACGTACAGCTTTCGGTATCGAACGGCGACTACGGCGCGCATCAGAACTTCGTGAAGAAGATGATCGCGGCGGGCGAGGACGCCTTTGAGCTGATATACACGCACGTCATCGGCGGACCGAACATGGCTGTGGCGGGATATTTCGTCGACCTGCACGAGGTGCCGAACCTGAACTTCGATCAGCCGTGGTGGCCGCATCAGTCGGTTGACGAGATGACGGTCTACGGGCGTATGTTCACGATCTGATCCGGCATAAACCAGGCTCAGCTGTCCTCCGGCAAGGTGGTATTCTTCAACAAGACCCTCCTCGAGTCTGCCGGGCAGGAGAACCCGTATCAGGACGTGAAGGACGGGAAGTGGACGATCGACGCTCTCACCGCGCGCTCCAAGGGCTTCTACATAGATCTGAACGGCGACGGTACGCAGAACGAGGAGGATCAGTACGGCTATTCGACCGACGTGCGTCAGAACGGCTTCCTCGTCTCCTGCAACACGCCGGTGCTTTCGCCGACCGAGGACGGCGGGCGCGAGATCAGCGTTCTGAGCGACCGCACCGTGACCCTCGTCGAGAAGGTGTACGACTGGTACTACGAATCGAACGACGTTATGCGCTTCAACGACTACGATCAGAACGTGACCTTCTTCTCGCACGGAAAGTCTGCCTACGCCTTCTCGAAGCTTTCCGCCTCGACTGTCTACCGCACCTCAGACGTTATCTACGGCATCGTTCCTCAGCCGAAGTTCGACGAGGCTCAGGAGAGCTATTACGTCTTCGCCTGCCCGTCGCTGTTCGGCGTTCCGCTGACGGCGTCCGACCTCGATTTCGCCGGCTTCGTCTTCGAGGCTATGACCTACGCGGGATATTACGACGTCATCCCGACCTACTACGAGATCACCCTTAAGGGCAAGGTGGCCGATTCTCAGGACGACGTTGAGATGCTTGAGCTTATCAACGACCATCTTACCGTTTCCTTCGCCTACTGCTACGACAACTGGGAGGGCTTCGCCCATCTCTTCAACTCGCGCATGGGCTTCAACGAAAAGAAGGGCAACCGCGACATGGCCTCCATGTACGAAAAGAACGTGAAAAAAGCGCAGAAACGCCTCGACAAGATCCTCGCCGCCTTCTCTGAATACGGGGCTTGAGACAATTTACCTGTTTATAATCGGGGAAGGGAGAAAAACCTTCTGAAGAAGGTTTTTCTCCCTTCCCCGAACCCCATCCCTTTTTTCCAAGACTTTTACTACTTTTTACAGAATTATTCTTATGACTTACATCGAAAAAGAGCGGAGCCTCCCCGTCGCGGGAGAATACGACATCATCGTCTGCGGCTCGGGTCCTGCCGGCGTCTGCGCGGCGGTGAAGGCCGGGCGCATGGGGATGAAGGTGCTCGTCATCGAGTATTTCGGCTCCGTCGGCGGAATGTCGACGTCCGGCCTTATGAGCCACTGGACTGGCAGCGTCAGATCGAACCTCTACACCGAGATCCTGACCCGCATGGCGGATGAGAACGAGGGCGAGAAGCGCGGGAAGATCACGAATCAGATCGATCCCGAGAAGCTGAAGGGCATCTATCTCGACATGCTCCGGGACGCCGGGGCGGACGTCCTGCTCTACACCTTCGTCTGCGGCGCGATAGTCGGGGACGGCGCGGTGAAGGGCGTCATCACCGAGAGCAAATCGGGCCGCCGGGCGTTCACGGCGAAGGTGACGGTCGACGGCACCGGCGACGGCGACGTTGCGGCCTATGCCGGCGTGCCGTACGAGAAGGGACGCGAAAGCGACGGCAGGATGCAGCCCTGCACGCTGATGTTCAAGGTCGGCGGCGTCGACAAGAGCCGCATGGTGCTGCTCGGATCGTTCGAGTCGACGTATGAGACGGAGAAGGGCGAGCTGCAGGCGCTGGCGAAGGCGCACATCCCATATCCGGCGGGGCATCTGCTCGTCTACGACAACCCTCTGCCGGGGATCATCACCTGCAACATGACGAACTGCACCGAGATCGACGGCACGAAGGCCGAGGATCTTACGCGCGCCGAGATCGTCTGCCGCTCGCAGATGCCGGCGATAGTGAAGTATCTGCGTGAGTTCGTCCCCGGATTCGAGAGCTGCTATATCGTCTCGGCGGGGTCTATGATGGGCATACGCGAGACGAGGCGGTTCAGAGGCGAATACACGCTGAACGAAAGCGACGTCCTTGAGGCGAGGGTGTTCGACGACTGGGTCGTCCGGGACGCGCATTTCAACTTCGACGTACACAACCTGACCGGTGCCGGGCTCGACGCGACCGGCGTCCAGCACAAATGGACGCAGAAGAAGGGCTACACCATCCCCTACGGCTGTCTCGTCCCGGTCGGGATAGACGGTCTTCTGCTGTCAGGCAGGAACATCTCCGGCACGCATCTCGCGCACTCGAACTACCGCGTCATGCCGATATGCGCCGGGATCGGCGAGGCGGCGGGAGCGGCGGCGGCGCTTGCCGTGAGAAGCGGCAAAAATCCCCGCGATGTCGCCGCGTCGGACATTCAGAAGGAGCTGATATAAGACATCATGAGCATCGAGATCTCGACCGTCTTCTGCGGCGGCAACGCGAAGGACGTATCCTTCGACGGAAAGACTGTAAAATTCCATCCCGACATCCGCGACACCGAGGGCGACTGGTTCTACTGGGCGCTCGAGGTGAAGGGCGCCGGCGGGATGACGCTTTCCTTCGACATGTCGCCGAAGAGCTACGTCGGCTATTTCGGCGCGGCGGTGAGCCGCGATCTTCATTCGTGGAAGTGGTCTGACACAGCGAATGCCGACAGGACCGGCTTTACCTACACCTTCGCGCCGGACGAGAACGACGTGTTCTTTGCCCACGACATGCTTTACCACCCCTCCGATTTCTATTCGTTCGCCGAGAAGCATGGGCTTTCCGTGTCGATCCTCTGCACAGACAGGAAGGGCACTCCGGTGCCGTATCTCGAGATCGGGCATGGTAGCCGGGTGATACTCCTCACGGCGCGGCATCACTGCTGCGAGTCGACGGGGAACTACGAGATGGAGGGGATAATCGACGAGTACATGAAGAACCCTCTCCCCGACAGCAGGCTCGTCGCGATACCCTTTATCGACGCCGACGGCGTCGTCGCCGGGGATCAGGGGAAGAACCGCTTCCCGCACGACCACAACCGCGATTACATCGACGGCATCTATCCCGCCGTCAGGGCCGTCCGCTCGATCATGGGGCAGGGGCACACGCTGGCGGTGTTCGATCTCCATTCTCCGTGGCATCTGAGCGGGAGAAACGACAAGGTCTTCATCGTCCGCAACGGTACGAGCGACATCGAGGACTTCCGCCTGATGGGACGCTGCTTTGAGAGCGAGATAACGCCTGACGCCATGCGCTACCGCACGTCTGACGACATCGACCCCGGCGTCGAGTGGAACGTCTCCGGCAGTCAGCGGCTGGCCTGCGGCTCGTGGTGCGGCACCTTCCCGGGCGTCGATCTGTCGTTCTCGCTCGAGACGACGTATTTCGGCGATAAGGACGACGTCGTCTCGCAGGCGAAGATGGTCGAGACCGGGCGCTGCTTCTGGCGCGGGTATCTGAGATACAGAGCGGAGAAGGGGCTGACATGACTGCGAGGATAGCCTTCACCGGCGACATCATGTGCCCGCCGGGGCTGACCGAGATGATTTTGGAAAAGACGGGGAAAAGGGACTATTCATCCGTTTTCGCCGGGATAGAGCGCGAGCTTCGGGCCGCCGACGTCCTCGTCGGCAATCTCGAGACGCCGCTCGCGGGCGAGGACATGCTGTACACGCATGAGCGGTACTGCTTCAACACCCCGGACGAGTTCGCCGAAATGCTGAAGGATTACGGCTTCGGGCTTTTGTGTCTTGCCAACAACCACTGCATGGACAGGGGCGAGAAGGGGATCATCCGCACCCTTGACGCCCTCGACAGGATCGGTGTCGCCCACACCGGGCTTTACCGGGACGAAAGCGAGCGGAAGCCGACCGTCGTCGAGGCAAATGGCATAAGGATCGGGATAGTCAACTGCACATACGGCACGAACGCATTCGCGCATCATAATTTCCTGTCCGTGAGGCCGAGCCCGATGGTGAACCTTACCCAGCCGGAGGAAACGCTGCCCGGCTCGATCCATCTGCTCGAGCCGATGGAGAGGATCGCCGAGCTGACGGCCGAATACTACTCGGGCCGAAGCGAAATATACGACAGAGAGATATCGCCGTATCTCGAGCGGCTGAAAGGCGATTTTGCGGCGGCGAAGGCCGTCTCCGACGTCGTCATCGCCGTGATGCACAGCGGCGGGCAGTACAATCCCGAGCCGGACGCCTACACACTGAATCTCGCGCGTACGCTGCGTGAGTACGGCGCCGACGCGATAGTCGGGCATCACCCGCACGTCATCCACCGCTCGGGGATCGAGGACGGGGTGTTCACGGCGTATTCCCTCGGCAATCTGTTCTGTCTGCCGTCGCAGGTGCAGGACAGGGCGGGATCGTCGTATTCGGCGATACTGACGCTGACGGTCGGAAAGGACGGGGAAAAGGCGGGTATAACGGGAGCTGATTTCGCCCTGACGTACACGGCCGAGCCTGACGGGGAGCTTCCGTACTGCGTCAATGCGGCAGAAGCGCCGGACGTGAGCGAGGCGCTGTATTACGCGTCGAAATTCGCCGGGACAGAGCATAAAGGCATAAAGGAAAGCTATACGATATTCGGCAACGGAGGAAATGCAATATGAAGATGAGGATGATATCGGCTCTCCTGCTTATATCGCTTCTCGTCTCCCTCGCCGCCTGCGGCGGGGAGGGAGATACGGCGGCTTCGCCCGCTGAGACGGCGGCCGGCGGAGCCGGTGAAGCCGCCGATACCGCGGCGGCCGAGACGACGGCGGAGCTCAGCGAGAGCGAGCTCGACCCGCTGCCCGAGAAGGACATGGGCGGCTTCAAGCTGCGCTTTTACAACTACGACGACTCATGGCTGACATGGGCGATCATGAACATGGACGCCGATCAGGAGAACGGCGACAACGTGAACGACGCGATCTACCGCCGCAACCGCCGCGTCGAGGAAAAATACAACTGCGAGATATCCGAGACTCTGGTGAAGAACACGAACGACGACATAAAGAAGATAATCATGTCGGGCGACGATCTTTACGAGCTGATGTTCGTCTACGACGAGCTGTGCGCCTCCGACTACTGCGCCGGGCTTATCACGACGTGGGACAGGATGACGTATGTGGATTCCTCTCACTCGTGGTGGAATCAGGACGCGATCGACGTCTTCTCGCTGAAGGGCCGTCAGTTCGCGGCGGTGGGCGATCTCTCGCTCGGCATGGCGACGCGCGGTTTCGTGCTGCTGTTCAACAAGGAGCTTTACAAGTCCATCGACGGCGCGCCGAACCTCTACGACGCGGTGCGCGACTCGACGTGGACGCTCGACACCTTCGCGGCTGTCTGCAAGGACTTCGCGCGTGATCTGAACGGCGACGGCGTGATGGACGACAAGGACATGTGGCCGACGACCGGCGCCGTGAAGCTGCATTTCGGCTCGCTCGTGACGGGAGCCGGGGTGAGGTACATAGAGCTTAACTCCGACGGCGATCCGTACTTCGCGATCCCGGGCAACGAGTACGCTATGAGCGTCTTCGAGAAGATTTTCAGCATCCACGACGGGACGAACATCTATTACAAGCTGATGAATGACGTGCACAGCGGCTCCAACGAGTCCCGCGTGATCTTCACCGAGGGGCGTCAGCTCTTCCAGGGGACGTCGACGAAGGCCATCGCGAACTACCGCGACTGCGATTTCGACATCGGCATCATCCCTTACCCGAAGTTCGACTCAAAGCAGGAGAGCTATCATGTGCTGACATCCGGCACCGGCGTTCTGACGATCCCGGCGACGCTGCCCGACGACCGCTTCGAGAACGTGAGCATCCTCGTCGACGCTCTGGCGCGCGACTCGCACTACGATCTGCTGCCGACCTACCGCGAGGTGGTGCTTAAGACGAAGTATTCCCGCGACGAGGATTCGGCCGAGATGCTTGACATCATCTTCAACTCGGCGACGTTCGACCTCGGTCTCTCGATCTGGCCCGACGTCACCTACTACAAGTACATGGAATCCTATCTGAAGATGAAGAACGACTTCGCCTCTCTTACCGAAAAGCAGTCGAAAGCCGTCCAGGGCAAGATAGACAGCCTCCTCGAAGCCCTCGCCGAGAGCGAGAGGTGAGGGGACGGGAAACGGGATTATTAAACCGGGGGAGAGAAACCGCTTTTTGAAAAAAGCGGTTTCTCTCCCCCGGACCCCCTCTTTTCCGTAAAAACTTTACTGCAATAAGTTATTGTAGAGCTTTTATAAATTGTGCTTTCAGCTTGTGACGGCCCTGATGTTCGTGTTCCAGATCATCTTCTTCATCAGATTCAAAAAGGACACCGCAAGGCTCTGCGAGATGAGGTTTATAGATAACGCCGACGCGGAAGTCTCTGACGCGGAAGTCTCTGACGCCGATGTCGCTGTCGGCGAAGCTGCGGCGGAGGACGCGAAGGAACAATGAAGTGGTGGACAGAGGAAGGGATCCCGCTGCTGAAAAAGCGGCTTGCCGCGCTGTGACTGCATTGCTGCGATAAGCAGGGGAGGGGAAAGGCCTTTTCCCAAAAGCTTTACTAAGGGCAGTCGATATATTTCAACTACCGTTTGAGATTGACATCAAACCGATTCCGGAGGGATTTTATATCATGAACACGGCGGATAAGGACAGAGGGCTGAACGCGCTCAGGATAAACAGGATACGATGCGTCCTCGCGGCGGCGGTCTGCGCCGCGATATGCGCGATGGTCTTTATGGCGTTCGTCTACCATATGCTCGCCGCTCCGAACGAGCTGATAAAGGAGGTCGGCTGGCAGACGTTCCATCTCTTCACCATCCTGTCCAACATGATCGTGGGTGTCGTCTGCGCCATGTGCATACCCTTCTGCGTGGATGGGATCAGGTATCACAACTACCACCTGCCGAGATGGTTCGTGAATCTGCTGTACATGGCCGTCTGCGGTGTGGCGGTGACCTTCATGATCGCGATAACCGTCCTCTCGTCGGCCGTCGGCTTCTACCGTGTGATGATCTACCGGCACAACATCATAATGCACACGATATCGCCCGTCCTGTCGATCCTGCTGTTCATCTTCATAAACTCGGATCACCGGCTGAAATTCAGATCGTCTCTTATCGCCGTTATCCCGCTCATGACATACGCCGTCCTCTACGCCGTGATGGTGTTCGCCGTCGGCGAGGAGGCGGGCGGCTGGAGGGATCACTACCAGATATACCGCGTCGCCGACAGGGTCCCGATCCCGGTGCTGCTCATCATCGTCTTCCTTATAGGGCTGGTTATATCGAATCTACTTCGCTTCGCGCACAACGCCGTCCATAAGCGGAGAAAGGCGTCGCTCGAGCGGTACTATCAGCAGGCGGACGCCTTCGCCTATGACGACATCGCGTCGGCGATAAAAGCGCTTGCCGACATCGACAGGCAGCGCGACATGGGCGGCGAGCTCACCGTGCCGAGGCGGATAATGGCGATGATGGAGAAGAAGTACAAAAGCGGCCTTTCGATGCGGGAGATGTGCGGGATCTACATCGGCGAGTATTACGGCGATGCCGGGCAGGGATAAAGGCTTATGAGCGGATATTACACCTATTATAAGGACGGCTTCTTCGGCTTCGGTGAGCCGGGGACGTTCAGAGCCTATTCCCTTATGCATTTCATCCCTCTCATCGTCTGCGCCGCCCTCGTCTTCCTCGTATGGAAGAAAAGGGAAGCGATAAGGAAGCTGAAGTGGGAGACGCATCTGAGATATCTTATGTCGTTTCTGATGTTCGTCATGGAGTTCGGCTTCTACATCCGGCTGCTGTATGTGGGGAACACCTACGGCGACTACACGATGATGACGAAGCTGCCGCTGCAGGTGTGCGACGTCGGCATGATCGCCTGCATGTTCATGATAACGAGCGGTTTCCCGGCGCTTTTCGGTATCAATTTCTTCGTCACCCTGTTCGGCGCGACGCTGGTCTGCGTCATCTCGCAGACGGTGCTGACCGAGGCCGACCCGTCGTATTTCCGCTATTATCAGTATTTCGGCGAGCACCTGCTTCCCATCTTCGGGACGCTGTACATGATAATCGTCCACCGTATGAGGCCGCGGTACCGGGACGTATGGATAGCCTCGGGAGCGCTTTTTATCGTGCTCATCCCGGCGGTCATGATGACAGAGGCATTTCCCCCGGCGAGCTATATGTTCCTGCGGCTGAAAATGCCGCTCATCCCGGAGAACCTGTATCTTCGCGCGGCGGTGTTCACGGCGCTGATCGTCGTAATCTTCCATGTCATGTGGCTGATATGGAGTGCGGCCCTGAAAGTGACAGAGGGGAAGAAAGGCAGGAGTTTGCAGTGATTTCGGATCAATTCGGCATATGAGAATGGTATGAGTCCGGGTAAAAACCGTCCGCGGGCGGGCGATGCCAGCCCGTGCAGGTTTTTCGGATCATCTGCATGTGAATGATACTGTATGACTGATACGATATGTATGATGTATGCGCTATATCCGTCCTGACAGTCTAATCTTACGTAGGGGCGGGCATTGCCCGCCCGCGGAAGAACTTTACCCGTCCTCATATCATTATCATCTGAAATCACTATGATCCAGAACAGTATAAAACAAGCCCGGCACTCACGCCGGGCTCGTTTTCTTTATTCGTTCAGCCGAAGCATCTTTCCTCCCGCCGACCATATCCCGTACCACACAGCGGATATCATCATCACCGCGGCGGCGAACATGGCGGTATATCCGATCCCGCCTCCGGAGACGTCCCACAGCGGCATAAGCGGCGAGCCGGGGACGGGGCGGAGAATGAAGCCGTAGTTGACGCCGAGGGCTATGTCGACCGGGATGACGGCGGCGGCGTAGGCGGCTTCAAACATGATCGACTTCGGTAAATCTCTCATTGACGGCGTGAACCGCCCCGACGCCATGATGACGGCGATATGAGCGGCTGTTGCGGCGTGACTGAGGAAGCCGACCGCTGAGATGAAGGAGAAGGGCGGGTACATCGTCCAGTCGGGAAAGAGCACCGCCGATATCACGCCGGGAAGGCAGGGGCAGAACAGCGCGGCGGATATAAATCGGGCGGGGGATATCGCGCTCAGCGCCGCGAGATACGACGCGAGAGCGCAGAGGTGGAGCGGCAGGGTATCATATCCGAAGCTGCCGTCATATATCCTCCACGCCGTCTCGGCGAGGTGAAGGGCGAGGGCGAAAACGCCGGAGACGCGGAAAAAGACGGCGGAGAGGCGTTCCGCCGTCAGTTTTTGGATTATGAGCCAGATGATCACATACCCAGCGCAGACGGCGAGCCACACGAGGTGAGCGCCGCCGAATAGCTCGAATCCGTTCATCTGCCGTCGGCGGCTTTTCTCCGCCTCTCGAGCCACGGGAGCAGATACGAGTGATAGATGAGGTCGATTATCGCGACGGCGGGGATGGCGAGAAGGATGCCGACGACGCCGAACATCCCGCCGAAGACCATGATGGCGATGAGTATCCACAGCCCCGACACGCCGAGCGAGTCGCCGAACAGCTTCGGCTTTATGACGTAGCCGTCGAGCGTCTGCAAAACGAGGGTGAAGATAAGGAATATCAGCGCGTGGGAGGGCTTTACCATCAAAAGGACGAAGGCTCCGAAGACGGCGCCGATGACCGGTCCGAAGGTCGGGATCAGGTTGGTTATCGCGACGCAGAAGGAGACGAGGCCGACGTACTGCATCCCGGCGATCGTCATGAACATCATGTTCGCGAGGCCGACTATGAGGCTGTCGATGATGTTGTAGATCACATATCGGCTGCAGATGGCGTTGCACCGGGTGAGGAAGCCCTCGAAGGCGGAATACCGCCTTCCGCCGAGCGCCGCCGTGAACAGGCGTTTTAACCCGGACTTGAGCTTATCCTTTTCGGCGAGCAGATATATCGACATGATGAAGGCGACCGCCCACTGGAAGACGCTCTTTCCGGCGGTGACCGAGAGCGACAGGATGTTCGACATGTTCCGCTCGAGGAAGGAGGTGACGGTGCTGAGCAGGTCCTCCGAGGAGCTGAGGAACTGGTCGATGTTGAGCGCCGTGGTCGGGATGCCGACGGCGTCGACGAAGTCGTTTATCCTCTTCATATAGCCGTCGAGGTTGCCGGAGAAGGTGCGTATGCTGGTGTATATCTGCGGCACGAGCGTGATCAGCGCGAAGACGAGGAAGAGGATGACGATGAGGAAGGCGAAGAAGTTCGAGAGGAAGGAGCGGAGCCTGTCCTTTTTGATCCATCTCAGGATGTACTTCGAGAACAGCACCGACAGCGGGTTTATCAGATACGCGATGACGCATCCGATGAGCACCGGCGTGAACAGCCCGAGAACTCCCTTCACCGTGTCCCAGATCGTGTCGAAGCGGGTCATGAAGACGTAGAGTATGACCGCCAGACACGCCGCCGAGGCGTAGGAATACCAGTTTCCGTCCCGTTTCATCTTCCTGCGCCCTTATTCAGCGCGGCGAGCAGCTTCTTCGTGCTGTCGCAGCCGTGCTCCCAGTACATGATGCCGAGAAGGCCGCTGCTCAGCGCGTATTCCGATTTCTCGGCGGCGCTTTCCTCGTCGTCGAAGCTGAGGAATTCCTCGTTTGACGCCTTGTACAGCCATCTCGCGTGCGCCTTCTCGTCGCGGCAGAGCGTCCATTCGGGCGAGGGGATGTACTCGGTGAGGATCTTGTCATAGCCGGGTCCCCAGAAGCCGCTCTCCTTATCGGTGTCGTCGTAGCATTTATTGCCGAAGCCGTGGTTTTCCCCGGCCTTTATGTGCGTCCAGCGGCGGGAGTAGAAGGCGGCGCCGATGACGAGCTTTTCCTTCGGCACTCCGGCGGCCGTGAACAGCTTCACCGTCGAGTCGACGGAGGGGTTGCCGACATCTGAATCGTAGAGCGCGGTGTGGTGGCAGGCGGGCGTCCACGCTCCGGCCATGTCGTAGGTCATGAGCGAGATATAGTCGAGCAGCGGGACGATCTTCTCGATCTCGGTGGCGTCGACGAAATACTGTCCGGCTCCGGCGGCGATGGTGAGCATGCGCTCATCTCCCAGCGCGGCGCGCAGGGAGGCGAGCAGGGCGGTGAAGTTCTCCCTGTCCTCGGGGGCAAAGTCGATGCCCGCCGAGCCGATCGTCGGGTATTCCCAGTCGACGTCGATGCCGTCGAGCCCCATCATGTCGGCGGCCTCGATGCAGGACGCTGTGAATGCGGCGATGCCGTCGGAAGTCTTCGCCATCGTCGAGAAGCCTCCGGCACCCCATCCGCCGACCGAGAGCAGGATCCGAAGCGAGGGATTCACGGCCTTCAGCCGCTTTATATTGTCGGCGGCGGCCTGCTTATCCTTATACAGCAGCAGCCCGTCCTTTATCGTGCCGAAGGCGATGTTGATGATATCGAGCTTTTTCGCGTCCTCGTCAGTCACCTTGCCGAGACTGCCGGAAACATAGCCGCAGATGAGAAAGTTTGACATGGGTGTGTGTCCTCCGTGCGGGGGGGATGTGGTATTGTATTGTGGGGAGAAAATGATTGTCTTTATAAGGGAAAGGCGGGAGAAAAGGGAGCGAGGGGGGAGGGGAGAGAGGGCGTTTGGGGAGAGCCCTCATCAGTCAAACGCTTCGCGTTTGCCAGCTTCCCCCTCGGGGGAAGCTACAAGATAGGAAGATTGCTTCGCAATCTTCAATCAATGCGCCTGCGGCGCGTGGTTTGTCAGACGGTGTCGTATATCCGGCTGAATCTCCCGACGCGAAGCGTCGGAATACTTAATCAAAAGCTGCGAAGCAGCTTTCCTATCATGTAGCTTCCCCCGGTGGGGGAAGCTGGCAGTCATGCGCAGCATGACTGACTGATGAGGGTAGAAAGGCCGCTGCTTACTGACAGTGGAGGGTTCCCCGAAGGCTCCAGTTCTTTCACCCCCCGAATTCCCCGTCCTTTGACGTGTCCCTTTCACCGTACACTACCGGGGGATCGAGCAGGTAGTCGAACAGCTCGGGGCCGATGAAGTCTCTGGCTTTTCTTACCGCTTCTTCCTCGTCGGGGGATTCCATCGCTTTGAACGACTCGAAGATCGGCTTCGGCTCGCCGCGGTTGTATGGCTTTGCGGGATCGTAGCGGAACATGCCGAGGTTGAGGCCGAATTCGTGGGGGTTGTCGATGAAGGCGTGGTGGGTGAACATGTCGACGGTCTTCATCTTTCTCGCCTTCATGTAGGCGAGGACGTAGCCGGCGGCGGCGTATCTCTCGGTGATGTCCCGCAGAGCGCCGCTCTGGGAGTTGAAGCCCTGCTCGCTGAATATTATCCGTCTGGGCTTTCCGCGGTACAGGAATTTCTCCTGCGACAGGAAGGCTTCGAGCACCTCCATGTTCTTGAAGGTGATCTTCGGCGTGCTGTATGTGAAGTCGGGGCAGCGGTCGTGCCAGAAGTCGGCCCATCTCAGATCCTCGGGGTAGGGATGGTAGGCGACGTTCCACGGGAAGTCTCCGTCCCGGCGGCAGACGTCGGAAAGCAGCTCGAGCATCCGTCTGCCGGAATAGTATCTCGTCCGCTGCGACGGGTCGAAGTTCGCGCCGCAGAAGAACTGGTCGAGGGAGATATATACCCTGAACGCGCGGGAGAAGTTCTGTCCGCACTGCCATGCGAGGCGGAGGGCTTCGGCGTATTCCTCGACGTAGTCTTCGACCGTCATGTCGCCGGCGTTGCCCCAGATATACTGGCTGTTGACCTCGTTCGAGACGATCACGCCGACGAGGCGGCCGTATTTTCTGTCCGGGCGGGTGTAGCGTGAGGCGAGGAAGGAGACGAAGGCGGCGTAGTACCCCTGTCCCTCGTCGCGCTCCATGTCGAACGCCGAGATATAGGCGTCCCTGAAGCCCCAGTCGTACTTCGGGTGCACGCAGGCGTCGAGCAGCTCCTTCTCGCCGGTCGAGCCGAACATGCGCGGGGAGTTGAGAAGGATCATCGTCATCATCGGCACGCTCTTCATGTACGAGTCGACGCTCTCGACGGCGCTTTTTATGAAATAGTATTTCCCGCCGCGGAATTCGTACTCGATGGTATCATCGCCGAGGGATTTCGACGACATGATGTTCGGCAGGTTGACGTTCATCAGCCCCTGACGTATGCCGAGCTCGGAGACGAGGTCGGGCGTCGCGCCGATGGTCTTTATGATGTCCGGCTGCGGATAGTCGGAGGTATCGGCCTGCGCGTCGGACGAGACGTCGGTGACGTACTTTACGCCGGGGACAGGCGAGCTGCCGGAAACGACGGCGAAGCGGGAGTAAAGCGAGTCGGTCCCGCCGGGGAATCTGTCGAGCGTGACGCGCCCGTCTTTCGCCTCGGCCTTTATCTGGCGGCGGATCGTCCGGCTGTCGCCGCCGACCGTCGGCGACGACTCGATGACTGCCAGCGTCCCGGAAAGGTCGCCGGAAATGACGATGGAATCCTTCTTCGCGGTAATTCTGTCGATATGCATGTTGTGTGCCTCGTTGTTTGTTTGAGTGGGTGTTTGGGGTGGCCCTCCACTGTCAGCCGCCTTCGGCGACTGACATCTCCCCCCAAGGGGGGAAGAACTTAATATGAAAGTTGCTCCGCAACTTTCCGATTTATGCGCCTTCGGCGCGTATTATCTCAGACTGGTGTCGTATCTCCGACTGAGTCCCCTGAATAAGCCGAAGGCTTATTCGGCGAAGACGTCGGAATAATCAATCGAAAGCTTGCGCCTAAAGGCACGTCAGTGCCCAAATGGCACGAGGAAATGAAACGGCTATCTCGTATCCCTCGTTGGTAAAGGGAAACATGTCAACCGATTTTGGACACCTACCCGTTATCGGGGACATGTCGACAAACTGGAATATGTAAAATGATGCTTACAGCTTTTTGCAGGTGAGTTCGTCGTACGCCACACAGCTGTCACTGAAGGTCAGCTTGAGCATCCCGCCCTTCCTGCCGAACTCGTTTTCCCCGATGGGATAGAGCATG
>CAMJPL010000038.1 GCA_946407735.1 uncultured Clostridia bacterium
TATACCGCGCAGGAGCTTCAGGAGGCGATCAAGGAGCAGGAAAAAGCCATCAAGCTGTTCGATGCGGTGATAAAAAACTGCGGCGATGAACTTATACGCGGTGAAGCGATCACGGGGATAACTCAGCTGCTCGGCTGGCACGGCAGGAAGGACGAGGCGAGACGTTACGCGGAAATGCTTCCCGAGCGCACCGTGAACACGCGGGACAGCGTAATGGAAAACGTCCTTGAAGGCGATGAGCTTTTACGTTATAAACAAAAAAGGCTGAATGATAGATTTCAGGGAATACTGTGGGAGCTGTCACTGATGCCGAACGGGGATTACTCCGACATCATCCGCAGTCTGGTTCAGGTGATGATCCCCGACGGGAATTATCTTGAATACAATCACCGTCTGTACTACAGCGATCGAAGCGCAGTCAGCCGCATGATAAAAACAGGCGGCGACACGGAAACGATCCTTACTATCTTAGAAGAAATGAAGCGCTGTTCGGGAGAGTATGATAAGATCCTGTTCAACGCGCCCGGCATTTACAGATACACCGTCCCGCATCTTTGTATGGTCGAAGAAGATACCCGCGAATGGTTAGGCAATCAGTGAACACGAATGACGAAAGAATTTGAAGATTATCTGTGCCGGGAGGATTTCGATTTTCTGCGCGGCAATGAAAGATTTCAAAATTTGCTGCGGTAATGCCGCCTATTCAAGATTCGGTAAGGTTTACGCCCCGTACCGCCCGGCGGATTGGTCTGTAAAAACATAAAAAGAAATCGCGGAGATACTGAGTGATCAAATATTATAATGTCATATCATACAAACAGACCGGCGGGAATATCGTCGGTCATAATTATAAATACAGCTGAAATGCCGAGTACGGAAGAAATCACAGCTGAGAAAGAATCATATTTTCATACATCCTTCCCTTTTACAGCTTGTACTGCATGAAATTATCATTATGAACGAAGCCATATGCGGCATACAGCTTCACGCCCATATCGGAAGCCGTGATCTGGACTGTGCCGCAGCCGTATGCTTTCGCCTCGTTCACGACTCTGCTGAGGAGTTCCTTCGCGATACCCCGCCGTCTGTATGCCGGGTCTGTAAACATACTTGACAAAAGCCCTATCCTGCCGGAAGGACATCCGAAATATGGGGGCTTTTCGACAAACGACATACCGCTGGTTCCTATGATCTTATCTCCGTCAAGCGCCAGCCATGATACAAAAGTCCCGTCCGCCATATGTCTTTTGTAATAATCCATCAAAGCCGGCGCGAGATCGATATCCTCTTCCGTCCCTTCTTCTCTCAGCTGTTCTATCCGCATCTGAATAAATACATCCAGTTCAGCGTAAGTCAGCTTTTTATAGATGATCCCCATTTGCAGCTCCTGTCGATCGATGTGTGTTTCAGCCGGATAACCATTAATCACAACATCCCGATCTCCGCGTATATCCTCTCAATGAACGGCGACTTATACTCAATATAACGATCTATATCATCGGGATATCGTCTTGCTCCTTCTTCCTTGATCCGGCCATACTCCCGCGCGGCATCGGGATGAGTCCGAAGATAATCTCTGAATGCAATGTGCCTTTTCAGCTCCGGAGAATCCGACGGACAGACATATAAATGATGCTTTCTCATATGTTCTTTGCCGTCGTATCTGAACGCTTCCCTCCCGGTGATGCCGAGATCTCCTTCATGCTGATAGCCGATCTTCCAAAGGGCAGATATAACGTCTTCAAGCAAGGTGTGATCTCGTATGACGACATCTATATCGATTACAGGCTTTGCCGACAGCCCCTCTACCGACGTGCTCCCGACATGTTCGATGGCTGTGGCAAGCTGTCCCAGAGCCTCGGCAAGCTCGGCTTTTATATTAAGAAAATCCTTCTTCCATTGTTCATCATACGGAAGTACGACGACGCGCTTTGTACCCATTCCCTGTCACCTCTGCCGGCTTCGTTCCGGCGGATCCGAATCATTTGCGGCGAACGAAGATCGTCCGCCGCATTTTTGCGCCTCATGATAAAGTATAACGGATCAGATGCGGAAAATCTACCGGCTTTATGTGAATTAATATGAGCGGAAGCAGACTCAGAGGCGGTATGCCCGACCGATTTCACGGACACTTGGCATATTTTGTACGGTATCATACATTTCGGGAAATCTGATTGTTGAATTAACGTGCGGAATATGATAATATATTTCTGATTATTTCTTTATATATCCGCAGAGCCCGGGCGCGGATACAGCCGTTACACACAGCGGCATGATAATAATTTACGATACATTTTATTTCCGCATTATCAATAAAGCGAAAACGCTTATATAAGCGATATCATAAATATCATTCGATCTGCAGCGCAGACTGCGGAAGGGAGCAATCAATGAAAGGTAAAATATACGGCGTCGGCGTGGGGCCCGGCGATCCCGAGCTCATGAGCCTGAAAGCGGTACGGCTTATACGGGAAAACAATGTGATCGCGGTACCGGGAAAAGAGCCGAAGGAATCGGTCGCGTACAGGATCGCTGCCGCGTCCGTTCCTGAGATCGCACAGAAAGAGCTTGTCGGCATCTATATGCCGATGCTGAGGGACAGGAAGCTGATCGAAGAAGAACACAGGAAAGGGGCGGCAGCGCTTGAAAAGCTGCTCGACCGCGGCGAGAACGTAGTCTATCTCACTCTCGGCGACCCGACCGTATACTGCACCTTCAGCTATCTCCAGCACATCCTTGAAGCCGACGGCTATAACGTCGAGCTTGTGCCGGGAGTGCCGTCGTTCTGCGCGGCTGCGGCGCGTCTCAATCTGCCGCTGGCCGAATGGGACGAGCCGATACATATAATCCCGGCCGTCCACAGGACGGACTCAAAGCTTGATCTGCCCGGGACTTACGTCCTTATGAAATCCGCGAGCCATATGGCGGAGATAAAGAAGCTCCTCGCTGAAAGCGGCCGCGATGTGTCGGCTGTGGAAAACTGCGGCATGGAGAGCGAGAAGATATACCGCTCCGCCGATGAGATCCCCGATGACGCAGGGTATTTCTCGCTTATCGTGGCGAAGGAACCTCATGATTGAACTGGATCATCTCACCAAACGCTTCGGCGGCTTCACGGCGGTGGATGATCTCAGCCTTACCGTCAACACCGGCGAGTTCTTCGGGCTGCTCGGCCCGAACGGCGCGGGAAAAACGACGACCATCAGCATGATATCGACGGTGCTGCTGCCGACATCGGGCGAGATCAGGGTGGACGGAGCCGTCCTTGACAGGAAAGCCTCGAGCGAAAAGCGCAAGCTCAGCGTCATTACGCAGGAATACTCTATGCGTCAGGACATGACGATGGACGAGGTGATGGAGTATCAGGGACGCTTATATAAAATGCCGATAAAGACGATACGGGAGAAGACCGGCGAGCTGTTTGACTTCGCAGATCTCGGCGACTACCGCCGCCGCACCGTCCGTCACCTGTCCGGAGGCATGAAGCGCAAGCTGATGATCTGCAGAGCTCTGCTCGTCGAGCCTGAGATCCTGCTGCTGGATGAGCCTACCGCCGGGATGGACGCGCTGTCCCGCCGTCAGATGTGGAACCTGCTGCGTCAGGTGAACGGGCAGAAGCGCACTATCATCCTCACGACGCACTACATCGAGGAGGCCGAGGCTCTGTGCGGCCGGGTCGCTCTTATAAACAAGGGCAGGCTGCAGAAACTCGACACTCCTTCCGCGCTAATCGAAGAGCTCGGATCATTCGCTGTGGACGAGACTGGGGAAAAAGGACTCGTCAGCCGATATTTCAAAGACCGGAGCGAAGCCATCGACTATCTGTCCGATGCCGGAGACAACGCTTCCCTGCGAATGACTACGCTCGAAGACGTGTTCGTGGAATGCGCGGGACGAAAGATCACATAAAGGGAAAACAGCAGAAGCCATGGGAATAATAACGGTTCTGTGGGAAAAATGGGTGGAATTCAGGCGTGATTTCTATAAGATCACCGTCGCCGCCATGATTTCTCCGCTGATGTATCTTATAATCTTCGGGATGGGGATCCAGACCACGTCGCACGGCGAGCCTTACCTGCATTTTCTCATCCCCGGCATAGTGTCGATGTCCACGATGACCGGCAGCTTCAGCGCGATAGCTCAGAACATGAGCGTACAGCGGCTGTATGAGAAGGCGCTCGATCAGGTGATGGTCTCCCCTACTCCGCTCTGGCAGTACATCGCGGGGCAGATCCTCGGGGGAAGCCTGAGAGGACTGTATGCCGGCGGCGTCATCCTACTGCTCACGCTGCCGATAAGGACCGATCTCGTCTTCAACGCTCTCTCCGTTCTGATCCTGTTCCTGAACGGGATGGTGTTCTCGACGATAGCGCTGACGCTTTCCTTCCTCGCGAAAAGCTATACCGACGCGCCGAGATATACGGCGTATATAATCACGCCGATGTCTTTCCTGTGCAACACGTTTTTCTCCGCCGATCAGATGCCGAACGGTTTCAGGCAGGTCATCTCGCTGCTGCCGCTTTCGCAGACGAGCTCGATGATACGCAGCATCGCGAACGAGGAGCCGCCGGGAGCGTTCGGGTTCATAGTGCTGCTGATATATCTGGCTGTCTTCGCGCTGATATCGACGGCTTTCATCTACAAAAAGAAAAACCTGTGAGGACGGGGCATGAAAGATAACAAGGCAAACGGCAAGGTCCTTATGGCGGTCAGCTTCGGCGCATCTGATCCTGAGACACGGCGCAGGACTATTGAGGCGGTCGAGAATGATCTCGCGGACTCGCTGTCTGAATACCGCTTTGTCCGCGCCTGGACAAGCGGTATTATAAGGAGCAGAGTGAAAAAAGAGGAAGATCTCGATATTTTCTCCCCGGAGGAAGCGCTTGACGCGGCAAGGCGCGGCGGAGCGGAAGAGATATTGATCCAGCCGACCATGATCGTACACGGAAAGGAATACGACGAGCTTATAAAAACCGCCGCCTCATACGCCGGGATGTTCGCTTCGGTGCGGCTCGGAAAGCCGCTTTTGTCCGGCGGCAATGATATCGCGGCCGTCGCCGCAGCATTGGAGAAAGCATACGGTGACGTCGACGGCAATTCCGTGCTGGCGCTCATGGCGCATGGCTCATACAGCGGAAACGCGGCTTATGACCGTCTCGCTGAGCGCTTCCATGACGACGGGTACCGGCATTTCCTTATAGGTACTTTGGAAAATGGTGAGGGAATCTCTGCGATACTTGATCAGCTCAGAGGAAAACGCCCTAGGCGGATCGTTCTCGCTCCGCTCCTGCTCTCGGCCGGGATGCACGCTCTGCGCGACATGGCGGGAGACGGACCGGATTCATGGAAGTCGCGGCTGGAACATGAGGGGTATATCGTCGATTGCCGTTTTACCGGGCTCGGGGAGATCAAAGCGATCCGCGACATCTTCGTCGGACACGCGAAAAACGCCGCCGCGGTCGGAGCGGCAGATGGAGACTGCGTATGAAGAAGGGATTAATAGTCTTCATATCCGTATGCTGCGTGACGCTGCTGTGCTGTTTTGCCTCGGGATGCTCGGGAACGGCACGGGAGCAGACAGGATCCGACATGCGCAGCGGAGCTCCCCTCCCGGCTGTATACGCCTGCGACATAAAGGACGGGGTATATGAGATCGAAGCCGGGTCCGATTCGGCATTCTTCCGCATAAAAAATGCAACGCTGTATGTCGACGGAGACGAGATGACCGCCCGCTTCGTCATCCCGAGCAAAAGCTATCTGAGAGTCTATCCGGGAACGGGAGCAGAGGCCCTGATCGCCGACGAGTCCGAATGGATAGAGGCGGAGACGGAAGGCGGATATACCGTTTTCACGATCCCCGTCGAAGCGCTGAACCGCAAGACGGAGTGCTGCGCTTACAGCAAAAAAAGGAAACGCTGGTATGACCGACGGCTGACGTTCTATTCATCCTCCCTGCCGGAAGGCGCGGTGGCGGAAACGCTGACCGTGTTTCCGGAGACAGAGGCAGAACAATCCATCGGCTTTTCACCGGAATCGCTCGATATCACATCATCTATCCCCGCCGAGCCTGTCGTAATAAATCTCGACGACGGCGAATACTCCATCGAGGCCGCGATGACGGGAGGAAGCGGACGCGCGAGCGTCAGTTCACCGACATATCTGACGGTAAGAGACGGCAGGGCGTACGCCCGTCTTATATGGAGCAGCCCGTATTACGACTACATGATCGTCGGCGGCGTCACATACTATAACGAAACGTCGGAAGGCGGTCTTTCGGAGTTCGAGATACCGATACCAATGCTCGACCGTCCCTTCCCCGTCATAGCCGACACCACCGCCATGGGAGAACCGGTCGCCATCCGTTATGAGCTGACTTTCTATGCCGATTCTGTCGGTCCGAAGAGCCATGTCCCTCAGGAAGCAGCCAAACAGGTGCTCGCGCTTGCGGCGGTCATCATCGTCGGAGGCGGCGCGCTTCACCTCATCATACAAAAGAAAAAGGAAAAATGACTTTATTATCATAAACAACGGAGGATCAAAATGAAACTTCTGTCAAGAATGATCGCGTTTCTGCTTGTCCTGTCGCTTGCCGGATGCGCGGCAGCAAAGCCGGACGAGACATCATCAGCAAATGGAGAATGGGAAGCCGTCACCGTGAAGGACGTCTCGGCCGCGAGGTGACGCTTGAAGCCATGCCCGAAAGGGTGGCCGTGCTGATGGGCAGCTTCGCCGAAACATGGCTTCTCGCCGGAGGAAAGCTGATAGCCGCGCCGAAGGACGCATGGGAAGACTTTTCGCTCGAGCTCGACGAGAGCGTCACGGATCTCGGAAGCTATATGAAGATCAGCGCCGAAGCCCTGTTCGGGCTGGAAGCCGATCTGATAATCGCCAGCTCCAACACAAATAGCCAGATGGAGCTTAAGGATACCCTCGAAAGCGCCGGGATGAACGTACTGTATTTCGACGTGAACGGATTTGAGGATTATCTGAGGATGCTTAAGACCTGCACCGAGATCACCGGTCGCAGCGATCTTTATGAAGTCAACGGCACCGAGATCAGCCTGCAGGTGGAGAAGGCAAAGGAAGATGCCGCTGCCGCTCTGAACGGAAAAGAAGCTCCCCGCGTCCTGTTCGTGCGTACGGCCGCCTCGGGAATCCATGTGAAAGGATCGGACGGCACCGTTCTGGGTCTGATGCTCCGTGATCTCGGCTGCGTCAACATCGCCGACAGGAGCGAGCTTCTGGAAAACCTCAGCATAGAGAAGATAATCGAGGAAGACCCCGACGAGATCTTCATCGTCATGCAGGGCAGCGATCAGGAGGGCGCCAAAAAGACTCTCGAGGAAACGCTTACCGGCAATCCGGCATGGTCGGGGCTGACCGCGGTCCGCGAGGGAAAGGTCCATTACATGGACAAAAAGCTTTATCATCTCAAACCCAACAATCGCTGGGGAATCGCATATGACGAACTCGAAAAGCTCCTCTACGGCGGATAAGCGCGGCTGGATGCTGATATCAGCCGCCGCTTTCGCCGCGGCGGCCGCGATAATGAACATCTGCCTCGGAGCTTCCTCCGTCACGCTGCCGCAGCTGATAAGAGCCCTGATCTCCGGCCCTGACGGTACGGCCGCCGCGCGGATACTCTGGTATGTGCGCCTTCCGAGGACTGCGGCGTGTCTTATGGCAGGCGCCGGACTTGCGGTCTCGGGAGCCGTGATCCAGAAGGTGCTCGCGAACAATCTGGCCTCGCCGGGCATTATCGGAATCAACGCCGGAGCCGGTCTCGCCGTTGCGACCTGCTGCGCGGTCGGCGCTTACTCTGCGTGGGCTGTGGCCGGGACATCTTTTCTCGGTGCGATGGCCGCCACCTTCATAGTGGTGACCGTAGCTCGAAAGAGCAGCGCCTCACGCTCGACGGTGGTGCTCAGCGGCGTAGCGGTGACAGCCTGCCTGAACGCCGTCACGCAGACCATCATCACCGTCTTTCCCGACGCGGCTCTCGCCAGCGTGGATTTCAGGGTCGGAGGCTTCTCATCCGTCAACCAGTCGAGGCTTCTTCCGGCTTCTATTCTTATACTCGCCGGGATAGCCGTGATAATCACACTTACAAACGAGCTCGACATCCTCTCGCTCGGAGACGATACCGCTCAGTCTCTCGGACTGCGCGTGACGCGGACAAGAAACGGCATGCTTACTCTGGCTGCCCTGCTCGCGGGAGCCTCTGTCAGCTTCGCCGGGATCCTCGGATTCGTGGGGCTGATCGTCCCTCATATAGCGAGGAGGATCATCGGAAACGAAAGCGCCCGCCTGATCCCCTTCTGCGCCTTGCTCGGCGGAGGGTTCGTCGCCGTCTGCGATCTGGCGGCGCGCATGATCTTTGCGCCGTACGAGCTACCGGCCGGGATATTGATGAGTTTTCTCGGAGGACCGTTCTTCATATGGATCCTTCTCCGCAGAAAGGAGCATCAGCCATGATCACCGTTCAGGATCTGCGAGCGTCATACGAGGGAGAGGAGATCCTTCACGGCATCAACGCCTCGTTCCCTGAGGGAAAGATATCGGCGATCATAGGACCGAATGGCAGCGGGAAAAGCACCGCCATAAGGTCCATCCTGCGGCTCATGCCGGATATCAGCGGCAGTATCCTCCTTGACGGCGAAGATATGGGCAGACTTACGAGACAGGAGATCGCGCGGCGAATCGCCTATCTTCCTCAGAGCAGGAGCGTTCCCGATGTAACGGTGGGGCGTCTCGTCCTCCAGGGACGATTCCCTTATCTCAGTTATCCGCGTCATTACCGCAGAGAAGATCATGAGAAGGCCGATCAGGCGCTCGAATGGGTCGGGCTATCCGGCTTTTCTGAGAGAAAGATGGAAAACCTTTCCGGCGGTCAGCGTCAGAAGGCCTATCTCGCGATGGCGCTCGCGCAGGACACCGACGTGATCATGATGGACGAGCCCACCACATTCCTCGACATAAAGAACCAGCTGGATCTGCTTGACCGCTCACGCATCCTTGCCGGAAGCGGAAAGACCGTCATAATGATCCTGCATGATTTTGAAGCGGTACTCCATTACGCCGATCATGTCGTCCTGCTCTGTGACGGCCGCGTCATGACATCGGGGAGCGCCGAGAAGGTCCTCAGATCGAAGGAGCTGACCGAGGCTTTCGGCGTCACCCCCGGATTCTACGAGGCGGAAGACGGTCTTCACTGCTATGTGAAGGGATGAAAAAAGAACGGCTCCCGACTCTCGCATGTGTATTTATCACGCAAAAAGACTGCACCCATAAACAGGCGCAGTCTTTATCATTTAATCGATAAAATCCGCTTCCGTATATCAGACGCCGGCTCCGACTCTGTATCTTTCGGCGTCGTGGGACAAGATATACAATCCTGTCCCCGTCCGCGCTAAGTATTTCCTCTTTCATCTTCCCCTGACTTTCCCGGGCCGAAAGTCACTCAAGTTCCTTTCTCATAAGATATCTGTGACCTTCATCCCTGTATATCCTATACCCTCTTTTATCATAAAAACGGATCGCGGAGATGTTCGTTTTATCGGCATGCAGAAACACGTCGTGAATGCCGATCTCCCCAGCATACGCCTCCGCCGCGGCGATAAGGGCCGAGCCGATGCCGCGGCTTCTGTATTTCTCAGTTACCGAAAAATCATCGAGATAGAGATAATCTTCCTTTTCATGATGGACTTCGGCCGACAGATACGCCTCGACATTGTCATCTTCCGCCAGATATATCCTGTCTTCGCCGCCGGTAAGGAATCTGTCGAGATATCCCTCAGGATATCCGTCATGGTCTTTTGAAGGATCGATGGTCCGAAGCATTTCGATGAACAGCTCGCGTATCCTTTTTTCATCCGACGGGGCGGCGGTCCTGATCCTGTAAATCATCTGTTCTTACCCGTCGCGATCTTCAGCGTCTTAAGATATTCCTTTCTCTCGTCCGGAATAGCGAGACTCTCGGAGCATTTCTGTATCGTTTTGTTATGCACCCAGACAGGGAGTCTTCTCTCCTCAATATACGGCAGTATATCCGAATACCGCTTTGTCAGAGCCGTGCAGAAATACCACGCGCACATCATCCTGACATAGTAATCGTCCGAGCGTATTGAGGCGACAGCCCCGGGATATTCCGGCGAATAATCATCGCCGAGATAATGCTTCATCAGCATCCCGACGGCAAAACGGACCGTATAGACGCGCTCCGACGCTATCCAGTCCCATATATGATCTTTCAGCCTGCCGTGATTTTTTACGAACGCCTTCGGGGAAAGCTGATCGCATGTCGCCCAGTTGTCAACGAACGGAAGAAACCGCTCGAGCTCGGCGATGCACATATCAAAATCCCGGATCTCCGAAATGATGAAGGCGTGAAGCTGATTCTCGTCAAAATACCGGTGAGGAAGCTCATTCAGCACTATGCCGGTATTCCCATCCTTTATGAGCGCTTTCGCCGTCTTACGCAGGAGCGGCGTCCTCACGCCGATGATCGACTCAGGAGGGATATCGGGGATGAGCGGAGCCTGAAACGCGGCGTAACGCTCATCCCTCATCGAAAACAGAGCGGCGATAAGGTCTTCCCTGCTGTCGTAAATCAAAGCCCGCCGTCCTTTTTCATTTCGATATAGTCCTCGCGCAAAATCGCGTAAACGCAGACGTCGACTATACCCTGATTGTCCCTTTCGGCCTTTCGGTGCGTGCCTTCATAGAGAAGCCCGCATTTGCGCATAACGCCGCCGGAATTGGGGTTGGCGGTATCATGCCACGCCTCTATGCGTCCGGCTTTCACCTCGGTGAAAAGATAATCTATCACCCGACCGAAAGCCTCTGTCATGATCCCCCTATGCCACCACGGGAAGCCGATCTCGTACCCGATATGTACGGTCTCGGTCTTTTCCTTCATGCCGACCACCGAGATCGTCCCTATGACCTCATCGAGGTCTTTCAGGACTATCGCCCACTGATACGTTTTCGGATCTTCATAGGCTCCGATCCAGCGGGAGAGTATCTCCCGCGTTTCGTCCGGATCCTTATGCGGCTGCCATGAAAGGTACCTTGTCACCCTTTCGTCATAACAGCAGTTGCGGAAAAACGCATCGGCGTCAGACAAAACGAACCGTCTTAAGACGAGCCGCTTCGTCTCGAGCGTCCTGGTGCCCTTGTGTTCCATTTCATTATTCCTCGAACAGGCAGGTCGAAAAATATCTCTCGGCGGTGTCCGGCAGGATCGTCACAACAGTTTTTCCCTCTCCCAGCTTTTTCGCGAGCTTGAGCGCCGCGGCGACGTTCGTTCCGCTGGATATGCCGCACATAAGCCCCTCCTCGCGCGCGAGACGCTTCGACGTCTCGATGGCCTCGCCGTCGGTGACGATGTAGATGTCATCGTATATCTCCCGGTTGAGGATGTCGGGGATTATGCCGTCGCCGATGCCCATCTGCATGTGGGTGCCGATCGTACCGCCGGCGAGTATGGCGGCGTTTTCCGGCTCGACCGCCCATATCGTGATATCCGGGTACTGAGCCTTCAGCACCTCCCCGATGCCGGTGATGGTGCCGCCGGTGCCGATGCCGGAGCAGAAGCCGTCTATCGGCTTTGCCGCCTGAGCCATTATCTCGAGCGCGGTATGCTTTTTGTGGGCCAGAGTGTTGTTTACGTTCGCGAACTGCTGCGGTACGAAAACGTCGGAGCATTTCTCCGCCATCCGAAGCGCCGTCTTAAGGCACTCGTCGATGCAGGCGCCGATATCCCCGGCGTCGTGTATCAGCTTTACCTCGGCGCCGTAGTGACGGATCAGTTTCCTGCGTTCCTCGCTCACCGAGTCGGGCATTATGATCACGGTGCGGTAGCCCTTTACTGCGCCTACCAGCGCGAGGCCGATGCCCTGATTGCCGCTCGTAGGCTCGACGATGACGGTCTTACCGGGGGTGATGAGACCTTCCGCCTCGGCCGCCTCTATCATGTTCAGCGCCGTGCGCGTCTTTATGCTGCCTCCGACATTGAGGGCTTCCATCTTTACGAGTATCTCGGCGCTGCCGGGCTCCGGCATGCGGCGAAGTCGTATCAGCGGCGTATTGCCGACCGCTTCGAGTATATTGTTTGCTATCATTTATATATTACTTTTTTTGTCCCGAACCATGCTGCTTCCGGCCGCAGACGGAGCTTTGTCCGTCTGCGGCGCTTTTTGTCATTTCTCTATCCTGATCGCAGGAGCTATCGGATCGTGCCCGACAAGTATCTCGGGGATCGTTACCTTAAGGCCTCCGTCTTCGCGGCGGAATTTAAGCGGAGCGTCGGCTCCGAGGAGCGTCAGCCTTCCGGCCTCCGCCGTCCACGGGATGAACAGCTCCTTTCCGAGCCTCTCTCCCTCCGGCATCCTTACGAGAGCGTAATAAACGTCTCCCTTGCGGGTGAACGCGACCTTCCCCGACTCATTCGGCTCGGCGAGACGAGTTCCGTAGATCGCCTCTCCGTTGTCGTGCAGCCAGTCTCCGAGTCCGTCAGCCGCCCTGACGGCAGCCGCCGGGAGATTTCCGTCGGGCTGAGGCGCGATATTGAGTGCCAGATTGCCGCCTCTCGAAACGACGTCTATGAGCAGATTCACGAGCTCGCGCGGCGTCTTGTATCTCTCGTCGAACCTGTACGAGAACGCCGAGCCGATGGTCACGCAGCTCTCCCACGGCACGCGGATCGGCGAAGTGGGAACGCTCTGCTCGGGGGTGATATAGTTTTCGTTCGGTCCGCCGACGGTACGGTCGGCAAACAGAAGTCCGGGGCGGATCTTTCTCGCCTCGGCGGCGAACTCCGAAAGCCGGATATCCTGACCGTTCGCCGGATTCACCTGACCGCCGTCGAGCCAGAGTATGTCTATCGGTCCGTAGTCGCGCACGAGCTCCATCATCTGATTGTGCGTGAACTGCGTGAATTTTTCCCAGATCTCCGGATGCTTTTTGGGATCGTAGGTCGGGTTGCGGTCGCAGGCGACAGGCTTTTCCATCCCCTCGGCCCAATACCACGGGCAGTGCCAGTCCGGCTTTGAGAAGTAGGCGGCAATGCCGAGACCGCGCGAGCGGAACTCATCGAACACCGATTTCACGATATCGGCGTGCTTATGGGTGTGGAACGGGCAGTCGGGCGACGTCGACTTGTAATCGGTGTATTTCGTGTCGAACAGGCAGAAGCCGTCGTGATGCTTTGTCGTCAGGATGAGATATTTGAATCCGTCGCGGACGGCTACGTCGGCCCACTTCTCCGGCATCAGGCGCACCGGGTTGAAGCTCTTGTTCAGATCCCTGTACTGCTGCTTGAATTTATCGCCGTCCTTCTCCCAGTCGATACCGCCGCGGCTCCAGTCGGAGTCGCCGTCCGAGAGCGGCCATGACTCGCATATCCCGAGCTGTGAGTAGATGCCGAAATGCATCATCAGCGCCAGCTTCTGATCCTGGAACCATTCGAGCTTCTCAAGAACGAGCGGATCGTCCGGGCGGACATACGAGTCCTCCTGACTGCATCCGTGCATCCCGCGGATGATTGAATCTGCCATTTTCCTTCCTCCGGTTTGATTATGTCTTGTTTATTCGTACTGCAGTATTTCCTTCCACATGCCAAATCTGTCCCGGGCGTAGTACCCGCCGCCCTTGAGGCGCGGGACATCGGTCGAGCAGATCTCCCTTCCGTATCTTGAAAGGATTACCTTTTCTCCCTCGGTAAGCGAGAAATTCGCCCTGAAATGCTTCAGGATCTCGCTTCCGGTATTGTTTCTGCAGAGTATGCGGAGCGTTTCTCCCGGATCGAGCGTCACGACCGGGAGCACGTACTTGTTTGGCTTTCCGGCGTCGTCGCTGAGAGCGTACCCGGCCGTCCTGACCTGACACGGTGTCGGGTTATACACCTCTATATAATCCCCCGAGCCGCCTCCCGAATAAATGCCCTTTATGACGGCGACCGCCCTGTCATCCGACACCGTATCTGTGACCAGCTGCACCGTCTTGTGACCGTCCTCGCAGTCGTCGTATCTTATGACAAGCTCTTCGGCATCATAAACCGGCTCGCCGTCGACGATCCAGTGAGAGAAGACCTCCCCGTCGGCGATGACCGGCGTTATCCTGCATTCATAGCCGCGAATGAACTCGGCGTTCAGCGTCGGATATGTCCGCCTTGTCGATATCACCGTCTCAGACTCGTATCTTCTCACCGTCCAGCCGTTTATCCTCACCGTCGACTGTATCTCGCCGGGATCGTATTCGACGCTGAAAACCGTCTTCGTCTCGCCGAGATGCTTCTCGAGCAGGCGCTGCATCCTTTTCGCCCTCGCTTCGGCGACGTTCTTCATGTTGGTCACCTGACTCGTCGCCGAGGAAACGGAATAATGCTGAGAATATTTCGAACTGAAATTGTAATCGAGCTCGTTGTATCTCTGCTTTGACAGATCGGATATCAGATCCGAGAAGTAATACATATTGTACGCGCCGTTCCACAGATCGGTGACGATCCCGACAAAGCGCTCGCGGCAGTCGTCCCGCTTCATAAGCGCCGTGAAGAGAGGGCTGTATCCCCCGTCTCCGCGGGTGAGCACCCGACCGAGCGAATCTATCTGCTCGTTCCCGGCGAGACCGAAGCCGAACTCGGTATCGAAGAGCAGCATCCGCCATCTTCCGTCAAAGACGGTGCCCGGCCTGTACTCCTCGCCCTCGGCGGCGTAATAGCGGTAGATCTTGTGGTTGTTCTGCGGCCAGTCGGTGTTTCCGACGTAAATCTCTATCGCGTAATAGCGAAGATAGTTGTCAACGTCGAGCTTTTCGCAGAGATCGAGGAAATGGATATCGTCCGTCATGTCGAGCTTGGCGGATCTGATTATCTCGTTCCATTCCTTCAGCGCGTCTTTGCCCAGCTCCGATTCCTCGTCGTACGTTTTCGCCGTCTCGCCGCCCTCAAGGATCTCAAATGTCCCTTCGTGCTTCCCGTATCTGTTCGAGAAATACTCGTCGTCGAAGGTCTCGTGCATCCACATGAAGCCGTAGTACTCGCCGTTGAGATAGACCGAGACGGGTCTGGCGGACTGCGCGTCGGCAAATCCGGCCGCTCTCGCGCCGAGGGAGATCGCCTCCTCGCGCAGATACGCTCCCCACGCGTCGTTGGCGTTGTTGCGCAGGGTCAGCCTCTGCTGCGAGCGGATATAGGTATTGTCCGGGCCCACGGCGTCGTGCGGTCCGACGAACAGCTCCAGATTGAATTTGTTCGTATAGTCGTAATCGTATCTCGCGATAAGGCGCAGCGACTTCATCGGATGATCCCTCGACCATCCGCCGTTGACGCGGATGCCGATATCCTGATTCACCACCTCGGTGCCGTCATCGAGATACATCGTGACATGAGCCGCTCTCTCGCTCTCCATGCCGTGCTGGTTGTAGTTCGCCGGCGAGGAGGGATTTATCTCCTCGTGCGGATGGCTCTCCCTGTACTCGTCACGGATGACGCCCTCCACCATGATGCCGTCGAAATAATCGAAAAGCCCGTGAGGATCGCTCGAGATCGAGATGATCGGGGTGTTGTACCTCTCGTCGGCTATCCTGCCGACGAACCAGCTGTCGGTGTATATCCGGCTCCAGCTCCCGTCATCGAAGCGCATCCTCGCCGATACGAGATTGCATTTCATGTTGCGGTGAGAGGTGAGCGGGATGCCGGTATCGGGATCGTATCTTTCCGATCCCTCACCCGGTTCGGTGCCGTCCGTGGTGTAAAATATATCTCCGCTGCCAGATACCGGGGTTATGAAAAGAGACTGCTCGTCCTTCAGTATATGCGTGTCTATGCTGAACAGCAGCTCGTCGGGCTCCTTTACGTCAACAGGCTCCTCATCCTGAGCCGGAGGAGTGTATCCTTCCGGAACCGTCGGCTCGGGAGTCCTGACATCGAGCCCGGCCGCCATCATAACGAAGAAAAGCACCGTCATGACGGCGAGGATACCGATTACGATGAAAGTGCTTTTTCTTGACATGTTCAGATATCTCCGGTGTATTCGACCATCATGGCGCTCGTCACGCCGGGTATTGAGTCAAACCTGTCGGCTATCGTGTTGTCTTCCTTGTTCAGCTTGAGCTGAACGGTGAGCTCGTCATGGCCCTTGGTGTGCGTGAGGGATTTGGTCTTTTTGCGGCAGTTTATCTCGGCGAGGGTCCTGTCGACGGCGTCCTTCGCGGACGGGTCATAGCAGAGCACGAGCAGGTAGCTGTGCACGCCGGACTTGATCAGCGAAAGGACGATATATACCACGGCGATAAAGAGCGTGCAGAGGATCGAGTATGTGAACAGTCCCGCGCCGCAGGCGATGCCGACCACGATCGCCCAGTAAAGGAATCCGACGTCGAGCGGGTCCTTGATGGCGGCTCTGAATCGCACGATCGACAGAGCGCCGACCATTCCGAGCGACAGGACAAGGTTGGCGGATATCGTCATGAGCGCGAAGGTTGTCGCCAGCGTCGACATGACGATGAGGATGGTGAAGTTGGCGCTGTAGCATGAGCCGCGGTAGAAGAAGCGGTAGACCAGCGCTATAACGGCGGCACAGAGGCCTGCCGTCAGAAGGCAGAGGATGATATACTGCGGCGAAAGGTCGAGCTGTATCCCGGACTGGGCTACACTCTCGCGGAAGGCGTCGATAAGTTCGTTCATTGGTGTTTTTACCTTTTTATATGTGTTTTTAATCTATTTTCCCGTTCAGCCTCTGGCGGCAGAGGACATACTTGCTCATCGCCATCTTCGGCGCTTCGCTCTGGAAGATCTGCGTCAGATGCTTCGGTATGAAGTCGTCGTATTTTATCTCCATTATCCCTCGGTTGTCCATGAACACCGGGCATCCGTTGTCCTGATTTATGACGCGGAGATCGTTTGAGGCGTGAAGCTCCATATCAAAGGTGATGCGGACGTTGCAGACGGGGTATAAATAAGCCTCGCGGCGGTACCTGACGCCGACGACCGGCCTCAGGCCCCTGCCCTTCATACGCGCCGTGACGTCGCGGCAGAGGACGCTGTCATATCCGGCGAGCACGTCGGTGTCACCGCAAAGTATCGCCTCCGCCTCATCGAATGTAAGGCGGCACTGGGTCTTCTCTATGCGGTCGGCCTGCTTTGCCTTGCATTCCATGACGATATACGACGGGTCGTCGTTGTACGCCCTCATCCTGAACTTCGAGCGGCGGGCGACGCCGTCGGTCTTCTCGTAATAGGCGGTGTCGTACATGTCGTCAAAGTAGACGTTGGTTATGACGTAGTCACCGTCCGATGTGGAATAGGGGTCGACCTGCATGACCGCCCTCGCGCGCTGACGCATGATGAGGTACTGCGGATATGTGATATATCGTTTGAGCTCGTATCTTTCCATGATTCCCGGTTAAAGCCCGTCGAGATCAGAAGATCTCGATAAGCTCCTTCTTCGCAAGCGTGAAATCCTCGTACCCGTTATCCGTCGCAGCGCCCATATCCTCGATGCGCACGCCGAAGCGGTGTTCGAGATATATCCCGGGCTCGCAGGTGATCACATGGCCCGCTTCGAGCTGCTTTCCCCTGTAGCGTCCGGAAAGGCCGGGAGCCTCGTGGATCTCCATGCCGACGCCGTGGCCGAGGCCGTGGCCGAAATACTCTCCGTAGCCGGCGTCGCCGATGACCTTTCTCGCGACCGCGTCGATCTCGCCCATATCGGCGCCGATCTTTATCGCGTCGATGGCGGCAAGCTGAGCCTCGAGGACGGTGCTGTAGACCTTCTTCATCTCGTCTGTCGCCCTGCCGAGGCATATCGTCCTCGTCATGTCGGAGAGATAGCCGTCGTAAACGGCGCCGAAGTCCATCGTGAGGAAGCCCTTTTCGAGCTTTACGTCTCTCGGGACACCGTGCGGACGGGACGAGGCGCTGCCGGATACCGCGATCACGTCGAACGCCGAGCGCTCGGCGCCGTGCGAGCGCATATAGAACTCGAGCTCGAGCGCGACTTCCTTCTCGGTCTTTTCGGGAGTGATCCAGCCGTATATGTGTTCGAGAGCGGATTCGGCGATGCGCTGGGCGCGTATCATTGCGTCCATCTCGTCGCGGTCCTTGCGTATCCTGCACTCCTCGACCGCGCCGCCGAGCGGCACGAGACGGCGCTGACCGATCTCCTTCTCAAGCCAGTCGCGTCTTTCGACCGAGAGACGTGTCTCCTCGAAGCCGACGGTCTTTACGCCGTGTTCTGTGAAATACCCGTCGAGAATGGCGGCGAAGCTGCCCTTCATCGTGTCGACGGTGATATCGAGACCTGACTTCGAAGCATGCTCGTTTGCCGCCTCGATGTAGCGGGAATCGGTGAGCAGGACGCACCAGTCATGCCCGACAAGAACATAACCGTCCTGGAAGTCGAATCCTGTGATGTATCTCTGGCTTATGCCGAAGGTGATGATCGCGCAGTCGATATCCTGCGGCAGCGCGGCCTGCACCTTTAGGAGTTTGGCTGTAACAGACATTTTCAGTTTCCTTTGTATTCCTTGTATTTGTTTTTGAACAGAAGAGCGTCTCTCGCCTGAGTCCCGTCGGACTCGCAGATAATCCTCGGGGTCAGGCCTTCCTTCGCCATAAGCTCGGCGAGAGGCTCGAACGGCGGGCCGAAGACGGTGTCGTCGAAGGTGAGATGCTTTTTTTCACCCTTTGAGGTGTATTCGATCTTCGAGAAATGGCAGTGGAGGTTTTTCGCGGTCTCTGAGCCGAGGCGGCTGCCTATGAGGTCGAATATCCGCTTGTAATCGTCGGCGGTATTGAAGTAACCGCCGCAGTGGAAGGCGTTTATATGCCCGAAGTCGACGACCGGGCGAAGGCGGCTGTCCATTTCGCAGAGCTCGACGACCTCCTCGGGAGTGCCGAGCTGATTCTGCTTTCCCATCGTCTCGAGGCCGATCACTATCCCGTTGTCCGGGATCTCTTCGAGAGCCTTGTACAGCGTGTCCTTCGCCAGTTCCATCGCCTCGGCGCGGCTGATCTTCGCCGCCGAGCCTGTGTGGACGACTATCAGATTCCCGCCGAGCCACTCACAGGCCTGAAGGCTTTCCCTTATATACCTGAGAGAGCCGAGCCTCTTTTCGATCTCGACGCCGGACAGGCTGATGTAATACGGCGCGTGAAGGGACATCTCGATGCCTGCCGCCGCCGCGGCTTCGCCGACGGCTCTGAAGGACGCCTCCGAGCCGTGCACGCCGCTGCCGCACTGGTATTCATAACAGTCGAGACCGTAGTTTTTCACCCATAAAGGGGCCTCGGCGTTCGATCTGTGTTTTTCGTTATTGTATTCGTCGCAGTTTCCCGCCGGCCCGAAATTGGCCTTCGATCTTTTAGGAAGCAATGCGTTATTCTCCCGTTAACCAATTAGTCAGCTTTTATTTCTTTTTTCTGCTCCGCTCATACGCCTTCAGTATAGGCTTCTCAAGAGCGCGCTTGAACCTGAACAGCAGAGTTTTCTTATCCTTTATCGGAGGGACGAGATAGGCCTTCGTCCCGACCCACTTTCCCGAAAAGACGTCGGTGAACAGCTGATCGCCGAGCACGGCACATTCTTCTGGGGTCTTGCCCATCTCGGACATCACTATGTCAAGGTATTTTCTTTTGGGCTTCCCGGCGTCGCCGTATGCCGGAGCGCCGACGCTGCGGTTGAAAAGCTCGACTCTCGCCGGCTTGTTGTTGCTGACGAAGGCGATCCTTATCCCCGACGACAGCATTTCCCTCAGCCATGCCCCTGCCTGCTCCGTCGGCTCGGGATCGTCATATGTGACGAGCGTGTTGTCTATGTCGCAGATAAGCGCCGACACGCCCTGAGACCGCAGAAATTCCGGCGTTATCGAGCCGAATCCGTCAAAGCGCTCATCGGGCCATAAAAGACGTGATACTATACCCATCTTACGTCAGTTTTCCGCTCTGAGGATCTTGAGGAGCGTGATGCGGCGGCGGACGAACGGAGCGTATTTAAGGCTCTTCGCCGCGAACTCTGCCGTATCGGGAAGCTCTATCTCCGACAGACGCGTCTTGCAGCCGAGGGCGAGCATATACCCGCGCAGCCATCCGACATCCGGCAGAGCCTCTATCAGGCGGCGGATATCCGGCTGAGCCGCGGAAATCCTTTCCTTTGTGAGCTCGGACAGCGGGTCGGGGGTGTTCTCCTCGATTATCCCGTCGGTTATCGGGCCGTAGACCGGCTCGAGGAACTCGCGGGTGAACTGCGGATGCTCGTATTCTTCGGCGATATCCCCGCAGAGAGCTTTCTTGTAGCGGTCAAGGACGATCAGGGTCGAAACGCCGACCTGCTCGCCGTGAAGGGCGTCTATCTCGCCGTTTATAAGGCGCATCTCCCAGAGATGCGACAGATGATGCTCGGCACCCGATGCCGGACGGCTGCTCCCGTGATACTGGATCGCCATGCCGGTCATGACAAGGCCCTCCATCACCGCCGTCGTGAAATCGTCCGACGCGGGATCGAGCGAGAGGACCTTCTCGACCGCTCTGCGCTCAAGGTCGATTATCTCATCGTTCAGCTTCTCGCCGAGGAGATAATGCGCCGCCTGCCAGTCGAATATCGAGATGTACTTGCCGAGTATATCGCAGACGCCGGAGACGGTCAGACGTCTCGGCGCGGTCATGTAGGCGGCGGGATCGGCGAAAAGCGCGACGGGAGGCGTGCTCGGGAGTGTCGTCTTCCTCGCCTTTATCGTCATGGCGGCGACCGATGACACGAAGCCGTCGACCGACGCGGCGGTCGGATAGCTGATAAACGGCTTTTTCGCGGCGTGAGCGGCGTATCTGGTAAGATCGGTGACCGAGCCGGAGCCGACGGCGACGGCGTAGCCGATGCCGTTGTCCGTGATATATGAAGCAAGCCCGTCTCCGAGATCGCCGTACGCGTGGGTCCCGGCCTCAAAAGCGTATCTCTCAAGGTCCGGGAAGGCCTTTTCCGCTATATATTCGGTATTTTTGTCGCAGACGGCCAGGCCTTTCAGTCCTGACATCTCCTCGGACATGTATCTGTGCGCCTTTTCAAGAGCGCCTTCTCCGATCTCGGTCGTTTTCGTATAGGGTTCCGCCAGAGCCATAAATCGTTTCTCCTGCAGCCGTGGATAGTTTATGATCGTTATTAATATATTTTACATCAAAATTGTGTTTATTTCAAGCCTGCCGGGTAATTTATGCCTTCACAACGGTGAATAATCTGTAAATACGAAAAATCCGTCCCCCGGCGCATATATTCTTTTACTGTAAAAACTTTTTTCGCCCTTGACAAAACCGCTTAATGATGCTATAATTTTATTCGGTATATTGGAACTCCCGAAAGGGATCCGGCGTCTGATGCGGGCCGGTATGAAAATCCGTGTCGGCACAAAAAAAAAGTCAGTCATTCATCATCAAAGGAAGGTAAAAAATCATGAAAAGCAGAATCACGGCGCTGCTGCTCGCGCTGGCCTGCGTCCTGGCTCTCGGAGTCGGGGTGTTCGCCGACGGCTCCGGCGCTTATCCGTCCGAGCTCAAGTACTGGGTCGACGCGGCTTTGAAATCCCCCACAAAGCAGGTGACCGTTCCCACGTCGGTATCGGTGACCACCGACACCGTCATCCCGAAGGATGTCACCATAAGCCTCGCCCCCGGCGCTGTGCTCATGATCAAGGAAGACCTCACGGTCAACGGCAAGCTGAACATCAACGGCTGGCTCTACATGACCCCCACCGGACGTCTCGATCCCAGCGGGACCGGCACCATCGTCTATCCGTTCCTCGATCAGATAACCACCGACAAGGCCTCTCAGACGATAACCTATTCCCCGTATTACACATGGTACGCCCAGTATCCGACCGACGGCAAGATTTACATCTACAACGGCGACGGAACGAAGCAGGAATATCATTCCTATGAGTATTATGTGGACGGCAAGAAATATGAGGTCGAGATCCCGTGGTGGTATTACTACACCGACGCCGGAGCCTCCACCGTCATCCCGTATTACACCTACAGCTCCTACGTCTGCCCCGTCCACAAGAAGGCCTACACCTACTGCAAGGACTGCGGCGTCTACTACTGCCCGAGCTGCCATGATCACGTACATGTGACAAAGCCGACCTACCACGTCGACCCCTCCACCGTCATCACCCTGCCGACCGGCTCGACGATGACATACGCCGATTACCTGAAGTATCTTTACAGCAACTACAATTACAGCTACTACAACGGCTACTACAATCCCTGGAACTGGAACTTCTCCAACTACAGCGATTTCATTTCCTATCTCAACTCCTCTTATTACCGCAACTGGTATGCCGAGTATGTGTATGAGAACTACCGCGCGAAGCCGGCTATCGCCAACGTCAAGTCCGGCGCCGTTACCAGCGGCACGCAGGTGACACTCACGACCGAGACCGCCGGCGGCACCATCTACTACACTCTCAACGGCAGCATTCCGGACGTCGGATCGTTCCGCTACACCGGCCCGATAACCATCACGAAGAACACCACCCTCAAGACCGTCGTCATCTACGGCAACTACATCGCCTCGGAGATCAAGACCTACAATTACACCGTCGGCGCGATCTCGTCCTATACCGACGTCGCCAAGTATGACGGCCTCTCCCTCTCGCTCTCCAAGCTGATCTCCGCCGGAGTCATCGCCAACAGCGACAAGTTCGAGCCGGACGGGACCTTCACCTATGACGAGCTCACCGCCATGCTCACCGCCTGCGGCGTCGACATGACCAAGGTCGACATCCCGAACGCCGATACCCTCCGGGCCTCCGGCGCTCTGACATACAACGACTTCGTCTATGTCACCTACAAGGCTCTGCGCTCCATCGACCGCATCCAGTCTCCTCAGTCAAACGGAACCGAGACGATAAAGCAGCTCCGCAACTATAAGAACATCACGAACGCCGCCTACTACCGCGCCGCGTTCATCTCGTTCATCGAAAACGGTCTGTTCTTCGATCTGGAATTCGATCCGGCCGCCCCGGCCGCGAGATATCAGCTCGCCACCGTTCTCGCGAACATAGTCAAATAAAATCGTTCAATGAGGAAGGACCGCTTCTTCGGAAGAGGTCCTTCCTTAACATTACGCACGCGCGCTTTTCTTTTCATGCCCGGCAGGACGTCATCTGACAGGCGTAAAAAGAGAAACGGCATCCATCAAGAATCAAAGAAGCGGGGATATTTCCGATATGCAGTACAATTACGCCGCCACATGCCTGTTCGGGCTCGAAGGGATGGTCGGCGGCGAGCTCGACGCTCTCGGCATTCAAAGAACAAAGACGATAGACGGCAGAGTGTATTTCAAAGGAAGTCCCGCCAACGCCGCAAGGGTGAATATAAACTCCCGCTTCGCCGAAAGAGTCTATCTCATCATGGGATCGTTCGAGGCGCGAAGCTTCGACGAGCTTTTCGAGGGGACGAAGAAGCTCCCGTGGGCCGATGTCATCGGCCGCGACGACGCCTTCCCCGTCAGCGGGCACAGCATAAAGAGCGCTCTCATGAGCATTCCCGACTGTCAGAGCATCGTAAAGAAGGCGATAGTCGAAAAGCTGAGGCTGTCATACGCTATCGAAAGATTCCCGGAGACCGGGACGTTATACAGGATCGAATTCTTCATACTGAACGACACGGCTGACATAATGATCGACCTGTCCGGCTCGCCGCTGCACAAGCGCGGCTACCGCTCGGAGGGCGGAGGTGTCGCGCCTCTCCGCGAGACGCTGGCGGCCGCCATAGCGTCCATCTCCCGCCCGAGAGAGAACGTCGTCACATGGGACCCCTTCTGCGGCTCGGGGACCATCGCGATAGAAGCGGCGATGATGATGACGAACACGGCGCCGGGGCTGAGACGCTCCTTCGCGGCGCAGTCCTTCCCCTTGTTCCCGGAAAAGATCTGGCTCGACGCCGGGGACGAGGCGATGTCGAAGATCACCGACACCGGATTTACCGCTTACGCCTCGGATATAGACCCCGCCATGGTAAAGCTCGCTCGGGAAAACGCAAGGCGCGCCGGGATGACGGATCATATACGGATATTCGAGCGCGACGCTCTCAAGATCGAAAGCGAAGGCATCCGCGGCACCATCGTCTGCAATCCGCCGTACGGCGAGCGTCTATGGACTGCCGACGAGGCGAAGGAGCTTTACAGAGGGATGGGAAAGACCTTCTCAAAGCTCGGCAGATGGCAGATGTACATCCTGACGTCCTGTCCCGATTTCGAGCGGTGCTTCGGGAGAAGAGCCGACAAGGTCAGACCGATGAATAACGGGACGATAAAATGCGGTCTTTACATGTACTATAAAAACGACGATAAAAGCGCGAGACCCAGATCAAAAGCATAATTCAACTCTCAAGATTCAAGGAGACAATTTATGTCAAGTCTTTCCGCAAGATTCGCGGCTCTTAAAAAGGCCGTCGGCGGCAACCGTGAGAAAACCGGTTTCGAGTTCACCTTCGGCATGCCGCGCGAGATGTTTGAGCACATCACGCCTCCCAACAGAACGATAACCCGCATCATCTCCGAGCTTGAGTTCTCGCTCAAGCTGTCCGCGGCAAACGGCGGGAAATACGACGGCGAGATCGCCGCCGCTCTCGATCTGCTTTCCGATGAGATGAAAAACAACGGCGTCATCACCTACAAGGCCGCGGATGAAGCCGAAAAGCTGCTGATGCCGCTGTCCGAGGAGGCGAAGAGCTACAAGCTCATCCTCTGCGGACACGCTCACATCGACATGAACTGGATGTGGTCGTGGCAGGAGACGGTCGCCGCTGCGCTCGCCACCTTCCGCACCGTCCTCAATCTCATGGAGCAGTATCCGGAATTCTGCTTCAGCCAGTCACAGACGTCGGTCTACAAGATCGTCGACGACTATGATCCGGAGATGGCGCGCGAGATCAAAAAGCGCATAAAGGAAGGGCGCTGGGAGTGCACCTCCACGGCGTGGGTCGAGACCGACAAGAACATGCCCTCCACCTCCTCCCTGCTCGATCATATCAAATATACCCGCGATTATCTGCAGAAGAACTGGGACATCGACCCGAAGGACCTCGAGGTCGACTTCTCGCCCGACACATTCGGACATTCGGCTCAGATACCCGAGATAGACACCTTCGGAAGCGTAAAATACTACTATCACTGCCGCGGAGGCAACAACCCGTACGCCCTCTACCGCTACAGGGCGAAGTCCGGCGCCGAGCTTCTCATGTACCGCGAGCAGTACTGGTACAATTCAGCCATCACGCCGCATATCGGCGTCGGTATCGTCGACATCTCCAAAAAATGCGCCGGATTCAAGACCGGGCTCATCGTCTACGGCGTCGGCGATCACGGCGGCGGACCGACCAGACGCGACGTCGAGACGGCGTACGAGCTTATGAAATGGCCGGTCTACCCCACGGTCAGATTCGGCACCTTCCGTGAGTTCTTCAAGGAAGCCGAGTCCGTCCGCGATCAGCTTCCGGTCATCGACAAGGAGCTCAACTTCATCTTCGACGGCTGCTACACCACGCAGTCAAGGATCAAGAGAGGCAACCGCGGAGCCGAGAACGCTCTGTACGACGCGAGGTTCTACACCTCCGCCTCGACGGCCCTCACCGGCAAAAAGCACCGCTACATCAAGGACAATCTCGCTTCGGCGACGCAGGACACCCTCTTCACGCACTTCCACGACATCCTTACCGGATCGTGCGTTCAGGATTCCCGCGAGCACGCCATGGGGCTTTATCAGAACGTCCTCGCCATAACAAACACCGTGACGCAGAATTCCCTGCGCGAGATCTCCGACGCCATCGACACCTCGATGATAAACGTCGACGAGGACCCGGAAAACGTCAAATATTCCCAGTCTGAAGGCGCAGGCGTAGGATTCGGCATCGAGCATTATCAGGGTGTCCCGAATCCCGAGAGAGGCGTCGGAAGGACGAGGATCTTCAACATCTTCAACGACACCTCCCTTGACCGCACCGAGCCTGTCGAGCTCACCGTATGGGACTGGACCGGCGACATGAGACAGATCGCCGTCGAGGACTGGTCCGGCAAGCCCGTCGAGTTCGCCATGGTCGACGGCAGCCTTCAGCACTACTGGGATCATAAGTATTTCCGCGTGCTCGTTTATGCGTCGGTCCCGGCGTACGGCTACACGACCGTCGTACTCCGCGAGAAAGAGGTAGACAGCTATCCCTTCTATCTCGGCGCCGACAACAACACTCTTGGCTTCGTGAATTCCTACGTTCTCGAAAACGAGCATATCAAGGCGGTGTTCGACGTTCATACCGCCGCCCTGACATCGCTTGTCGACAAGGCGTCCGGCTGCGAGATGATAAAGCCGGGTGAGTTCTGCGGACTCGTTCAGCTCGACACCGAGAACAACGGCGACGCGTGGCAGATCCATTCGATCATCGGCTCTCATCCGGTGACCGAGCTTACAAGGATCCACTACATCGGACACGGCAGCCTTGTGCGCGGCATACACTTCGAGGCCAAAGTCCTCGGATCGACTGTGTCCGCCGACGTGACGCTCTCCAAGGGCTCGAAGGCTCTGCAGTACGCCCTTACCGTCGACTGGAAGGAGACGAAGGGCGAATATATCCCCGATCTCATCTACCGCCTGCCGTACGCATATGACTCGAATGCCGTCATCTGTGACATCCCGGGCGGAGCCACAGAGCGCGCGCCGGAGAACCACGACATCCCATGCTCACAGTTCGCCGCCGTCAAGCCGTCGAATGAAAGCAAGCGCGCCGTCGGACTCGCCGTCGATTCCAAGTACGGCTACAGATTCTTCGAGGGCGCCCTCACGTCCACGCTCATCCACACCGCCGGAGGCCCCGATCCGTATCCGGAGAGAGCCGTTCACAATATCAAGGTCTGGGTCACCGTCGGTTCCTCCTGCCCGAAGGCTCTCGAGGACGCCGCGACTGCCCTCAACCATCCGCTGCGCTTCGTCCCGACCGACAGCCACAAGGGCAAGCTGAAGCCGAGCGGCAGCTTCTTCACCTTCGCCAACACCGCGGAATCCACCGCCGTCATCAACAGCGTCGAGCCGGCTGACGACGGAAGCCTCATCGTCCGCGCTATCGAGTACTGCGGCGACAAGACCGACGTGAAGCTCACCTTCCCGTCCGCTCCGAAGTCCGCCGAGATCGTCAACCTCATGCAGGAGAGCTGCGGCAAGGCGAAGATCAGCGGCAAGAGCGTCATCCTCCCGCTCGGAGAGTACAGGATCGGCGCAGTCAAGATCGGATTCTGACAACATGATATGCGGGAGAGCCAAAGGCGGCCCTCCCGCGAAGGTTAAATCACAATTATGGATATATACGGAAAAAAGTTCGTATTCCTCGGCGACAGTATAACCGAGGGATGCGGAGTGGCCGATAAGGCCAACATCTTCACAAACCGTCTCGCGTCCGAATATCACCTTGAAAAGGCGCTGAACTACGGTATCGGCGGCACGCGCATAGCCCGTCAGACGGGCGCCGACACCTGCGCCGCCGCCTACTGCGACCGCTTCGCCGCGATGGACGCCGACGCCGACTTCGTCATCGTCTTCGGCGGGACGAACGATTACGGGCACGGGAACGCGCCCTTCGGCAAATTCGAGGACCGCACCGAGACGACCTTCTACGGCGCCCTGCACGTCCTCATGATCGGGCTCATCACCCGTTATCCTCACTCGACGATAGTGTTCATGACCCCCACCCACCGCGGATGGGATATGATCCCGTCGCAGTTCAACAGCCGTCCGCTTTCCGATTATGTAGACGCGATAAAAGAGGTCGCGCGGTATTATTCGATCCCGGTGCTCGATCTCTACGCCATGGGCGGCATGCAGCCCGACGTGCCGATACAGAAACAGCTCTATATGCCCGACGCTCTCCATCCGAACGACGCCGGTCATAAGCTGATAGCCGACCGTCTCGCCGGCTTCCTTAAAGCGCTCTGAAAACCGAATAAGAGAGGAATCCGCCGTGTCCGGCGTTCTTCCTCTCTTTACTTTTGCCTGCCGCCCGGCACGCCGGGAATACCGGCATGCTTTATGTTCTTCTTATACCGCCATGCGACTGTTCATATCAATCAATTTTGACGATACCCTGAAAAACGAGATCATACGCGCGCAGGATCAGCTCAGGCGATACGCTTCGCGCGGACATTTCTCCCTGTCCGATAATCTTCATCTCACCCTTGTCTTCATCGGGGAGACGAACAGGATAAGGGACGTGAAGGAGATAATCGACGGGATCGATATCGCTCCGTTCCAGATCGATCTCGGGAGACCGGGAGTTTTCCGCCGCGACGGCGGGGATATATACTGGATCGGTGTGACGGCGGAGCCGGGGCTGTATCAGTTGGCTGATTTTCTTCAGACGCGGCTTCGCGAAGCCGGATTCGATATCGAACGCCGCCCGTACAAGCCGCATATCACAATAGGCCGGCAGATCGAATGCGCCATTCAGCCCCGTATCACGGTCGCCCCGGCTTCGATGACTGCAAAGCGCGTGTCTCTGATGAAATCGGAGAGGATAAACGGCAGGCTCACCTACACCGAGATCCACGCGAAAGAACTGAAACAAATATAACAACGTCAGGAGATGACATCATTTGGACTCATACTCTTTTGACTTCACGACATTTTTTGACCGCCGCGGACAGGACGCCGATTCGGTCGACCATGTAAGCGGCGTGCTTGAAGGATATGACATAATCCCGATGTGGATTGCCGACATGAGCTTTGAGACGGCTCCCTCCGTCATAGAGGCGGTGAGATCGAGGCTCGACAAGCCGCACTTCGGCTATTTCAGCCCGAGGGCCGAATGGTACGACGCCATCATCGGGTGGCATAAGGCGAGAAACGGCATCGAATATGACAAAAGCTCGATATGCTATGTGAACTCGGTGCTGGGCGGCATGGTCACATGCTACGACGCGTTCACACGTCCCGGAGAGCCGGTCCTTACCCACAATCCGCGCTACACCGGCTACGCCACCATCGACGGCAGCGGGAGACATACAGTCTACACCGATCTCATCCGCGACGAAAACGGCGTCTGGAGGATGGATTTCGAAGACATCGAATCACAGATAAAAAAACAGCATATCCGCGTCTTCGCCCTCTGCTCGGCGCACAACCCGACCGGGCGCGTCTGGGAGAAAGGCGAGCTCGAGCAGCTTGTCGACATCTGCCGCAGAAACGGCGTGATCATCGTCTGCGACGAAATATGGTCCGACATAATAATAGGAAACAACAAGCACACGCCGATCCTCTCGGTAAAAGGGGCGGAGGACATAACAGTCGCCTTCTATTCGACGACTAAAACCTTCTCTCTCGCTGGTGTGAAGGGCGCTTACGCCGTCATACCCGATCCCGACCTCAGAAGCAGGTTCCTGTCGACGGCCGGGAGGACGATGCTCAACCAGATGAGCATATTCTACATGTATTCAACGATAGGCGCCTACTCCCAAAGCGGGCAGGCGTGGACCGATCAGCTGCTGAAGGTGCTGACGGAGAATATCGGCATCGCCTATGACCGACTCACGGCGCATGAAGGGATCGTCTGCTCGAAGCCGCAGGGGACATATCTGCTCTACCCTCAGACTTCGGAGTGGGAAAAGCGCCATGGCGTCAGCCACGAGGAGCTCGTCAGACGCGGCATCGAGCGCGGGGTGATCTGGATAGACGGCGACGGCTTCGGGACGAAAGGGACGCTAAGGCTGAACGTAGCCGTTCCGACGCACAAGCTCATCGAAGCCATGGACAGGCTCGACGAATTCGCTTTTATCGAATGACGGCGCGCCCGATTTACACAAATTAACCGAAAATTATCCTCAGGTTAATAGAAAAATCACGCTGAATTATAATTGGTTTTGTATAATATATCACGGAAAGCAACCGTGAACAAACACTTTACAGCCGGAAGCAGCTTCTTCCGGCTTCGTTATTTTTCGTTATTTATACGGAGGGTTACAGCAAAATGCCAGGAAGACTTATCGGTACTCTTATCGCAGCCGCGGCTGTCGGAGCCGCCGCTTTTGCCGCGAACAAGGCCGTAAAGGCGATCAAGGAAAATCAGGAAAAGGAAGCGGCCGAGAAAGCCCGCGCGATGGAATGGGGAGACAGGAAGGTCTATATCATCGGCGCCGGTGTTTCGGCTCTCTCCGCCGCGGCGTACCTCGTACGCGACTGCGGCATGAAGGGTGAGAACATCCACGTCATCTCGGGCTCGGATAAGGTCGGAGGCGTCTTCGCCTGCGAGTCCGCTTCCCCCGCCTCGGTCAGCGCCTTCATATCGAAGAACGCCTCCGAGAACCTCATGGATCTTCTCGGATCGATACCGTCGATCGAAGCGCCTCAGAGATCGGTAGCCGAAGAGATAATGAACTATTCCGCCGCACATCCCGTCAGCGCGAAGGCAAGGATGGTCGTAGGAAGCGGCGAGATCTCCGAGCTCTCGTCGATGCAGCTTGACGGCGACGACCGCTCCCAGATGCTCAAGCTGATATTCGCCGACGAGAAGAACATCACAGATCTGCGCATCGACCAGTGGTTCGCCGAGCACTTCTTCACCACCGATTTCTGGTATCTCTGGCAGTCGGCTTACGGCATCAGGCGCTGGGACAGCCTCGCCGAGCTTCGCCGTCAGATCAGGCGCAACGCCGCCTCTCTCGGCGATCTCGACACCCTCTCCGACAGGATAAACACCCCGTACGACATCTACGACAGCGTGATCCTGCCGCTCAAGGCCTATCTCGACCGCGCCGGAGTCTGCTTCGAGCTCGGAAACGCCGTTTCCGACATCGAATTCACCGAGGCTGTGGTGACCGTCGAGGAAGACGAAGAGGAGACCGAAGAGGCGGAGGAAACCGCCGAGTCCGAGGATACGGCTGAGCCCGAATGCGGCTGCTCCGACGCAGACGACACGGACGATGCCGCCGAAGTTATAGCCGAAGCCGCTGAAACGGTCGCGGAGGATGTAAAGGAAGCTGTCGCCGAAACCGTCGGCGCCGCCGAGACCGCAGAAACCGTCGCCGAAGCCGTAAAGGAAGAAGCCGCTGACGCGGCCGAGTCCGCCGCCGATGCCATAGCCGAGACTGTTGAAGCAGCGGAGGCAGCCGTGAGCGGCGCCGCCGAGACTGTCGCCGAAGCCGTCGAGACTGAAGCTGTCGACACCGAAGCTCCCTCTCCCGCTCCGGAAGTGATCGCCGAGAACATCGCCGATGACAAGGCTGAATGCGAGCCCGAGACCGCGCTCGAATCCGAATGCTGCTGCGAAACCGAAAACGAATGCGGCTGTGCAAAGAAATGCGAAGCTGACGAGAACTGCTGCGAGAGCGGCGGCGGCTGCGAGTGCTCCGAAGGCGAGTGCGATGAGTGCGATTGCGAAGGCGAATGCGAGGGCTGCGACGGATGCGGCGACGGCGATGATCTTGTGATCGTGCCGACCGCAATACTCTTTGAGGACGGCAGACGCGTCGATCTCGGCGAGCAGGATGTCTGCATACTCACTCTGGGCGCCGGATCGGGATATGTCATGACCGGTACGGCCGACACACCGGCGTTTGACGAGAACAAGCTCGCCGACCGCCCGGCCTCCCTCTGGGAGCTTCTCTCCTCCGACTGCCCCGAGCTCGGCGACGCCTCGCGCTTCTTCGCCGATGTCAAGGGCTCGGCTGTCGAGAGCTTCGCTTTCACCTTCAAGGGCTCGAAGCTCGTGAAGCTCTTCGAGAACTTCAGCGGCAACGCCGCCGGATCGGGCGGAACGATGACCTTCCGCGATTCCGGATGGCTTCTCAGCGTAAACGTGCCCGCTCAGCCGGTGTCAAGAGATCAGGAAGACGGCACCACCGTGATAAGCGGCGTCGGACTCTATCCCGAATCGGTCGGCACATACGTCAAAAAGCCGATGAAGGACGCCACCGGCTCCGAGATCCTTTATGAGATCGTCTGCCACATGCAGTGGGCCGACCGCTGGGAGGAAATAAGGTCCGACCTTATCTCCGCCGTCCCGGTGTATTCTCCCTTCGCCTCGGCGGCTCTCCTGCCGAGATCCGAATCCTCGAGACCCGACGTCATCCCGGACGGAACAGTCAATCTCGCCGTTATCGGAAGCTACGCCGATGTCGACGCCGATACCACCGGCACCATCGAATACGCGGTAAGGACCGCCAGGACCGCAGTCTACCGCCTCGCGGGGACAAAACTCGAGGCAGCTCCGGTACCGAATGACATCCTTAAGCCCGACAAGGCTCTCAAGGCCCTGCAGGTGCTCTTCAAATAAGCTGTAAAATCAAACAGAAAACGGCCGGATCGGTTTCCGGCCGTTTTTTCTTTCGC
>CAMJPL010000039.1 GCA_946407735.1 uncultured Clostridia bacterium
ATGTCACTCAACTCCACGCCCTCCGGAGAGAGGGTACATATCTCGTTCTTCGGGCTCCGCAACGCCGGGAAGTCGGCGCTCATAAACGCCGTCACCGGGCAGGAGCTCGCCGTCGTGTCCGACGTGCCGGGGACTACCACCGACCCGGTATCGAAGGCCATGGAGCTCCTGCCGCTCGGCCCGGTCATGATGACCGACACCCCCGGCATAGACGATTTCGGAGGCCTCGGCGAGCTCCGCGTCAAAAAGACGAAGCAGACGCTGAACAGGACCGACATAGCCGTGCTCGTCACCGAGAGGGAGGCCCTTGCCCCGGATGAGGAAGAGCTCATCGCTCTTTTCAAAGCGAAGGGGATCCCGTATATCACGGCGCACACAAAGCACGATTCCGGCTCTCCCGTCCCGGAAAGGGAGGGCGAGATATGGGTGTCGGCGAAGACGGGGTATAATATCGGGGCGCTCAAGGACATGCTCGGCAGGATGGCGCCGAAGGACGAGGACAGGCCGATAATCCGCGACATGCTGGACAAGGGGGACACGGTCGTCCTCGTCGTCCCGATAGACGCCTCGGCGCCGAAGGGGCGGCTGATCCTGCCGCAGCAGCAGACGATACGGGACATCCTCGACGTCGGAGCGGCAGCTTACGTCACGCGCGACGATACGCTGAAAGACACCCTTTCTTCGCTGAAGGAGCCGCCGAGGATCGTCGTGACCGACAGTCAGGCGTTCAGAAGCGTCGCCGCCGACACGCCCGAATCGGTGCCGCTCACCAGCTTCTCGATCCTGCTCGCGCGGCACAAGGGCTTCCTTGACACCGCCGTGCGCGGCGTCACGGCGATAGACCGCCTGAAGGACGGCGACACCGTCCTGATCTCGGAGGGCTGCACGCACCACCGTCAGTGCGAGGATATCGGCACCGTCAAGATACCGAACATGCTGAGAAAGCACACCGGGAAGGAATTCACCGTCGAGACCAGCTCCGGCGGCGGCTGGCCGGCGGATCTGTCGAAATACGCCATGGTGATACACTGCGGCGGGTGCATGCTGTCGCCACGGGAGATGAAGTACCGGATGCAGTGCGCCGTCGACGCCGGGATCCCGTTCACGAACTACGGCATAACGCTCGCGTATCTCACCGGAGTTCTGAGGCGGAGCATCTCGCCGTTCCCCGGGCTGCTCGAGGATTACGACCGTCTGCTCGGAAAATGAAAAACATAAAAATCGGAGAGGCCGAAGGCCTCTCCGATCTGCTTTAAAAGCTTTGCTTTAAAAGCTATGCTTTAAAAAGCTATGCTTTAAAAGCCGGAGCTTATTCGGTTTTGCCGTCATCCGTCCCGCCGCAGTCCTTCTGCTCCTCGCAGCAGGTCTGCTCCTCACAGCAAGGCTTGTCGTCGCAGCACGGCTTGTCTTCGCAGTCCTTCTGCTCCTCACAGCAAGGCTGTGCGTCGCAGCATTTCTTCTCCTCGCAGCAAGGCTGTTCGGAACTGGGCTGCTCGGTGGTGCCGACGGTCTTTGTCAGGTCAGTGACGCTGCCGTCCTTCTTCTCGATCTCGATCTGGCAGTCGAGCCCGAAGGCTATCAGGGCGGCGGTAAGTACGGCGAACGGAGCGGCGGAAAGACCGACCAGCGCGCCGACGATGCCGGCGTTGACCGGGATGTTCACCAGCGTCTCGCCCTTTCTCTTGAGCTTGACGCGGGAGACGTTGCCTTCCCTTACCAGAGCCTTGATCTTCTCGACGAGACGTTCGGCTTCGGCCTTGATCTTCTGTTCATCCATTATAAAACCCTCCCTGCATCTGTTTTCGCGGCCGCCTGTCGCGGCTGTCCGCGCGGGGCCTGAAATCCGCCCCGCTGATATAGATTATACAATAAACGTGTGGATATTTCAATGCGAATTGATGATTTGAAGGTTAATTTTGTCAGATGCCGCCGATATGCCGTCCGCGGGACAATAATCCATGAATGCGGAACGATAGTCCATTCCTTTTTCGGCAATTATGAATATAATTAATATCAGGTGAATGTTTCATCCGCGGCGGTTCTATGCCCCGCCGCACTGTAATTCCATGAGGAGAAAAGCAATGAAAAAACTGACAGCGTTATCGCTCGCCGTTCTTTTGATCGTTTCGGCTCTCTCCCTCTGCGCGTCGGCTGAGGAGAGCAAAAAGACCGTCACCATCCCGCGCGTCACCGACGGCGTTATCAGGATAGACGCCCAGCTGGACGACGCCTACGGCGACTGCGAGGCTCAGGCAATGACCGAGCAGAACCTCGATTATTTCGAGAACAACCCCTCCGACTCCACCGGCGTATTCTACGCCGTCTACGACAGCAGCTATGTCTACATATATGTGGACGTGACCGACGCCAACATCGACTACTCGCATGAGGATCCGGAGCAGACATGGAACCGCGAGTCGATCGGCGTCATGTTCGACTTTTCGTACGTCCGCACGCCGGAGTATGAGTACAGCTACGCCGACAACGGCGACCTCGTCTGCTACGCCAACCTCTCCGGCGACGACGTGCTCGTGACCTATCACATGTACGCCGACGACGGCCCGTATTTCGAGAAGATACAGCACTCCACCATCTCCGAGAAGGGCGGGCATATCTATTACGAGATAGCCATGCCGATCCCGGCCGAGGTGACGATAGAGGAGGGCGGAAAGTTCGGTCTTGAGGTCATCGCCTGCAACGCCGCCGACGGAAGCCGCGCCGGCGTCGTGTCGTGGTCGCCCGAGGGCTCCGAGATGTGGCATTATACCGACGTATGCGGCACCGCCGTATGGGGGACCTACTCCTTCGAGGAGGAGGCCGCCGCCGCTCCGGCTGCTGACGCAGCTCCGGCTGCCGATGCAGCTCTGGCTGCCGATGCGGTTCCTGCCGCCGCAGCTTCGGCTGCTGACGCAGCTCCGGCTGCCGAGGCAGCCCCCGCTCCCGCCGCGGCGCCTGTCGCCGCTGCCGCTCCGGCTGCTCAGTCGGCGGCCCCGCAGACCTCCGACATGGCGGGTCTCGCCGTGATCACGGCTCTCTCCGCTCTCGCGGCGGCGATAGTCGTATCGAAGAAGCATTGAACGGATGACGGATAAGTGATCTCCGCCCGGCTGTCTGCCGGGCGGAGGTTTTTTCACGGAGAGGAAGCGAAACGGTCATCCGTGCGCCGAAACGGATTGACAATACCGTGGGAAAATGATATAATTATGGCGTAACGGAACAGTATTATACTGCGCATGAAATAAAACGGCGGCAGTCAGGATAAGGCTCATCCGCGGGCAGGCACCGCCCGCCCGCCATATCCGCGAAGTGAGACTTGGATCGCACCATACCATTGATCGGGGAAACAGGATATGATCGAAAACATACTCGACGGCATACACGGCGCTCTGCCGAGGGAGATGATGGCTCCCGAGGTGAGAAAATACCGGGATTATATCGACATAAAGCCGGGCGCGCCCCTTTATATGAAGGAGTTCGGCTTTTACTGCCTCGACAGGTGGAGGCGGGAGGAGGGGCTCGACCCCGACGCCGATCTTTCGGCGCTTTTCGGCTTCGATGGGCCGGCGCACTGCACGGTCGGCGGGCTCGGCGGCTGCGAGGCGCCGTTCGTCCCCGAATTTGAGGAGGAGATCCTTGAGGACAGGGGAGAGCACGAGCTTGTCCGCGACAAGGCGGGGCGCGAGGTGCTCTGCTTCAAGGGCAGGCGCAGCGGCTTCATGCCGCAGTATGTCGGCCATCCGGTGAAGGACAGGAGGACGTGGGAGGAAAACTGCCTCTGGCGGATGGATCCCGACACCCCGGAGCGTCTGGAGAGGATGAAAAACGCCGTCCCGCCTGCGGTCGGGATGGCGAAGAAGGGCTTTGTCGTCGAGCAGTACATCGTCGGCGGGTATATGTACCTCCGCTCGCTGATAGGCGGCGAGAACCTTCTGTACATGTTCTACGACGATCCGAAGCTGATACACATGTGCATGGAGCAGTGGCTGAAGGTGGCGGACAGAACGCTCGAATACTATCAGAAGCATATTTCCTACGATTTCCTTCTGCTCGACGAGGACGTCTGCTACAATCACGGGCCGCTGATATCACCGGATATGATACGCGAGTTCCTTCTCCCGTATTATCAGCAGCTCCTGACGAACTGTCTGGCGCGGAGGCTCGACAAGACCCGCCCGATACGCTATCATATGGCGTCGGACGGCTTCGTCGATCCGGTCCTCCCGCTCTACCGTGAGGTCGGTATGGGCAGGTGCTCGCCGTTCGAAGTCGCCGCCGGGACCGACGTCATCCGCGCCGGGCGCGAGTATCCCGATCTTCTGATCTCCGGCGGCCTCGACAAGCGCGAGATGGCGAAGGGAAGGGACGCCATCGACCGGATGCTCGATCGGATCCTCCCGGTCATGCGGGAGAGGGGAGGGTATATCCCGACCTGCGACCACGGCGTGCCGGAGGAGGTAAAGCTGAGCGATTACATCTATATGCGGAAAAGGATGCTCGAATGGGCGTGAAGGTCACGCCGCCGGATTTGACATGATCCGCTTTCAGCTTTCCTTCTCTCCCTCGTCCGATGTCACAGCCGTCTTTTCATATTCCGACGGCGGGACGCCGACGGCGGCTTTGAATATCCTCGAGAAATACCCGACGTCCTCATAGCCGAGCGCGAGGGCCGTCTCCTTCACCGCCGCGCCTCGGGCGAGCATATCCCTCGCCCGACCTATCTTGTAGCCGTTGACGTATGAGTTGAAGCCGAGACCGTATCTCTCCTTCACGGCGCGGTAGAGGGTGGTGCGGGAGAAGCCGAGGCGGGCGCAGACCTGCTTCGACGTTATCGGCTCGCCTATATGCTGGTCGATGTAGCTGTCGATCACGCTGCCGATGTCGGCGTCGGCCTGCCGCACCCATCCGAGGCTGACGAAGTGCGACGACAACGTTTTCAGCATCGAGAAGACAGCGCCGAACCGCTTCTCCGATATGAAGCACTGCCTTGAAAGGAACCATTCCCGGTACTCGTCCCGCCTGTCGGACGTGAAGTATTTCGGGTCGATGACTTCAAGCGTCTCCCAGACCCTCGTCCAGCTTTCCTCCGGCGGCGAGTCGCAGACCTGACCGAGGAATATGCAGGCGCAGCCTCCGGCGACGGGGACGGGTATCAGCCCCTCGAGAAAACCGAGATGACAGCGGTAGGTCACGCTCCTGCCGCTCTTTTCGCATTCGTCGGTGTACCGCCTGTCGCAGGAAAGGCAGATATCGTCGAGGACCCTGCTTTTGCGGGCGAGCGAGCAGAAGGAATGCCCCTCGTCAGTCTCTGGCAGCGGGTAGGCGACGCTGTTGTAGAAGTTGAGCGACGGATCGCTCCATGAATACCTCTGCGGCGGCTCGAACACCGACAGCGGCATGCCTCCGTTCTGGACGCTGATGTCGCGCAGAAGGTGATAAAGCTCGCCGGAATACATAAGTCTCATAATAAGCGCGCCTCGGCGCGGTTCGGCAGAGCCGAAATATCTGTTGACTTTTCGCCGTTTTATGATATAATATATCTGTCGGAAAACAACCAAACGAAAGCGTAATGCAATATGCGAAACGAAATACGCGGCGCGATCGACGCGCTCGCCGAGTCCGGCAGAGCCGGACGGGACGGGCTGAAAGCTCTCATCGCGCTGAAAGATCAGGATGAAACGTCATATCTCCGCTCCCGCGCGGCCGAAGCGTCGGAAAAGGTCTTTTCCCGCGCCGTCTATCTGCGGGGACTCATAGAATTCACGAACTACTGCAAAAACGACTGCCTTTACTGCGGCATCCGCCGCTCGAACGCCGCCTGCGAAAGATACCGCCTCACCGCCGATCAGATCGTCGGCTGCGCAGATCAGGGCTATGAGCTCGGCTTCCGCACAATAGTGCTCCAGGGCGGCGAGGATATGACCTTCTCGCGGGACGATATCTGCCGCATCGTCAGCCGGATGAAGGAGAACCATCCAGACGCCGCCGTCACGCTTTCGGTCGGCGAGCGGGACAGGGAATCGTACAAGGCGTGGTTTGACGCCGGGGCGGACAGATATCTTCTCCGCGAGGAGACGGGGAACGCCGAGCTTTACAAAAAGCTCCATCCCGCCGCGCAGACGTGGGAGAACCGGATAAGATGCCTATACGATCTCAAGGATATCGGGTATCAGGTCGGCTGCGGCTTCATGGTCGGCGCGCCGTATCAGACGGCGGACGATATCGTCGACGAGCTCGAGTTCTACATCGGTTTCCGCCCGCATATGATCGGGATAGGCCCGTTCATACCGCACAAAGACACCCCATTCGCCGGTATGCCGGCGGGGACGGCGGATATGACGCTGAACCTCATCTCGATACTCAGGCTGATGTTCCCCGACGCGCTGCTGCCGGCGACGACGGCGCTCGGCACGATAAGCCCGCGAGGCCGCGAGGACGGGATCCTCGCCGGGGCGAACGTCGTCATGCCGAACCTCTCCCCCGCCGGGGTGAGGGCGAAATATCTTCTCTACGACGGCAAGATCTGCACCGGGGACGAGGCCGCCGAATGCAGGTTCTGCATGGAGCGGAGGATAGAGAGCGTCGGTCACCACGTCGAGGTCTCAAGGGGAGATCATCCGTCGTTCAGGAAGTGAAGGGGGAGTATGAATAAGAAATCGGTCAATTCACTTTTTGATAAAACCGCGATCCCTGAAACCATAAAAGCCCCGTTATATCGGCTGACGGAGAATATCGGGGATGTATCCGACGAGGAGAACGCCGAGCTTACGGAAATACTGGATTCACTGACAGACGACGAGCTTAGGACAGTGTTTTCTGAAACTTTTCACATTTCAGCAGAATCAGTTCCGAAAGCGGAAACTTGTCATATCAAAGACTGAACTGAATGTCGGATGACAGGCGATTCCAAATGCATGCCGACGGTCAGTTCATCTTTTCCTCACCTGCACGCCTTTTCGGCGTATTCCTTCAGCAGCCTGACGTATATCCTGTAATTGTCGATACTTACGTCTGGCGGCGTCTGGTGGTCGACGCCCGGCACGCAGCGCCCCGATCTCATGCAGGGGAGAAGTCGCTCGAACTCGGCGCGCATCGCCTCCTCGCCGCGCTTCATCACCATCTTGTCGAATCCGCCTATCAGGATGAAGTCGGGCCAGTCGGCGCGGATCTGATTCAGGTCGACGCCCGCCTGACGCTCGAGCGGCAGCACACCCTCGACTCCGGCTTCCTTGAGCCACGGGATCATCAGCGTCACGTCGCCGTCCGTGTCGACGATAACGCGGGTCCCGGCTTTTTTTATCGTCGGTATCAGCTTTTTGTAGTACGGCGCGAGAAATTCCTCGAACATCGGCTGGCTCAGCATCGGGCCGTTGTTGTAGCTCATGTCCTCGGCGAAGGTCATGAAGTCGGGCTGTATCATCTCGCTTATCTGCTCGGCGCAGACAAGCTCCCACTCCATGAGGTCGCGGCAGATGCGGTGATAGAGCTGGGGCTGATCGTAGAACGAATACAGATGCCCCTCGATCCCGAACAGGGTGCGCGGGAACCAGAAATACCCCTCTAGAGTGTACCATACGGTGAACTGTCCGGCGTCGTGAGCCGGCTTCAGCTTCGCGAAGACGTCCCTGTATCTTGTCACGGCGTCCTCGGGGAAGAGGTACGGCTTTATCCGCTCGTAATCGTCCTCCGTCTCGATTATCGGCGCGCCGTTGTATGCGGGGGACGGCAGGCCGGGCTTTCTGTGCGGCAGCCAGAACTGATGCAGCACGTCGAGACCGAAGTATTCCATCATCCCGGTGCCGGAGAGCTCGGGCATGCCCTCGCCCCGCCATCTCGCGACGGTCTTGTCCCACCATGACGCCCACTCGACGACGGGGAGCCTGTCCGGCCTCTCGCCGCTCAGCGTCTTTACGAATCTTTCTCTCGGAGTCATAGATTTTTACCTCAGAGTTTATTTTTATTCATATCATGTGAAAATGCCGGTGATATAATTTTAACCGGAACATATTTATAATGTGTGGGGGTATGAGCATGCCTGAACTGGAAAGCGCCGCCGGACGGACCGTCAGAGTGACCGATCCGCCGTATCTCGCCGCCGGGGACGGCGTGACGGACGACAGGGCGGCGCTGCAGTCGGCGATAGATCACGCCGCGTCCACGGGCGGCGGGACGGTGATCCTTCCGAAGGGCGGGATATATCTCTCGGGCGGGCTGATCCTCAGAAGCGGCGTGACGCTGTATATCGAAGGCGGCGCCTCGCTTCTCCAGAATCCGGACCCGTCTGGCTATGTGAAGCCCTCGGGGGACGGATATGTCCCGTATCTGCCGCAGTACGGGCACAACTGGTCGCAGACGATAAAATGGAGCCACCTCTGGTACCGGAATTATCCCCTCATCTACGCGCCGCGCGGCTCGCATGACTTCGCCGTGAAGGGGGATGGGGAGGACTCCGTCATACGCATGATGGAGGTGAAAGACGAAGATAAGATCATAAAGATCTGTCCCATCGGCTTTTACCGATGCTCGGATTTCGAGATATCCGGCATAAGGATAACGAATTATCACAGCTACGCCGTGATGCCGCTCGCGAGCGAACGGGGGCTGATAAAGGACGTCAGGATCGACGGTTCGAATCACGGCAACGGAGACGGCGTCTGCCTTATGAACTGCCGGGACATCCGCGTGACCGGCTGCGTCATGGAAACCGGCGACGATTCGGTGTATATCTTCTCGTCATGCCGCGACCCGAGAAGGAGCGAATGGTGGGATTCCGACGAGCCTGAGCCGTCCGAGCGGATCGAGATCGATCACTGCGATCTGAGGTCGGATCACTGCAAGGCCTTCGGCTTCATCCTCTGGGGGCTCAACTGCGATGACCTCGAGAAGGTCGAGGTGAGGGACGTATATGTCCACGACAACCGCATCGAAACGCTCGGCGTCTGGCTTTACAACCCTTATACCGACAAGGCCGGATATCCTCCCGTCACCGGCGTCCGCTTCGAGAACAACGAGATCGGCGGAATAGAGTCGAACTTCTTCGAGACGAGGATGAGCGACGTGACGGGCTTTCGCTCGATGCCGTATCTGGAAAACGGCGGCTTTGAGCATGGGCGCTGCTTCTGGGTCATAAGCGGCGGCGTCTCGATACAAAGGACGGGCGGCGAGGAGGAAAGACACGCCTCGCTTTCGTCAGGGAGCGAGATATATCAGGGGATATACATTGAGGGCGGCGGAAAGCATATCCTGAGAGCCCTCGTCTCCGGCTCCGGCGAGATGTTCGTCCGGCGTCAGGATGACGGGCGCAGGATCGCCTCGCTTGCCTTCGATCACACGGGATATGAGGAAAGGATTCTCGCCTTCGAGGCGCCGGAGAGCGGCAACTTCCGCGTCGGATTCAGGGCGGCCTCTGCGGCTGAAGTGTCATCCGTCAGATTCAGCGGCGGTCCGGCGTTCCCCCCGTACCGCGATGTGATATTCGACAGGGGAAAGATCATATATACATACGGCGAGGGCCTTTTCAGAAGATAACGGAGGGAATTATGGGACAATCGCAGCTTAAAATGTACTGGTTCGCGAGCGAGCCGGCCGAGCGCATGACTCTGCCGGAGGGCTATTCCTTCTCGCATTTCAGCGAGAAAAACCGCGATATCGACATACCTGACTGGAACGAGTGCATACGCACCTGGCCGACGCCGGGAGACGGCGACGCCGAGCGCTTCGACAGCGAGATCTACGGCTTTAAGGACATCGTCCCAGAGCGGGACGTCTGGTTCCTCGACCATGACGGCGAGCATATCGGCACCTGCACCGGCTTCATCTGGGGCTGCGGCGGCGCGTGGGAGGCCGACGGAGAGCACTGCGTCGGCGACCTGCACTGGGTCGGTATAAAGGCGTCTCACCGCGGGCTCGGGCTGTCGAAATACCTGAGCAACATCATTCAGGTGACGCTGAAGGAGCGCGGCGTGAAATATGTCTCCCTCACCACCGGCGAGGGCCGTCCGGCCGCCGTCAAATCATACCTGACGGCCGGATTCCTGCCGGTCGAGTACGCCGAGGGCATGACCGAGCGCTGGGAAAAGGTGCTCGAGAAATACGGCATCGACCATGTGCAGATGCTCTTCGAGGACGCGTCGCCGTATAAGGTGATTTATCGGAGCGGAAAATCCTTATAAATTTCAGCGAATTTCCCGGAAGACCCCCTGTAGTAAAAGTCTTTTGAAAGGTTGGGGGCGCGGGGGAAGGGAAACTTTTCTTCAGAAAAGTTTCCCTTCCCCCGCATAAAACGAAGCCAAATGTATCAATCCGGATTAGTTCTTGAGGGCGGCGGCATGCGCGGTGTGTTCACCGACGGCGTTCTCGACTGTTTTATGGACAACGGCATCACGTTCGAGGAGGTATGGGGAGTATCGGCGGGAGCCTGCGCCGCCTGCAGCTACCTGTCCGGGCAGCGCGGCAGGGCGTGGAGGACGATGACCGAGTTTTTAAGCGAGCCGGAATACTGCTCTGTCACGAGCCTTGTCAGGACCGGCGACATGTTCGGCGCCGACTTCAACTACATCAAGGTGCCGAATATCCTGATCCCGTACGATTACGACGCCTTCCTTGCGCAGGAGAGCGGCTTTGTCGCCGTCGTCACCGACTGCGCGACCGGTCAGCCGGTCTACCATGAGATAAAGGATCTTCGCCGCGACATGGTATGGGTGCGGGCGTCGAGCTCGCTGCCGCTCGTGTCGAGGATGGTGAGGATCGACGGGCGCGACTATCTCGACGGCGGGATATCGGATTCCGTGCCGTATAAGGCGATGACAGAGAAGCGGATCGCGGAAGGTAAGACTCCGAAGGCGGTCGTCGTCCTCACTCAGCCGAGAGGGTATAAAAAATCCCCGGAGCTGACCCTCCCGGCGAAGATCGTGTACAGGAAGCATCCCGCCCTTCTCGCCGCCGTGATAAGCCGCAGCGAGAGGTACAACGTCGGGATCGCCGAAGTGTGGGAGAAGGGCGGAGCAGGAGAATGCGTCATAATCGCCCCGCCGGCGCCGCTCGGGCTGTCGAGGACAGAGAAGGACGTCTCGAAGCTCAGAGCAGCCTACGAACTCGGCTACGCCGAGGCAGAAAAGCGACTCGGCGATATCGCGGAGTATATGTCGCGCGATATCGGCGCCGTATAAGTATTATATCATAATTCCATCCGGATATCAAGCGTATATTTGCCGCGCGGTGTCCGGATTTTTCTTTTTCCGCTTTACCTTTCGCGCCTGATGTGGTATAATATATACGCAGAAAGAAACTCAGAGGATCCTTTGGGAGGATCAGATGTCATACAGCTTTGATAATATAAAATCCCGCATATCCGGAGGACTTGTCGCCGTGAGCCTGCTTTTGTCGTCCTGCACCGGAGCGCCCGGCTCCGCTTCTGACGTAACCGTCTCCGGCGTTACCGCTTCTGACGCAACCGTCTCTGACGATCCGCGGCCGGAGACCGCAAGCGAAACCACTTCCGCCGCCGCGCCGGAGACGGACGCGCCAGATCCCGAGCCAGTCGCTTATGAGGACATATCCCTGAGCGTCGCCGCCGCCAACGCCGACAAAAACAGCGTTCAGGGGCGCTTCACCGATCCGTCGCGCTCGGCGTTCGGGATAGAAAATCTGTCGTCCGAGATCGTGTGCGGCCTGAAAAACGGCAAGACCGTCTCGGTCTCGCCGCGCGGAGGCGGCGTCTCTGCCGTCATCGACAGCTATATAAAGACGTCCGGCGACAGGACCTTCCTTTCGTCGAATTCCATGTCGGCGGGAAGGATGAACTCATACCGCATCGGGTACTATTACGCCGATTTCAGGATCCACGATCAGGAATTCCTCTCGGACGAGCCGCTCCCCGAAGCCGACGGCGCCGAGCCGTTCGACCATCTCGGCGGCGCCGGGAAAAACTGGGGCAGAAACGACGTCGGAAAGCTGACCTATTCCGACCATGTCCTCACCTATATCGTCGACAGCAGCTACGACCCGTACATATACTCCGAGTGCGACGTTTCGTGCGATGACTATACCGCCGTGCATATGGTGATCCGCGCCGAGAAGGCGTCGAGCGGGCAGTTCTTCCTCGCCGCCGGCGGGATCCCCGGCTTTACCCCGCAGCAGTCGGTCAGCTTCAACATCGACGCCGGGGAATGGACCGACATAACCGTGCCGATCAACGTGATGCCCGATTACGACGGCAGGATAACCGCCTTCCGCGTCGACGTCGGCGCAGCGGCCGGGGAAAAGGTCGAGATATCGACCCTCGAGTTTGTCTCGTCCGGCCCGTCGATGGCGTCGGTCAAGCTTGAGCGCGTGCTGCATACCTATCCCGACAAGACGCACGAGCATATGCGGATAATCGCCGTAACGTCGTCCGACGATATAACCGAGTACGGCGAGACGATGACGATCCCGGCGGACGCCGCCGAAGCGGTGTATGTCGACGACGGCTCCGGCCTCCGCGAATGGAAGGAAGGGGAAGCCCTCTCCGGCGTCTATGCCGCGGCGGCGGTGACAAGGGACGGGACGATAGGATATATCATCCCCGACATGTATCTCCCGGGCGAGATAAGGGTCGAAAAATCGGGCGGCGATATCGTCATCACGCATTATGTCGTCCGCTCGGGACGCCTCGCGCAGGGCCTTACCCAGTCGCTGGCGCACAGGATATACGTATCCGGCAGCCGCGAGCTTTCAGATCTCGCCGAAGCGGTGAGAGTCGAGCGCAGTCCGCTCGAAGTGAAGGCAGTGTCCGGCGACAGCGCCGGAGAAAGAGGCTACGACCCGTATTCCGGGCAGTATATAGTCACCCTCGGCGGATCGGAATTCAACAAAGCATATTACGACGAGCCGGATAAGGAGTATTCCGTCACCTTCGACATAATCGGCGACGGCAGGCCGAGAAAGCTGTATATCGAGGCGTACGCTCCGAACGGCTGCCTTGAGTGCGGAGCCCTGCTCGGCTCCGACGGGAAGCTGCTCCCGATCCCGGTCGAGGTGTCGAAGAACTTCTGCGGCGAGTATGAGGAGCCGCTGTACGACCCGGACGACGATCAGTACGGAGAGACGAGGTTCGTCATGATGAGCGGCGGCGGGATCCAGCGCCTGACCGTGCTCAACCTCTACCAGAACTGGGGCGCGTCGCCGCTGAGGCAGCTCAGCTCGATCCAGTTCCATATCCCGTACTACCATCTCTCATACGGCGCGACCGAGACGAACTGCATAGCGCCCTACTTCGTCTACGGCAAGGACGGCTGGACGCTGCCCGATTTCCGCGCCCAGTCGGCTCCGCTGTGGGACAGCCAGCCGCAGCATACGAGCGTCGGTCGGCTCTATCTGCCGTATTACACGGCAAAAGACGGGAGTACCGTCCGTTCCGAGCTGCAGACGTCTGTCATCGACAGCGCCGGGCCGGTATATCCCGACGTGACGATGAAATATCTTTTCGACGACGGCAGGATCACCGGCAGCTACCGCCATCTCGAGATGCCGTGGAGCGACGAGAACCGCACGATGTATTCCTTCCGCCTCGACGTGACGGACGACGTGGAGATAGCCGATTTCGCCCGCGACTTCCGCCTGTTCGAGTTCGACGGCAGGGGCCTCACCTTCACGAGGCTGGGATATCTCGGCGAGGGCGGCTCGGAGGAGGTAAAGGAGCTGTCGCGCAGGGGCACCTCGCCTGTCGGAGCCGACGTGATAAAGCTCGGCGCCGACTGCCCGTATTTCGACTACTATCTCGTATCGCCCGAGCGCGACACCGTCAACTTCGGGCTGATAGTGAAAAGCTCGGATATCGTCATCGGCGGCGAGAGCTTCGGCGGGAGGTTCGTCCTGCTCGACGGCTACGACGGCGCGAACACCGTCGGCTCGCTGTCGCTCGATATCGGTCAGGTTACACTGAAAAAGGGCGATCATATCTATATCGACCTCATCCTTCTGCCGTGGGGCACGACCGACACGCCGGACGACACGTCTGTGAGGACGGTGCGCCGCGACACCTGCCTCGATCCGTACAGGCTCGGCGCGGAAAAGGGAGAGATCATCCCCGACCCGTGGCTGCCGAAGGTGAGAGCCGACGGCGGAAAGGCCGTCTTCACCGTCTCAGGCGGCAGCTGCGGCATCGAGAGCGGCAACGCCCTCGCCGTCAGGGTTTACGGCTTTGAGAAGCCGGACAGGATATCGGTGCTCTTTAACGGCGGGACGGCGCATATCACGGACGATGAGTATCAGGACATGCAGGTGTATCTCGACGATGACGGGACATACAGCTTCGCCTTCGTCGTGACGCCGGAGCTGATAAAGGGCGGGGAAGTCAGAGTCGAATGCGTCCAGAAATGATGCCGGCGGAGCAGGTGCTGTCCGCCGCACTGACGGCGGCCGCCGCCGCGGCGTCGGCGTGGGAGATCTTTCTGTTCCTGTCGCCGCTGACAGGCGTCTCGCGGAAGAGGACGCTGATCGGCTTCGCTCTGGGAGCGGCCTTCCTCGCCGTCTTCGCCTATATGGGGCGGCAGATATCGTATCTTTTGCCGGCGGAGGTATCGCCGCTTGCCGGGCTGATACCGCTTGCCGCCTCGCTCGGCAGGGCGGTGAAGACGGCGGCGAAAAAGACGGGCTTTACGATGGCGGATGATATAAAATCCGGGAATCTCGCCCAGCTAGCGGCGGCGCTGACGGTATGGCACGGCGTCTGCCTGCTGTCGGTATCGCTCGTCCCGGGAGCGCTCGATCTGACGTCGGCGGCTGTTTCGGCGGCTGCGGCGGCAATAACGGCGGCACTGCTCGGATGTCTTCCGGTATCGGGCGGGGCGGGGACGAGAAGGGCGGCGTATCTTCTGACGGCGCTGTGCGTCGGTCTGTGCGGCGCGTTCAGCCTTATATCAGCTTATAACGATTTTATTTAACATGGCTTTCGGGAAAAGGACAGGTGTCCGGGGGAAGGAAAGATCCTTTTCCCGAAAATGTATTATTCTTCCCCCGGCATTAACTTAACAGCACTAATGAAAACAGTCATCATCACCGGCGGGAGCCGGGGGATAGGGGCCGCCTGCGTCAAGGCGTTCGCGCAAAGCGGCTGGGACGTTGTATTCACCTACAAAAACAGCGCTGAGAAGGCAAAGGAGCTCGAAGACGCGTCCGGAGCCCGCGCCGTAAGGTGCGATATGGCCGATCCCGGCGCCGTCAAAGCGGCGCTCGGAGGCATCGGCGCCGACGCGCTCGTATGCTGCGCCGGAGTCGCGAGATCCGGGCTCATACAGGACATGACGGACGATGATTACGATTATCTTTTCGACAACAACGTCCGCAGCGTCTTCAACGCCGTCCGCGCCGCGGTCCCCGGCATGATCCGCCGTCAGAGCGGCTGTATCACCGCCGTTTCTTCGGTGTGGGGCGACGTCGGAGGCTCGTGCGAGGCGCTGTACTCGGCGTCGAAGGGGGCGGTGTCGTCGCTCATGAAGGCTCTCGCGAAGGAGCTCGGACCGTCCGGCATACGGGTGAACTGCGTCTCGCCGGGGAACATAATTACCGATATGACGCTCCCGCTCGGCGAGGAAACGCTGAGGGACATCGCCGGGGACACTCCCCTCTGCCGCAACGGCAGGCCTGAGGACGTCGCCGCCGCGATACTCTGGCTTTCATCTGACGGCGCGTCGTTCGTCACCGGACAGACCGTCGGCGTCGACGGCGGATGGAGAGGATAGTCATGGCAAGACACGTCAACATCCCGGTATTCATCCCGAACCTCGGCTGCCCGTACAAATGCGTCTTCTGCGACCAGAGGGAGATATCCGGCTCGAAATTCAGCCTATCCGATGTGCGGGAGACGATATCGAAGGCGCTTTCCACCGTCGAGCCGGACGCCGAGAGGGAGATCGCCTTCTTCGGCGGCAGCTTCACCGGCATCGGCGACAGGCTGATGACGAGCCTGCTCGATATCGCGCAGGAATTCATTTCGGGCGGCGAAATCGGCTCGATACGCCTCTCCACCCGCCCGGATATGATAGACGCGCATATCCTCGGCATACTCTCCCGATACTCCGTCAGGACGATAGAGCTCGGGATCCAGAGCGTCGACGACAGGGTGCTTTCGGCGTCGAACAGGGGACACGCCGCCGCCGTCTCGTACGAGGCCTGCCGGATGGTAAGGGAATACGGCTTCGATCTCGTCGGGCAGATGATGATCGGTCTGCCGGAGTCGACCCCGGCGTCGGAGCGCGAGACGGCGGAGATGATATGCCGGTCCGGCGCCGTCGGCGCGAGGATATATCCCGCCGTCGTCCTCCGCGGCACCGAGATGGAGCGGATGTCAGGGGCGGGGGAGTATTCTCCCGTCACGGTCGAGGACGCCGTCAGCCGCTCGGCTGATCTTATCGAGATATTCGACAGGCACGGCGTCGCCGTTCTCCGCGTCGGGCTCTGCGCGTCGGACGGGCTGAGCGAAGGGGACGCCGTCGGCGGGGCGTATCACCCGGCGTTCGGCGAGATGGCGAGGGGCGAGGTCTTCCGCCGCCGTATCGAAGAAAGGCTCGAAGCGCTCGGGGCGTACGGCGCAAGCCGCGCCGACATCTTCGTCCCGAAGGGAGCCGTCTCGGCGGCCATAGGGCAGAGACGGGCGAACGCCGAGGCGCTGAGGAGTAAATTTAATATAAATACATTAAAAATCATTGAAAATCCTCAACTTATCGGGTATAATATAAATGTGTCACTGTCGGCGCAGGAAAAATGAGCGCCGATATTGACGAAAAATCAACCGAATTGTCGAAAACCGGATCATTCGCCGGTTTTGTTGGATTTTCATCGGGAGATCCGTCGGCATCAGAGAATTTGAAATATACACGGCAGCGCGCGGCGAAGCGGGATTTTCCCGCAGATGCTCGGCGATCTGCCGGACAGATAAAGGTCATCAGTTTTGCGTTTGAAATCACTTGAGCTGACGGGGTTCAAGTCGTTTCCCGACCGTACGGTCATCGACTTCGGCGACGGCATGACGGCCATCGTCGGCCCCAACGGCAGCGGAAAATCGAATATTTCGGACGCGGTAAGATTCGTTCTCGGCGAGGTGTCATCCAAGAGCATACGCGGCGACAGGATGGAGGACGTCATCTTCGGCGGCTCCGACCGCCGGAGAAGGATGGATTTCGCCGAGGTCACCCTGACGATAGACAACACCGGCGAAAACCGCGTGGACGCCGATTACGACGAGGTATCGGTCACAAGGCGCTACAACCGCCCGAAAAACGGCGATCCCGGAGGCTCGGAGTATTTCCTGAACCGCCGTCCCGCCCGTCTGAAGGACATCCAGAACCTTTTCATGAACACCGGTCTCGGCAAGGGCGGCTACTCGCTCGTCGGGCAGGGGCGCGTCGCCGAGATACTGTCTCAGAAGAGCGACGAAAGGCGGGCCGTCTTCGAGGAGGCCGCCGGTATCGCCCGCTACCGGGCGCAGAAGGAGGATTCCGAGCGCAGGATGAGCGACGTCGGCGAGAACATCGACCGCGTCGGCGACATCATCTCGGAGCTCGAGTCGCGCCTGCCGCAGCTGAGAACGGACGCCGAGAAGGCGAAGCAGTACCTCGAGATATACGAGCGAAAGAAGCGCGCCGGGATATCCCTCGCGCTGTACGATATAGACGCCGTCGCCGTCAGGGCCGCCGAATGCGAGTCTAAATGGACTGCGGCAAAGCAGCAGCTCGACATCGCCGACGACGGCATACAGACGGCCGAGAAGCGGATCGACGAGCTTTATGTAAAGCTCCAGAGCCTCAAGGCGGGAGCCGAGAAGCGCCTCGCCGCCGCGCGCGAGCTCGACGCCAGACGCCAGAGCCTTGAGGGCGACGTCAGGGTAAGGGAAAACGAGAGCTCGCATCTCGAGGAGGGAATAGCTTCCCTCAAGACCGATATCGCCGTCCGAAGGGAGGCGCTGAGCGGCCTCAGGGAAAAGCTGGTGTCCGATACCGCTGCCTTTGAGGAGGCGAAAAAGGCGCTTTCCGAGGCGCTTGAAAAGAAGGACGGATATACCGCCGTCATAGCCGAAAAGCGAGCTGAGCTTGCCGCCGAGTCGAAGAGCTACAACGATCTGTGGGACGAGAGCGAGAAGCTGCGCTCGTCCGTCGGGCGGGCGAGGATAAGCCTGTCATCGCTCGAGGCCGACAGCCGCAACTCCGTCGAGCTGAAGGAGAAGGCGGAAAAGGAGCTCGCCGAGCTCACGTCGAACCTCGGCGTCATCGGCGGCAGGATGGAAAAATCCAGAGCCAGCATCGACAGGCTGAAGGAGCGCCTTGCCGAGGCCGACAAAGCCGCATCGGGAAGCGGAGATCGGATAGAGGCGCTCGAAAAGCGCCGTGCCGAGCTGGAGGACAGCCACGGAAAGGCGCGCCTCGAAGCCGCGTCGGCCTCGCAGAAGGCGGACGCGCTCAGACGGATGGACGAGCTCTTCGAGGGCTACAACCAGAGCGTCCGCGCCGTCATGCAGGCGGCGTCGCGCGGGGAGCTTTCCGGGATATGCGGCCCGGTGTCGAGGCTCATCAGGATGAAGCCGAGATACACCGTCGCCGTCGAGACGGCGCTCGGCGCGAACATACAGAACGTCGTAGTCGAAGACGAGGGCGCGGCGAAGGCGGCTATCGCACTGCTGAAGGAGAGGAACGCCGGGCGCGCCACCTTCTACCCTCTGACCACGATGAGCGCCGGAAGCCTTCCGGCGAGGGAAGAGGACCTTAAAAAATACAAGGGCTATGTCGGCATAGCCGACAGGCTGGTCGAGTTCGACGAGAGGTATTCCGGCGTCATCGGATACGCGCTCGGGCGCACCGTAGTAGCCGAGGATATCGACTGCGCCTCCGCCATAGCGAGGGCGTACGGCTTCCGTCTGAGGATAGTCACTCTCGACGGTCAGCTCATCAACGCCGGAGGCTCGTACACCGGCGGCTCGGTAAGGCGCGACAGCGGCATGCTGACGAGAGCCAGGGACATCGAGAAATACGAAAGCGAGGCGGCGAGACACAGGATAGAGGCCGCCGACATAAAGAAGAAGATTGACGACACGGCAGCCGAGATCGCTTCGGTGAAGGAGGAGGCCGACGTAAGGCGCAAGGACAGGGAGCTCATAAATTCCCTGCTCGGCGCCGAGAACACCCAGCTCGAGGTCCTTTCCTCTCAGTATTCGGGCGACAAAAAGCGCGCCGACGCGCAGAGGGACGAGATATCCCGCCTCGAGACGATGGGCGCCGAATACGAGAAGAGACGCGGCGACATCGAAGCCGGGATAAAGGACGGCGAGGCGCGGCTGTCCGCGATATCCGGCGATCTTGAGAGATCGCAGGAAAAGAAGGACGCGCTCATGAAGGCGATCTCCGCCGCCGAGCGCAGGGAAAGCGAGCTCGCCGTTGCGGCGGCGTCACTTGCGAAGGACGCTGAGAGCGCGCAGAAGACCGCCGATCTGACGTCGGCGTCGATCTCCGCTGCCGAGGACAAGATATCCTCCGGCGAGAGCGAGATACTCGAGCGCGAGCGCCGTCTGCTCGAAAACAAAAACAGGATGGAGCTCGACCGGGCCGACATCGAGTCGATGCGTCTCTCGGCGAAGGAGTCCGAGGAGGAATCTAGGAAAAACAGCGAGAGCATAGCCGAAAGCGAGAAGCGCCAGACAGAGCTCAGCGCCGATCTGCGCCGCATGACCCACGACAGGGAGGTCCTTTACGGCGAGTTCGCGCGTCTCGACGCGCAGAAGGGCGGCTTCGCAGCGGAAAAGGAGAAGCTGACCTCCGGCCTCTGGGAGGAATACGAGCTGACGCCCGATACCGCGGCGGAGCTCGGCTATCCGCCGGTTACGGAGGAGACAAGGCGATCAGTCGCCGCCGAGCTGTCCGAATGCAGATCGAAGCTCCGCCAGCTTGGCGATGTGAACGTCGGCTCGATAGACGAGCTGCGCGAGGTGCAGGAGAGGTACGATTTCCTGTCGTCGCAGCGGGACGATCTGCTGAAATCGAGGACCGAGCTCGCCGATATAGTGCGCCGCCTCGAAAAGGAGATGCGCGTGAGGTTCGTCGACGTCTTCGAGACGATATCGGAGAATTTCCGCTCGGTCTTCCGCGAGCTGTTCGGCGGAGGCGACGCGTCGCTTAAGCTCACCGATCCGTCCGAGCCGCTCGAGAGCGGCATCGAGATAGAGGTCGCGCCTCCCGGCAAGGTGATAAAGGTGCTGTCGCTGCTCTCGGGCGGCGAGCAGGCCTTCGCGGCGATAGCGCTGTTCTTCGCGATAATCAAGGTGAACCCGACGCCGTTCTGCATACTGGACGAGATCGAGGCGGCTCTCGACGACGTCAACGTCAGCCGCTTCGCCGAGTACTGCCGCCGGTATTCCGACCGCACGCAGTTCATCGCAATAACCCACCGCCGCGGCACCATGGAGGCCTGCGACCGCCTCTACGGCGTGACGATGGCCGAAAAGGGAGTCTCGACCGTCCTCACCCTCGACCTCGACGAGGCCGAGAGGAAGATAGGCGTAAGATAGATACGGAGGGACGCAAGGGGCTCCGCCCCCTGACCCCGGCAGGGAACTTTTGAAAAAGTTCCCTGCACCCTCAAAACTTTTTGTACAAAGCAAGGTTCAGTAATATAACGGTATATCCGGGACATGGGATTTTTTGAAAAACTCAAGGCCGGGCTCAAGCGGACTCAGGAGTCGCTTTCCGGCGCGATAAACGCTATATTCTCCGGCTTTTCGGAGATCGACGACGATTTCTGGGACGAGCTCGAGGAGACGCTGATAATGGCCGACGTCGGCGCGGCGGCCACCGAGGAGATAATCGACTCGCTGAAGGACCGAATCAAGGCGGACAAGATCAAGTCCGCCGAGGAGGCGCGAGAGGCTCTGAAGGAGATACTCGCCTCGATGCTCGGCGAGGGCGAGCCGCTGAACCTCTCCGGCAGACCGGCCGTCGTGCTCGTCATCGGCGTCAACGGCGTCGGCAAGACCACGTCGATCGCCAAGATCGCGTATCTTCTGAAAAACCACGGCAAGAGCGTAATGCTCGCCGCCGCCGACACCTTCCGCGCCGCCGCCATAGATCAGCTCGACATCTGGGCCGGACGCGCCGGAGTCGAGATAATCAAGCACAGCGAGGGCTCCGATCCCGCCGCCGTCGTATTCGACGCGGCGCAGGCGGCGAAGAAGCGCGGCAGCGACGTCCTCATCGTCGATACCGCCGGCCGTCTGCACAACAAAAAGAACCTCATGGACGAGCTGTCGAAGATAGACCGCGTGCTGAAGCGCGAGCTCGACGGCTCTCCGCGCGAGACGCTGCTCGTCCTCGACGCGACGACCGGGCAGAACGCCATAAATCAGGCGAAGGAATTCAAGAACGCCGCCGGCCTCACCGGACTCATACTTACCAAGCTCGACGGCTCGGCGAAGGGCGGCGCGATATTCAGCATACGCCGCGAGCTCGGCATCCCGGTCAAGTTCATCTGCGTCGGCGAGCATATAGACGATCTCGAGTACTTCGATCCGAAGCAGTTCGTCGCCGCTCTGTTCGGCGACGAGTATTCGGGCGGCGACATAGAGATGGCGCTGTCGCCCTCGAAGACGGAGAAGGAGCCGGAGGCGGAGGAAGCGAACGTGCCCGCGCCCGAACCGGAGCCGGAGATCGAGCCGGAGCCTGAACCCGAACCGGAAATTGAATCTGAGCCGGAACCCGAAATCGAGCCCGAACCTGAACCGGAGCCTGAACCCGAATCCGAATCCGAATCCGAACCGGCTTCCGAAGCTGACGACGATGTGATAAACGACGAGCCGATCGAGGTCGACTGGAGCTTCTTCGACAATCCCCCGGACGGCGGCGCTGAATGGTGAATCGCGTGGACGGAAAAAAACTTACGATGGTCATGGCCTCCCGCAACCGCGGGAAGATAAAGGAGCTCGAGACGCTCCTGCGTGAGATCAGCCCGGATATCGAGGTGCTCGGTCTCGGCGACATAGGCTATGAAGGAGATATCGAGGAAAACGGCGAGACCTTCGAGGAGAACGCCTTCATAAAGGCGTCCGTCCCGGCGGGCATGGGCTATATCGGCATCGCCGACGACTCGGGGCTCTGCGTCGACGCTCTCGGCGGAGCGCCGGGGATATATTCGGCGCGGTACAGCGGCGGCGACGCCGAGGCGAACAACGACAAGCTGCTGCTTTTCATGGACCCGGTGCCGGACGACAGGCGTCAGGCGAGGTTCGTGTCGGTCATATGCGTCGTCTTCCCGGACGGCCGCCCCGACATCATGGTGAGGGGCGAGTGCGAGGGGATGATCACCCGCGAGCGCCGGGGAAGCGGCGGCTTCGGCTACGATCCGCTGTTTTACTACCCGCCGCTCGGAGCCACCTTCGGCGAGCTTCCGGCGGAGGAGAAGAATAAGATTTCGCACCGCGCAAACGCCATGAAGAAGCTGGCGGAGGAGATAAAAAAGATAATCTGACGGCAAGCAGAGGCGGGATCTATCCCCGCCTGCCGCACCGCACGCTTTGATCGCCTTATAGCTTACTGCACGGAGGGATGGGTCATGCTGAAAACGATCGGAATGATCGCGCTCGGGGTGTTTATGTTCTTCTGCGGCGCCGCCATGATCGAGATGGCGCTTACCGAGCCGGACTTTGAGATCGCGTCGCGCATCTTCGCGTCTGTCTGCGGTCTGATACTCGCCATCGGCGGAGGCGTCGTGGCGTATCTCTACGGCAGCGAGACCTTCGGGGTGAAGGGAGCCGTAAAGGGGCTTAAAAGCGACGTCAGCCCGAACTTCCATGAGGTGACGAAGGACGAGTGCGACACCGAGAAGCTGATCCGCCGCTTCCGTCTGCATTACGACGGCTTCTTCTCGGAGGAGTCTGGACAAAACCCGGTGATAGCCGGCGACGTCACGCAGATATTCCTCCATATCCTCGGCCTGCAGAAGAAAAGGCTGGAAAAGAAGGGCGTCAGCGTCAGGCTCGAGTCGAAAAGGATGAGCTACGGCGTCGCCCCCGTCAGCCAGCATCGCTCCTTCGACGGCAGATACAGGATAAACAACGTCACCGAGACGGTGGAGGCGAAAAAGACCTTCTTCGCCGGGAAAAGGAAGCTCACCTCGTTCAGGGTTCTCGACACGGCGAGATACCGCCTGCTCTCGGCTTCGACCGTCGGCGAAAGCGACGTGATATGCCCGTCCTGCGGGGCGGCTCAGTCGAGGGACGGTCTGCTCGACGGCTGCGATTTCTGCGGCACCAAGTTCACGGTCGAGGATCTCGGCACCCGCGTCTCCGATTTTGGACTCAGGCCCGATTACGAGATAGAGTACGAGCGCTGGAAAGGCAGCCGCGAGGCCTACTTCAGACGTGCCGGTCTGATCGTCGGCGTTCCGATATTCATCTTCTGCATGGCGGGAGCGCTTATGGCGGCAGGAGATCTCGAGGCGGGCTTCGTCATGAAGATAGCCGCGACGATGTTCGCTGCGGCGTTCCCGACGGCCGCCTTCACATTTTTCGCCATGATCCCGGTCATGCTGTTCGTATTCCCGGCGATGCAGACGGCCGCCTCTCTCAGGTACCGTAGCAAAAAGCAGCTCGCCTCGATGAAGGCGAAGGAGGCGTCCGATCTTTCCGCCGAGAGCAAGGTGAAGGCCTTCGACCGCAATTTCTCGCTCGGAGGCTTCATGTCCGGCGTCCAGAACATGCTGGCGGCGTCTCATTTCGCCGACACGCCGAACGAGATCATCGCCTTCGCCGAAGGACAGCAGGCCGAGGGCGAGATGATATCGCTCCTTCCCGCCTACGCCGACGTGATCGACATGAGCGTCGACCAGATGCATCTCGACTCGTACGCCGTGACGGACGGCATGCAGAGAGCCGAGGTGTCGGCCGATCTGCTCCTCATCTGCGAGCGCGGCGGCAGGGCGTCGAGACGCAGGGAAAGGATTTCCCTGAGCCTCATAAAGAACGCCGGCTGCGTGACGCAGGCTGTGTGCGCCCCGTCCTTCCTCAAATGTCCGTCATGCGGAGCGCCGATGTCCCTCAGCGAGGGAAAAAGATGCCAGTACTGCGGCAGCGAGAAGAAGCTGTCGGATTACGACTGGGCGATAGCGGGCCTGCGCTCGCAGACGGTCAGATAAGCGACAAAACAGGATAATAAACAGGATAATAAAGATAAAGGATACAACATGCTGACACCCAAACAGCGCGCTCAGCTGCGCTCTCTGGCGGTCGATCTGCCGGAGATCACACAGGTCGGAAAGGGCGGGATAGGCCCGTCCCTGATAGCCTCGGTCGACGAGGCGCTCGAGACGAAGGAGCTGATAAAGCTCAAGGCGCTCGAAAACAGCGGCCTCGGCTCCCGCGAGGCGGGACAGGAGATAGCCGACGCAGTCAGCGCCGATCTCGTCGCCGCCGTCGGGCGGACCTTCATACTCTACCGCGAGTCGAAGAAGCTCAAGCCGGAAAAGCGGATAAAGCTGGTATGATCGGCCGTCTGCCTGAAAACGTTTCTAAATTCCGGATCCAAAGATGAAAGACCCTTCAATCGCCATCTACGGCGGGACCTTCGCTCCGGTGCATTACGGGCATCTGGCGGTGCTCGAGGCCCTCGCCCGGCAGACGGATATCGGCAGGATCTATGTCATGCCGACGAACATACCGCCGCACAAGCGGATAGACTTCGACGACGACCCGATGAAGCGGGCGGAGATGCTCCGCCTCGCGGTAAAAGGCATTGACGCCGGTGACAGGATAGAGATATCCGACTATGAGCTGAAAAAGGAGGGGCCGAGCTATACCTATCTCACCCTCACTTATTTCAGCGAGAACGTGAGCCCCGACATCACCTTCGTCTGCGGCGCCGATATGTTCGCCACCCTGCCCCGCTGGAAATGCTCGGAAACGATATTCAGGCTGGCGAGGATAGCCTACGCCGAAAGGCCGGGCGTCGATCTGTCCGGCGTCGCCGAGAGATACGTAAATGAGTACGGGGCGCGGCTGCTGAGGCTCGATATCGAGCCGAGGGACTGCTCGTCTACCATGATACGCCGTCTCGCGGCCGAGGGCAGGGACGTGTCGGAGTACACTCCCCCGGCCGTCGCCGAATATATAAGAGACAACAGACTTTACCGGAGCGGCAGCTGAATGTTCGATACAGATTATCTTTCAAAGGAAATAGAAAAGCATCTCACCGGCAAGCGGCTGGAGCACAGCCTGTCGGTAAAAGACGAGTGCGAAGCGCTCGCCGATATGTTCGGCGTCACGGGCGAAGACCGCCTGAGGCTGCTGTCGGCGGCGGTGCTGCACGACATAACGAAGGAGATAAAGGGCAAGGCTCAGCCGGAGCTGTTAAGGGCCCTCGGCGTCGAGGTCACGCCGGAGCAGCTCGCCTCTCCCAAGACGCTTCACGCGATATCGGGCGCCGCCTTCGCTCTTAAGGAATATCCCGATCAGATAGACGCCGAGTGCGCGCGGCTGATACGCTCGCATACCACGGGGCGCGTCGGTATGACCCTCTGCGAGAAGCTGCTGTATCTCGCCGATTACATAGAGCCGCTGAGGACCTGGGACGACTGCAGGAAGCTCAGAAAGGATTTTTACTCCGGCGCAAGGAAATGCTCCGGGACAGGTCAGCTCATGCGTCACCTGGACGATATCATCATCGAGTCGTACGACATGACGATATCGGAACTTATATCGTCCGGCGGCGTCATAGCATCGGAGACGGTGGCGTCCCGAAACGACCTCATCATCGCAAGGAACTCTCAGAATGAATTATAATCCGAACAATTTCTCCCAAAGCGGCACAGGCGCGTCCGGCGGTCCCGGCTCGCCGGGCGGCGGAAACGCCCGGCCCCGGCAGACGCAGCAGGGTCAGGCACAGTCGCCGCAGCCCGGCCGGAACACGCAGCGTCCGGGACAGGCGCCCGGCGTCCGCCGTCCGCCCTATCAGCCGCCTCAGGGGCAGACCGGGCAGGGCATAAGACAGGGCGGACAGCCGGTACAGAACGGTCAGAACGGACGCCGGATAGCCGGCAACCCATACGCCGACAGCCGTAACGGCGGCTCGGCGGACGGCGGCAGACCCGGGAACGTCCGCGGACAGAATCAGAACCTACGGGAAAACGGACGGCAGGGAGCCGGACAGACGAGATACACGCCGGCCGTACAGGGGAGCGGCGGACAGGATCACATCCAGTTCCGCAGGTCGACCCGCGTCACCGACCGCAACCGGATGATCATATTCGCGATAATCGCCCTTCTTGTCATCACCGGCATCATAATCGCCGTCTCGGCGATGAATTACCGTCCGGGACAGAGCATGGATCTCGGATGGGGAGTCGTCGAGGGCGACGAGTACCACGAGACGACCACCGACGACGGCAGACCGGCGAGGAACGCCGACGGAGCCGTCCCGGCGACATATACGAGATCAAACCCGTCGAAATACAACTTCCTGATCGTCGGAAAGGATCACGTCGCGTCGAACACCGACGTCGTCTGGCTGGTGTCCTTCGACGTCGACAGCGGCTCGGCCTCGGTGCTCCAGATCCCCCGCGACACGATGATCCGCGAGAGCGGGTACGACAGGCGCATCAACACGATGTACTCGATCCATTACAACGCCGCCGTGAAAAGGAACCGCAACGGCGAAAGCGACGAATGGGTGCAGTCGGGCATGGAGGGGCTGGTCGCAGACATCGAGCGCAATATGTGCGTCGCGATCGACTACTGGGCGTTCATCAACCTCGACGGCTTCGGCGAGATCGTCGACGCGCTCGGCGGAGTCGAGATAGACGTCCCGTACGCTCTTGATTACGAGGACCCGTATCAGGACCTGTACATCCATATAAAGGAGGGTCCGCAGGTCATGGACGGCGCGACGGCGCAGGGCTTCATGCGCTTCCGCTCCGGCTACGTTCAGGGAGATATCGGCCGCGTCAGCGCGCAGAAGATCATGATCACGGCGCTTCTGAAGACCTTCAGGGAGAAGTTCACGGTGTTCATGATAACCGACCTCGCGAAGGTCATCTTCCGCAATGTCAAGACGAACATGCAGTTCGCCGACATCGGATATCTCGGGCGCAAGGCGCTCGGCGTGGACCTCTCGTCGATGGTCATGATGACCCTTCCGGGCGAGGCGACGCAGGCGTCGAGCGGCGCGTGGTACTATATAATGAGACGCGCCGACACATTGTTCCTTGTAAACAGATATTTCAACGTCTTCGATCAGCCGATAACCGAGTCGGACTTCGACCGCGACCAGCTGTTCAACGACGGAAAGAGCAAAAGGGTAATGAACATCTACCTGACGCCTCAGGCCGACGATCCCGTCGCGAAGTACGTCACGAACGGGCAGATGGTGGATGAGAACAGCATAAAGATAGACCTCGTGCCGGAGACCACCGCCGAGGAGACGACATCACCGCCGGAGGAAGGTCAGTGATATGATCCCGGGATGCCGGCGTGACATAAAAAAAGAATGCCCATATACAGAATCTTAAAGGAAAGGAAACAGATACCATGACGGACGAAAACGACATCATCACTGCCGATGAGACCGCCGCCGCCGAAACCTTCGCGGCCGCCGGAAACGGCGAAAAAAGCTATCCTCCGGGACTGTCGCCCGACGTTCCGGTCGATTCACGCGAGCTTGCCGAGAAGATAGTCCGTATCCTGTCCGGACGCAAGGCGACCGACATCGCCCTTCTCAAGATAGACGAGCAGACGGTGCTTACCGATTACTTCGTCATCTGCACCGGCAACTCCAACACGCAGATCAAGGGCATCGAGGGCGAGGTGGAGAAGAAGATCGGCGAGGCGTACGGCCTCTGCCCCCGCTCGGTCGAGGGCTGGGACGAGGCGAAATGGATCCTCGTCGATTTCGGAAACGTGATCCTGCACATCTTCAACCGCGAGCTCAGGGACTTCTACAACCTCGAAAAGCTGTGGGCCGAGGGCACCGAGATCGACATAACCGAGATAATGAAGGAAGAGCTCGGGCTGAAAGAGAAGACGGAGTGAGAAAACAAGGCAATGCCGGAATTGTCAAGGTTTCAGGGCATCATTATCAAAATGCTGTTTGACGACACGAAACAGCACAACAAGCCTCATATCCATGTTTCCTAAGGCGATTACAAGGCTTCCGTCGGCATCGACGGCGAGCTTCTCGGGGGAAGGATGCCGATGAAGCAGCTTACCCTGCTCTTAGCGTGGATGTCTATACATGAGGAAGAATTATACGCGGCATGGAACAAGGCTGTAAAAGGTGAGGAATTCGGGAAAATCGAACCTCTGAAAAAATAAGGAGTCTGCAATGTACATTGTCAACGGTATAGCATACGCGGATACTGATGAAAATGAGATGCGTATAAAAAAAGTAAGGGCTCTTGACGATAAAATAATGATACTGACTTTCGATTCGGGTGAGGAACGGCTTTACGACGCTTCTCCGCTCCTGTCTCTCCCGGCCTTCGGGCCGCTTAAGGATGACGACGTATTCAAGACGCCGAGGATTGTCGACGGCATCGTCACATGGGCAGACGGCAAGATCGATCTCGCGCCGGAAACGATGTACGCCGACAGCTATCCTTATCAGACGCCGGAAGATCTTGTTTCATAATGGCAAAGACGATACCGCCGAATCAAACAAACATAAACGAAGGATGATTTCATGACACGCTACGAATTCGAGCAGATAGACAAGAAATGGCAGGACATATGGGACGAGAAGCAGGCGTTCAGAGCCGAGGACTTCTCCCCGAAGCCGAAGTATTTCACGCTGGTTGAGTTCCCGTACCCGTCGGGGCAGGGACTGCACATCGGCCATCCGCGGCCCTACACCGCGATGGACATCATCTCCCGCAAGAAGAGGATGCAGGGCTACAACGTCCTCTTCCCGATGGGATGGGACGCCTTCGGCCTTCCGACCGAGAACTACGCCATAAAGACGAAGACCAACCCCGAGATCATCACCGAGCGGAACATCAATCACTTCCGCGAGCAGATAAAGAGCCTCGGCCTCTCCTTCGACTGGAGCCGCGAGGTCAACACCACCGATCCCGACTACTATAAGTGGACTCAGTGGATCTTCCTGCAGCTGTACAGGCACGGTCTCGCCTACAAGAAGGAGATGACCGTCAACTTCTGCACCTCCTGCAAGATCGTTCTCGCAAACGAGGAGGTCGTAAACGGCCGCTGCGAGCGCTGCGGAGGCGAGGTCGTGCACAAGGTGAAGAGCCAGTGGATGCTGAAGATCACGGCATACGCCCAGCGCCTCATCGACGATCTTGCCGATCTCGACTTCCTGCCGAGGGTAAAGACGCAGGAGATCAACTGGATCGGACGCTCGGAGGGCGCCGAGGTCGATTTCCCGACGTCGTCCGGCGATAAGGTCACTGTCTACACCACCCGCCCCGATACCATCTTCGGCGCGACCTATATGGTCATGTCGCCGGAGCACGCGCTGATCCAGAAGTGGCTCGACGCCGGGCTCATAAAGAACGCCGATGAGGTGAAGGCCTATCAGGCCGAGGCCGCGAAGAAGTCCGACTTCGAGCGCACCGAAATGGTCGACAAGGAGAAGACGGGCGTCTGCCTCGACGGAGTGTCCGCGACCGATCCGATAAGCGGAGCCGATATCCCGATCTTTATCTCCGATTACGTCCTTGCCACCTACGGCACCGGAGCCATCATGGCCGTCCCGGCTCACGATACCCGCGACTGGGACTTCGCGAAGAAGTTCAATCTGCCGATAATCGAGGTCATAAAGGGCGGGGACGTCGAGAAGGGGGCCTATACCGACGTCGCCGAGGGCACGCTCGTCAACTCCGGCTTCCTCGACGGCATGTCTGTCGCCGAGGCCAAGCGCGCCATCATCGACAAAATGGAGGAGATGGGCATCGGCCACTCGAAGGTCAACTTCAAGCTCCGCGACTGGGTGTTCAGCCGTCAGCGCTACTGGGGCGAGCCGGTGCCGATGGTCTCCTGCGAGAAATGCGGATGGGTGCCGGTGCCTGAGGATCAGCTGCCGGTGAGACTGCCGCCTGTCGAGCATTACGAGCCGACCGACGACGGAGAATCGCCGCTGTCGAAGCTCACCGACTGGGTCAACACCACCTGCCCCCGCTGCGGCGGCCCGGCCAAGCGCGAGACCGACACCATGCCCAACTGGGCCGGATCGTCATGGTACTTCCTGCGCTACTGCGACCCGCACAACGACAAGGCGCTCGCCGATCCCGAGAAGCTGAAATACTGGATGCCGGTCGACTGGTACAACGGCGGCATGGAGCACGTCACGCTCCACCTGCTGTACAGCCGTTTCTGGGCTAAGTTCCTGTACGACATCGACATCGTCCCGACCAAGGAGCCGTATCTCAAGCGCACCGCTCACGGCATGATCCTCGGCGAGAACGGCGAGAAAATGTCCAAATCCCGCGGCAACGTCATCAATCCCGACGATATCGTCAGTCAGTACGGCGCCGATACGCTGAGACTGTACGAGATGTTCATCGGCGACTTCGAGAAGTCCGCCCCGTGGTCTCCCGACGCCGTCCGCGGCTGCAAGCGCTTCCTCGACCGCACCGCCGCCATGCAGATGCTGATCAAGGGCAAGGGCTCGTCGTCGAAGAAGATCGAGTCGGGCCTGCACAAGGCGATAAAGAAGGTCACTGAGGACATCGACTCGATGAAGTTCAACACCGCCATAGCGGCGCTGATGGCCCTGGAAAACGACATCTACGATCAGGGCTCACTCACCATCGACGAGTACATGACCTTCATCACGCTGCTCAATCCCTTCGCTCCGCATATCACCGAGGAGCTGTGGGCCGATCTCGGCGGAGAGGGCCTGCTGTCGCTGGCGAAATGGCCGGAGTACGACGAGAGCAAGGCGGCGGACGAGGAGATCACCTACGCCGTTCAGGTGAACGGCAAGCTCCGCGGCACCGTAAATATGCCTGCCGGCATCGAAAAGGACGACGCCCTCGCCGCGGCGAAGGCCGACGACAGGATAAAGGGCTATCTCGACGGCAAGACGATAGTAAAGGAGATCTTCGTCCCCGGAAGGCTCATCAGCTTCGTCGTGAAATAATATCGTGAAAATCGCACAGCCGGACCGCAAGGTCCGGCTTTTTTTTGCCTGAAAAGCGAGAAATTGCCATGCGGAAAGTGAAAATGCTGTTGTAAATCATTTCAGCGTATGATATAATATAATCGTGACCGAATCAAAAGGGGAGATGGGGGTAAAATACAAAATGAAAAGATTATCGCTCGTCCTCGCCGCCGCGCTCATCGCGCTGACGGCCTGCGGCGGAGGGGACGCGGTTCAGGCGCCGTCCGCGACGGACGCCGGGACGGAGACGGCCGAAGTCATCGACGCAGGGTACGATTACCCGGCTGAGGGCTACGGCGGCTATGAGTTCCGCTTCCTCAATATGGACAGCCAGTTCAACTGCTACATCAGGCTCGATTTCGAGGAGCAGACCGGAGAGTCGCTCGACGACAGCGTCTATCTGCGGAACCGGAAGGTCGAGGAAAAGCTCGGGATAAAGATAACCGAGCTCCGTTATATGGACGTCAGCTGGAGCTCGGGACAGATAGGGCTGTGCAACGAGCTGATAAACTCGGTCATGGCCGGCGA
>CAMJPL010000040.1 GCA_946407735.1 uncultured Clostridia bacterium
CTACCCCACCCCCACCCACCTATCCACCGCGCCCAGATAATAAATGGTTTTCTTAATTGAAATCAGTATTACTTCGCCTCTATCCAGCCCTTGGCGGCAAGAAGCTCGGCGTTCTCGACGGCGCCTCCGGCGGCTCCGCGCAGAGTGTTGTGCGACACGCCGACGAATTTCCAGTCGAACAGCGAATCCTCACGCAGGCGTCCGGCGGTTATGCCCATGCCGTTCTCGATCACGCGGTCGAGCTTCGTCTGCGGGCGGTCGGGCTCGTCGAAGTAGGTGATGAAGTGCTCAGGCGCGCTCGGGATGCCGATCTCCTGCGGCTCGCCCTTAAAGCGTCTCCACGCCGAAACGATATCGTCAAAGGAGGGCTTTTCTTCAAACGACATGAATACCGCCGCCATATGTCCGTTAGTTACCGGCACGCGGATGCACTGGGTGGTGATGAGCGGCGATGAGGCTGTCACGATCTGACCGTCCTTTACCTCGCCCCAAATCTTCAGCGGCTCCTTCTCAGACTTCTCTTCCTCTCCGGCTATGTACGGGATGACGTTGTCGATCATCTCCGGCCACTCGCTGAAGGTCTTCCCGGCTCCCGAGATCGCCTGATACGTCGTCGCGACGACGTTAGTCGGGCGGTATTTCATCAGTGGCGTCAGCATCGGGACATACGACTGGATCGAGCAGTTCGGCTTGACGGCGATGAAGCCGCGCTTCGTGCCGAGGCGCTTTTTCTGGGCCGTTATGACTTCGTAGTGAGACGCGTTGATCTCCGGGATCACCATCGGGACGTCGGGCGTCCAGCGGTGGGCGCTGTTGTTTGAAACGACCGGGCACTCGGCGAGGGCGTATGCTGTCTCGAGCTCCTTTGTCGCCTGCTTGTCCATATTCACGGCGCAGAAGACAAAATCGACGTCCTTTGTCACGGCGGCGACGTCGGCGGCGTCGAGGACGGTCATCTTCCTGAATCTCTCAGGCAGCGGCTCGTCGAGTTTCCATCTGCCGCCGAGAGCCTCTTCATAGCTCTTTCCGGCGCTTCGTCCCGAAGCGGCGAGCGTCGTCACCTCGAAATACGGATGATCCTCAAGCAGGGTGAGGAATCTCTGTCCGACCATTCCGGTCGCGCCGACAACTCCGGCGCGGAGCTTTTTGGGGAGAGTAAACATAATGATTTACCTGACTGGATATATTGTAATTACAGTATCTTCGAGTAGATATACACCTTGTGCCCGTGACGGTTCGTCACGTCTTCCCAGCTTCTGAGAAAGCCGAGCTTTTCATGAAGCCGTATGCTCGCCTCGTTGTCGGTCCTTATCTGGGCCTGCGCGAGACGGAAACCGTTTTCCTTCGCGAAGTCGTACGCCAGCTTCATAGCTTCAAAGGCGTACCCTCTGCGTCTGAAAGGCGGGAAGATCTCGGGTCCGGCCGAAATAATATAACCGGTATGCTGATACAGCGAGACCGTGCCGACGGGTTCTCTTCCGCACAGAACGATGAAAAACCTGAAAAAACGTCCGTTTCTTTCGCCGGATGCCATTTCTTCAAAATCTTCCGATGAAAGCCCCGGATAATAGGGAGCGAGCGCTCCGATATCATCCCGTGCAAACCGTTTCAAAGCGATATCGGACATGATGCGGCCTGATTTAAAGTTAAAATTAAGCCCTGCGCGCCGCGCAGGGCTTGGTGGGGGAAGGTGGATTCGGACCACCGAAGCTATCAGCAGCAGATTTACAGTCTGTCCCCTTTGGCCACTCGGGAATTCCCCCATATTCGGTTAGCTTGTTCCATCCGCAGAGGGACGGCAGACCGCCAACCGTTGGAGCTGGTGAACGGAGTCGAACCATCAACCTGCTGATTACAAATCAGCTGCTCTGCCATTGAGCCACACCAGCAAATCACAGCGCCTTGCCGTGTTTGCCGTCTGCCTTGGAACGGATAATATTATACCACATTCCGTCATGTTTGTCAAGGGGTTTTCAAAAAAAGTTTTCCCGCCGGAAAAATCATTTTTCCGCCACCGTACGGTCCTGCGCGACGCCTTTCCTCCCGCCTTTCAAAAAACAGCCGAAAGATCAAATAACCACTTGCCATGAAAGCGGCGATGTGATATAATAATGACATGATGCAAAGTTCGCGCGACGGGCTGCTGTGAAGGCGGAGGATACGGGGGATGATCAGAGCTGCGGATAAAAAAAGAATATCCCGCAGAGCGGCCGTCGCCGCCGTCTGTCTTGCCGCCCTCATAGTCTGCCTCGCGCTGTCCGTCGTGACGGCGAAGCTGCTGTACCGTCCGCCTGTCCCGGACGGCAGGATATTCGTATCCGAAAGCGCCGTCCCGGCAATTGCCGAAGCGCTCCGCGCGGCAGGTATAAGCGCTGACGATTCGGCATGCGCTACGCTCAGCCTCAGCGCCGGTCCTGTCATCATCCCGGCTCCCGAGGCAGCCGCGGTCGCCGGGAGCGGATCGTATTCAGCGGCGCCGGTATGCTCGGCCGCGGCGGTGATCTGCGCCGACAGGGACAGGACAAAAGAGCCTTTAAGCGGATGGTCCGACATCAGAGATACGGCCTCCGTCATATACATCGACGAGTACGCGGGATATCGGCTTGCCGCGGCGGCGTACACCCCCGGCGAGGGATTCGACATCGACGAAGCGACGGAGCTGTTTTCAGCCGCCGGTCTCGACGGCAGGATCACGCTCGATCCCGACGAGGCCGATATCCTCGTCTGCTTCGATTACGAAGCAGAGTACCTGAGACGGAGCGGTAGGAATATCGAGACGGTCTTCCCCGCCGAGGGCACCGTCGCCTTCGATCTCTGCCTCGTGTCGCGCGGATCCGGACCTGACGCCGGAGAGATATCGGACGCCCTTGCCGACAGCGGATTCAGGCCCGCCGGATATGAATACCCGGGGGCGTACCGCCCGTCAGACGATGAATACCGCACCATTTATGACCGTCCGGGAACGCTTTACGACTATTTCGCCGTGAACGGCTCGCATAGGCGCGAATGGTACAGGTTTTCCGGCGCCGAGCAGAATCTGCTTATCCGCGCCATGCTGACGGCGGCGGTATTTCTCTGCGGATTCGCCGTCTACTGCTCCTGCGAGAGGCGGATGAAGCTGGCGCTCGTCGCCGAGACGGCGCTCATAGTCGGCTGGTGCGTCGTCAGGATGATAAAATGGATGTCGCCGGCGAGCGTCAGGATCTTGTGGTATCTCTTCTATTTTTTCATCGGCGGGCTCCTTCTCGTGTTCATGCACATCTCCGCCGACGCTGCCGGGATGAAGAGATATGACCGCCGCGTGATATCCGCGGCCGCCGCCGTCGACGTTCTGATTTTCGCTCTCGTCCTGACGAACGACCTTCACATGCTGGTCTTCCGGTTCGACCCCGTGACCTTCACCGAATACGAAGGGCCGTACTCATACGGCCCGGTGTTCGTCGTCATATTCGTAATGTATCTCGCGCAGGCGCTGTACTCGGCCGGAAAGCTGATACAAAACGCAGTCAGGTCGCCGGTCAAAAAGAGTTCCGCCATCCCCGTCGTCCTGCTGGCGGCGGCGGTGGCCTACTGCGTCCTTTACGCCGCCGGGATGCGCCTGCTTTCAAACGATATCACCTTTGTCGCCTGCGCTTTCTGGATCGCCATGACGGCCGCCGTCATCGTCGGAGGGCTGGTGCCGGTAAACATCGGCTACAAGGGCTTTTTCACCGCCGCGCCGATGCCGATGGAGATACGGAATTCCTCAGGCTATACCGAGCTCAGAAGCGGAGCGGCGGGAACGCCTCCGAGACAGCTTCTCGATCAGATCCGCGAGAGCGGAGTTGCTGTCTCGGGCGACAGCCTCTGGCGGAGTGACAGGATCAACGGCGGCACCGTTATATGGGGATCGGATATCGGCGTCATCAACGCCCTGAGACACGCCACCGCCGAAAAAAGCGAGCGCCTTGCCGCCGCGAACTCGATCCTCGTCAGCCTCGAGGAAAGCTCGAGAAGACGCCTTTCGGCCGACAGCGCGAAAAAGATATCGGACGAGCTCGACGGTCTTCTGTCGGACAGGCTCGGGATGATCAATTCCCTCGCCGTAAAACTCAAAAACGGCGAAAACACGGCGCCGGAGCTTGCGCTGATAATCTGCTCAGTAAAGCGGATATCGAACTTCTTCTTCCTCTCGAGAGAGCCCGGCAGGACGATCTCCGTGTCCGAGCTCACCGTCTATCTTTCAGAGCTGTGCGACATCTGCGGGTGGAAGAAGATCAGAGCCGCGGCCTCCTGCTCCGGCGACGCGCCTCTCAGATGCGAGAACGCCTCGATGCTCTACGAGCTCGCCTCCGACGCGCTGATCTCGATGCCGCAGGGCTCGGGAGCGCTCATTTCCCTTGTCTGCGGCGAATACGTCACGCTCAACATCACGTCGGGAGCGAGCATGAAGGCCGCGGAAAACCGGATCTCCCGCGCCGGTGCGCTCGGGATAACCGTATCAGTCGCCGAAACGGAGGATATCTGCGGGCTGACGGCGAGATCGCCGGTTTACAGGGAGGACGCGCCATGACACAGCTGTGCCTTCTCCCGCGTCAGGGACGCCTTATAATCGTCACGGTGATGACCCTCGCCCTGACCCTGCAGGCGCTCGAAGCAGTCGTCGCGTATCTGTCGCGCCCTATCGGCCGGAATGCGTCGGCGTCGCTCTGTCAGTCGGCGTTCAGGCTGGCGCTCATAATATGGCGGACGGTGTTCATCTATATTCTTGAAATGTCATATTACAGCGTGTATCTCGACGGCTCGCTCATCGCCCATCAGTACCCGATACGAAGATACGCCGCCGTCATCCTGCTCGTCTGTGCGTCCGCCGCGGTGACGGCGGTATCGAAAAGGCCGCATTACATCCCGGCGGCTCTCGCCGCGCCCGTCCTTCTGCCTCAGGCGGAGGCCATGGGCGATATCTGGCTTATGGCCGTCATATTCGCGCATCTCATCACGACGGTTTCGACGGGGATCTCAGCCGCGCTCGGGATAAGGAAGATACGCACCGATCTCACCCTTCTCTCGATAAAGCAGGCGGTGGACGGCCTCGACACCGGGGTCATGCTCTGCCGCCGGAGCGGGCAGATAGTCATCGAGAACCAGAGGATGAACGAGCTCGAAAGCGAGCTTTGCGGCGGCAGGGTGCGCAGCGGTCTCACCCTTTACCGGCTGATGCTCGACAGATCTGAGGATCCCGAGAGCGGAGCGACCGTCCGGCTGTCCGACGGCTCGACGGTGATATTCCGCGTGACGGAGCTGAGGATCGGCCGGCGCGAGAGGCTCCTTCTGACGGCCGACGACGTGACGCTCGCTTACAGCGAGATCCTGCGCCTCAGGCAGGCGCAGAGCGATCTCGACTCGGCGAACGCCGAGCTTCGCGAGAGGATATCCAACCTCGGCGCCGAATGCCGCGAGCAGGCACTTGTGAAGGCCAGGATCAGGCTGCATGATCTTCTCGGGCAGCGTCTCTCGATGATCCTCATGACGCTGAGAGGCGAAAACATGGCCCCGGGGGAGGAGGCGACACGCCTTCTCGCCGACTCGATGCTGTCGATCGACAGGGACATCCGTGGATATGTCATCACCGCGCAGCCGGAGGATGAGCTCTCGGCTCTGAGGGAGATGATGCGGGGGCTCGGGATCAGGCTGATCGTCAGCGGCAGTCTGCCGAAGAACCGCGCCGCGGCGTCGGCCTTCGCCGAGGTGATACGCGAGGCGGTGACGAACAGCGTCCGCCACGGCTTCGCGAGCGAGATCCGCGCCGATCTCGGGACAGACGTGGAAAAAGGCGAATACAGGCTGAGTATCCGTGACAACGGCCGTCCCGAATCGTCCGAATGGCGGGAGGGCGGCGGTATCTCCGGCATAAGAAAAAGGGTGTCCGATCTCGGAGGCAGGATATCCATAACATCCGCCCCGTCCTTCACGCTCGACATCTCCGTCCCGGCAGCGCCCGACAGAAAAAACGAGGAGGCTCAGTATGTATAAGATAATAATAGTCGATGATCACCTGATACTCCGCGACTCGTTCGTCTCGGCCTTCCGCGAAGCCGGCTACGACGTCGTCGGAGAGCTTTCCGACGCCTCGCTCGCTCCGGCGCTCTGCCGCTCGGCGCGTCCCGATCTCGCCGTCTTCGACGTCTGCACCGAAAACGGGAGCAGCGGGCTCGACGCCGCCGACGAGATTATAAAGACCCTCCCCGAGACGGCGAGGCCGAAGATAATAATGATGTCCGGCTTCGACGAGATATCATATGTCCCGCGCGCGAAAAGCATAGGAGCCGACGCCTTCGTCTACAAGACGAAGAGCATGGATTTCTTCCTCGAGGTGACGGAGAAGGTGCTCGGCGGCGGGAAATACTTCCCCGAGCCGCTGTCGATACCGCTGCCGGACGGCGAGGCTCCGCTGACCGACCGTGAGATGGAGGTCCTGCGCTGCGTCTGCCGCTACATGCCGAGAGCCGATATCGCCCGAGAGCTGTTCATCTCGGAGAACACCGTCAAATTCCACATCCGCAACATGCTCCGCAAGACGGGGACATCGACCGTCGCCGAGCTTGCCATCATGATGATATCGAACGGCTGGATAAACCCGAGATTCTGACGCGCCACCCGAAAAAGCCGGATAAAGCCTTATAAATGGAATCGCTGCTTTACAGAGAGCTTTCGCAGCCTGAGCTCGAATCACTCATAAAGGACTGCCTCCATGAGGAGCTTATATCCTCCGGCCTGCTCAGCGGCGGGCTGTTCAACACGACGTACGGGATAGAGACCTCCGTCTCCGGCGATCTCGTCCTGCGGCTGGGTCCTGTGAACCGCCATCTCCTGCTCCCTTACGAGCATCACCTGATGGAAGCCGAAGCCGAGGCTTACCGCCTCTGCGCCGAACACGGCGTACCGGCGTCGGAGGTGGTGTTCTGCGACACGTCGAAGACGCTGATCGACCGGGACATCATGATAGTCCGCAGGATCCCGTCGAAGGCCATGCACGAGGCAGGCCTTACCGAAGCCGGAAAAGAGGAGGTCTCCCGCGACGCCGGGAAAGCGGCGGCCGCCCTGCACCGGATATCCGCCCCTTCCTTCGGTCGGATATATGACGTCATGCGGGGAAAAGGCTGCGCCGACCTTCACTCGGCGCTGACCAATGAATTCGACGAGACGGCGTCGGCATGCCTCAGTGCCGGGGTATCGGACGAAAAGGAGCTCGGAGAAGCGCTCCGGCTTATCGGGGCGGCGAAGCCGATCATGAACGAAGTCTCCGTCCCTTCCCTCGTCCACTGCGATCTGTGGGAGGGAAACATCCTCGTCGGCGGGCATCCGCCGAAATTCCTTGCCGTGATCGACGCCGACAGAGGCTTTTTCGGCGATCCGCTGATGGAGTTTTCCGCCGTCGGATGGATGCGGCGGTCGCCTGCCTTCTGGGAGGGGTACGGAAAGCCGCTCCCTGACGACGGCGCGTCAAGGCTCCGCATGAAGCTGTACGAGGCGCTTTTCAGCCTCAGCTACGCTTACATATATCTCGCCGAGTACCGCGACGGCGATCTGAGCGCGAGGGAGCTTGAGAGCTTCAGAAGGCGCGTGTCGGAGATCTCAGCCGAAATAACATGAAAAACTACCCTCATGGGTATTGCGGCCGGGCGATTTGTCTGGTATCATATATATTTGAGGAACTGACGCTGTATATGAGGTGACGCTATGTACAAGATGCGGGTGATATCTTCTTTTCTTGCCGCCGCGGCGGTATGCTCTCTTCTCTCCGGGTGCGCCGCAGTAAACGAGATAAACAGGCGGCTCGACTCGCTTGCCGGTTCGTCCGGCGGCTCTGCTTCGGGAAAGGACATAAGCGGCATAACGACGCAGGAGCTTATGGCCGCCAACCGTCTGCCCGAGCTTCTGTCCGACGGAAGGATCATAAAGGCGACGACGACCGGCTCCGATCCCGAAACCAGATACAGCTACTATCTCATGAAGGACGGGAAATTCGCCATCCTCGGCGATCAGCCGTACAGATTCGGCTTTTATGACGGCCTCGAGTTCTGGAAGAGCGAGGAGACGGGACGCACGCTGTTCTCATATTACTACTCAGGAGAGAGCGGCGCGATCATGAGATACAGCTACGAGAACCATATCGGCGGCGTTCTTGAGTATTACACCGATTACGAGATATCGCTCGATGACGACGGGGACATCGTCGTCCACTCGATCATGGAGAACGGCGGCTTCGGGCACGAGCTGACGGCCGTATTCGATCCGTCCGATCTCTCGATGAAGCGCGTCTCGACAGCCGAAATATACTCCGACGGAGGCGGCCTCGCGTCCGAGACGACGTATGAAAAGATAAGCGAGGGCGATATACCGTCGGATCTGCTCGAGCTTCTGTCGGGCGCGACGGGCGGGACGAAGACGGTCACATACGGCGAGTACGGCTTCACGGACGGCGAATTCGGGCTCGAAAAGCACACCTTCACAGTCCCCGCCGACTGGGAGTACGCCGTATGGGATCCCGAAAGCGCGTGGACGGACGAGACCTGCTCGGTACAGTATAAATACCCCGGCGACGGGATCGACTATACCGTGATAATAAACGCCGCCAAAGGATGATCCGGCTTTTTTGAAATCGGAATCATTTGTTCATATGCAAAACACATAATGATGTTATAATATTTTGAAGCCAACAGTGATTTTATGAGGTCGCGCACAATGAAAAAGGCCATAAAACCGGTTTTCGCCGCCGCATTAGCCTCTCTCACGCTCGCCGCCTGCGGATGCCAGTCGATATCCGACATCGAAGGCAGGCTCGACGGGCTTCTCACCGATACCGCGGCGCCCGGCACCGAAGCCCCGGTAACGATAGCCGGCAGCTTTTTCACGCCGGAACCGGAGACGAAGCCCGAGACGACGGCTGCGCCGGAGACGACGGCGGCTGTCACCGCGGAATACGTCGAGACTGATCAGACGCCTCCCGCCGTATCGGAAAACACCATCCGCGAGATGCTGGACCCGTATGTTTTCGCCGTGAGCTTCACTTATTACGGCATCTATGACCTGCCGCCGATGACGAATCCCGAGACGCTCTGGGAGACGATAGGCTGGTACGCTGGATATCAGTATATCGTTAACGCCGTCGGCTCGTACACCGACGACGAGATAAAGCAGATCCAGCGCTGCCTCACCGGCTCGGACAAGTATATCGAATGCCCCGATTTCTTCATCAGCGACGAGCTCGCCGAGCATAAGGGCGGGAAATGGACATTCGGGTATTTCATCGAGGCGATGAACGAGTATTTCGGCGGGTACGGGGTTTTCAACTATGTCTCCGAATTCGACGGTCTCGAGGCCTCCGGCAACATCACCGAGGAAGCCGATGACGGCGAGTATTCGTGGCTGGTGTTCGTCACCTTCGGGCATGACGACAAGGGCTACTACGTCGCAGATACGAGAGTGCCCGACGGAGGCGGCCCGGATATCGGGACGCCGATGATCTACGAGGACGGTCAGGAGGTAAGCGCAGAAGACCTTGAGATTATGATGGAGCAGAACGATTTCTCGTTCCTGCTCAAAGACGGCATTAAGATGAGGGAGACAGAAACCTCCAGCTATGCCGGCGAAACAGATTCGGTCTATGAAGTCTATTACTATTATGAAAACGGAGGTCTCGTTCAGGTAGCCGTCAACGAAGGAAAATTCTCGAGCGGCTACGTCGGCGGTTTCGATTTTTACAGAGACGGCACGAAAGGCCGCATCGTCTGTTCTCCCGCCACATATTTCAGCGGCGAAAGCAAGGTCAGCGACGAAATGCTCGAAAAGCAGCTGACCCGCACCCTGCTGTTCACCGAAAAATGGTTCATCACGGCGGAGGACGACAGTACGATCACGATCTCCTCCGGCACCGAGAGTGAAGACTATGTGAACCAGAAGAACATCGTGATGGACAAGGGGACGTTCAGGATATATAAAATCGTATCGACGAGCCGCTTCTTTGAAGACGGCGAGGAGGTCTTGTCGGCCGAGTATACCGAAAATTATGAGTATTCGGCCGATATCGCGATCCCGGATGACTGCGCCGAAATCATAAAGCAGTTCGGCGGAAAGAAGCGAAAGGTTACCGTCGTTGACGTAGGCGATCAGCTCTCAAACGGCACGATGACATACAGCGTCCCCTGCGGCTGGGAGCTTTACCCTTACGACGGGTACTCCTATATGGACGAGGGACTGACGAAGCCTTACGAGTATCCCGGCGACGACGTCGATTACACTATCTATGTAAGCTTCGCGGCAGGATGAGAAAGGAGCGGGTTTTACTGATCATGAAAAAAATCATATGCGGCGCCGTCTCGGCCCTCACCGCGCTGTCGCTGATATCGTGCGCCGCCGTGACGGACATCGAGGATCGTCTCGACGCGCTCGCCGAAGGCTCCGCCGCCGTGACGACGGCTCCCGAAACTCCGCCTGCCGTGACCGAAGCCGAGACGACGGCGGTCCTTCAGGAGACCGAGCCGGAAACTACCGAGGCAGCGCCGGCTGTCGTCGAGACGGCGGCTCCGGCTCCGGCGGACAACGGGCTTCCGAAGATATCGGAATTCACGCCGCCTTATATATTCGCCGTCACCTTCACATACTACGACAAGGACGTGATGCCGGCGATAACCGATCCCGACATTCTGTGGGAGGCTCTCGCGTGGTACGGGGCGTACATGAGCTATTACAACGGCATCGACAGCATAACCGACGAGCAGCTCGCCGCTGCCATGAAGACGATGACCGGCAGCGACGCGTTCATTGAGATGACGCCGGAATTCGACGCGGGTCAGGAGATAATCCATGAGGACGGGAAATATTCCTTCCCCGAGTTCAACGAAGTGATGCCATACTATTTCGGCGACGACGGGATGATGGACTTCTTCTATGTCGCGACGGACGACAGCACCGAATGCACCGGCATCATACGCGAGAACGACGGGGGTGATATAAAAGACTTTACCGTCGCCTACATCTTCGCGCAAAGCGGCGACGCCTACGTCATAGACTCATTCGTCTTCTCCGACGACAACTCGTCGCCGCGGCCGCAGGGCGATCCCGTTTCGTACGATTTCCTCCGCGAGATAGGCGAAGCGAGCCGGTATGAGAACATACTCGGCGAAGGCGAGGCGATGAAGAAGCTGCAGTCATATCCCGGGGACGTCACCGATCTCGAATACGACATCGTCAAAAACGGGCATGTCGCCGTGCTGAAAAAATACCAGAGCAACGAAGGCTCGTCCGAATACAACTGCATCTACAACGGGCTTGAGTTCTCGCAGGATGAGAAGGGCAATATAAGCTGCTTCCCGGCCGGCGTCGACAACGAACTCTGGGACATGAATTTCAACGATTTCTTCATCATCAACCTTGAAAGCTGGATGGAGCAGCAGCTTGACGCGTACGTCTGCTATGAAGACAGTCAGCTGCAGGGGATCATGGCCGAAAGCGCCGCCGAGGACGGAAGCATCGTCACCACCCAGACGGTCATATTCGACAAGGAGACTCATATCGCTCAGAGCTGGGCGACATACACCACCTATCACTACGACAGCGGGGACGAGATCTACGGCTCGACCACCACGTTCGAGAAGGTAAAGATCTCGGATATAGATCACCCGCTCATGAGCGCGCTGAGCGCCTTCGACGGCGATCTCAAGACCGTAAGGCTGGTCGTGCTCGGCGATTACGGCTACACCCGCGAATACACGATGCCGGCGGACTGGGAGCTCACCATCTACGAGGATGAGGAAAACATGTACGCCGACGAGAACTGCTCGAAGCCGTTCGCATATCCCGGAGACGGGGTCGATTATACGATATACGTCAGCTATGCCAAAGGATGAAAGGGCTCAATAAACTTATGAAAAAAACGATTTTCCGACTGATCCTCGCCGTGATCGCGGCCGCCGTGACTCTCGCCTGCTTTTCCCCTGTGTCGGCCGAGAGTGAAGAAAGAGAGCTCACGCCTCCTGAGAAGCTGTTCCTGCGTGAGGTATCGCCTTACGCGGCGGCCGCCGCCCTCAGCCTGAAGGACGCCGACAGCTTCGACTATCTGCATACCGAGGAAGGCATATGGAACGCCATCGCCTGGTACACCGTCTTCAAGGGCTACGACTATATCACCCTCTACGAGGTAAAGGGCGTGCAGGAGGCCATGTGGCCTGACGGCACCTTCTTCCCTGCCCCGCAGGAATGGATCGAGAGGGGCGATATCATAGCGACCAACCGCGGCAGGAACATCGGCATGAGCTATGAGTTCCCGACTCACAAGATGCTGTACGACAACGATGACATGGACGTCAGCTATAAAGCCGGCATCGAGCTCGATCTCACGATGAAGTTCACGGTAAAGGCGCATATCGAGGAAAAGATCGCCGGGTACGTGAAAAATAAAGACATGACGATCTACGTAAAGCCGTGGAACGTAAAAGCGAGCTACGTCGTGAAGAAATACCGCGCCCCCTACACCGTGAGGAACGCAGATCTGCCGAAGCCCGACTTCCAGTACACAGCCGACGATCTCTACGAGGCGAACAACGCCTCCGTCCTGCTCAAGGCCTACGGCACCGTGAAGGTGACGGAAACCGGCGACGGCGCCTATGAGTCCGTGACATCGTATTACTCGCAGGGCGGCACTCCGGCGTACATGACGATCGAGCGCTACGAGGGTGAAGACGATAAGATTGTCTACGGCTACTACAACGGCTTCGACTACTATATCGAGGACGGCCACACGACGGCGAACTCCGGGCTTATGTCCGATAATTCGTTCGATCCCGATTTCTACACGCAGTATTTCTACGGAGACCCGATCCTTCTGGCGTCGGACGAAAAAACCATGACCGTCGCCTTCGTCTCCGCCGGGACCTTCGGTCTGGAATACGATATTTACACCATCAACCGCAGCCTCGCCGTCCTCTCGCACACATGGAAATACAGCGAGGCGCAGTACGAGTATGACGACGACGGGAACGTGATCTATCCCGAGGACGAATCTACGATAGAGTACGTCGACTACACCGGCAGCGCGAAGGTCGAATACGGAGCCGTCATAGACGACAGCGCGATCCTCGCCGCGTGGACGGCGGGAGTCAAGACCGTGACCGTGAACATCGAGACCTTCGACGACGGCGTGCGCTCGGTGGATATCTACAAGGTAAGGGTCCCGAAGTCCTGGGAGTACCTGCCGTATGAATTCTACGAGTACAACTGCTGGATGAACGAAGGCTACACAAGAGAGTACTCCTATCCCGCGAGCGGCGCGAACTACACCCTCTACCTCACCGAGGCGATGGGATAAGATCTCATGCGACATTTCCGACGGCTATTCAACGCAACAATCAAATACCTCTTCACACGGGAGATGATATTTTGAACAGACCTGATACCAACGTTTTTGAGTACAAATGCCCGAACTGCGGCGGAGCCGTAGCGTTTGACTCAACGGCACAGAAGCTTGTCTGCCCATACTGCGATACCGAATTCGATGTCGGCGCTCTCCAGAACAACGACGCCGCTCTCGCCAACGCCCAGACCGACACCGACAGCATGGAATGGTATGAGGCGGAGCAGAATCAGTGGACGGAAGACGAAGTCAGCGGCATGAGATCGTACATCTGCAACTCATGCGGCGGCGAGATCATCGGCGACGCCAACACGGCCGCCACCTCCTGCCCGTTCTGCGGAAACCACACGATCATGATGAGCAACTTCACCGGATCGCTGAAGCCTCACTTCGTGATACCGTTCAAGAAGGACAAGGAATTCGCCAAGCAGCAGCTCCTCAAGTTCTACGAGGGCAAGAAGCTGCTGCCGAAAGCCTTCAAGGACAGCAACCATATCGACGAGATAAAGGGCGTTTACGTCCCGTTCTGGCTGTTCGACACCACCGTCGACGCCAAAATGAGATTCAAGGCCACCCGCTCGAGAGCCTGGACGTCCGGCGGCTACGACTACGTCGAGACCGAGCATTTCGCGATCGACAGGGCCGGAAAGATCAGCTTCGAGAAGGTCCCGGTCGACGGCTCGACGAAGATGGCCGACGACATGATGGAATCCATCGAGCCGTATGACTTCAGGGACGCCGTCCCGTTCAGCACGGCGTATCTCTCGGGATTCTTCGCCGACAAATACGACGTCGACGCCGACACCTGCATACAGCGCGCCAACGAGCGCATAAAGCGCAGCGCCGAGCAGAAGATGAAGCGCACCGTATCGGGTTACGCGACGGTCACCACCGAATCGTCCGTCGTCAATTTCGAGAACGGCGTCACGAGCTACGCCTTCTACCCTGTCTGGATGCTCGGCACGACGTATGAGGGCAAGCGCTATACCTTCGCGATGAACGCGCAGACCGGAAAGTTCGTCGGCGACGACCTCCCGGTCGACAAGAAGAAATCGCTGCTCTATCTGCTCGCAATGGCCGCCGGCTTCGGCGCCGCCATATTCGCCGCTATCGCTCTGTTCCTGGCGATCTGAGGGAGGGATGAATGATGAAGAAAAGACTGTTTGCCAGACTCGCTCTGTTTGTCTGGATATTTATCATAGCCGCTTCCCTGCTGCCGACGCACGCCTTCGCCGCGGGCCGCTACATCATAGCGGACGACGGATACTTCACCGAAGAGGAATTGACCGAGCTCAACAATATCGCCCAAACGATATACGATGAGACGGGGATCGAATGCTTCTTCGCCGGGACCGATGCCGATCCCGATATCATCGATTACGCCGACACGCTGCTCGACTCGTCGATGCAGGGCGATAACGGCATGATCTTTGCCATCACGGACAGCTCATGGTATTATACCGCGATGGGCGACAGGGCCGGATATCTCTCAGACAGCGAGATCGACGAGATCTGGGCCGAGATGACCGCGGAAAACAACTATTCCTACTACGACAGCGTAAAGGATTATTTCCAGTACATAAACAGCAGGATGTACGCCGCGCTCGGCGTCACCGCGAATCTCTCGTCCTACGGCATCTATAACGGAAACGCGATCCCGGATTCAAGGCTCAAGCCTCTGCTCGTCGACGAGGCGGGGATCCTGTCCTCCGACGAATACAGCCAGCTTCTTGCGAAGCTCGAGGAGGTAAGCGAGCGTCAGCAGCTTGACGTGGCGGTGGTCACGGTCAGGTCGCTCAGCGGCCGGAACATCACCGATTTCACGGACGACTATTACGACTACAACGGCTACGGACAGGGAGCGAACCGCAGCGGCATCATGCTGCTGCTCGCGATGAACGAGCGCGAAGATCATCTCACGACGACAGGCGACGCGATGACGTATTTCAGTCAGGAAGGTCTTGACGCGCTGAGAGAAAATATTGAGCAGAATTACCTGACCAACAACGACTGGTACAACGGATTTTACAACTATGCCGATCTCTGCGAGAAATACGTCACAAAGTATCATGAGACCGGCGAGCCTTATGTCCTGAAGACAACGATCACCGACGTCCTTCCCGGCGCGCTTCTGGCCGCCGTCGGCGGCGGATTCATTCCCGCCTTCGGCGTCCGCAAGGGCATGAAGAACCAGCTAAAGAGCGTGAAAAAGGCTTACGGAGCTGAAAAATACGCGACCGACAACGGCGTTCAGCTGTACAGCCAGAACGACGTCTTCCTCTTCCGCAACGTCACCAAGACCCGCCATATCGAGGAGAGCCGCAGCAGCGGAGGCGGCGGAGGCGGTTTCCACGTCAGTTCGAGCGGATCCAGCCATGGCGGCAGCAGCGGTCACTTCTGATATTGTCACAGATCCAAAGAATCATAGTAAAGCCCCGGCTGAAAAACAGCCGGGGTTTTTATTGGCTGCCATAATCAGCAAACAAAAAAAAACGGCCGCTTGAAGCGACCGTCCTGGCTGCGGAATAGGGATTTGAACCCCAACAAACAGAGTCAGAGTCTGCCGTGCTGCCGTTACACAATTCCGCATTGCTTTCGACAGTAGATATTATACCACAAACTCGCCCGTTTGTCAAGGGGTTTCGGAAATTTTATCAGTCTTCCGTGATTTTATCCGTTATCTCTGTTCTGACTTCGCCTTTGTCTATCACGACGTTCACGTATCTCCCGTCGCCGAGAGAGGCGTTTTTAAGCGTTATGCGGCTGTTTTTCAGCTCGTCAGGGAGATTGGGCGTCACGGTCAGCTTATCGTTCCACGCGTCGTAGTCGAGGCCTATCAGCCTCTCGACGATGAGCTCGATATACTGCGAGGCCGTCCATCCGTAGCGCTCGACGCCGTGGCCCGAGCCGTCCGTCGGGCTGATGAACTCGGCGTATTTTCCGGAAAACTCCTTCACCGTCTTCATCGCGAGATACGCGGCGTCTTCCATCCTGCCGTATTCCTCGAGTCCGGTCGCGATGATCTCGTTCCTGAACGTCCAGATGTTCCCCATCCAGCTGGTATGGCCCTTGTACGGTCCCGTCGTCTCCTGATACTCATGCGCGGTCCTCGCCATCGTCGTCATGGCGTATTCTCTGTTCCATCCGAACAGGGTGTCGTCGTGCATGAGATTCACGAGGCGCATCTCCCTGTCCTTCGGCAGGATGCCGCGCTTGAAAACGTCGAACATGGTATTGTACGGACGCTCGATCATGCGCCTCTTCTCGCCGATGAGCCATGTGTAATAAGCGCCGTCGGCAGGCTCGTACAGATATTCGTTGATTATGGACTTCTGCTCCGCGAAGACCTTCTCCCACTTCGCGGCGTCAGAGTCGAGTCCGAGATAGAGCGCCATCTGACGGAGGCAGTCGGCGCCGACGCAGATCTGGACGTTCAGATCGACCTGCGCGGCCGCGTGCTGGATGAGATTGTCGCAGGGGTCGGTCTCCTCGAAGATGCCGCAGACAAGCCCCGTTTCGGCGTCGCGCTTTATCGGAGACAGCCACCAACCGGTATAGCGGCTGAGCATATCGTATATTTTCTTTATATAATCCTTATCGGTCGTGCGGCGGCATATCCCTAAAGCCGCTTCATATATGACCGGGATCGCCGAAAGCTGCTCGTCGAAATCCCTCACGCGGTCATGCCCGTAAAGCGGTATGCGGCCGTTCTCCTTCTGGACATAAGCGAAGTTCAAAAGAGAATCCTCGCAGAAGCGCTGGTCGAGCCATTTGTAGCCGACGAGGGTAAGCGACGAATCGCGCTCCCACCAGCAGTTGCCGTACAGACCGCCGGGGCCCATGAACGGATGCTCAAATCCGAACGTCGGGGTGTCGCGGACGATAAGCTCGCCGAGCACGGCGAACGCGTCCCTGAAATCCTCTCTTCTTATCCCGGGCATCTCAAGCTGCAACATATAAAAATCCCTCCTGAGAATCAAAATATCGGCAGATATATTATACCACTTTCCGCCGCCGATTACAAGCGCCTTGAAAATTTCACAAAACAATGATATAATATAATCCGGAATATCTATCATCTGATATACGGGGATAAAAATGAGATTCGGAAGAAAACGTCTGTTTATGCTGTCTGCCGCGGCGCTGCTGACGGCAGTGCTGACGCTGTTGTCATTTGCCGGATGCGACGAGCTCGGGCTTTACGGCGACGCCATGATCCAGGAAGCGCAGCAGCTCATAGAGATAACCGACAGCGAAAAATCCGCGCCTGAGACCGAAGCCGTCACCGCCGGTGAAGCGGAAGCCGCACAGCCGGAAACGGAGAGTCCGCCCGAAACTGAGCCTCCGGCAGCGGAAGCGCCGCAGACGACCGAGGCGCCGAAGCCTGCCGAAACGACAGCCGCGGCGACGCTCCCGCCCGAGACAGAGCCTGAGACCGAGCCTGAAACGGAGCCCGAGACCGAGCCCGAACCGGCGCTCGACATAGACGGCAGCTACGATCAGAAGGACGACGTCGCGCTTTATCTGTATCTGTACGGAAAGCTGCCGAAAAACTACATAACGAAGAAGGAAGCCAGAGAGCTCGGCTGGGAGGGCGGCTCGCTCGAGCGGTACGCCCCGGGATGCTGCATAGGCGGCGATTATTTCGGCAATTACGAAGGCCTGCTGCCGAAAAAGAAGGGGCGCACATACCATGAATGCGACATAGGCACCCTCGGAAGGAGCTCCAGAGGCGCGAAACGGATAATCTATTCCGACGACGGGCTGATATACTATACCGACGATCATTATGAGAGCTTTACGCTGCTGTACGGAGAGGAATGACACATGAGGATAGTGATTCTTGACGGCGCCGAGATGACAGGGCGCGACAGGCTCCATGATTATCTGAGCCGTGAGCTTCGGCTCCCCGAATATTACGGCCACAATCTCGACGCTTTGTATGACAGCCTCGGCGAGCTCGGACCGCACACGCATATAATACTCGTGAACGCCGATATCCTGCGCTCGAACCTCGGTGAATACGGCGAGCGGCTGATCGAGGTCTTCCGTGAGTCGGCCGTCCCGGGATCGGTGCATTTCGCCGTGGACGGCGAGTAAGGCGGATTTCGATTTTTTCTAACAATAATCAGGGAAAGGGAAGGAACTTTTCGAGAAAAGTTCCTTCCCTTTCCCCGAACCCCTATCCTATCTTCAAAAGCTTTACTACAAAGAAAAATATTGTTACTCTTAATTAAATACAGCATATATCAGATTCCGGCCAAGACCGCCGTCCTTCCCGGTTCAAAAAACAACAAAAAAAGCGCTCCGCTTTTCCGGCACCGCGTGTATCGCGTGTGATATCCGGGAAAAGCGGGGCTTTTTATATCCGGCCGCGCCGGGATTTTTTCATGTCGGTCAAAGGCTCATGATATGATCGATGACGTCGGCTACGGACGGGTATATACCCTCGGCCGCGGCCTTGAGAGCCGGAACGCCGTTTTCGACACAGCAGCCGTGGAAGCGCTTTATCATAGAGATATCGTTGTAGTTGTCGCCGACGCACCAGATATTGTCATCCGGCACGCCGAGCATCGACGCGAGACGTGCGACGCCAGCGCCTTTGTCCATGCCGGCGGGAGGGATATCTATACAGACCCCGTTCTGAGTCGCGTTCACGACTGTGCCCCACTTTTCATTTATCTCGGCGACGCATTTCGCCGTCAGCTCCTCGGTTTCGCAACGCGAGTTCAGCATCGAAAACTCCCCGATCCTGTCGGCTTCGGCGAGAGGCGCGTATTTCACCTTCCCGTCGCCGTCTATAAGCCCGTCGGGATATCCTCCGTGGAAGGTGACCCTGTCGAGCATAATCGCGCAGCCGAGAAACTCCCCGTAATTCTTTGCGATATGCTCGGCTATCCATCTGATGCAGCCGTTGTTTTTCACCATGTCGCAGACGACGATCTCTCCGGCGCGGTCTCCGTCGGCTATCGTTACTATCCCGCCGTTCATGCCGAGAACGTAATCGAGCTTTATCCGTCCTTTGCACTCGTACTCATACATATGCCCGTCGCGCCCGGAAACTATAACGAAGACATTTCCGGCTTCGCGGAATCTTTCGACAGCCTCAAGATCCCGCGCGGATATCCCTCCTCGGTTGAGCGTTCCGTCATAATCAGACGCGAGTATGTACATGGCATTTCTCCTTTTTCACGGCGCGGATGATCGGCGGTCACGGCGGCTTTAAACGAAGGCGACGGACCGACTGGAAATATTATACACATCGGGCTCCCGCAAATCAAGTGATGGGATGTAAACAAAACTCTCCCTCGCCCGCATGAGCGGAAGAACAAAGCCGCCGGGAGATCCCGGCGGCGTGTTTTACATCATATCAGCGGCAGTCTTCCCCCGATGTCAGATGAGATATCTTATTCGGCTATCTCTTCTGCGGTCTTCTCGAGCACCGCTCCGGTGAAGGCGTCGATATGGTACTTATATTTCCGGCCATTGGCGGTGAATCTCACGCTGTAATATGAGACCCCGTCCTTTTCGGAGTATCTAGCGCGGACCTTCCCCTCGGCTTCGATTCCGGCGTCAAGGAGAGCCGCTTCCTTCGCGGCGTCCTTGCCTATAACGCCCTCGGGCTCGGCTGTCTTTGTTTTTTTGGAGGACTGATCCTTTTTGCCGGACTTTGTCTCGGATGACTCATCAACGGTGATCTCCTCGGCGGACTTCTCAAGCACCGCCCCGGTGAAGGCGTCGATATGGTACTTATACTCAAGACTTCCGGCGGTGAATCTCACGCTGTAATATGAGACCCCGTCCTTTTCGGAGTATCTCGCGCGGACCTTCCCCTCGGCTTCGGCACCGGCGTCAAGGAGAGCCGCTTCCTTCGCGGCGTCCTTGCCTATAACTCCCTCGGGCACGGAAATCTTCTCCTTTTTGGATGACATGTCGGGCGCGGACTCCGCCGTCGCGTCACCGCTTTTCTTACCGGATGCCGATCTCTCGCCTTTCGGGGAGCGCTTCCCCGTTGAGGAAGCGGTTTCTTCCTCTACGGTGTCTTCAGCAGCCGCCGACGCGGCCGCCTCGTCCTCCACGGCGTTTGAAGTGACGGCAAATGCCGCCGCCGTCATGCTGACGGCAAGAATGACCGCGAATAATGCAATAATCTTGTTTTTCATAACTCTTCTCTCCTCTTTTCTCACATAAAACGATACGTCTGTCTGCAGCATGAGGCCTCTATGCTGCCGGCGGCGGGACGGGCGGAGATGTTCGGATCGTCTCCGCTTTCCTCACCGTGATGATATTATATCACGGGGAACTTAATTGGAACTTAAGACAATTATTTTTTTATCTTTCTCTTTCATTTTCGGATGAATCGCGCCGAGCATAAGAAGACCGTCAGACACGCGTTCGGTCTGACGGCAATATAATCGTATTTCCGTTTTCTGATAAAAGAATTGTTCTCTGTGTGAGTTACCTCCCGCTCACCAGATACACTCCCACACCGTCCGGCGCGATCTCGCCGCCGAAGGTCTTTCCGTTCAGCGGCTTTGTTTCACCTGTCATGAGATCGGTCACGTTCCACCCGGCGTTCTCGTCGAGACCGGCGGCGCGGAAGGGCACGGCTATCGTCGTTCTGAGCGTCTGTGAGCTTCGGTTCGCGGCTATGATCACCGCTTCGCTGCCGTCCGGCGCGTACCGGCAGTAGGAAAGCCATGTGCCGCTGACGTCTGCATTACATATGTTCGACTCCCTATGATCGGCCGGCCAGTACTCGAATATCTCTTTATACGTCCTTCTTATCCTGATGAAGCGCTTGATATCCTCAAGCAGCAGCGCGTTTTTGGGATCTCTCAGGAGATCCCAGTCTATCGGAGTGAAATAGATGACATTCGCCGTCTCCTCCATGCCGATCTCGCCGCCGAGATACCACAGCGGAATATACGGCGCGAATATCGCCTGATACCCGATGACGTCCCGGCAGCCGTTTATGCTCGAATACTGGTAGTCGTGATTTGAGACGCAGAAGACGTAATAGGTGTACCTGCCGCCCTTCCCGGCGTCCTGCAGATGCTTCGCGCCGTGAGCCTCGCCCGATTTCACCGCGTCGACTATGTCGAGCTCGTCAAGCAGGAACTGCTTCGGCGAGACGTACTGCTCCCCCCGCGACCAGCTTCGGTACGGCATGACGCCGTCAAGCTCAAAGGCGTAATCGGTGCGCCGTTCGGCTCCATCCTCGGCGAAGATGAGTATCTTGCGTCCTCTGTCAAGGCACTCCTGCCTTATGCGGGAGAAAACGCCGTAGCCGGTATATACCGGCTCACAGTCGCATCTGAAGCCGTCGGCGCCGGTCTTCATTATATTATCGACGCAGGTTTCGATGAACCATTCCCGAAGCTCTTCGTTTGTCCAGTCGAACGCGGCTCCTCCCCACGCCTCGCCCTTATACCAGCCGGGATGCTCCTCGATCAGCGGCGAGTCGAAGACGGTGCCCCATGTTATCACGTCGAGCAGCACCCTTATCCCGCGGCTGTGGGCGTCGTCGACGAACTCCTTTACAACCTGCCATCCGGCTTCCCTATCGTTTGTCCCGGTGATGACCGGATCCACCGTATGTGGGCCGTAATTGCCGTAGCCGTTGTTTCCTCCCGGCGATTTCTGATATATCGGCGAGAGCCAGATACAGTTGACGCCCATCTTCTGTATATGGTCGAGCACCGGGCCCATCGTTTTGAAGGTACCGTCCTCGGCGGCGTTCTCAAGATGCACCTCGGTCATGATGATGCCGTTTATCCAGTCGGGCCACAGCGGCTCGCCGCCCGGCTCCGCCGGAACAAGCGTCACCTGATCGTCGGGAAGGATCGGCGGGATAAGCGAAGAATTGTCGAGTATCTCTCTTTTCTCTGTCATGGTCTCTATCTCTATCGTGGTTTCAGACGTACTGTTTTTCAGATATCTTTCGATGAAGCTGTCGGCCGCCAGTATTACGCCGGTGTCGCAGGCGCCGTTTATCACGACGAATTCGCCGTCCTCGGCGATGATCCCGTCGTACCCCGACAGCCCCTCCGCCGCTTTTTCCGACGCAGGGCGGTTGGTATCCCCGATAAGTATCTCCTTCGCCGACGGCGGCAGGGAGGTAGGATCCTTCGTGAAGTCGGTCGTCAGCGGCAGGTCGCATCCGGCAGCCTCGAAAGCCTTTCTCAGGCGTATCACCGCCTGCACGACCGGGCCGGACGCCGTGTCGGAGCGGACTATCGTGTACCCGTCAAAGCGCTCCGCTATGGTGGGAACGCTTTCTGTCGGCGGGTCGGGACTGCTTTCGTCAGCGGCGGAGGCCGCGGAGCAGGCGGCAGCGGCGAGCGTCACGGCGGCCGCGATCACCGATGTTATCATTCTTACTATGTTTTTCACGGCTTTATATCTCATTTCAGACTGCATCGTCCGATCTCACATATCCGATCTCAAACTTATGTCCGCTATCTCGCGCGTCGGCCAGAAGGCGCACAGATGCAGGCGCGTTATCCTGCCGACAAACGGCTGAAAGCAATTCACCAGATGCGGCAGAGCCGCGCATACATTCCCGGGCTCGTCGATCAGTATCGTCGCGTGAGGCGTCCATGGCCGCTCCGGGGACGGGTCGGTTTCACAGAAATCGTGAAGCGCCTCAAGCGCGGGATCCCTCTCCGGCGCGCCGAACAGCACCTTCCGCCGGGAAAGATCCCGATATGGCTGATATGCACCGGTACGGGCATAAACTTCTCCGCCGCCTTTTCGGCGAGCTCGAGCGCCATGCGCTCATTATCGGTGGGATATGACGCCAGACTGATGTGATACGGAAGTCCCGGCGTCTGCGTCCCGGAAAATCCGGCGCTTTGAAGCGTCTTGTACCACCCCGACATGCGCTCCTGCGACTCGTCGTCGAGAACCGCCATGAGCGTAAGGAACTGCTCCGCCATCATGATCCCTCCGTTTGTTATGACTTTATGTATATTATATCAGATCGGACAACTGCTGTCAAGGAGCAATCGGCGGTCAGGCGTGCGATTTTCATTTTCATCTTGCCAAATCTCCGGGCTTATGATATAATATACGTCAGACAGAAAGAACCGCGGATTCTGACAGCCGCTTTCATGAAAGGACAGCCATGATGTTCAACAGGATCACCTTCTCATACTCATCGGAAAATCCGGCCGAAGCCGAAATAGAATACACGACGGACGGCGCAAAAGTATCGGATAAGTTTTATCTCGAGCCGTCGGAGGACGGGACCTTCGCTTTGCTTATAAAGGACGCGGTCGAAGGAAAAACGGCCGACGATCTGAAAATCATCAGCGTCACCGGCGGCGCGTCGATAAAGGAATTCAAGACCGACACTGCCGAAGTGCCGAAGGAGGCCTTCCTCGAAAAGGACGGCGTCAGGCTCGGGATAACCCTCGAGATGGGCGGCGCGATTGCCTCGCTTTATGACGAGAAGGCTCCCGCCGGGTACACGAACCTCCTCAACAGATGCGATACCGGACGACTTGTCCAGCAGTCGTACTACGGCTGCGCCGAGCCGCCGTATGAGCTCGGCGAATTCATGGGCAATCCCTGGCCGTACAATCCGGTGCAGGGCGGGGACAAGGGCGGATTCAGGTCGCGCATCATCGAGTTCAGCCGCTCTGAGGATGAGATCTATATAAAAGCCCAGCCGTACGACTGGGGACACATCGGCAGCATCACGCCGTCGTACATGGAAAACCGCTACCGCTTCCTCGAAGGGGGCCTGATCCGCGTCGACAACCGCTTCGTCGACTATTCCGGCCTGACGCACGGCGCGAGATCTCAGGAGCTCCCGGCCTTCTACGTCGTCTCGGCGCTCGACATCTTCACATGGGAGGACGCCGGGAAGCGCAGCTCGAGAGACGACATGATATTCTGGCCCGACGCGAGCGACCAGAACTTCCGACTCACCGATCCCGACAGCGCCTTCTGCGTATGGCACGACAAAAGCGGCTACGGAGTCGGCCTCGCCGTTCCGGGCGTGGAGACGTATTACGCCGGGAGATTCCAGTACAACGGATCGGCCGATCCGCACAATGGCGCGACAAACTACGTCGCTCCCCTGAAAACGATACGGCTCCGGTCATACAAGCCGCTGTCGTACAGCTATCTTCTGTCCGTCGGGGATATCGAGACGACCGCCCGCAGGTTCAAAGAGGCGCTCCCGGGCATCCGCAACACCGGATTAAACTGAAAAAATGGCAGATTATCTTGTCACCGGAGCGGCGGGCGGCATGGGAGCCGCGGTCTGCCGCGCCCTTCTCGGCGCCGGGCACCGGGTGTTCGGGCTCGACATCTCGGAGGGGGACATCGTCTCAGACAGGATGACGTGGCTCAAAGCCGACGTTAGGAAGACGGAGGACATCGAAAAGGCGTACCGGACGGTGTCGGGTATGAGCGGCGGGCTCGGCGGGATAATAAATCTCGCCGGGATATACGATCTTGATTCGCTCATCGAGATGGACGAGGAAGATTTCGTCCGCGATTTCGACGTCAATCTGTTCGGCGTCTTCCGCGTGAACAAGGCGTTCGCCCCGCTCCTCGGCAGCGGCGGGAGGATCGTCATCGTATCAAGCGAGCTGGCACCGCTCGACCCGCTGCCCTTCACCGGGATATACGCCGTCACGAAGGCGGCGCTCGATAAGTACGCGGCGGCGCTGAGGATGGAGCTGCAGCTGCTCGGCATCAAGGTCGTCACGGTGCGTCCCGGAGCCGTCGGCACCGACATGCTCCCCGAGTCGATGAAAAAGCTGTCCGATTTCTGCGGCGGGACGGCGCATTACACCCTCGGCGCCGGAAAATTCAGGCGGATAGCCGAAAAGGTCGAGGGGCGGAGCATCCCCGCCGAAAGGATAGCCGCGCTGATCGTAAAAATATTGTCGGCAAAGAATCCGAAACCGGTCTACTCGATCAACAGAAATCCGCTGCTTCTCATGCTCGACGCGCTGCCGGCGAGGTTCCGGCTGCGGATCATCAGAATGATCCTGTCGCAGCCGTGATAACATCCGGCGGGTATAAAAATCATAAAAACCGGCCTCGGGAGGCATACGCTGTCCCGGGGCCGGTCTGTTTATATCACGTCGTTTTCCGCGGCGTTTTTTGTGAAGTCCCGTGTCACTCGGATCTCCGCTTCCGGATCACCGGCGTGAATACGGCGGCAAGCGCGATAAGGGAGAGGCCGATGACGTAGTACGCGGTCCTGCCGGAGCCGCCGGTGGAGGGGAGCACGGCGCCGATCTGATCGTTGTATATTATCCCTCCGTCGCCGATCCTGCCAGCGCCGTTAGCGGGACCATTTACGTCAGCGTATTTCGGCGACTGACAGTTCGCAGCCGTTGTTTCGGACACATACCATGTATAGCCGGACGGAAGTCCGTTCAGAGTGAATACATATCCTGATTTCTCGGCGGTTTTAACTGTCAACTCAGGCTTTTCTTCGGTGTCTTCGCCTTCATTCCTTACAGCGGCTATCTTGTTATCGTCAGCAAGGTCGCCGTGACGGATTATATACTTATATTCCTCTGGTTCCCCCTCCTTTTCTCCGCGTATAGTTATTGTGATCTCTGCTTCCGACGGCCAGTCGACGTTTGTGCTGCACGACGCGTCGCGCCATATCTTCGTGAATGAGAATGTGTCTGACTTCTTGTTTTTCACCGTTACCTGATGAGAAGTATTGGATGTCATCTCATGTGTATCTTCGCTGTACACGATCTTATCCAGACTGTATCCGTCAGGCATGTCACTCTCAGTCACTTCATATATCACGCCTCTGTCGACATTTGCGACCTGGATATAGTCGTCGGTATAGATAGTCGCTGTGAATGTTCCTCCGGTTATTCCGACACGGTCGGAACGTCCGTATTTATATGTAACGCTTGCTTCCTCCGGATCCTGTTCCGGCTCCTCCTTATTCGGATTGTTGGGGCCGTAAACTACACGGTAACCGCCTTTTGCGGGATCTATCGAATAAGGTGTTCCGTCCGGATTCTTCATCGTTACAGTGACTGAGAACGGTGTATCATCATTTTCGATCTGATTGCCTTCACTGTCATATACCTCTTTATAAATCCGAATTCCGCCTTTCAACAGGTTTTTGGCGGTAAGCGTATTGAGTGCATCAATAGCGGTTACAGTATTATCAGCTCCGAAAGTGACATTTTTTATTTCTCCATCCACGACCATCGGATGCCACTTTTTATCCTCAAGCTCAAAGTGATAGTCACTTCCCGGAGCTTCGGTAAAGTAGCAATCATGTCCGGGTTCGAGGATATAGTATGTTATTTCATTGAAAACTTTCGTCGGGTATTTCTGCGGATTTGACTTTATTGTATCAAGGATCCCGGATTTTCTCGCGTTATCCTCACTCACCATTAATCCGGCGGAAATATACCTCCAATGTATTTCGGATGTGCCTTCAATAAAATCCGGCCATACCGTCGGGACGGGATCCCCATCAGGAGCGCCTATTACTATTTTTTCTATATATAATTTTCCTTATTCCCTTCGCTATCTTCCCGTACAAGAGTCAACTCAGCCTTGTAGTTCGGATTTTCATTCATCATGTCTACAAACTGTTTGTGATCGAGATCTGCCTCCCACTCCTTCTGCACCGTAATTTTTGAATCTTCGAGCGGCATCGGTGTAAGAGTTTCAATTACAGTGATCGGCTGATCTGATTCAATTACAGGAACCGAGCCTTCAGTCTCAGTCTTTTTGGTGCATGTCGCTTTGACAGATGTGTTGGTTCTGAGTGAATAAGTTCCGTTACCGTTGTCTATAACCTGATCCTTCTGCCACTGTTCGAGTGCATCATAAGTTTTCTTTGCATTATTCAGATCAGCTACCAGATCGTACGCTTCCTGACTCGGCCAGATGACGGTGCTGAGTGAATATGTGGCTCCGCCGACTACCTTATATTCACCAAGATCCCATATGATCTTTCCGCATTCATTATTATTACCGGATGATGTGACATATTTAGCCTGCATCTGCCCGCTTGACATGGCAACAGGTTCTCCATTTTTTGAAGCAAAATATGAAAACGCAGTCGGTTCACCCTTTATAAAGGTCGACGTGGTCAGACTGGTGATGCCGTCGGTTATTGAAACATTCGAATAACTGATACTTGACGAAATGTTTCCCACAATATTGTCAAAAGCAGAGCGAATACCAGCTTCATCCGTACCATCAAAATATTTGTTTCCGGATAATCTGCTCATCGTATTGGCATCACCGAAAATGCCGATATTATATAATGTCTTTCCATCGGAAAGAATAGTCTTTGCAACATCATCAGCTGCTTTGAAATTATAGCCTTTGACATCCGAATTACCGGTACCGTAAACACCGTCGATTATTTCATCAGCGTAAATCCGTTCAAGTACATCTTCCGCATGTGAATGATCGCCCGCACGGGGGCCGTCATCCTCCGCGATCACTGTATTCCTCAAAGTCGGGTTACCATCGCTTATAAAAACGATATATACGGGATCATTATCTTTAAAGCTGATCCCATTTGCGGCATTCAATGCAGCTTCCCAGTTTGTACCTCCCTGAACATGGGCCGCATTGGCTTCTTTATGAGCGTAATTATCACAAGAGGCAACCCATCCATCAAAAACAGTTTTAACGGTTGTAGGCTGTTGTGTTTGGAATACCGTTGATCCGAATTCCACAAACGCAACCTCAACAGTGTCACCTGTACCGCCGTTATTCATGGCAAACAGTTTTTCACTCAGATATTCAAGGCATTCCTTTGCCTTATCATCACGCGTCGGAACAAGTTTGTATCTGTCGTCAGTACGAAATCCTAATTGCACTATCTTAGTACGAGTTCCTTTGGGTTTGCTTGAGTCAGGCACATTGATGAATTCAATTGTTTTACCTGTTGACTTATATTTTGCCTTTCCGATAGGATAATATCCTTCATATAAATCCCCACCCATAGGATCATCATTTTTATCATATAAATATGACCCGTTGGGATCCTGCACATATTGAGCGTTGTCGGAGCCGGCTTCATTCATACTGTTTGAGCTGTCATAGATAACCACAATGTTGGCTTTGCTTGAGCTTGCGGTCCCTGATTCCGGTACTTTCACACTGAGTGTAAGAGTATATGTGCCGTCACCGTTGGAAGTTACACTTTTGTCAGCAGACGCGCCATCATTTGATGAGCTTCCTCCATTATTACCATTCCCTCCCGAGCTATTTCCGCCTGTGGTGCCTCCTCCGGGCGTTTCATCGCTGGAGGTATCGCCGCCTTCGGACGGATTATCCCCTGATTCATTCTTTTTCAGATAAACATTGATATCTATTGATTCATTATACCAGAAATCATGCTGTAAAACTTCTTTATCATCTTTATAGAAATATGCGATTGTATCATCAGATCCGCATATAAATCCATCAACCTCAAGATCTTTTACGACGGCATGATCGTATGAATACCCCTCAACCGTCGGAATATTTCTGCATCCGGAAAAACTTACCCGTTCATCAGATTCAACATTATAATCGTAATTATTGTTTACTTCGACAGGATTCCCATCCAAATCAATATAGTTAACATTGATTGAGACATTTTTTGAATATCCGCTATAATTATATGTCCATTTCAATGTTACCTTTGATCCATTGGATTTCAAGATTTTCAATGAATACACCACAGCGTACACCGAAAACTCCCCCGCGTCGAAGACTATCTCCTCGACAGCCATCGGCACGGCGAATTCATCCAGCTGCTCGACTATCTCGGCGCTGCCGTCGTCGGCTATGTGGACGACCGTCTGCGTGTCGCTCTCGACCGGATCGTCCGAAAGGATCTTGACCCTGATCGGGATGAGCGGCTCGATCTCGGCGCCTTCGGCGTCAAGGAACCTGATGTCATACGCCCTGACGCCGACGATCCTGCCGTCGACCATGTCGGAGGCGGCGTCGATAACGCTGCGCTCGGTGACTTCCTCGGCGGACATCGTCGTCCCCTCCGGGAAGGCGCCCTCATCGGCGGCGGCCTTGACCGTCACGCCGCCGATCCGATACTCGTATTTCTGCGCCGGGAGCGCGGCGGCGTATTCCGGCTCTTCCGGGACGACCGTCTCGGGAACGGTGGTTTCGGGTTCGGCCTTTTCGGATACGATCGTCTCGGCTTCGGTAGATTCAGGCGCGATCGTCTCAGGTGTGGCTGTCTCAGCGGAAGTCGTCTCAGTTATGACTGTCTCCGCTTCGGTCGTTCCCTCGGCGGCGGTTTCTGCGGCAGTTTCTTCCGGCGCGGTCTCATCAGCCGCCGTTTCAGACTCCGCAGTCCCGATTTCCGTTTCAGTCTCCGCAGTCTTCTCGTCCGCGGGCTCGGCAGAGGTTTCGGGGTGGGTTTCCTCCGCAGCGGAGATCCCGGCGGAGGTCACGGCATCTTCCGCCGTCACGGCTTCGGCTTCGGTTTCGACAGCTATGCCGCTCTCCGGCGCTGACGTCTCCGGTGTCACCGGCGCGTCGGGTATTGCGGGCTCATCCAAAGCCGCGGTCCCGCCAAGGATCTCCGTGGCGGTCTCAGTTTCCGGCGTGCCGAATCCGGCCACGGCCGGATCGCCCGAGGCATAGACAGTCTCCCTGACAACGCCTGTCAGGGTCTCGATAACCGTGTATTCGTTTTCATTTTCATCGGTTAATCCGGCGAAGATCCCGGCGCTGACGACAGAGCCGGTCTCGTCGGAGAGGAAGACGATATCCCCGATCTCCGGGCGGTCCTTTATCGTGACGAGCGACGCGAGCTCGGCGGCGGTGTCGGCAGCCGGGAGCTCGGTCCCGGCGTATCTGAAGACGAACCGGACGAACATCACGCCGATCTCGCCGTATGGATCGACTTTCCCCTGCCGAGCTGCGTGCGGGAGACGGCGACGGCGTCAGGCATATCGCCGGCGTTTACGGCGGCGATATCGTTTTCCCATTCCGCCGAGGTCTCGACGTCGGCGAGAGGATCGCCGTGGATATAGCACGATGCGTCATGCGTATGCTCCGTCATTCCGCAAATCAGGACGTCCTCCGTCTTCCGGCAGGCGCCGGTATGGACGTGGCCCTCGGTCGGAAGACTTTCCTCAAGGCCGCAGACGAGCTCGCGCTTCTCCGCCCGGCATGCGTCGGAATGCGTATGTTCCTCCGATTCGGGGAGAGCGCAGACAAGGCTGCCGTTTTCGTCAAAGCAGCCCTCGCCGTGGGTATGCCCCTCGCTCTCGGGAACGGCGCAGGTGAGCTCGCTTATAGTCTCATAGCATGCGTCGGAGTGGATATGCCCTTCCTGAGGGGCTGATTCCTCCATGCCGCATATCAGCGTCCTTAGCTGCGAATAACATTCGTCTACGTGCCGATGCTCCGACATATTGCAGGCGACGGCGGCCTCGAGCGTCAGGGCCGGAAGGATCATCGCGTAGGTAACACAAAAGATAGCCATTGCCGAGAGACCCGATACGATCTGCATCCAGAGTCTTGTCCTCGAGCTTTTGACTATCTTGCTTGCAACTATATTCGTATTTTGTGTTTCAGGCTGGGAATCAAATACTTTCAAAGCTGTCATCGGTTGTCATATGTGGTCATAAAAATGCTCTAATATTATACCATTCACGCCTCTTTCCTTCAACGGTATATTGTTGTGCATTTGGTCTTTTTGTGTTAATATTGATGTATATTTTGATAACCTGTTTTGCGTTTTATAGTGCTAAAACGCTGAATCAATATACCGATATTGCGCAGACGCGCAAAGCATGGTTTTCATTATTTGTCACTTTTTACGATGATGCGTGTATTTTGTGTATCTCATGTTTTGCATTGATTAAAAATCACATCCGCCGATACCGAAAGGAAAAGCTTGAAAAGACTGCCGTCATATGATATAATAAATGCGGGATGATCTGGGCGATGATCGTCCCCGCGGCGAAGCGCAGGCCGCTGTGATCCGCATATAAAAACGGCAGCCCCGTGAGGCTGCCGTGAGTCGGATCGTTTTATCTGCTCGTCACTATCATGGTGCGGGTCTCGGCGTCATAATCGACGTCGAAGCCGAGCGCCTCGCCGAGATCGCGCAGGCCGAAGAAGTTGTTGCCGCCGA
>CAMJPL010000041.1 GCA_946407735.1 uncultured Clostridia bacterium
GCGCGGCGGTCTCTACTCCTTCAACTACGCCGCGAAATACCCGTCGTGCGTATCGGCGCTCTATCTCGACGCCCCGGTGCTCGACATCCGCTCGTGGCCGGGCGGGATAGGCAACGGCACCCCCGCCGTGAAGGAATGGAAGGAATGCCTCAAATGGTACAATCTTGACGAGGACAGCGCCAAATCCTTCAACGGCAACCCGCTCGACAAGGTAAGCGCCGTGGCCTCCGCCGGCATCCCGCTCATCATCGTCGCCGGAGACGCCGACACCGTGGTGCCCCCCGCCGAAAACGCCTATATCATGGACAAAAAATACCGGGCCGCGGGCGGCGTCTGCGAGCTCATCTCGAAGCCGGGATGCGACCATCATCCCCACTCGCTCACCGATCCGTCCCCGGTCGTGAGCTTCATCGAACAGAACGCACTCTGATGGAAGAACGGATATCCACTCTCATAGAGCTTTTCGACCGCCGTCAGGACGACAACGTCATAGCCGCGGCGGTACTGAGACCGGAAAAGGTGGTCTTTCTCTGCCCGCGCGAGGTGCCTCAGGTCGTCCGCGACGGCATCCGAGGCTTTATCCGCTCCCAGTCGGAGGACACCGGCGTCAGCTTCGCGTCGGTCGATCTCGGCGACCCGGCGAAGGTCGCCGAAAAGCTGGAATCGGTCCTGCAGGGCAGGGGCGGCGGCGTGATCGACATAACCGGAGGCGGCGAGGCGGCCGCCTTCGCCGCCGGGATGGTATGCGCCGAGAACCACATCCCGGTCATAGCCTACGACTACGACGAGCAGCGCTTCGTCAACATCCGCGGGGCCTATTTCCTCGACGGCATGACCGAACGCTTCCGCATGAGCCTGCGTGACACCTTCCGCATCGCCGGAGGGACGGTCGACGGCTACGGCAGGATATCCCCCGGCGAGATAGAAGAATGGCTGCCCGACATCGAAAGGGTCTGGCAGGTGTTCAGAGGGCACAACCGCGTCTGGCAGAAATTCACGGCGTGGATGCAGTACGCCGTCTCGATAGCGAGGCAGAACGGCGACATCACTAAGATCTCCGCCCCGCGCGAGGCCGGAAGGAGCGCCGGGAAGGTAAAGACGAACATCTCGATCCTGCGCGAGCTCCGCTCACGCAAGCTCATAAGCCGGCTCAGCCGCGACGGCGAGACGGTGTCGTTCACCTTCAAGAACGAGAAGCTCGCCGCTCTCATGTGCGACGCCGGAGTATGGCTCGAGCTTTACTGCTGGGTCGGCTGCCTCAGGAGCGGCATCTTCGACGACTGCGCCTCGAGCGTGGTGGTGAAATGGCCGGAAAGAGAGGCCGGATCGAAGACGGTCACGCACAACGAGCTCGACTGCGTCGCCGTGAGATGGCCGGTCAAGCTGTTCATCTCCTGCAAGCTGAGCGTCCCGTCGGCGCAGGCGCTGAACGAGATAAAGACCCTCACCTCGCGCTTCGCCGGAGTCGGAGGGAAAGCCGTCCTGATGACGATGGGCGACGCCGCGCGCGACCGCTTCTTCTCGCAGAGAGCCGCCGATCTTCATATCGGCATAATCGACCGCTCGACACTGATGTCGGCAGATCCCGACGCACTGCCTAAGCGCCTTATGGAGCTCGCCGGGATGTGTCCCCGGCGTTTCAGCCGGTATAAGCAAAAATAAAGGCGTATTGTTTTTATATACACAAATTCCGCTTGAATTTCAGGCGGAATCGTATTATAATTATCCTGTTTTAAAATTCTCACTTTTCAAAGGAGCAGATCATCATGGCTGAATTCAGAAATATAGGCGTTCTCACCTCCGGCGGCGACGCCCCCGGCATGAACGCGACAGTCCGCGCCGTCACCCGCGCCGCTCTCGCTCAGGGCGTTCAGGTCTACGGCATATACGAGGGCTATCAGGGACTTATGGACGACCTCCCGGCCGACCCCGTCACCCACTTCCCCGGCTCGCTCATAAAGCTCGACGCCTACGCCGTCACCAACATCATCAATCACGGCGCCACGATACTCAAATCCGCCCGCGCCGTCGACTTCAAGACCGAGGAAGGCATGCAGAAGGCCATCGCCACCTGCAAGCGCCATAACATAGACGGCATCATCGCCATCGGCGGCGACGGCACCTTCCGCGGAGCCACAGACCTGACCAACCGCGGCATCCCCTGCATCGGCCTGCCCGGCACCATCGACAACGACATCACCGCCACCGACGAGTCCATCGGCTTCGACACCGCGATGAACACCTGCGTTTCCCTCATCGACAAACTCCGCGACACCTGCGAGTCCCACGCCCGCTGCAACGTCGTCGAGGTCATGGGCCGCAACGCCGGATACGTCGCTCTCGAGACCGGCATCGCCGTCGGAGCCTCGGGAATCATGGTCTGCGAGTGCCCCTACTCCGAGGAGGAGATCTTCGAGAACATCATCAACGCCAAGAAGCAGGGCAAGAGAAGCTTCGTCGTCGTCATCGCCGAGGGCGTCAAGTTCGCCAAGGAAGACGCCGGTATAAAGAACTACTGCGAGGACTTCGCAAAGCGCCTCGAGGCCGCTACCGGCGTCGAGACCAAGTTCTGCCGTCCGGCTCATATCCTCCGCGGCGGCGATCCGACTCTCCGCGACAGACTTCTCGCCTCCCGCATGGGCTATGAGGCCGTACGTCTGCTGCTCGAGGGCAAGTCGAAGCTCGTCGTCTGCGAGCAGAAGGGCGATATCGTCTCCGTCGACATCAACTACGCCCTGATCCTCGACCGCATGTACAAGAACAAGCTCAAGCCCGGCGATCTCGACGCCTTCACCGCCGAGCAGCAGGCCGAGATGCGCGCCTTCTGCGAAGTCAAGAAGAAGGAATTCGACGAGATGTACAACGTCAGCAAGGTCATCGGCGCTTATCCGGAAGCCTGATTTGGAAAGACTCATATAAATCAAACCGCATAACGCGAACAGCCGCGGGCATCACCCCGCGGCTGTGTTTTTTTGTCTGTACCTATATCAGCCTCTGTATTTCAGTCCCTTATAAAGCTCCTTCACGGCGCCGTCGTAAGCGCCGATTATGATCTCCTTCTTTTCGTCGGTCATCGGGCGGAGCTCATGCCTCTCAAACGGCAGTCTGCGCCGCTCGTTTGCCGCCTCGCAGGAGAGCATGATCTCAGTCAGCTGCATGGCGGCGAGCGGGTCCTTCTCGGACTGAAGCCGCTTCCTGCAGCCGCGGTAGATCTCCTTCATCTCATCGGGCAGGCGGCGGATATTGCCGGACGGGCGCTCGCATACCGGGGTGAACATCATCGGGAGCGGCTCGTCTGAGCTGTCGATCCTGAGATATGTCCTGCCGCCGCGCTCAAGCTCCTTCGCCGGGATGAACACCGCGCCGTCACGCATTTGGACCGGTCTTCCGGTGAGCGAGGCGCGCGTCATGCCGCTGCCCCGCCTGTACCCGGCGTATATCGCGCAGCCACCGAACCATACCGGCTCGTTCTGGATGTATTCGTCTATCCCGTCGGGGATATGCGGTATGATATACAGCCCGTCTGCGTCGGCTCTGTACTCGAACAGTCCGCGGATGAGGCAGGTCACCGAAGCGAAGTTGTCGATCATGACGGCGACGGGGCGCTGACATTCTGAGTGATCGTCGCTCTCCTTCTGCCAGGGATTGTTCGTATTGTTCCCCCACTGCGACAGCGGAGCGTCCATGCGGTACTCCTCCGCCCATTTCATGTACCACGCGGCCGATCGGTACGCGTCGTCGTATTTTCCGAGCTTCAAATAGGCGAGAAGCGCCCTGCCCTCGACGGTTCCCCAGCAGCCGCCGTCTACCCAGTCGCCCGATCTCCAGCCTAGGCTGTGCTCGCCCGCCGTGTGATTGCGGTAGCTCATCAGGGTGTCGTCGAGATGGGGATAGTTGTTGCAGATAACGCCTGCCGGGCGTATGCCGTCAGCGGCGGCTATCGCCTGATATACGCTCTCCTCGGTCTCCCGGCTGAGTATGCCCGCCGCGACCGCGTCCACGTTCGGGACGGAGCAGAGATATCCGTATCTTTCGGCTCCGTATACGCCGTGCATCGTCCCGTCGGGGTCCATCGACTTGCAGAAATACCCCTTGTCGGTCAGAAGCTGCGGCAGCGCCTCGATATTGCGCTCGTACCGCGCCTGATACTCGGACGCCGACTCGGTGTCTCCCGCCATTTTGAGCAGCTCGACGTACCTTTTAAGAGCCGAGGTATAGGTCACGGCGACGCCGGTGAGATATCCCTTGCCGACGGTATCGGTCTTTTCGTCATAGCTCCCGCCGTAGCTCGGCGCGAGCAGATCGCAGCCGGGGCCGACGAGGAACAGCCCGTTTTCGGCGCGGGTCTTCTCGATGAAATCGAGCGACCGCTTCATGAGCGGGAGATACTTCCTTATCTCCGACAGATCGCGGGAGAACAAAAGGATCTCCGCCTCCATGACGACTCCGGCGGCCGTCGCCTCATAGAACCAGTCGTAGCTCGACCAGTCGCCGTCACCCTGACGGTAGATGATCGCGTCCTCGCTGACGCAGTCGCCGAGACTGCCGTCGGGAGCGCAGAGATTGCGGACGTCCCTGTCCTTCGACGGCACGCCGCTGTCATAGCCGATGCGCTTCCCGTCGCCGATCCGCTTCCAGAAGCCGTCATACGAATTCTGGAGGATCCTCGACCAGAGCGGCCCGAGCAGCGGCACCGCGCCGAGCGTGAAGCCGTAGCTGTTCTGGATCCACCATCCGGTCCCCCAGATAAAGCCCTCGCTGAACATGTCGGTCGCCGATTTGTACAGCATCTTGAGATTTGGAAGATCGGGAGACGACCGGAGCATATCGAAGCTGCGGTCGATCAGCTCAAGCCATTTTCCGTCTCCACGCCCGGAGATATGATGCCCGGTGTAAATGTTGTCGCTCATTTTCTTCACCTTCGGTAAACACCTGCAAAAAATGTAGTCCGTATCAAAAGTCTTTGCCGGAAAGATAGGGGTCCGGGGGAAGAAAACCTGCTTTCTTCAGAAAGCGGGTTTGCTTCCCCCGGTTAAAACAACGGTATTCTATTCAAGCTCGAACGCGCCGGTGTAGAGCTGCCAGTATTTGCCCTTCATGGCGATCAGTTCCTTGTGGCTGCCGCGCTCGATGATATGGCCGTGCTCGAGCACCATGATCATATCCGAGTTGCGCACGGTCGACAGGCGGTGCGCGATGACGAAGACGGTCCTGCCCTGCATGAGGGCGTCCATACCCTTCGACACCACCGCCTCGGTCTGGGTATCTATCGACGAGGTCGCCTCGTCAAGGATCATCACCGGCGGATCGGCGACGGCGGCGCGCGCTATCGAGATCAGCTGGCGCTGCCCCTGCGACAGGCCGGAGCCGTCGCCCTCGAGGACGGTGTTGTAGCCGTCCGGGAGCATGCGGATGAAGCTGTCGGCGTTCGCGCGTTTCGCCGCCTCGATGCATTCCTCGTCGGTCGCGTCGAGCTTTCCGTAGCGGATGTTCTCCATGACGGTGCCGGTGAACAGGTTCACGTCCTGCAGGACGACGCCGAGAGAGCGCCTCAGATCCGACTTCTTTATCTTGTTTATGTTGATGCCGTCGTATCTGATCTTGCCGTCGGCGATGTCGTAGAAGCGGTTGATCAGATTCGTGATCGTCGTCTTTCCGGCGCCGGTCGCGCCGACGAAGGCGATCTTTTTGCCCGGCTCGGCGTGAATCGTGATGTCGTGCAGCACCGTCTTCTCCGGGACGTAGCCGAAATCCACGCTGTCGAGCGTGACGTCGCCGCGAAGACGGGTGTATGTGACGGTGCCGTCGCCGTGGGGATGCTTCCAAGCCCATACGCCGGTGTGCTCCTCACATTCGGTCACTTCACCGTCTTCGCCCGCTTTGGCGTTGACCAGAGTAACGTAGCCTTCGTCTTCCTCCGGCTTCGAGTCGATGAGGTCGAATATACGCTCGGCGGCAGCGAGAGCCACTACGATAGAGTTGAGCAGCTGGGAAACCTGTCCCATAGGCATGGCGAACTGACGCGACAGCGTAAGGAACGACGCGATCTTTCCGAGCGTAAGCCCGGCAAGATTGTTTATCGCCAGGAATCCGCCGAAGATGGCCAGAAGAGCGTACTGCAGATGGCTCAGGTTGTTGTTTGCCGGGCCGAGGATGTTTCCGAAGGTGTTCGCCTTCGCCTGATTCATCCTAAGCTCCTCGTTCACCTTGTCGAAGCCCTCCTGCGCCTGCTTTTCGTGGCAGAATATCTTGACGACCTTCTGGCCGTTCACCATCTCCTCGACGTAGCCGTTGAGAGCGCCTATCGCCTTCTGCTGAGAGGCGAAATATTTGCGGGAATTGGATGAGATCACCTTCGTCACCCACAGCATGACGACCAGGGTGAGCAGGGTGAACAGCGTCAGCGGCACGCTCGTCACGATCATGGTGACGAATGTGGTGACGATGGTGATCACCGCACTGAATATCTGCGGCACGCCCTGAGAGATCATCATCCTCAGCGCGTCGGCATCGTTCGTATAGCGGCTCATCACGTCGCCGTATGTGTGGGTGTCGAAGTAGCTTATCGGCAGCGTCTGCATGTGATCGAACATCTGGTTCCTGATGTCGCGCAGTATCGCCTGCGTGATGGTGCACATCACGCGGTTGTACAGGAAGATGCAGAATATGCCGACAAGATAAATCAGCGCCATTATGAGTATCTGAACGGCCAGACCGGAGAAATCCCGGCTCCCGCTCTCCAGCATCGGCATGATGTATTCGTCGATGACCCTTCCCATGAAGCGGGCGCCTATCGCTCCGGCTATAGCGTTGACGATGATGCAGATGACGACCACGGCCACTCTCAGCTTATATCCGCCGAGATAGCCGATGAGCCGGGAGGCGGTGCCGCTGTTGGCTTTGAGCCGCTTCAGAAGAGGCTCGTGGGCCTGAGTGAGCTCCTTGCGTTCGGTTCCTCCCTTATTCATCGTCCTCGCCTCCCTTCATCTGAGACTCATAGACCTCGCGGTAGGTATCATTGTTTTTCAGCAGCTCGTCGTGCGTGCCGAAGGCCATGACCCGGCCCTCGTTCATGACGATGATCCGGTCGGCGTTCTCGACCGAGCTGATGCGCTGGGCGATGATGAACTTCGTCGTGTCGGGGATCTCTTCCGCCATCGCCTTTCTGATTTTCGCGTCGGTCGCCGTGTCGACGGCGGATGTGGAGTCGTCCATGATGAGGATCTTCGGCTTTTTCAGAAGTGCCCTCGCTATGCAGAGACGCTGCTTCTGACCGCCCGATACGTTCGAGCCGCCCTGCTCGATATATGTGTCGTAGCCATCCGGGAACTCGCGGATGAAATCGTCGGCGCAGGCGAGTCGGCAGACGCGGACCATATCCTCGTCGGTCGCGTTCTCGTCGCCCCAGCGGAGGTTTTCCTTTATCGTGCCGGAGAAGAGCAGGTTTTTCTGCAGGACCATCGATACGCTGTCGCGCAGAGTGGTGAGATCGTATTCCTTCACGTCATGCCCGCCGACGTACACGCTGCCGGATGTGGCGTCGTATATGCGGGGGATCAGCTGGACGAGGCTGGACTTCGCCGAGCCGGTCATGCCAATGACGCCTATCGTCTCACCGGACTTTATGTCGAGATCGATATGATCGAGGACCGGGCGCTCGGATTTTGACGAATAATAGAACACCACGTCGTCGAATCTCACCGATCCGTCCGGGACCTCGGTAAGCGCGTTGTCCGGGGACACGATGTCACTCTTCTCGTCGAGTATCTCGACGATCCTCTCGGCGGAGGCGCGGGAGATGGTCAGCATGACGAAAATGAAGCTGAGCATGTTCAGCGACATGAGGATCTGCATCGTGTAGGTGACGAGCGACACGAGCTGTCCGGTCGTCATGTCGGTGCCGCCGCTGTTCACGATGATATGAGCGCCGAACCACGCTATGACGAGAAGACATACGTTGACCGACAGCTGCATCATCGGGGCGTTGACGGCAAGGCGCTTCTCGGCTCTCGTGAAACCGGAGTAGATCTCCTCGGACACGCCGTCGAACTTCTCCCGCTCGTGATCCTCGCGGACGAAGGACTTTACGACCCTGATACCGCGGAGATTCTCCTGAACGACGCGGTTGAGCTTATCGTAGGTCTGGAACACCTTGACGAAGATGGGATGCGTGGTCTTGGCGATGTAAAGCAGCCCGACGCCGAGCAGCGGCCCGATGAGAAGATATATCAGCGCCAGCCGCGGATGGATCATGAACGCCATGATCATCGAGAAGACGAGCATGAGCGGGGCACGGACCGCCGTGCGGATCACCATCATGTAGGCGTCGACAACGCGGGTGACGTCGGTGGTGAGACGGGTGACGATGGACGCCGACGAGAACTTGTCGATATTCGAGAAGGAATACTTCTGGATGTTCTCATACATGTCGTGGCGCAGGTTCAGGGCGAAGCCGGCTCCCGCCTCGGCGGCGTTCTTACCCGAGAGTATGCCGCCGCAAAGCGAGATCACGCAGGTCCCGGCGAGGATCCCGCCGATCCGCAGGATGTGCCCCATGTCGCCGACGTTTATGCCCTTGTCGATCAGCGAGGCCATCAGCATCGGGATGATGACCTCCATCGAGACCTCTATCAGCATGAACACCGGCGTCAGGATCGACTGCTTCAGGTACTGGCGCACCGATTTGAGCAGCCTCATATAGGTCTTCAGCATTGGGTTTTCTCTTTTCTTTATATATATTTTTTTATTACTTAATGATCTCGCAGAAAACGCCTTCGCCGACGGCGAGGGAGAGGCTTATGTACCCTTCCCCGTCGGGCTGAAGCGAGGACGATATCCCGTTCTGCCACAGCGTGACGGCGGCGTCCGTCTTTATCCTGACGTCGGCCAGATTCCCCTGCTTCAGATCCTCGCAGTTCACCACGGTAAAGGCCCTGCCGTCCCCTCCGTCGGAGAAGCAGCCGATAAGGATCGGGCTGGCGGTTTCGACGCCGTTTATCATCCCGCTCGGGTCGTACTGATTGTCGAACTGCAGGAACTTCGTCCTGTCGGAGGCGTTGACGCTGAAAACGCCGAGGTTCTGCGGGTATCTTGCGAAGGCGGCGTCGACGGCGGAAAACTCGGCGTTTATCTCCTGCGCGTAATAATATCTCTTCGTCGGCTGGAGCTGATGGTCTATAAGGGCGTCCTTGAAGTCCTCGGCCGAGCTGTACGGCGTCATGTAGGTGAAATATATCGCCTCGTCGGCGCCGAAGGACTTGATGCACCATGTCTGCCACTCGAGATCGTCCTTCGACGGGGTGCGCTTGCTCGACGCGAAGGAGACGCTCTGCAGATAAACGCTGTACTGTATCCCGCGGTCCCGGCAGGCTGTCGCCATTATATCGAGATTCTCGCAGTAGCCGTCGTAAAGGGCTATGGTGTTGAGCGGATATATGTCGACCGACGTCCACTTCGGCTTGACGGTGTCCATGAAGCGGTCGATATGCTCCTGATAGGTCGGCGTGCCGAGCTGCTGCTCGTTCGCGTACATCGGGAACAGGTTTATGAAGGCGACCTGATCGCTGCACTCGGCGAACTGTGCCGTCGAGTAGGCGAGAGCCGGGAAGGATTCGGCGTTCGGCTCGTCGCGGAGATAGAATCCCCATACATGCGGCGCGTCGAAGGCGTCGCGCGCCTGCTGATAGGACGACGCGTCAAAGTAATCGGTCTGGCTCACCAGCCCGCTCCACAGGATCTGCAGGTCGTATATCGCGCACCACTTCATAAGATCGCGGCGCAGGCCGTAATCGCCGCTGGAGGTGATATTGACCTTGGTGAATCCGGCTTCGGCGGTCTGCTTCACCAGCTCCTCGGTGTCATATGGGTCGCCGGCAGTGCACCACGCCGAGACCGAGAAGGCGCGGTATTTCGTCTCGTCCCCCTCCTCGGCGTCGGCGACTTTTACGTCGAGATTTTTCGGCTGAGACAGCGAATAGTCGGTGCCGAAGCCCTCGTACAGCAGATGCTTGTATATAGCCCGCCAGTCGGCCCAGGCGTTGCCGCCGCCGATGTGCAGATTCGAGCCGTCATATCGCACGATATAGCTCAGGTCATAGCTTCTCGGCGTAAGCTCCGAAGCTGTGCCTATCAGTATCTGCTTGTCCGGCCCGCTGCTGCCGCGGGTATCCGAAATACCGATATGCCTGCCGCTGGCGGTGTAGATCATATCCGCGACGGCGTTTAAGTCTTCGATATCCTCACTTGTGTATTCGGCCGGATATACGACAGTCCACTCTCCGATATCAGAGCCGAACAGCGTCATGCCCGGCATCGGGAACACATGCTCTCTTGACATTTCTTCCACTTCATAGTCCTTTCCGTGGGCGAGCCACTTCATGTATTCATCCGCGAAAAGCGAAACGGCTTCTTCGATATAATCGTCCGGTGCGCATATGACGTTGTTGTCCTCGCCGACATTGACGATGTAGTCATACGGCGGCTCGGCGCCGTCCATCCTGCCGTAGATCTCCTCGGACTCGGGGCGGTTCGTCCTGCCGACGACTATCTCGTTTTTGTACCGGGTCATCTCCTCGCCGCGCTTGACCCAGTCGGTTTCCATCTTCACCGTCATCCCGGCGGCTTCGAGCTTTTTCCTCAGCGCGACGGCGGCGGCCGTCGTCGCCTTGCTCGACGCGTCTCCGCGGACGATCGTGCATTTCTTTCCCGTGAGATCGATGATCTCCTCAGTCTCTTCCGCCGTTTCCGAGTCCTTTCCGGACGAGCATCCGGCCGCCGCGCATATCAGCGCCAAAGCGAAAACGATCAGAATCAGCCTTTTCAAAAATCCCGTCATCTCCGACCTCCCATGAAGACAAAAAGAAAGCGGCAATCAATTAATTATACCCGATTTCCCTATATAAAATCAAGCATATTTTTTTAATACGGCAAAAAGAGGACCCATACGGATCCCCTCATGGTATTTCGATTTTTCAGACGTTGAACCTGAATACGACGACGTCGCCGTCCTTCATGACATAATCCTTGCCCTCGGAGCGTATCAGTCCCTTCTCCTTCGCCGCCGCCATCGTGCCGCAGGCGATGAGATCGTCGTAGGCGATGACCTCTGCCCGGATGAAGCCGCGCTCGAAGTCGCTGTGGATCTTTCCGGCCGCCTGAGGCGCCTTCGTGCCGTTCCTTATGGTCCAGGCGCGGACCTCCTTCGGTCCGGCGGTGAGGAAGGATATCAGCCCGAGCAGCGTATAGCTCGCCTTTATCAGCCTGTCGAGACCGCTCTCCTCGATCCCGAGATCCTCGAGGAAGGCCTTCTTCTCGTCTCCCGAGAGCTCGGCTATCTCGGCCTCGATGTTCGCCGATATCGTGAGCGCCTGCGAGTTCTCGCTGGCGGCGTGAGCTCTGAGCGCGGCGTAGCCGGGGATGTCGTCATCGGCGGCGCCGATGAGATCCTCGGAGATGTTCGCGACGTATATGATCGGCTTCATCGAAAGCAGCCCGTAATCGGCGGCAACAGCCGCCTCGTCCTCGTCGAGATCTATCGCGCGGGCGGATTTTCCCTCGTCAAGAGCCGAGTAGATCCTCTCGAGGAGGGCGACCTCCTTTTCGGCCGATTTGTCGCCCTTCGCCTGCTTGCGGGCCTTGTCGAGACGCTTCTCGACGGTCTCCATGTCGGCGAAGATCAGCTCGGTGTTTATGATGTCGACGTCGCGCATCGGATCGACGCTGCCCTCGACGTGGATGATGTTTTCATCCTCAAAGCACCGCACCACCTCGATTATAGCGTCCGTCTCCCTTATATGCGACAGGAACTTGTTGCCTAGGCCCTCACCCTTTGAGGCGCCCTTGACGAGACCGGCGATATCGACGAACTCGATGACGGCGGGAGTGTATTTTTCCGGCGAGTACATCTCGGCGAGCACGTCGAGGCGGTGATCGGGGACGGTAACGACGCCGACGTTCGGCTCTATCGTACAGAACGGATAGTTCGCGGCTTCGGCTCCGGCTGATGTTATTGCGTTGAAAAGAGTGCTTTTGCCGACGTTCGGCAGACCTACTATTCCGAGTTTCATGTTGTATCCGGCTCCTGTATGTTTTTTATGTTATGTTTTCATATTATTATACCACCTTTCCGTGAATGAATCTGCCTTTTATCGGCAAACGGGCATATTTCACATTTATTTAATTTTTATTTTACCATTCGTTCACCAATGAAGGTCAAAAAAGGTATATAATGAACTTAGTCAAAAATCTGACAAACTTCAAAATTTTACGTTAACGATCCGCTGTAATCGATAAAGAAAGGGAAAGCAATGGGAACCAAGATTCTTGTCATCGACGACGATACCAACATCTGCGAGATGCTCCGCATGTATTTCGAGAACGAGGGATATGAGGTAAAGACCGCCAACGACGGCATCGAGGGCATATCCTTCTTCAAGATGTACGAGCCGGATCTGGTCCTGCTCGACATCATGCTCCCGAAGAAGGACGGCTGGCAGGTCTGCCGCGAGATCCGCGAGTCCTCCTCGAAGCCTGTCATCATGATCACCGCCAAGGGCGACGTCTTCGACAAGGTGCTCGGACTCGAGCTCGGAGCCGACGACTTCATCGTCAAGCCCTTCGACACGAAGGAGCTTTCCGCCCGCGTCAAGGCTGTCCTCCGCCGCTACACCGCCCATGACAACACCGGCGACGACGAGGTCATCAAGTTCGACAACATCGAGATCAGCCTTCAGAAATACGAGCTCAAGCTCAAGGGCAAGAGCGTCGATATCCCCCCGAAGGAGCTGGAGCTGCTCTACTTCCTCGCCGCCAACTACAACCGCGTCTTCACCCGCGACCAGCTGCTCGACAAGGTCTGGGGCTTCGATTATCTCGGCGACAGCCGCACCGTCGACGTGCATGTAAAGCGTCTGCGCGAGAAGCTCGAGGGCGTGTCCGACAAGTGGGTCCTCAAGACCGTCTGGGGCGTAGGCTACAAGTTCGAGATCCTTCAGTAAAATCTCTTTTTCATAATAACTGAGCGCGGTATCGGCTGACAGGCCGGACGGCGATCCGGAGAGCCGCTGGCTCTCCGGATTTTTTGACATGACTTCCCCGCCCCGCCGCCATTGCGGCGATAGCGGCGGGAATACTGACACAGCGGCGCGATATGTTCAAATCACTGTTTTCAAAATACATGACGGCGTTCATGCTGATCATACTGGTCAGTTTCACGATGCTCGGCGCGGTCACATTCACAAATCTGCGGAGCTACATCGTCGCCCAGCGCGAGGACGCCGTCGAGCACACCTCCGAGGCGGCGAGGATATATCTCGAGCAGTCGGCGGCGGAGGACGGGACCGGCTTCAGCCAGTTCGTCTATTACAGGAGCGACGCGCTCCGAAGGTACCTTTCGACACTTACCGACTACTTCGGAAACCTGACGATCATCGTGACGAATCCCGAGGGCGACATACTGCTCACCGACGCCGGAGCTCCCGTCGCGGTCGGCTCGAGGATCAGCGGCGAAACGGTATCCGCGGTGCTTTCGGGCGAAAGCAGGCAGAAGGGCGATTTCGGGGTGTTCCCCGGCGATTATATCGCCTACGGGCTGCCGATCAGGACAGCCGACGGCGAAAACATCGGCGCCGTCATGGCGTGCAGCTCGGCCGCCTCGCTCAACGAGCTCGCCGAGAGCCTGCTGAAGACCATCATCATGGCCTTTCTGTGGGTGACGCTGGCGACGCTGATCGCGGTGTATTTCATCTCCGACAAAATAATCAGCCCGATAAAGGACGTCAGCAAGGCGGCCCGCAGCTTCGCAGCCGGCAACTTCGACGCCAGAGTTCCGGTCGTCGGCAGGGACGAGGTGGCGGAGCTCGCCACCGCCTTCAACAACATGGCCGGGAGCATAGCCAGCATGGAGGAGACGCGCCGCACCTTCCTCGCGAACGTCAGCCACGATCTCCGCACCCCGATGACGACCATCTCGGGGTTTGTCGACAACATCCTCGACGGCGTCATAAAGCCGGAGAACCAGGAGCATTATCTGAGGATAGTCTCGTCCGAGACGAAGCGCCTCTCCCGTCTCGTCCAGCAGCTGCTCGACATCAGCCGGATAGAGAGCGGTTCGCGCAAGTTCACGATGACGACGTTCGACATCTGCGAGATGGCGAGGCAGATAATCATCAGCTTCGAGAGCAAGATAGACCAGAAAAAGCTCGACGTCGACTTCGACTGCACGTCGGAGAACATGTACGTCTCGGCCGACCGCGACGCCATCTATCAGATACTTTACAACATCTGCGACAACGGCATAAAGTTCGCCCGCGACGGCGGCAAATACCGCGTCAGCATCACCCAGCGCGGCGGCAAGGACTATGTCTCGGTCTACGACGAGGGCATCGGCATCCCGGAGGAGGATCTGCCGCACGTCTTCGACCGCTTCTACAAGGGCGACAAGTCGAGGGGCATGGACAAGACCGGGGTGGGCCTCGGCATGTACATATCGAAAACGATAATCGACGCCCACAAGGAGGAGATCTGGGTCAACAGCGTCTACGGCGAGTACTGCGAGTTCGTCTTCACCCTGACGCCGTCAAAGAACGCCCCCGAGATGTCCGGCGAGACCGCTCTGTTCGACGCGGTACAGTAATGCTGATTTAAGTTAAGACTATCCTTCTCATTCCAGTACAGCTTATTTTTACCGCAGCTTTTTCATACACCTTGATGGCTTTAACATTTCTTTCATTGTGATATCCTTTCGTTTTTGTAAACATGCTTCTATATATAGTATGCTATTTTAGTGCGGCTTATTGACAAGAAGCCCACCCATATGCTATAATAGAACAAAATATAAATAAGTCGGGGGAAAAGTATATGGCTATCAATATTGTTTCTGTAAAATGCCCGGATTGCGGGGCCACTCTAGACATTGACAAAGAACGGCCTCAGATGTTTTGTCAGTTTTGCGGAGCCAAGATAATTATCAGCAACGACAACGAGCATATATACAGGCATATTGACGATGCCGAGGTTAAGCAGGCTGAAACCGAGCAGATGATCCAGCTCAAAAAACTCGAAATAGAAGAAAGAGAGAGGATCGTCGCCGAAAAATATAACCGCATTAAATTCATTCTGGCGGTATCCCTTGGAGTTGTCGGTGCCCTGCTTCTCACAATCGGGCTCGTTATCCATCAAGAAGGTATCGGAACCGCGGGTTTTGCCCTTGTGATCGGCGCGGCATGGATCGGATTGTTTATGGCGTCTAAAAAGAAATAAATATCATATCGTTTTTCTGTCAAAAACAGTCTCCCATCTTTCTTTTGGGAGCGGCTTCATTCTCAGCGCCCACATCATCTGCCTGACCGTTACCGTGGGATATAACCCGTCCGAGCATCGTCCCGCGTTGCCTTCAAAGTACGCCATGAAGCCCGGCGATATATATAATGCGTCGGAAAGACCGAGGCCAAGTTATCCCCACCATTTCCTTTTCGTCCCCGGATCCAAATTTCTGCTTTATTTTCCAGACGTTGAATAAATCTTAAGCTAGCATTAAACGAATCCAATATAAGCGCCGCAGCATAATATCCCCCATAAAAACCGACCGTCCCGGAGATACCACGTCTCCGGGACGGTCTTTCATATCCCGTCAGAAGCCGAGCTCTGACAGCCAGTCATTTACCGCGCCTCTCACCTTGTCCTGATCGTTCTGCGCGTCGTTTCCCCTTACGGCGAGGCCTTCCAGCACATCGGAGCCGTGGCAGGCCGACGACAGCTTCCGGTCGAAGCCGGAAAGCCCGCTTCCCTCATGCGTCGAGAAGGGCACCAGCTTTTTGCCGGAAAAATCGGCGCTCTCGAACACGGTGTACATGATCATCGGCCAGTCGCCCCACCAGACGGGAGCGCCGATGAAGATCGTGTCGTAGAGCGAAAGATCTGGCAGCCCGCCCTGATACGCCGGTCTCGCGCCTTCGTCCTGCTCCTTCATCGCGACCTCGGTGAGCTCGCTGTATGTGTAGGGGTAATAATCCTCCTCTACAGGCAGGACCTCGAAGATATCGGCGCCGGTCCTATCGGCGATCATCTCCACGACTATCGCGGTGTTGCCCTTTTCTATCACGCCGACGGTGTACTGCTCGCCGGTGCGGGAGAAATAGATCACGAGCGCCTTGCCCGTCCCCGCGTCCTTGCCGCCGGAGATATCCGGCAAGTCATCCGCCGCGGCGGAGGTATCCGCCTGCGCCGCGCCGCCGGACTGTCCGCCTGACGCCGTCCCCGCCGAGCCTTTGCAGGCGGCGAAGGACAGCACGAACGCGGCGGCGAGCAGCAGCAGGGCGATCATCTTAACGCGTCTCAGAGCGCCGTTCATGCCTTTCATAGACTTATGATCCCCGAAAATTCACTTCCGCTCAAAGGCGGGCTTCCACGCGGCGAACTGCCTCAGCTGCTCGTCGGTGCGGTGATAATAGCGCTCGCCCCTGTCGAGCTTCGCTATATCCGCCATCTCGCCGTCCGTGAGGGTGAAGTCGAGGATGTCGAGATTGTCTCTTATATGATCGACATTCCTGCTGCCGGGGATGACGGCGAAGCCCATCTGCGTGTGCCAGCGGAGTATGATCTGCGCCTGGGTCTTGCCGTACTTTTCGCCGAGCCGTGCGAAGACCGGCTCGCTTATAAGGGATCTGTCGCCGTGCCCGAGCGGATACCAGCTCATGAGCCGGATATCGTACCTGTCAAGCGTCTCCCGGAGCTCGCGCTGAGTGAAATACGGGTGAGCCTCGGCCTGCATGAACTGAGGGACGATCTCCCACTCCCTCTGAAGCTCCTCGATGTATTTTCCCTCGAAGTTCGAGATGCCGATGGACTTTGCCCTGCCGTCCTTATACGCCTTCTCGAGCTGTCTGTACCCGGCAAGCCAGTTTCCCGCCGGCTGATGGATATACAGCAGATCCACATAGTCGGTGCCGAGGCGCTCAAGGGTCTCGTCTACGGCATCCGGATTCTCATACTCGCTCGGCCACAGCTTGGTAGACAGAAAGACATCCCCGCGCGCGGCGCCGCTCTCCTTGATACCGCGTCCGACTGCGCGCTCGTTCACGTAGGCGTTCGCCGTATCGACGAGAGAATATCCCATTTTTATCGCTTCCCTGACGCTGTTTTCTGCGTCTTCGGGGCTGAGCATGAAGGTGCCTATGCCGATCACCGGGCACTTCACATCGTTGTTCAGGGTCATGTATTCCATAATCGCTCCTCCTTGCCGCTTAAGGCGTTTTTTCGTCGCTTTATATTATCCCGTTCGCTTTGAGCCATCTTTTCACGTCGGCTCCGGACTCTGCCGCGCGGCTCCCGGTGATCGGGAGACCGGCCTTCACCGCGGCGCCGGGGCAGGCTTTTTTGATATCCTTCTCGCTTCCCCCCATGCCGCTGCCTTCGTTGGTGCAGAGCGGAAGGATCGTCTTGCCGGAGAAATCAAAGCTCTCGAGGAAGGTGAACACCGCCATCGGCATCGTGCCCCAGTAATTCGGATAGGCGAGGATGACGGTGTCGTAGCCGTCAAGCGAGTCCGGCACCGAGACGAGCTCCGGCCTCGCCTTCGCGCGGAGATCCTTCTTCGCTTCGTCTATGCAGGTCATATAGACCGGCGAATACGGATTCTTCATCTCGATCCTGAAGACGTCGGCGCCTGTCATTTCCTTTATTAGGCCGCAGACGATCTCGGTGTTTCCGACCTTTACGTAGCGCATGGCGCCGCCGAAATAATTCTCATCCGCTCTCGAGAAGTAGGCTATAAGTGTTTTTGACATTGTCGTATCCTCCGTGGCGTTTTTTCTTTTCCGAATATATTTTACCACAGATTCATTGCAATGTCCAATATAATTATGGTATAATTGATAGGAAATTTAAATAATGAGGACAAGACAGATGACGACAAAGCAGATAGATTACTGCATCGAGCTCGCGCGCACCCTTAATTTCAGCCGGGCCGCCGAGAACCAGTTCGTGAGCCAGCCGACCTTCTCATACCAGATAAAGCTCCTCGAGGACGAGATAGGCTTCGCGGTATTCGAGCGGAGCGGCAAGGGCGCGGCGCTGACTCCGGCGGGAGCGCAGTTCGTCTCCTTTCTTACCGGGATGCGCGAGGATCTGAGGCGCGCGATAGAGCAGGGGCAGAATTTCAGCGCGAGATACAAAGACAGCGTCTCGATCAGCATGATGGTGCGTCAGGCGGTGTATTTTCTGCCGGAAGCGATGCGGCTGTCTGCCGAAACCATGCCGGACGTGCAGATAATACCTCTGTTTCAGTATGACGGCGGCGTGGACGCCTTCCTTCGGAGCGAAGCCGACATCCTTTTCGCGCTGAGAGAGCAGACGAAGCATATCCCCGGCATAAGCGTGCACGAGCTTTTCACCAGCCGCATATATCTTATCACCCGGCGGGACGATCCGCTCGCCGGGAAGGACGTCATACGGGACGATGACATCTTCGGGCGGACGCTGATGGTCGGCGGCGGCTCGCCGACGGCGCTGAGAGCCGTACAGCACCGCCTGATCGCGACAGGCAGGATAAGATATTTCAACAGCCCCGATCACGACACCACGCTGACGAACGTCGCGGCAGGGCGGGGAGTCTGTCTCGCTCCCGGATTCCTCAACGATCACAGCGGGCAGTTCGCCTGGACGCCGTTCGACTGTTCCGAGACCTTCTCCTGCGTGCTCTGCGCCCACAAGGAGGACCGCCGTGAAAGCCTCGTCTCGTTTATCGGGATACTGAAAAAGCTCTACCGCGACGCCGTGGCGTTCCCGCTGTGATCATGCAGGCGCAGACAGCCGTCATATCCCTGTAAAACGAAAAGATCCCGCCGGTTCGTGCCGACGGGATCGCTTATATTCATCCGATCTCGAACTGCGCGAGGGTCTTGTCCATCTGCTTCAAAATGCTCTTTTCCTTTGACGCGTACAGAGTGGCGAAATCCTTCTTCCCCTTCGGGAGCTGATCGAATATCGCCGACGACATGCCGCCCCAGTCGAACATCAAGCCGAGATCGACCACGCGGTTGGCGAAGCAGAGATCGAGCTGATCGGCCGATTCCTCGTCGTTGGCGTATTTTCTTTTCAGCGTGATCTCGTAATACGCCTCGGTAAGCTCGTCCGACTCGTATGCCATCGTCTCGATGATGATGCCCGTCCTCTCGACGTCCGCCGTCGTCATCGGCACGCTGTAGCAGGTGGCGTTGTTGTACTGCAGGGTGGTGTGATATTCGGCCTGCGACTCGTCGTTCTTCGGCAGTATCAGGATGCCCATCTCGTCCTCCATCTCGCGCAGGGACTGTATCGAGGTGAGGGGGCTTATATAATACAGCGCCCGGCCGTAAAGGAAGCCGTTTACATTGACCTCGGTCCATATGTCGCTGTACCTGCCGCTGTAATCGTCGGCCTTTATCTGAGCCATATCATCCATTTCGAACGACAGGATGTTCGGCAGCAGCGCCACGACGGACCCGTCATTGAGAGTCAGATACGGTACATCGTCGGCGTCCTTTTTTACAGTATATCCGCCGGAGGATGACAGGAAGGCCCTGACGCACTCATACTGGTTGACGGCGCCGAATCTGTCCTCCGGGGTGAGGATCTGATCGCCGTTGAGATCGCCGGTCACCTTGAGGCAGTTCTGATGCATCGCGTCGAGAGTCCATTTCCCGGAATCGACGACGTCGTAATGGTTTTCAAGGCCGAAATCATTCGCCATGGTCTTGTTGACGAAGACCACCCATGTCGCCTTGTTGTCTGTGGTGTTGATGTCTCCCATCGCGCCGAAAAGCCTGCCGCCGATGGAAAAGTCCTTCGCGGAGGCGGTGTCCCACCACGGATTTGAGACGTCTATATAAGGGACGTCATAGAGGTCCATTATATATCCCTCTCCGGCGAGAGCCGCGTTGTCGTTGAGCGTCGTGACGAACGCTCCGTAGGCGTCGTCGCCGGCCTTGACGGCTTTTCTCGCGTTGCCGATGACATCGGACTCGAGCTGCTGGATTATGTTTATGTTGAGCTTTTCGCTCAGTCTCGAATTGCGCTTGAAGACGGCGTCGTTTATCGGCTCGCCGTTCTGCGTCTCGGTCCAGATGTCCTCCGTCACCCAGTAAACGGTATCGAGACGGGCGAGGATGCGGAAATCGATCCCGCCGAAGTCTGACGCCGGGATGTCGAGCGGTTCGCGTGTGGATTCGGCCTCGGCTGTTGTACCGGGATCGTCTGCGGCGGCCGCAGCAGCGGTGGTATCGGCGGCGGGAACGGTTTCGGCGGCTTCGCCGCACGCGCATACGGCGGTCAGAAGAAACGACAGCGCGACTGCGCCGCAAAGCAGCTTTTTCATAATATTGCCTCTCAAATGTTATTTTTCAGGATCGGCGCGCCTTCACGCGGATAAGATATCTATATTATACTCTTATTCACGGAGATTTTACATCACTAATTGTAAAATTTGCCATACCGACAAAAAGACCGTCATTTCGCGCCGCCAGTGACCGCCATGAGGAACGTGACGATCATCGCGACGTAGCATATCGTCTTCGGCAGCATCAGCATCCCGAGCATCGGGACGGCTCCGGCGAAGACGGCGACGGGGATATAGAAGGCGAACGACAGCAGGACCCACAGCCATATCAGCCTGAAGCGCCTTGTTTTCTCCCTGTTCATAAACCAGATCACGATGATGATGACGCCGAGCGCCGTAAACGGTATGTTCCTGAGGATCCCCCAAAGCATACCGCTCTCGTTTGTCAGCCATCCGTTCTGGGGGAACAGGCAGACGATGACGCGGACAGCCGACAGGATATACACGGCAACCCTGAGCTTCGGCTGTTTCCCGAGGCGGAAGACATCTTCCGCTATATGATACATGAAGATATAAAACACCGTCATCGTGACCGACGTGACGAGCTTGCCGATGCCCAGCGCTGCGGTGAAATCGCCGTCGGCAAAGTAATTCAGCACCCTCGGCACGAGGTGGAAGGCGTCGCCGCAGCCGAGGATAAGGCAGGCCGCTCCCATCATCCTTTCGGTCCTGTTTTTCGCCTTTATCAGTATCAGTGCGCCGATTATCACGGCGGTCAGAAGATACAGTATGTCAAACGAAGATTCTCCGTATTTCATGATATATCGCTCCTGATTTCATCCGCCCGCGGCGGAAAAAGCGGGGGCTTCACCGGCGGACGTGGTTTTCAGGATATTATTATCTCATATCGCGGCCGTGAGTTCAACTCAATTTATGTAAATTAAACCGCCGCGCGGATATCATGAAAAATCCGGAGCCTCGTGCGAGGCTCCGGTATGGAGTTAATCAGAATATCGTCACCGCGATCCACGCGAGCAGGAGCGACAGCGGGATGATGATCACAAGATGCGCGATATGCGTTTTTTTTGTTGAAGCCGAACAGATGCTTTCCGAGCACCGAAGCGCATTCGGGGTAATAGCGCGGGAAGAACCTCCCGCCGCAGAGCAGAATCCGGTCGAAGACGATAATATCGAACGCCTTTAAAAGGTACAGCATCAAGGCGAAGCGGAGCGCGTAGCGCGGGAATGTGAAGCCGCTGTTTCCGCCTTCGATCATGCCGACGGCGAAGGCGGCGATAAAAATCAAAATCGCCAGCACTCCGAGGATCCAGCCAAGAAGATGGGCTCCGGGAAAGCGCTCGGGCTTTTCGCGTATCACATCGCGCACCTCTTTCGGGGCCGAGCCGAAAAACCTGTTGTCCTGTATAAGAGCGACTCCCGCGTAAAGCAGGAGGAACAGCGCCGCCATAAGAGCGGCGGAAAGAAGAATCGTCACGAGCATCGTCTTTCACCTCCATATCAGCAGAACAAGCCCTGCCGGGACCGCCGCGCCGACGATCCATACCGCCGTCAGTATGCCGCGCTTTTTCACCACCTGAGGCCATGTCCGCGCGAAGGGTATATCCTCCGTCCCGGGTATCACCCAGAAACGGCTGTAAACGACCCAGATCCTGTCGATGACGACGCCGTCAAACCAGTTCATCGTTTCAAGGAAAAGCAGAGCCTGAAGATACGCCGGCCAAAACTCCCTGACGCCGTTCCACGCCCCGATTATCAGCACCAGAGCCGCCAGCATCACGAGAAAGAATGGTATCATGAACCGTTTCCTTTTCCGGCTCACCGTTCCGGGATCGGAAAGTCCGAGAGAGTAAACCCTCTCCCGCACCTCCTTAGGATAGAAATACAGACCGTTCAGCGCGTTGTTTCCCACCGCTGACTTTACCATGAGCTTGAACAGGGCGCAGTAAAGGATAAGCTGCAGAATTATCATCACTTTATCCCGTAAAGCAGCGCCGAGCCGGAAAGCCCCATGAAGGCGGCTTCCCTTTTGCCTATCCATTTTCCATCCGCCGTGCCGATAAGCTCGGCCTGACGGTATCCCATATCCCTGAGCTTTTTCACGAAGGCGTCCATATAGCCGTATTTTTGGCGGGAAAAAATATCGTGTATGGCGAAGCTCCCGCCCTTTTTAAGGGTCCTTAGGGTCTCGAGCAGTATCGCCTGACGGTCCGACGAGGGTATGTTGTGATAGACATAGTTGCTCGTCACGGCGTCGAAGGTCCCGTCGGCGAAATCGAGGCGCAGGGCGTCGCCGCGAAGAAAGCTGACGTTCTTTACACCCTCGGCTTCGGCGTTGCTCTCGCAGAGAGCCTTGCTGAACGACGAGTACTCCTTGCCCCAGCGGTCTATCCCGATAAACGAAGCCTTCGGGAACCGCTTCGCCGCGGCGATAGCCAGCGCTCCGCTGCCGCAGCCGACGTCGAGGCATTTCCCGCCGTCAGGCAGACGGATATACCCGGCCGTCCCCTCGATGATCGTCTTTGACAGCCTCCGCTTTCCGTTATAGCTGAACGCTCGGTAAAGGCAGAAGCACCAGACGGCCGCGCCGCACAGCACGGCTGTGGCGGCGGCGAGAATAATGACGGTAAGCGTCTTCAACCATCCCGGCGGCGCCCATATCGCCGAAGCGACGGTACCGATAAGGCAGATGACCGCTCCCGCAGCGAATGACAGCACCATGCCCTTCGGCATCCAGTTTTTATAATCCGGCTTCATTATTCTTTTCTCCCGATGACGGTATAGATAAATCTGCTTATCTGATACGATCCGATCACGCTGAATCCGGCCTTTTCCATCATTTCAGCTATTCCTTTGCGGTTCGTGGTATGGCAGTCGCCGGTGCGGGAGAGCCTGAACAGGATGTGATTGTCGATCCAGGCTCCGATACCGCCTATGCCGGTGTCGGAGAGGATGTATATCCCACCCTTTTTCAGCACCCGGTACGCCTCGCTCATGGCCCTGTCGGGCCTCGGATAGTGGTGGAAGCTCTGCGAGCAGGTGACGACGTCGAATTCGGAATCGGAAAACGGAAGCCTGTCGGACGATCCGTTTACAAATCCGGCTCCGGCGATGCGCTTCTTTTCCGCCATTTTTATCATCTCGACCGAAAGGTCGAGCCCGACGTAGCGGGCGCTTTTCCGCTTTGACAGGATATCCAGAAGAAATCCCGTTCCGCAGCCGACATCGAGCAGCGACTCGTACGGCACGTCTTTCAGCCGCTCCGCTATGTCGCGGCAGCTTATCTTCCCCTCGCGGGAATAATAGACGGTGTCCCTCTCGTCGTATTCCGCCGCCTGACGGTCGAAATGCTTTCTTGACAGCGCTTCATAATCCTTCATTATATTATCTCCCGTTTTTTCTGCGTCTGTGGATGGACTCACCACTCATTCAGTATCTTCCGCAGCCGTCTGTCGATATCCGTCCGCGTCTGTCTGCACTCCTTCGGATGCTCCCTTCCCGCCCTAAACATCAGGCTCACCAGCAGCCCCGATCCGACGGGAAGGATCATTTTCAGCATCGACTCCGGCAGGGCCAGATGCGTCCCGTGCTCGTATATGAGCGAATCCCATCGGCATCGGTGCGGCGTCACGGTCAGCCGCTTCTCCATCCGCCGTATATACCGGCAGGTGTCCCACAGGACGTCGTCATGAGCGCCGATGAAGACTATCCTGCCGTTTATCCGCTCGACCTTGATCTTTTCCTCCTCACGGAGAGGATGCCGCCTTTCCGATTCGTCGAACATCTTCCTCGAGGCGGCCATGTCGCCTCCGGCCTTCGCCTCCTCGGTAAGCTTCTGCCAGTATTCGGGATGGCGGTAGGCGTAGGGGAGATACGGAAGCGGCTTCCCCTGAAAGCTTACGGACGACTCGCCGTCGCCGGGACGCTCGTCCATACCGTCCTTTCCGTCCCTATAAAAGCCCTCCATGATGAAATCCGACGGGGAGAGCGCGACGGTCAGGGTGATATCCGGATAATACGAAGCCGCCGTCAGCGCCAGCATCCCGGTCGTCGACGCCCCGGCTATGCCGATCTTTTCCGCGCCCCGCTTCTTCAAAAACTCTATCGCCCGTCCGAAGCGCTCGAGCGGGTAATTGTGATGGCCGTAGTCCTTCTTTCCCGGCGACATGCAGAGGGCAAGGCAGCCCTGCGAGATCATCCATTTCGCCCCGCATTTCGCCATCCGGTCGGTCGACGAGTCGCCGAGCATCAGTATGACGGCCCTGCGGCTTTCCTTCGGTCCGCCGTAATACGCGCCGACGAAGCCGTCTTCTTCGGCCGTGAATATCTTTTCCGCTCTCATCTACATCTCCCTCTTTCTGTAACCGATAAAGCAAAGACTGGCGAAAAGCCCGCATAATGCCGCCGATATAAGCATAATGACAGCCGTCCGGCCTCCGGCTCCGGCGACTCCGTCTTCGGCAATGACCCCATACAGCGCCGTCGGCACTCCGGCGATCCCTCCCGCCGTAAGAGCGCCGAAGCCGCGAAGCAGCCGCTTCTTCGGCAGCACGCGGTCGAGCCCGGATATCCGCTCGGATATGAGCTCGATGACGCCCGTCAGCATGACGAGCGCGACGGCGGCGGAAACCGCTCCGAAAGGCGTCATTCCTCCCGAAAGGATCACCGCCGTGCAGACGATCCATGCGATCCACCCGATATTGCCCGGGATATTGTACGCCATCCACCTCGCCGCGGAAATCTTCGTCTCGTACAGCTCGTTCATCCGGTCATGCGCCTCTTTTCCCCGTCACGGCGACGGCGCACGGGATCCGCCCGTCGGCGACTTCGATCCTCACATCGCCGTACCCGGCTGATAAAAAGAACTGCCGGTAGCTGTCGATGGTGAACTCATGCCTGAAATCGGCCCCCGCCTTGTCAACGGCGGATGAGAACCCCGCGCCGCCGACGCTGTCGTCTTTGTTCATGTAGGTCGGTATGATCAGAAGCCCGCCCGGCGCGCAGACGCGGTCAAGCTCTTTCAGCGCCTTCATCGGCTCGTCGAGAAGATGTATCACGTTCCCGGCGACCACCTTGTCGAAAGCGCCGTCGGGGAAATCAAGAGATGTGATGTCCGCCTGACTGAAGGTGATATTGCCGTATCCGGCGCAGTTCTTCTCCGCCCGTTTCAGCATCTTCGGAGCGTAGTCCGTCGCCGTTACGGCCCTGCACCGCCCGGCTATGACTGAGGTGAGCATCCCGGTCCCGCAGGCGCATTCGAGCACGCGGTCCTGCGGCCCGATAAGCCCGGCGACGATCCGCCTGAGCTCACGGTGGGTCCTTCTGTTGATCACGTTGACAAAGATGTCGTAGACCCCGGCGACATTATCCCAGAACATCGCTTTCCGCCTCCCGCAAAGCAGTATATTCCCGTCATCTGCGATGCCGCGCCGGCCCTGACGAAGCTGTGCGGTATCATATGCCTTACTTTGGTTAGATTTGATTAATCATCACCCTTAAATCCGTCCGCCAGGCATGGGCGGACATTGGGTTAGATTTCTTTTACTATTATATCACACCTGCACCGTCTTGTCAAGTCGGACAAAATCGAATCAGGCAAAACCGGCATGAGGGCAGCGCCATTCGCGGATCCCGCCGTCTTTCATGAGATATACGCGGCCGCGGCAGTACGGGGCGAGGCGTTTGCCGTGCAGGACGATTATCGCCGTCATCCCGCCGCCCCGTCATATCCTGACGCTCTCAAAATAGAAGCGGCTTATCTCATCCGGCGTGTAGCCGCTGTGCCCGCTTTGCCACCATCTGACCGTTTCGGCGAAGCTGCTGACGGCGTGATCAAGGCGGTATTCCCTCGGGATGTCCCCGTCGTCCGTGAGGCGGCTTTCAAACACCTTATACAGATATTCCCTGAAAAACCGCATGAACACCTCGCCGCATTCGCCGGAGAATATGCCTCTTATGCTGTGCTGCTCCTCGCTCAAATGATAGAGTATGTGCGTGATGTGGTCGCGGAAGCTGTTCCTGTCGGAAAAATCGTGATGCGCCTCGCCCATTATCTCGTCGGAGAAGACGTGATCGAATATATCGGTGCACATAGCTCTCAGCAGCTCATCCTTCGTTTCGAAATGGGCGTAAAAGGTGCTCCTGCCGATATCGGCCTCGTCGATGATGTCCTGGACCGTCAAAGACGAATAGGACTTTGTCTCAAGCAGCCTTGTGAACGCCCCGTAGATAGCTTTTCTCGTTTTTTTCTGTCTTCTGTCCACCCGCCGCCCCTTTCTGCGGTACAATTTAAGGATTTTGTACGATATCGGACATCCCGGGCAAACTGATTATTGTATTCGCGCCCGGAAAGTGATATCATAATTACAGAACATATAGTTCGGTATCTTATGTATTATATCATAAAATCCCCGATATGTCAAGGAGTATTTAAGATGTTGAAGAACTGGCTCGAAAACGAGCCTAAGATCACCTTTATCTGCGCCGTTGTCTCCGCCGTGTCGCTGATACTCAGCATAACCGGCGCGCTTAAGGCTATACCTGTCGATCCGGCGTGGATCGCCATCGCCCTGTGCGGCGTCCCGATCCTTGTCGGCGCCTTCAAAGGCGTGGTGTTCGAGCATGATATAAAGGCCGATCTGCTCGTCTCGATAGCGCTCGTCGCCTCGGCGGCTACGGGCGAGCTGTTCGCCGCGGGAGAGGTCGCGCTGATAATGCAGATCGGTTCCCTGCTCGAGGATTTCACCTCCGGCAAGGCGGGAGAGAGCATCGGGAAGCTGATAAAGCTCACCCCGCGCACGGCGAGAGTGATACGTGACGGAGAGCAGGTCGTCGTGCCCGCGGAGGAGGTAAAAACGGGAGACATCCTCAGCGTGATCCCGGGCGAGACGATCCCCGTCGACGGCACGATAATCGAAGGCGACACGTCGGTCGACCAGTCGGTCATGACAGGCGAGAGCCTGCCGGTCGACAAGACAGCGGGCGACACCGTATCGAGCGGCACGATAAACCGCTTCGGCGCCTTCACGATGAGGTGCGACCGCGAGAGCTCGGACAGCTCGCTGCAGAGGATGATCAGGCTCGCGAAGGAGGCCGAGGAAAACAAAGCCCCCATCGTCACCGCCGCCGACCGCTGGGCGACATGGCTGGTAATCATCGCGCTGTCATGCGCCGCCGTCACATGGATCGCGACAAGAGATTTCATGCGGGCCGTGACGGTGCTCGTCGTATTCTGCCCGTGCGCCTTCATACTCGCGACTCCGACCGCCGTGCTCGCCGGCATCGGCAACGCCGCACGATACGGCATCATAATACGATCCGGCGAGGCTCTTGAAAAGCTGTCTCGGGTAAAGCGCGCCGCGTTTGACAAGACGGGGACCCTCACCCTCGGCAAGCTTCGCGTCGCCGAGGCGCGCTCGCTCGACGGCGCGTATTCCGACGACGACATACTCCGCCTCGCCGCCGCTGCCGAGCAAAGCTCGGAGCATCCCATCGGCAAAGCCATCTGCGCGATGTACGCCGAAAAAGGCGAAAAAATCGAAGCCGTCTCCGATTTCAGCATGACGGCGGCAAAAGGCGTCTCGGCGAAGGTCGGCGGCATCACGGTAACCGTCGGGAAAATGTCCGGTCCTCTCGAAAAGGACGCGGACGCCATGGTCAGAAAGCAGCTTTCCGCCGGAGCGACGGCGGTATATGTGCAGGCTGACGGCAGGCTCATCGGCTTTATCGCGCTGTCCGACACGATGCGGGACGACGCGCCGGAGACGACAGCAAAGCTGAAAAAGCTCGGCATCGTCCCGATGCTCCTCACCGGCGACAACGCCTCTGCGGCCGGAAGCGTCGCGGAAAAGGCGGGCATAGACGCCGTCTATTCCGATCTTATGCCGGAGGACAAGATGTCAGTCATAAAGGGCTTTTCCGAAAAGGGCGAAGCCGTCTGCATGATCGGCGACGGCGTAAACGACGCCCTCGCGCTCGCCGGAGCCGACGCCGGGATCGCGATGGGAGGGATAGGCTCCGACATCGCGATAGAATCGGCGGACGCCGTTCTCGCGCACGACGACATCAAACGCCTTCCCTATCTGTTCGGCATGACCCGCAGGGTCATGAAACGGATCAGGGTAAATATCATCGTCTCGCTGATCATCAATTTCTGCGCCGTGCTGCTGTCGGCGCTCGGCTGGCTGACGCCCGTCACCGGCGCGCTGTGGCACAATTTCGGCTCGGTATTCGTCGTCGTGAACGCAGCCTTGCTGCTGCGGTGCAGGGACGAATGAGGATCCTCTGCCGGCTTTGATTTATTCATATTTTTATGCTATAATATCACTCGACAATAAAAAAGTTGCCGCCGGGCAACAGAATGCATGGCATTCATCATTACAGCGTCAGGCCTTCGAAGCTGTATGATGGGTGCCTTTTGTTTTAGGAGGATATAAGTGATAAAACGGTTCAGGATTTACTTTTCCCCGCATGAGCTCACGCTTCTCGCCGCGTCGCTGACGGCGGTGCTGGCGGCCTTCCTGATATTCGGCGGGAAGAGCAGGCTTACCCTTCTCGCGTCGATGATCGGCGTAGTGTTCCTTATGCTCAACGCGAAGGCAAATCCGGCAGGGCAGCTGCTGACGATAGTGTTCAGCGTACTGTACGGATATATCTCTTACTCTTTCGGCTATTACGGCGAGATGATCACCTATCTCGGCATGACGGCGCCGATGGCGCTCTTCTCGCTGATCTCATGGCTTAGGCATCCGTTCGGCGGCAGACGGTCGGAGGTGGAGGTAAACGCCGTCTCTCCCGCTGAGACGGTCTTCGCCGCGATCCTCACCGCCGCCGTCACCGCCTTGTTTTATTTCATTTTGAAAGCCCTCGGGACGGCGAACATCATCCTCAGCACCGTGTCGGTGACGACGAGCTTCGCCGCCGTCTATCTCACGTTCCGGCGCAGCCCATACTTCGCGCTGGCGTACGCGATGAACGATCTTGTGCTGGTGGCGCTCTGGGCGCTGGCTTCAGCCGAAGACAGGTCGTATGTTTCGGTGACGGTGTGCTTCGCGGTGTTCTTCATCAACGATCTGTATGGCTTCATCAGCTGGCGGCGAATAAGGGCGAGGCAGGAGAAGGAGAGGGAGGGGATGGGGTGAAACATGGGCGGAATACGCCGGGCAAACAATCGAAAAAAGCGTATCGCAGTGATACGCTTTTTTCGGGTGGGCTCTAGCGGAAAACAGGTCATGACGAAGCTGAGTCATGAAACTTGGATACATTAAATCCCCACGCATGTGGGGCAGAAAGCCTCGCGCTCCAGCCAGATAAGACCGTGGTACGGTTCATCCCCACACATGTGGGGCAGACGTAAAGCTGAAGGCTTCGGTATTCTGAACGATCGGTTCATCCCCACGCATGTGGGGCAGACGACATATCCATCGCTATCAGCACGTTCGCGGGCGGTTCATCCCCACGCATGTGGGGCAGACTCCTTTCCGGGCGGTTTTGCCGCCGCCCATCGGCGGTTCATCCCCACGCATGTGGGGCAGACAACCGCGTATTGGGTACGCTCTCCGGTTACGTCCGGTTCATCCCCACGCATGTGGGGCAGACGCTCTTCCGCCCATCGCCGCCCTCCTTTTTCGCGGTTCATCCCCACGCATGTGGGGCAGACGAAATGGCTGAGAACAATAATCCTGTAATCACCCGGTTCATCCCCACGCATGTGGGGCAGACGCCGTAGCCTCCGGTGCCGTTTCCGAGCACCGCCGGTTCATCCCCACGCATGTGGGGCAGACGTCGATGATGGCGAGGTTGCAG
>CAMJPL010000042.1 GCA_946407735.1 uncultured Clostridia bacterium
CTCGCCGAGATGCATCGTCTTCGAGTCGGCGATAAATTCTATCGCCTCGGCCTTCTCCCCGACGATATGGTGAAGCGTTATCGCCGGACCCTCTCCCGAACTCGACATGGCGCGGACATACCTCAGTATGTCGGCTGATATCAGATCCTTCGGGCAGACGGTGGAGCCGATGCCCTTGTCGGAGAACAGGGTGTTGTATTCGTTGCGGTCGATCTTGGTTATCGTCTTCTTCACGCCGATATGCTGGGCGAACATCGAGATGACTATGTTCATCTCGTCGACGCCGGTCATGGCTATGACGGCGTCCGTCTCGGCGATGCCCTCGGCGAGCAGCACATCCTGCGCCGAGCCGTCGTCGTTTATGACGAGCGCCTTCGGAAGACGCTCGGACAGCTCGTCGCAGCGTTTCGGATCGCTTTCGATTATCTTCACGGCGATGCCGGTGCCGATAAGATCGTCGGCGAGATACTCGCATATGCGGCTGCCGCCGATGATCATGACCGAGCGTATCCTCTGCTGCGTTATCCCGAGCTGACCGATCACGCGGGCGAGATCGCGGCGGGGAGCCGTTACGGTGATCCGGTCGCCGTTCTCGAATACGAATCCGCCGCCAGGGATCATCACCTCGTCACCGCGCTCGACGGCGCAGACGAGGATATGGTGCCTCAGCTCGCTCTTGATGCTGTCGATCCGTCTGCCGGTGAGGGTGTTCTTATCGTCGAGCTGCAGCTCTACGAGCTCCACCCTTCCCTTCGCGAAGGCGTCGAGCTTCAGAAACGACGGGAACTCGAGCGAGCGGAATATCTGCTGGGCGCACATGAGCTCCGGGTTTATCGTCATCGAGAGACCGAGATCCTCTTTGAGGTACTGCAGCTGCTGATTGTACTCGGTGTTGCGGACGCGGGCTATCGTGTAGGGGCATCCGAGCTTTTTCGCGAGGATACAGCAGAGTATGTTGGTCTCGTCGCTCGATGTCACGGCGATCATGAGATCGGCGTGAGGCATGTCGGCCTCCGTCTGCACCTCGAGAGAGGCTCCGTTGCCGGTCACTATCATGACGTCGAGCTTTTCCTGCGAGCGCTCGAGCACCTCTTTGTCCGAGTCGATGAGAACGAGGTCATGCCCCTCCCTTGAGAGCTGACGCGCCAAGGTGAAGCCGACCTTTCCGTCGCCGATTATAACTATCTTCATAATTCCCTGATCTTCCCGGCGCAGAACCCGTCCATGCCGCGGAATCCGTTCTCGTTGTCTATCACGATGTCGGCGTATCTCATCGAAGGGATGGAATACTCCTTCTCACGGTATCTCACCGAAGCGAGATAATAGTCCGCTATCTGCTCGAGCGACTGCTTCTTTATGATGAGATTCCTCTTTATCCGGCGGTAAAGCCTCGTCTCTATCGACGCCGTGACATATATCTTATAGTCGCAGAGCTCTCTGAGCTCATCTATGCAGAAAAGGAAGGCGCCGTCGATGAGCAGATATCCGCCGCCGCGGCTGATGAGCCCGGTTATATATTCGTATGCCGCCGTCCTGTCTATCGAGTCGGGGCTGTTCCAGTCCGGGTACTCGGCGCCGTCGAGAGGAGATATCATCCTCGGCAGCTCCTTTTTGTAAAACCTGTCAAGGACGACGACTTCGGTCCTGTCCTCTCCGAGGAGAGAGACCAGCCTTTCGCAGAGCGTCGATTTGCCGCTCGCTGAGCAGCCGCTCACACCGATCACTTTCATCTTTTTTTCCATAATTCTTTTTTTTCATCCAATGGCATCAGCGGCGATGAACCGGGCAGGCTTATATATAAGTGACGATCCGCCGGAATAGGTATTATATCACGTTTCTTTCGTTTTGTAAAGCCAAAAAACAAAAATATACTTTAAAATCGAAATATTACTTGACAAATCGCGGCGAATAGAGTAAAATAGACAAAGCGAGAACCGAATTCATTCAAATGAGGTACACATATGTTCACACTTTCATGCTCCGGCGGATGGCTGCCCGGCAACTACTATGAGAAATTCGCGGCCGCTAAAAAATACGGCTTCAAGGCTCTCGAGATCCTCGGATGGACCGGCGTCGACCTTGACAGGGCCAGAGCCGCCATCGACGAGAGCGGCGTAGCTCTTTCGGCGATACTCACCCAGTCGACCGATCCCGCGATCCAGGCGAAGCTTGACAACAGTCACGGCATCGTCTGGGAGGATCTGTACGACGATTATGTGACCGCCATGACAGAGACGGTCAACGCCGCCGTCAAGCTGGGAGTCAAGCAGGTGGTCGCCGTATCCGGCAACGAGCGCCATGACGTCGAGCGCTACACCTGCCATCACAATGTGGTGAAGGCCCTTACCCGCGTCGCCCCGATCGCCGAGGAAGCCGGCGTGACCATCGTTCTCGAGCCGCTGAACATACTCGTCGATCACATGGGTTATTATCTCGTCACGTCAAAGGAAGGCTTTGACATGATCCGCGAGATAGATTCCCCCGCCGTGAAGCTGCTGTTCGACGTTTACCATCAGCAGATATCCGAAGGCAATCTCATCAACAACATAAAGAACAACGTCGATCTCATCGGCCATATCCATCTCGGCGACGTCCCCGGCCGCAAGGAGCCCGGAACCGGCGAGATCAACTACCGCAACGTCTTCAAGGCCATCTGCGAGTCCGGCTACGACAAGTACTGCGCTCTCGAGTGCGGTCTTACCACCGATCTCGACACCGGCGTGAAGAACATGAAAGCCCTGATCGAGGGATACGGCGTTTGAAAGACATAAACAGCTTCAGGACCCTTCCGCTGAGGAAGGGTCCTTTTACTGCGGTATATTCTCCATCCGTCAGATCACGATCTCGTCCTTTGACAGCGTTATGACGCTGAGGATGACATGGCCGTCGCCGTCTTCGTCATGCTCGAAGAAGACGTGGACGCCGCCGTCCGCTGAGGGAGTAATGTCGGCGTATCCGGCCTTGTCCCAGATGATCTGGTGGCCGCTTTCGGCGAAGCCGTCCGCCTTTATTCTCGTCAGGGCGAGGGTGCGGCGCTCGCGCTCATTGCTGCAGTTGACGCCTATTATGCCGCTTCCGGTCATTACGAGGGATCCGAAGCATATGGGATCGGGGAAATCGGGATCGAGCTCGGCGTTTGTCAGCCTGCCGTTTTCATACCACGCCACGGCGCGGCGCTTATTCGGGTCTTCGTTCCTCAGATCGAACATAAGCCTTCCGTCGTTCCAGACGGCGGATGTCTCGCTCAGGTTCTTGATGTTCCCGATCACGCCGTCGGCGGCGTGCCAGCCGGTATCGTCCTTATACACGAACGAGACGACGGACGGGCGATGAGAGCGCGGCTTTCCGTACTCACCGCCGCCGAAGGCGAGCCAGAACGGCACTATGAGACGCCCGTCGGGGAGCGACACGCCGTGTCCCGGTCCGGGAGCGGCGACTCTGAAGTCGACATATTTTCTGAGAGATTCGAGCGCGTCTGTCGGCTCCTTCGGCGAGAAGGTACAACCGTCGTCATCCGAGTACGAGACGAACATATTCACATAATCGGTGACCCAGATGATCCACACCCTGCCGCCGTCGGCGATAAGAGTCGGGTTTCCTACCGGGATATCCTCCTTCGTACTGTCGATGACGATGATGTCTCCCCATGTCCTGCCGCCGTCCTCGCTGCGCTTGACGGCGATGGCTCTGGTGTCCCAGTCGCTGAGAGTCATGCGGCACTCGGTCGCCGCTATCAGCGTTCCCTTTGATGTCGTTATTATGCCGGGAATGCGGAAGAACGGATATTCCGCGCCGGAGACGAATACGTCGGAAAAAATCATTTCGCACCTCTGTATAATATTATATGATACGGGATCTCGCGTCCCGCCCTCATGCTTCGTTTTATTTTCCGCGCCGATTCACGCGAATTCCGCCGGGATGAACGTTCTTATCGTCCCGTCCTCATTCTGGGTGAGCTCGAGGAAGGTGATCTCGCCGCCGTAGCCAGCCTCTATGCAGGTGAACGAGGCGGCGATAAGGCGGTCGCCGAAGAAGGCGGTCTTCGGCACCCTCAGATGCTCGTCCCCTATCGGAAGACCGGTCATCCCGTTCTCCTCTCCCCGCCAGCCGTCAAACGGCCTGTCCGACCATACGTACCTTCCCATGCCGAAATTCGAGAAGACAAGATAATATCTGCCGTTCCACTCGAACCAGTCGGGGCATTCCGGCTGGTCGGGGATGTCGAGCTGGATGATCGGCTCGCTGAGCTGAGTCCAGCTTTCGAGGTCGGGTGATGTGAGATGGGCGAGAGCGCCTTTGCCGTATCTCGACGTTGTCACGAACATGTGATACAGGCCGTCTTCTCCCTTTATGACCTTGGGATCGCGGGCTGACGGCGAGTGGTACGGCTCTTTCAGGGTGATATACCGTCCCGTTTTTTCAAAATTCACACCGTCATCCGAGACGCTGGCGGTGATCCTCGCGGGTGAACCGTCTATCGAGCGGATGGCGTACCAGCACCAGTATCTGCCCTCGGCGAAAACGGTGCTCCCAGTGCAGATGCTGCCTTCGTCCTGCCCGGTTATCGGCACCGCCATGGGGTAAGTCTTCCATCTTCTGAAATCGGTCGTCGATATATGGGCCCACTGATGGGCGCCGAGCCCCCATTTGCTGCCGTGTCCCCTTCTGTCGAACAGCCAGAACAGATGCCAGACGCCATCATGCGAGAACGGCATGCAGTCCCCGACGTGAGCCCTGAGCCCGTACGGCATCCACGCCGATATGTCGGTTATATCCTCACAGTCGGATTCGATCCCCGGCATAACGTCCTTTATCTCGGCGTGAAGCCCGGCGGTGTCGCCCGAGAGATCCACGCCCCCTATCGGCCATTCCTCGTCCTCGAGCCTGCCGTTAATGTAAAGACGCATATTCGCGCCGTCCATATCGAACCGCACGGCGTTCTCTCCCTTTTGAAGACGCCCCATGAGCGACAGCTTCCGGCGTTTCTCGTCGGAGACGTCCATCGTCACATCGCAGAAAAGAAGCGAATCGGAATATTTTCTCATGATGAGGCCGCCTGAGCGGAAAACGAGCGTCTCTCTGTAACCGGCGGGGACCGTCGTCATCACGGTGAAATGATAATTATCCATATGAGCACTCCATAGCTGACGTGTGCTGGCAAGGCGGGGATATATGACCCGCGGTTACTATTATACCACAACGCGAAAACGAATACAAGGACAATTTTCGCCTTTTAGGGATATTATCGGACAGCGGTTTGAGTGCGGGTATTTTTTACGGTGGACAAAACACCGATGATGTGATATAATATACTGCGGCAGTATAAGTACGCGCAAGACATAAATGAGATATCATCAAAGCCAATGAAAACCATAAAAAGCGTCTTCAAGATCGGAAACGGCCCGTCATCCTCGCATACGGTCGGACCGTATAACGCCGCGAAGATATTCAAAAGCAGATATCCTGAGGCCAATTCGTTCAGGGTGACGCTGTTCGGCTCTCTCGCCTGCACCGGAGAGGGGCACGGGACGAAAAAGGCGATAAAGGCGGTGATGCCGAACGCCGATGTGGTGTTCGACCGAGAAGAAAAAGACCTGCCGCACCCCAACACCATGCTGTTCGAGGCGATAAAGGACGGAGCTGCTATCGGGTCCTGCCATATATACAGCATCGGCGGCGGCTCAATCAGGATCGAGGGAGTGGAGTCGGACGATGAGAAGGAGATATATCCGCAGAGATATTTTTCCGAGATCTCCGATATATGTCACGCCGAGGGCATGACCCTCACAGAGTTCATCAGCCGGTATGAAGGACCGTCGCTCCGCGATTATCTCAAGACGGTATGGGAGGCGATGAAGGACTCGATACGCCGCGGCCTTTCTTCCGACGGCATCCTGCCGGGAGGGCTCGAGGTGGCGAAAAAGGCGAAGCTGCTCTATGAGAAGCGGTGCTACAACGAGAGCGCCGACGTCGCCATGAACCGCGTCATCGCGGCATACGCCTATGCCGTAAGCGAGGAGAACGCCGACGAGCATATCGTGGTAACCGCTCCCACCTGCGGAAGCTGCGGCGTGCTGCCGTCCGTCATGTATTACATGCACCGCGACAGAGGATTTCCGGAAAACGAGATACTCGACGCTCTCGCGGTCGCGGGACTGACAGGAAATATCATCCGCACGAACGCGAGCATATCGGGAGCCGAGTGCGGATGTCAGGCGGAGATAGGAAGCGCCTGCTCGATGACAGCGGCGGCACTCGCGGCATTGTACGGCCTTAACACAGATCAGATAGAATACGCCGCCGAGATAGCTATGGAGCACAATTTAGGTCTTACCTGCGATCCGGTCGGCGGCCTTGTGCAGATTCCGTGCATCGAGCGGAACGCCGTGGCGGCGATGCGCGCGATAAGCTCGGTTAACCTTTCGCGCTTCCTTTACACGACGCGCAAGATCTCCTTCGACGAGGTGGTGGCGACGATGTATCAGACGGGAAAGGACATGAACGAAAAATACCGCGAGACGTCTCACGGAGGCCTCGCCCAGATATATTACTCGAACTGACAAAAATGCCTCCGGCTTTTGTATGCCGGAGGCGTATTATTGTTTTAATTGTATATACTATTTCAGTTTAAATCAGTATATATTTGCAGTAAAGCTTTTGGAAAAGGTGGGAGTCCGGGGGCGGAAACCCCTTTTCACGAACCTTTGCGGGTATGCCGCAAAGGAGATGGTTATTTCCGCCCCCGGATAATGGTTTTCTTCTTAATTGAAATCAGTTATTAAAGGTTTCAGCCCTTGTTCTCATGAAGCGTCACTTCGAAGTCGACCATCTTGGACTGAGCTCTTCTGCCCGTCGTCTCAAGACGCGCGACGGTGATCTTCACGGTATCGCCGTCCTTGTAATCCTCGAGGACGTTCCTGATGTCGCTGAGGCTGGTCACCGAGTAGCCGTCGATGGCCACGATGCGGTCGCCGTACTCATACTCGCCGTTCTTGTCGCCCGAATACTCGATGAAGTAAACGCCGACATCGGTTATATAGTTGAGAAGATCCGGGAAGTTTCTGTATATTTCGCTCTGAGTGGTGCTGGACGTGATCTCGGCGCACTGGATACCGAGGAGCACACGGCCGGTCACATATCCGACAGACTTGAAGTCGTCTGCGATCTTCATGGCTCTGTTGATCGGGATCGAGAAGCCGAGGCCTTCGATCTCTGAGCCGGAGGATTTGGCGTTGACTATACCGATAAGGTTGCCGTTTATGTCGAAGAGTCCGCCGCCGGAGTTGCCGGGGTTGATGGCGGCGTTGGTCTGCATCAGGTTGTACTTCTTGCCTTCGATGGTGACCTCGCGGTCAAGCGCCGAGATGATGCCGGTGGTAACCGTTCCGCCGAGCTCACCGAGCGGGTTGCCGATGGCGATGGCGGTCTGGCCGACTATAAGCGTATCGGAATCGCCGACGACGGCGGAGGTAAGATCGGCCGCGTCTATCTTGATAAGCGCAATGTCTGTCTGCTCATCCTCGCCGACCACTTCGGCCTGATATTTCGTGCCGTCGGTGAGAGTCACAGTGATCGAGGACGCGTCGGCGATAACGTGCTGGCAGGTCAGGATATAGCCGTCAGTCGAGATGATGACGCCCGAACCGGCTCCCTTAGCCACGAACTCGCCGTACCACGGGCTGTACTGAGCCGTTTCGGTAGAGATCTCGACCACGCTGTCCTTCGCCTTGTTGACGGCGTTGATGATGGCGTTTTCGGAATCCTCCTCGCCGGAATTGCCGCTCGGGACCGCCTGATATGTAAGGCCCGAGCCGGTCTTGTCACCGCTGTTGCCGCTCGGCTGAGCGACGTACGTGGTGCCGGTGTTCTTCATCATGGCTCTTGAAGTGACATAGGCGCTTCCGGCTCCGGCTCCCGCCGACAGCAGGATGCAGGCCGCTATGGAGGCCGCGAGCACCTTGCCGGAGACGCCGGTCTTCTTCTTTTCCTTCACCGGCTTCGCCGCCGGGGCGGAAGAGTATGTCTGACCGCCGTAAGCCGTCCCGCCGTAGCTGCCGGTCTGGCCGGAGTAGCTGCCGGTGGTGTATTCGGAACGCCCGGAGTAGGCCGTGAATCCGGCTCCGCTCGACGAATACGGGTTGCGGTAGGTGTTGTTCTGACCGCTCTGAGGGATGCTGTCGGATGACGTCGGCTGAGATGAGGCATAGCCGTAAGTCTGCTGCGCGGGCTGAGGATCATTGGCGCTCTGAGCCGGCTGCTCGACCTTGCGGGTCTCCGGGTTGTAATACGGATTCCTCCAGCTGTACTCGCCCTGAGGCTGAGGCTGCTGATTCCGGGCAGCGGTATTGTCGGTGGCGGTATTTTCGGAAGCGGTCTGCTCGGTCTGAGCCGTCTTTTTTTCTTCGCTGTTTATATTCTGAACGTTCTCGGCGTTTTCGCCGCTGTTCATGATATCGTTTCTGTTATCCATGATATTTCCTCCTGTTTTATTCTGTATATATTATACAGTCTCTGTGTGAAAACTATGTGAAATCCGGCCGAATCTTATCTGAAATCCGGCGCTGTCGGAACAGTTCATTTCGTTCGACCTCCGTTTTCTTCTTTTTCGTTGTGATTATATTATATACCGTCAAGGTGAAGTCTGTGTGAAAACCGATTGAGAGTTTGACGAAGATCAAAGGTTTTTTATGTGTTCCTTCCGATCTCCGCCCGGCTTTCGTCTCTCCCCGACCCGGTGATCATATTATATACCGGCTGTGTGAAAATGAGGTGAAGACAGGCTGAAATCCGCCCGAACTGAAAAGGAAATCTCCGTGAATGGAGATTTCCTTTTCCTGTATATATTATTGTTGTTATATTTTTCCCTGAACGCTGCGGTTTATGATCATATCCTGCCATTTGTCGTCAAGGGTGACGAATCTTGCCGACCAGCCGCTTATGCGGACGGCGAGATTCGGATATTTCTCGGGATGCGCCTTCGCGTCGAGCAGCATGGCGGTATCGAGCACGTCGATCTGGAGGAAGAAGCCGCCGAGTGATATGAAGCCCTTCATGAGCCCCGTCAGCGCCGTCACTCCGTCGTCGCCTCTGACAGACGACGGATCGAGCTTGATATCAAGAGCGGCGCCGCAGGTGAGCTGACTGAAATCTATGCTGCACGCCGAGCGGATCACGGCGGTGGCTCCGCTGATGTCCGTCCCGGGAGCCGGGGCGATGTTGTTTGACAGCACCTGATGAGCCCTGTTTCCGGCGGCTCCGGCCATGCGATTCGGCGCCCATTCGATCTGTCTGCCGAAGGTCGAAAGCCCGGGAGGACAGAGAGTGCCGTTTATGACCTTTTTCTCCCGCTGGATATCGGTAAAGTCCCGCACCACCCTGCGGATCAGCCCGTCGCACTCGGGATTGCCGTTGCCGTAATATCTGAGAGACGACGCGTATCGCCTGAGTGAGGATACCAGACCTTCATCTGCTTCGGATGACGGCTGCCAGTCGCGCCGAAGTATATCGCAGAGGACGGGGAGCGAAACGAGCTCATCGTCGTAAACCATCTTTTTGATGGCGTAAAGACAGTTGACGGTGTCCGGCACCCCGCCGTAATGCTGGCTGTACACGGTGTATCTCGCTCCGTGATCACACATCGTTCTTGCTTTTTCGATGCACCCCTCGCAGAACAGCGACACGGCCGACATCGGACTGTCCCAGTACCCGAAGGTCTCGGCGTTTTTCCGCCAGCGTCCGATATCCTCACGCAGAGCCCTGCGGAAGGCCGAGTAAAGCTCCTCAAATCCGGCGTATTCCGGCGTTTCTGCATCGCGGAGATGGAGCACATCGTCCTGAAGCAGCGGGTACATATCCATCGGACAGTAGGTGAAAAATGTCTTGCCGGGGACCTGCACCTCCCAGCAGCCGTCGTTCGCGAAATCACGCGCTTCCCCGATATCGTACCCGTAATCGAGCAGCGAATCTATCACGAGCTCGTCGTTGTAGATCGCCGCCACTCCGCTGCCGTGTCTCATGACGCGGGCGACTGCCTCCCATAGCTCGCGGGGCGAATCCTTCCTCATGCGGACGGCTATCGGATAATCGGGGATCGGGAATTCCTCAACTATCGAAAGACACATATAGGTAAGATCGTTCACCGCGCCGCTTCCGTCGCGCTTAACGCCGCCGAGCACGATATTCTGATAATGCTGTGCGTCGCCGGAGCCTCTCGAGTCGAGCCTGATCCACTCGCAGCCCTTGATGAAGAAATGAGCGAGCAGTGTTCTCGCCTCGCCGTACGTTATCCTGCCGGAGCTCATATCGGCGGTGTAAAACGGCTCGAGCATCTGATCGAGCCTTCCTATGCCCGGCCATGTGCCGACGAGTCTGAGGAAGGCGAAACAGAACCATACCGACTGCACCGCCTGACGGAAGGATGAAGGGCGTCTGAAGGGAACGTCCCGCAGATTGTCGGCAAGCGCGGTCCAGTACCGCTTTTCCTCTTCGCCGGATGACAGTCTTATACGCTCCTCTATCGCCGACATATATCTGCCGTGCCAGACGCGCATCGACGAGACCGCGTTTTTCATCGATCTCAGGACCGTTCTCCCGTGATCGGAAAGCGAGGCGTCATTTAAACGTGCGTCGATCTTCTCTTCCCATGAGTCGATCCCCTCGGCGACGGCCCTGTCAAATCCCGACGTAAGGTGGCTCACGCCCGGGAAGGCGCATTGGCCGCCGAAATATGCCGGGACCTGATGCGACACGGCGGCTCCGAGCGTCGCCGAGCCGCATATAAGCTCATCCTCGGCGAACCTGATCGGGCACTCCCGGACGATGCGGTCTATCGCCGCGTCGTACCTGTCATACGGCGGCATATCTGCGTAGCCGGGGATATCGTCGAGCGTCACATACGGCGTCTTCTCTGTCTCGAGGCCGTATTTCGCGAGCAGAGATTCATGCGCGAACCGTCTCGTCTTCTCGTCGGAGATGACCGGACGGCTGCCGGGAAATGTTGAATGGAAGGTGTATTCTGACATGACGCGCCTCAAAGCATCGGATCATATTCCATGCTTTAATTTTAGCATATTTTCAGCAGGTTGTCAAGCGGAAACTGTGAAGCGGCGCGGCAGGAATGCCGTTTCATGCCTGAGACCTTGCCGCCAGAGCCCACTCGTCCCATCTCGGATCGGCAGTTATCTGCCTTTTCACGTCTTCGTAATCGGGATTGCACCACATCGGCCATATATCCGGCAGATCGGGGGCGAGCCTGCCGCCGTCGTCAAGGTAGATATCGCTGCGGCAGGCCGTATGTCTCAGCAGCCTTGATTTGTACCGGCGGTTTTCGGGAGATAACGCGGCGAAATCGTCGAACATCCTCGCGTGATCGAGCGAGAGATAAAGCGATCCGAACGCCTCGTCGTGATATCCGCGTTCCCACTGCAGGCGGGAGAGATACAGATAGATATACGATATCTCGCGCTCATATACCCCGAGATTTTCCCCGTCGCCTATCAGGTCGAACAGATAAAGCGTCCCTTTTACCTTCTCTGTCGGCATGTCGGAGCCGAAGAAGGATATATCGTTTATAAGAGCGTAAATCAGCTGCTCGGCGAACTCATACGCCAGCTCGAGCAGCGCTTCGCCGAGATATCCCGCCTGCGGCACGCCGTCTGTCGCCGAGGCGAGCATTATCTCCCTGCTGTATCGGATCGTCGGCAGCAGCCGCGCAAGCTCACAGGCGCGGTCGTACTCGCCGATATTGCGTTTCAGGATGAGCAGCCCGAATATCGAGTCGGTCCTTATCCCGCTGTCCCGCGATCCGATAAGCGACTCATACAGCTTCATGGCTTCGTTCCAGTATTCGTTGTCCCTGTGTCTGTCAAAGCAGTGGCGGATATGACCGTCTTCCCCGTAATCCAGCCATTCTCTGTGACGCATCCAGCCGGTGGCCGAAAGTACGTCGGCGAGCCTGTGGGTGAGCCTCTCGTCCTTCGGGAATTCGGCTAGTCCTTCCCTCAAAAGAGCTATGCATTTGTCGCATTTGGAGTCGTCTGTCTGATACTCGATCTCGAATTCCTCGGACCTGCGCAGGATCTCATCTATCCGGCGCTCTCTGTCGCCCTCGACGCCGAAAAGTCTGTCAACCGTCACTCCGAGATATCCAGCTATCGTCGGGATCAGCTCCATATCCGGATAGCCGCCGAGAGACTCCCACCGGCTTACAGCCTGAGCCGTGACGCCGAGCGCCGAAGCCATCTCCTCCTGTGTGACTCCCTTCTCACGCCGAAGCGCGCGTATATTCTCACAAAGCGAAATCTTCATTACATCCTCCGTGACGTTATCATTTTCATATCTGTCGGAAAGATTATATCACGCCGGAGAAGAATAATCAATTATCAATTACTTGTTTTGTTTTAAAGCATCGCTTGTTTTTCGGGACAGGTGCGGCGGAAAAAGATGCAGCGGCGCTTCGGCGCCGCTGTATGTCGGTTATTCGTTTTTTCGCGTCACAGCATATTCTCGTCGTAAACCGCTCTCACTCCGCCTATGAATTTCGGGCGGACGCGCGCGGCGGTGATATGGGCCTGACCGATATGATCAGCCGACAGCCTGAGCGGGACGGCGACCTTTTTAAGGTGCATCCCGATCAGCGTGTCTCCGATGTCGAGTCCGGCATCGGCTTTTATCTCCTCGACGGTGACGGGGGAGGCGAAGCTGCGGTAAGCCGCCGTCGCGAGCGAGCCTCCGGCCTTCGGCTGAGGGACGGCATTTACGATCTCCAGCCCCGCCGCGGCTTCACGCTCGACGATGATCGCCCTGTTGAGGTGCTCGCAGCACTGAACGGCGAGATATATCCCTCTCGGCTTTAATATCTCCATAAGCCCGGCGAGGATAGCCTCGGCGGCTTCATAATTCGAGCCGCTGCCTATCCTGCTTCCGCAGACCTCGGACGTGGAGCAGCCGACGACGAGGATCTGTTTTTCCCTGAGCTTCGCCTTTTCGCACAGCTCAAGGCAGAGCGCCGACGTCTGAGTTCTGATATCTTCAAACATAACGGTCGGTCACGCCCTGACGCCGAATTTATAGACGGTCGTCGTCTCGTATTTTTCACCCTTTCTTACGATCGGGGACGGGAAATTGTCGTGATTTATGCTGTCCGGCCATGTCTGGGTCTCCATGGCTATCGCGTGGAACAGACGCTGGGGAACTCCGCCCTTGAAGTTGACGGGGCCGTCCATCATGACGCCGTCATAGATCTGGATGCCCGGAAGGTCGGTATAGACCGTGACGGTCCTGCCGCTGACGGGTGAATACAGCTCGGCCGCCGGCGCGTCTCCCCTGCTCATGTCGAGACAGAAGTTGTTGTCGAGGGCTATGCCGATCTTTCTCATTTTTCTGAAATCGAATTCGGTCCCCTCAACGTCCTTTATCTCGCCCGTCGGGATGAGGCCGTCGTCTACCGGAGTCGTGCGGTCGGCGCAGATCATGAGCTCGTCCTCGCGGACGTCGCCGGCGTCGTATCCGTCGGGATTGAAATAGCTGTGGTTGGTGAGATTGATTATGGTGTCGGCGTCCGGGACAGCCTCGTAATGGATGCGGAGAGCGTTGTCGTCGCCGAAGGTATATGTGACGGTGATATCCACGTTTCCGGGATAGTTTTCCTCTCCGTCCGGCGATCTGAGGGTCAGGATCAGCTTGTCGGGCTCGCCGTTGTATCCGGGGACAGCGACAACATCCCACAGACGGGCGTTGTATCCGACGTTTCCGCCGTGGAGATGGTTCTCCCCGTCGTTCTTCGCGAGCTGGTATTCCACGCCGTTCAGAGTGAAATTTCCTTTTCCGATACGGTTGGCGTACCTTCCGACGAGAGCGCCGAAATACCCGCCGCCGCTGAGATATCCCGCAACGCTGTCGAAGCCGCAGGCGATATCCTTTTTCTCGCCGTTTTTATCCGGGACGACTATCTCCGAGATGATGCCGCCGAGAGAAAGGACGGTCACATGATTTCCGCAGGCGTTGGTGAGCTTATAGGCGTTTACCGATTCCCCGGAAGGCATGATCCCGAAGTGTGATTTTATAATAGACATAACACGGCTCCTTTGATTATATTGGTCGGTGAATGATATACGCCTACAATTATACACGCTCGCCCGTCAAATGTCAAGGGTAATATTTGAAAATATGACAGCGGCATCCGCGCGGGTGCCGCTGTCAGGCTGATTTTTCCGATATTCCTTGACACAGGCACGATTTGCGTGCTATACTATTCATGGCGGATCGCCGCGGTAGTTTTGCTCACTATCAGTCATACTGTTCCTGCGTCAATCTGCGTCATACTTCACCTGACGAATGAGCTTACCAATGAAATACAGACACACGAACCGAAACGGCTTTCTCATAGGATTCATTGACTTTTTCACCGCCGGTATCTTCCTTCTCATATATATGCCGATGGGACTGCAGGACGAGATCGACTCCGTCCTGAAAAGGAGGACGCAGAGATACTATATCGCCTATCTGCTGGGGATCCCCACCCTGTTCATGTATACGCTCGTATGGATGGCGAGGATCGCCGATGAGCTGAAAAACAGGGCGGATGAGCTCGGAATCCCGGGCAGACACACCTCGTTCAGGCACATGTTCTGCTGGAATGTGTTCGGCCTGCTTTTCTTCGGTCCGATGATCGCAACGAAGCGGTTTTTCGACACGCTGAACAAGGTCGAGGCGGAGATGAACAGGAGGAACGGGGATGGATGATGAGGGGAAGTGCCGGGGTGAGATGCGTAATTGACGATTATACACGCAAAGCCGTTTTATAAATATCACCTTTCCTCCGAGAAGCGGAACGAATACAGATCGGCGTCGATCATTCTGATTTCAAGAGTGACCGGCTTGCCGGACAGCTTCTTCACAGCATCTTCATCGGCGAAATGCACCCTGCGGTCTATAGTGTTGCCGAAGGTCTCCTCACTCTCATAACGGCCGCCGTCCTGATCGATCAGGGTAAAATACATCCATCCGCGGGCGGAGGTAGCGAAGTTGACCCGCAGGGTGTCTCCGCTGTATACAAACGGCTTTGTGACGATCATGCGCTCACTTCCCCCGGCGTACATCGACGCGAAACCGTCCATGCGGACCGTGTATCTGCGGAGCAGCGCCGGGGTGTTCGTCCACTGCTTTTCCTTCATATACATCGAGATCTCGTCGGGAGCTCCCGGACGGGCTGATTTTGTCACGGTAAGTCCGTATATCGGATAACAGTCGCCGTAGACCCAGTTTGTCCCGTCCTCTTCAAGCGGCGGTATGAACGCCTCGGTATATCTGTGGAAATCGTGACCGTTTCTTGAGACGATGAAGGCGCAGTCGGTGATCGCGAGACCGTAGCGAACGCTCATCTTCATGCGCTCGAGACGGCTCTCTCTGCCGCCGAGCTCGTCAAACGAACCGTTCCACTCCTGACGCTCTATATAACGCGTCGGGAAGCCTATCAGCGTCTTCGGCGAGCGGAAATATTTCTGAATGACATTGGTGTACAGCGGGATATGCTCGCCGTCATCGAACGACAGGAATTCAGGCTCCGTCCATGTGACGAAATCCTTTGACTCGGTGACCGAGATGAAGCGGACATGCGAGTTGTCGTTAGGCAGAGGGACGACATGCGGATCGTCCGGACCGATATTGTAATGACTGCGGAAGAAGCACCTGTATATCTTTTCGTCTCTGTCCCAGAAGGCCACATTCAGCGAGTCAAAATCGCCGTTCTCAGTGATGCAGCTGTCCTTCGTGAAATGCAGGCCGTCCGGGCTGACCCACGCCCACAGCCCGGGCAGACACGCCGCGATCCCCTTGTACCGCTTCTCGGGCGGGCAGGCGGGATTGTCGTCGCGAAAAACCATGAAATTGTCAAAGTTTCCGAAATCGGTAAGATCAAGGATCAGGTTATTATCAAGCGAGCCTTCAAATGAGCGCATGCCGAGCGAAGGCTTGCTCCAGCGCAGGCCGTCCGCGCTCTCGGCGTAAGCGACGCGGATCACGGGATTTTCCGTCTTCCAGGCGAGATAATACATACGGTAGCAGCCGTTCGGATATTCGCCATTCACACCGTGCCACTCATCATCGAAGAAGAAGTTGTGATAATCACTCCCGTCGCCTTCCCACGGCGCGTCATGCCTGAGGACTATCTCCTGCGGCACAGGCTGATGAAGCCTGAATGAGGCCGTTGTCTTTTCGGTGTCGATGATATGATCGTCGAACAGGCATTCTCTTTCGGATCCGATATTGAGCATTGTTTTTATCCTCCGCATATGTGATTTTCACATCTTTATATATTGCTTTTGATCGTATGTCACGGCAGCTGCTGCAGCGAGACGACGATCGAATCGAATCTCTCCTTCAGCGAGCTCTCGTTTTCAGCCCACCATGTAGCGTATGATGTCTTGAGGAAAGGACCGCACATGACAAGATCGCTTCCCAGCGTCTGATAGAACAGAAGCGCCGCCTCCATTGTCGTTCCGGGGACAAAGAGCTCAAGCATGGCACGTGATTCTTCGTCACGGGTAAGCTTGTTCTGGATCACTGTATCGTAGTATGTAGGAAGCACACCGGTATATGAAGCCCTGTTCAGCGCTTCAAGGATCAGCGCGGATTTTTCGGCGTCTGGGCAGACATACGGAACGGCTGAAATATCGGCGAAGGCCGAAGTGTAATAGTTTTCCTGTGATTCATCGTATTTCGGAAGGGGCAGTATACCGAAGTCTCCGGCCTCACGTGTGTCCGGTGTTTCGAGAATGCTCAGCTGATAAGTGAAGAACAGCCCCTGACCGCCGGCGAACATCGGCACAGCCTGAAGATGCGGCTCATAATTCGGCGTACCGTAATACGTGCCGCTCTCATACAGACCGCGGATAAGGCTCATGATGGCTTCATCCTTGTCGTTGAGGTCTGTCATGACAAGCTTTCCGCTGCCGTCGTCCGTAATTATGTTCCTGCCCATTCCGTAGGTGTAGGCGTAAAACGGCTCCGTCTGAGTGCCTATCATACCGTAGCGGTCCTTGCCGTCCATCGTCCCGTTTCCGTCAAGATCGGAGGTCACCCTGCCGCCCATGGCCTGCATGGTTTCGAACGTCCATTTTCCGCCATTTACAAGATCGTACGGTGATTCGAGCTGAAAATCGCCGACGAGCTGTTTGTTGAACAAAACGCACCAGTTCTGCGACAGCGTATGGACGTCATACGAGCCGGCGGAGATATACAGCTTGCCTTCGAGCGTCAGATTCCTGTTTACAAGCGAGAAATACCAGTCTTCGTACGGTCTGAGGTAAGGAAGCGAAAGCTGATCGGCGAACATTCCCTCTAGCACGAGCGGACCGACATATGCCGAGCTGGCGTTGAAAAGATCGTACACACGATCACCCGACATCACTGAATTATAGAGACGCTTATGCACTTCCTCCATTCCCGCCATCATGCCGTGGACCAGCTCATGCTCGATCAAGATGTTATACTCCTCGGAAATTAAGGCGTCTCGGGCATATACGGCGTCGTTGAGAACGTTTCCGTCCATTTCGTCGACGGTAAAGTAATTCGACCACTGCTCGGCGGCAGTCAGCATTTTTATCGTTTCCCCGCCGAAATCCTTTTCCGGCAGAGCGTCGGGATCGGCAGTCGTCTCGGCTTCGCTCTTGATTTCGGCGGTATCGGTCGTATCGTCCGAAACCGGCTGCCCTCCGCCGGAGCCGCATGAAGCGATCAGAAGAGAGAGCATCAGCGACAATGAAAGCAGTGAGATATGATCCTTTTTCATGATTTTCCCCCTTTGTCCAAACATCATCCCGTCTGTCATAATTATATCATCACTGATAAGCAATGTCAACCGAAAATGACCGATAGTCTTATCTTTTTCAGATCCGCCGATGATCTGAATAAACAAAAAAAGGACGCCTTTTCAAAAGGCGTCCTTTGATAATAACCATATATACAGTTTACGTGATCGTTCTCCGTCAAACCATCATCCAAAGCTGCATTTCCACACAGCGCCGCGCGGCATACCTGATCAGATCTCCGGGATATCGATCTTGATCTCGCATTTTTCGCGTGCGGAGGTCAGCATCGCGTCGAGGATCGCCTGATTGCGGATGATCTGCGACGTCGGGATCGGAGCGGGCCTGTCGTTTTCGACGGCGTCGACGAAATCGCGCACCTTTTTATTGAAGATGTCATACGGAGTGCTGACAAGGGTGAGCGGAGTCGTGACCGGCTCGCCGAGCTCGTCGTGCATGAGATAAAGACCGGCGATATCGCCGCTGATTATCGAGCCCCAGAGCGGATTCGGCGACGGAGCCGTGGCCTTGAGTCCCGCGTCGGTGCCGAGGATGATAAAATCGGAGCATATATCCATGTGCATCGCCCACGCCATGCGGTAGTCAAGGATTATATCGCCTTCAAGGCGTATGAAAGCTGCCGAGAAATCATCGACCGAGAAGCGGTCGGACTCGGCGTAATATTTCGGGTTCTTCCCGAAGTAATCGGAGGTGTAAGCCGAAACAGACAACGGCTTCGGATAGCCAATCGAATTCAGCGAGAGATCGAGGGAATAGCATCCGAGATCGCCGATAGCTCCGAACACGGCCTTATCCTTCTCAATGAAGGTGCTGCCCGGGATGCCGCGGCGGCGCGATCCGCCGATCTGCACATAGTATATCTTTCCGAGCCTTCCCGATTCGACGATGCTCTTGATCTTGCGGCAGTTGTTGTTATAGCGGGGCTGGAAGCCGATAGTGATGATCTTCCCGCTTTTCTTCTCGGCGCGCATGATCTCGATGCCCTCGGCGAGCGTCACGCACATCGGCTTTTCAAGCAGCACGTGTTTTCCGGATTCGAGAGCCGCTATCGCGCATACCGCGTGCTGACCGTTGTAGGTGCAGACAGACACCGCGTCGATGTCGCCGCGTCTGCACAGCTCTTCATGGCTTTCATATGCCGCAGCGTCGGTCCAGCCGAATTCGTCGAGGAATTTTCTGGCTTTCCCGGGGATGATATCGGCTCCGGCGACAACTTCGACATCCGGAAAGCTCCTGTAAGCGTTGGCGTGAGCGTGAGCTATACCGCCGGTCCCGATTATGCCTATGCGTAACTTTCTGTTCATGACTGTTCCTCTCATGGTTTTGTTATCCGGTCCGACAAGGACCGAGTGCCCGGCGCGGCAGATATGCTCCTGACGCCGCCGTCCGCCGGAACGCCTTATATATTATATCACCGGCGGCATGCCGTGTCAACCGGGAAAACGGATATTGCCGCGGCTGTCAGCTCAGCAGGAATTCGAATTTGTCTTCTTCCTCAAGACCGAGAAGGTCGATTATATTCTCGAAATTCTGCTTTGCCGTCCTCAGGCCGGCGGGATGGTGGGCATCGCTGCCGAAGTAGAATTTACAGCCTTCCTCCTTCGCGATGAGGTACGGCAGGAGATTCTGCTCCTTCTCTTCGCCGGTCAGATTGAGGGACGAGAAATTGAGCTCGATCCCGACACCCTTCTTCGCCGCTTTCGCGAACAGACGGTGATACTCGCTGACTGGTATGAGCTTCAGGACCTCGACGTAATGATCGCGGTATATCAGCGGGCAGGTGAGATGAGCTATGCCGATCTTACGGAACGGAAGGTCCATGTCGAGCACGGCGTCGAAGCGCTCGGCCCAGAGCTTCGCCCTCTGCGCGGCGTCCTCGCTGCCGTCAAGGGTAAAGCCGCCCATATGCAGATGGGTGGTCGGGATTATTATGAAATCGAGCTGCTCCATAAGCTCGGGGGAGACGCCGACGGTAAGATGTTTGTCAAGATCGGTCTCGCAGCCGAACAAGAACCTTATGCCGTCAGCCTGCGGGAGCGGCAGCGCCTTCGCAATATGCTCGTACGGCTGCTGCTGATACCAGCCCGACGCTCCGGGAACGCGGGCGTCCCACATATGGTCGGTCAGGCAGATCGTCTTGAAACCGTTCTGAATGCCGTATTCAAGGATTGCCTGCGGATTCTGCTCGGGATCGCCGGAGCAGAGAGAAAGCTGGCTGTGGATATGAAGATCGTTATCGGCTATGTATCTCATAATAATATCTCCTTGTCTGAATGACGATGGCTATATTATACCACAAACGCGGCCGAAACACAAGAGATTTCTGATTTATGATTTCCGCCGCCGCAGGCTCCGGTCACTCGTTCTGACGGTACGGATGCCTTCTCATATACTCCACGGTCTTGTACAGAGTATCGCCCGTCAGGATCCGGCTCACGTTCCCGGCGAAATCGAGCTTATACAGATGCCCGAGCTTGATCAGCTCCGAGCTGATCTCAAGATCGTACAGCGACGTTCTGTCGCGGATATTGATCTGTACGTTCTTCTCCTCCGACACGTTGTACAGGCTGAGACCGATGAGCCGGACCGGGCGGCGGGTGACTCCCTCAAGTAGCGCGGCGCCGGCGCGATAGATGTTGATCGCCTCCTCGGCTTCATCCGCGGTCTTCGACCTTGTTATCGAGCGTATATTGGCGTACGTAAGCTTGAGGGTGACGCCGCCGGCGTGCAGGCCGAGCTTTTTTATCCTGTCTGACACGCAGAGCGAGAGCAGAAGAAGTGTGTGCCTGAGGAAGTCAAAGTCATCCGTGTCCTTCTGGAAGGTCAGTTCCCTGCCGATCGACTTCGCGTCGAGAGGATTATACGGGACGACGGGACGGCTGTCCCTCCCGTCCGCGAGCTCCGTGACCGTCCTGCCGTGTTTTTCGCCGAGGATGCCGATGACCGCATCTTTTTTTTCTCTTATATCGCTCACCGTATTGATCCCGGCACCGTGCAGCAGCTCCGCTGTCTTTCTGCCGACGGTGTAAAGTGCGCTGACGTCCCGTCCGGACATCAGTCTGACGAAATCCTCACGCGTAAGTATCTCGAAATAACCGTTCGGCTTCTTTTCCTCACTCGCCGTTTTCGCCGCCGTTTTGCAGTAGGCGAGCCCGACGGAGCAGGTGAGCCCGAGCTCGGAGAGAGTCGCATTTTTTATCTCTCCGGCTATCTCCCTCGCATGGTCTGTGTCCTTCGCGCTTTCGGTGATATCGAGATAAGCCTCGTCAAGGGCTACATACTCGGCTATACGGGTATAGCGGCCCCATATCTCATGGAGCCGCTCCGAGACGGAAGCATACTTGTCGTGATCCGGGTGCATATAGATCCCGTCGGGACAGAGACGGTACGCTTCCTTTATATTCATCGCCGAATGGACGCCGTACCTGCGCGCTTCATAGCTCGCCGTCGCGACAACGCCGCGCTCGGACGGCAGCGCGCCGATGATCAGAGGCTTTCCCGCGAGCGACGGGTCGTCTCTGATCTCCACCGCGGCAAAGAAGGCGTCCATATCTACATGGATAATGATTATGGCTGGTTCTCCCTGATATAAGTACTGTCAGGCTCCGAAGGCGGATCTTGCGGCTTCAAAGAAATCTGTCAGCGTTTTCTGAGTTTTCTCGCCGTACTTCGAATAGAAGGACGCCAGATCGGCAGATCCCTTTTCCATAAGCTTGTTGAAGAAATAGCAGAGATCCGAGCCTTCCGTGTAGTTCCAGAGAATGTCGTAGGTAAGCGACGATTTTATGATATTGAACATCGCGTATGAATCGTCGTCGCGCAGATACTTGTTCTCGAAAGTCGTCTCATAGAGCGCCGGCATGACCTTGTTGTACGATTCGCAGGAAAGCGCTTCGATCATGGCACCGGTAAAGCTCAGATCTTCTGCGTTGGAAGGATACACCATCACGTTCGACTGAGCGAGCGTGACATAATTCTTCTGTGCCTCGTCGTATTTCGGCAGAGGCAGCATGCCGTAATCAAATTCAAGATCGCGCAGGACGGCGATATTCTGCGTCACATACTCGGTTAACAGAGACCTTCCGCCGCGGAAGATGCTCAGTTCGTCCTCACCGCTTTTGAAGGCGTGCACCCCGCTGCTCTCATACAGAAGCTTATAAAACATATCGACGACCGACTGCATCTTCTCCGACGCGATATTCTCAAACGACGGAGATCCGTCCTGCGAAAATGAAGTCGACATTATCCCGCATGAATATGTGTTCGGGATCATGCGGTGATTCAGCACCACAGTAAATCCGAACCTGTCGTCTGTGTCCTCGCTTCCGTTCCCGTTGAGATCGGTATAGGCGGACGCCGCCGCGCCTCTGAGCTTTTCCCACGTCCATGAGCCATCCCTTACCGAAAGATAAGGAGAATCAAGACCGATGCTTTCCTGGATCTCACGGTTGAAATATATGCATCCGGCGTTAAAATAGATGAAATCGCTGCTGGAGCACGGAAGCAGCGGGCCTATGGCGAGATTCCTGTTGAAGCTGGCATTCCAGTACGGCTTTGAAAGATCGATATTGTCGAGCGCGTTCCAGTCTCCGACTATTCCTCCCGAAATCAGACCGGTAAGGCCGCCGAAAGGATGGACGATGACCAGATCGTAGTCGCTGTCCCCCGCCATCACGCTCTTTTTCAGAGCCTCGCCCGGCTCCGTATAGCTGCCCTCGAGGACATGGTAGGCGATAGACGCGCCGAAACGCTCCTCGACGTCTCTGTTTCGCTGATATGCGGCGTCGTTCAGCACTTCGCCGTTCTCGCTCTCTGGGTCATATGGCGAGAAGAAAAACCCCGCGGCATAAAGGATGTCAAACGTCTTTCCCGAGAAATCGAGGTCGCCGAGATCGTCATGTATGAAACCGTCGCCGGTATCAGCTTCCGTTTCGGCTGATGTCGTGTCCGGAGCAGCATCCTGCGATGCGCCGTCACCGGCGTCATGCCCGTCGGCTGAGCCGCAGGCGGAAAACATTGCGGTCAGAATCAGCAAAGCCAGAAGCAGAGCTGATGTTTTTTCGGGTTTAATGATCATAATCCTAAAATCCTCTCAGACAGTCAGTTTATAACCGTTTCTTCGATTTCCTGAAGCATTGCCGTGAGCTTCGATTCGATCTTTGCGAATTCTCCCGCCAGATCCCTGCCTTGACGAACCGCGTTGTTCACTATTTCGTCAGGCGACATGCCCGTCAGCTTCGAAAGCTGCACGGTCGGATTAAAACGCGCGCCGCTTTTGATTATGTCGATAACTCTTGCCGACTGCTCATCTCTGGTATATTTGATTTTAAGAGCGCTTTCGTAATAAGCGGGAGTCACGGTCCTAAAGCTTTCATAGGCCATCGCCTCCATGATCGCTCCGATATAATCGGTTTTGGAGCTGTTGACAGGCACTCCGAATGTCGATTCGCTCCCGCAGATCGCAGATCTGTATTCGGCTGCCTCGTCGAGCTTCGGCACGGGAAGAATGCCGAAATCATCCGTCATCTCCCGATAAGCCGTTTCACAGTCGATAAAGCGTCCCATTACAAACAGCGCGCGGCCGGAGCCGAAGATCCCGTATGCCTCAGTATTGAGCGATTCTGTATGATCTTCATATCGAGTTTACCTCCCCCCGCTATATATCATCTTCGGTGATATCCTTCATTTTCTTCCCGCCGACATGGACGACGTCCAATGCCTCGATGCGCTTTCTGAGCTCATCGTCATCCAGTATCCTTCTGTATTCGCCGGGGATACGGATGTGGCCAAGCTCCTTGAAATGATATGTCTGCCCCTGATCCGACGGCATCCAGCCGTGATACCACGGCACTTTGACGCCTTTCGTCATGCGGTCTTTGAGTTCGCCGAGATATCTTACATATACATCTCTCGGCCGGGCCGAGTGATTTTTGCATATCGACGCCGCCATGCCGACGACCTCGCCCAGCTGTCCGAGGGTCTTCATAACCCTGACGGCGGCGAAAGCAACATGAGACGCGGAGATTATCCGCCCGCCGAGGAAAAGGTTCGGGATATCCTTTGAGTAAAGGCAGCGGTAAGGAACGGCGTACGGAGCCCCGATGCCGCGGTGATAGGCGCAGGAGCGGTAAGGCTCAGGCACAAGAGCTGCGTATTTCGGGTCGGGATAATGAAGGTCGATGTTCCATGTTATTGCCGCCGTAGCGTCTTCATACGCCGTTTTATTCTCGATATCGTTCTCGGTCAGCACAAGATCTCCGACCACACGGTAGCTCTCGCGCTTGCCTCCTATCGGCGAGACCCAGTCGAGCTTCCTGTTCGCCCATTCGTCTCGGCGAGCCGAATGGTGCTTGAGATATGACCAGTTTGCATAGATCGCCATCATGGCGTAATCGCGGATATATTCCGCCTCGTTTGCCTGATCGCGGTACTGTCCGCTCTCCCATTCCCAGTCGCCGCCCTTGACATAAAGGACATTTTGATCGTTTATCTCAATGCCGAAATCGACCTCCGGGAAGGCGCTGTATCTTCCGCTGTCGCTTGAAAGCCAGAGCACCGACTGTCCCATCACCTCGTTTGAGGCGTTCTCGGGCGCGAGCTCCTCTCCGAAGCGTCCGCGTGATTCCGTCCCGTACATCGTTTCGGCTCCGGCCATGCGCGCGATCACGCCGTCGCCGGTGCAGTCGGCGAACAGAGGCGCGCTGTATCTGATCTCCCGCCCGTCTCTGCAGGAGCGGCAGAGTACCGATGTTATGCTTTTGTTCTCTGCCTGCTCTATTCCGACGACCGACATATTCAGCTCAAGGCGGTACATCTTCGGATCGGACAGCTCAAATACCATCCTTTTGCGGGCGTCCTCATAGTATTCGGCGCCATATGTCCCGCCGCTGCCCATGATCGGGGCGATCTCCTGCACCACGTTGCCGAGATTCGGATAAGGCATAGCGTGCGGTACTCCGCCGAGAGACACGCGCACCTCAGAGCTGTTGCAGCCGCCGAGAACGCTTCTGTCCTGTATCAGCAGAGTCTTTACCCCGCTGCGTATCGCGGATATCGCCGTGCATATTCCGGCCATGCCTCCGCCGGCGACTATAAGATCGAACTTTTCATGACATTCGGCGATCTCAAGCCCTCTCACATCGCGGCGGAACTGCGGCAGCTTATCATTTCGCTGCTCAGGCTCGTCTCTTTCGTCCGTTATATAAACAGCGTCGCACCGCCCGTTGAAGCCGGTGAGGTCATGCAGGGCGAGGGTATTTTGGCCTTCCGTCAGCTCGGCCGATCCGGCTCTCTGCCACCGCCACTCATCCCCTTCGGTGCCGAGGATCTCCGGGAGGGCGATACCGTTGACGCTGAGGGTGAACCTCCCCGCCGGCTTTCCTCTGCCCCATACAGCGGTCCAGTCACGGGTGCGGACCCAGAAATCATATACTCCGGCCTTCCCGACTTCGATCTCTGTCACGGCGTCCCTTACCGGCACACCGAGTCCGTGAGCCATTATATAGGCGGAGCCCATTTTCAGCATCGACTGAGTCTCTATGACCCATCCGCCGAGATCGTCAAAGCTCTCCGCCTCTATCAGATATCTGCTCAAAGCGGTATCACCTCCTGATCGCTTCCCCACATCGTCATCTCCTCGATTACCACATGCTGAGGCAGATAGAAGATATCGGCTATCCCCTGAGCGACGTCCCTGGGCTTCAGCATCACATGGCGCTGCTCGGCGGCTCCGGCCGCGATATCGAAGTTGGTGTCTCCGGCCGCCGGGATAAAGCAGGTCACGCGGATGTTGTCCGGTCTGAGCTCTGTGTACAGCACCTTCGAGAAACCGAGAACGCCCCATTTCGCCGCGCTGTAAACGCTGTACCCCGGCCATGCGCGTTTGGCGCATACGGACGAGATGTTTATGATCGTGCCGGATCTCTGCTCCTTCATCATCGGGACGAAGACGCGGCAGCCGTATATTGTGCCTGTAAGGTTCACGCTTACGGCATAAGTGATCTCCTCCAGCGACTGCCCGGAAAGAGGCTTCAGCGAAACACCGCATCCGGCGTTGTTTATAAGCAGATCGATCCTTCCGTAGCTGTCCTTTATATAGCTGTAAAGCGCCTGCCAGTCTTCCGCCGAGGTGACGTCGGCGCGGAAGCTGTCGCAGCCGATTTCGGCCGCCGTTTTCTTTAGAGTTTCCTCGTGTCTGCCGGTGATGATCACCTTCTCGCCCTTCGACGCGAAAAGCTCGGCGTCGGCGCGGCCGAAACCGCTGGTCCCGCCTGTGATGACTACTACGCTCATCTTCTGTCTCCTTTCATTCTGACAGGCAGCCATATCTCCCACTCCGCAGTGTCCTCATCCTCCGGAGTTTCCGGGCTGAATACCTCCATATTCAGTATCTCGGGATCACGCTCATACGGGCTTTCCGGCAGCCATCTGTTAAGGACTGAGTCGTACGCCCTGTTTATGAGATCTCCGGAAAGTCCCTCGGCTTTGATGACCGCCCATAATGATTCTTTTACATATATCCTCTGCATACCGGCGGGTATCTCGCCTTCGCTCTGCGCACAGGCGCCGACGATGCATGTGACGTCCGACACTCCGTCGGCGGGATTCATATATCCCGCTGCCTGAAACAGCGGCGGTCTGTACAGATCCTTCAGTCTGTCGTCATAGCCTCCTGAGAAAAAATCATCCCAGACGTCTTCACAGCAGCCCGTCTCGGTCGTATGAGATCCCGCCATATAGCCGTACAGCCAGAAACCGCCGAGACGCTCTATCCGGTACGAGATCGGTGTCTGCTCGGAGAGTGTCAGCTTGAACTCGAGCTTCGGATACGCCGACAGCGGGACGCTGCCGCTCCTGACCTCGGTCGGCGTGACACCGTGAAGCTCGCGGAAAGCCCTTGAGAAGGATGATTGAGAATCGTAGCCGTATCTCTGCCCGACGGCGGAAATACTGTCGGTCGTATTCATAAGGTCGTATGCCGCGTGCGTCAGCCGGCGTCTGCGGATATATTCCGCTATGCCTATCCCGCACACATAGGAAAAGATGCGCCTGAACTCATACAGCGAAAGGTGCATCATCCCGGCGAGATCGTTATAGCTGATTTCGCGGTCGATGTTATCCTCTATATACTGTACGACAAAGTCTATCCTGTCTATCGGCGATCCGCCGCTGGCATTCATATCCGCTGCCTCCCTATACATGCTGTTTTAATTATTATATCAGAATTTATCCCGCCTGTCTATACATTTCGTGATCAAATACTGTATAATTCCGATCTCCGCCGCGTCCTGAAAAAAAGCGGAGCGGAATCCCGTTTTTCCTGTCTCTGCCTGACGCAGAGATTGCCGGGATCCGCTCCGTTATGATGGTATTCTTATTTGAAATCGGGATGATTATCCGGCGGCTCCGTCATACGCTTTTTTTCAAATTTGATTCAGCATATTCGAAGCTCGAACGGCGTATCATCGGCGGACGTGCCTATGAGCAGGGAGAATTCCCCGCCGTGAGGGCCGTAAACCATATCGGCGTCGTAATATGAGACGATGCTCTCCGGGACGCTTATGACGGCGCGGAGCTTTTCCCCTTTTTTCACCGATACCCGCTTATATGCGGCGAGCTCCTTCAGCGGACGGACGACCTTTGTGCGCTTCGACGCAAGATAGATCTGCACCACTTCGTCCCCGTCGAAAGCTCCGGTGTTCTCGACGTCAACGGAGACTTCCCATCCGTCCGGCGTCTTTTCCGCCTTCGGGCTGCCGAGAGCGAAAGACGTGTAGCTCTTTCCGTAGCCGAATGGATAAAGCGGCTTGCCGTCGTTGTTTTCGTAGCCGTAGCCGCGGCCGCTCGGCTTGAAGGCGTAAAACAGCGGGAGCTGACCCACGTTCTTCGGCCAGCTGACAGGCAGCTTCCCGCCGGGAGAATACCTTCCCCAAAGCGCGTCGGCTATCGCCTCGGAGCCGCCCTCTCCGGGGTACCAGGCTTCAAGCACGGCTCTGACTTTGCCGCGCCACGCCGTCATGTCGACGGGCGCGCCGTTCATCAGGACGACGACAGTATTCGGGTTCGCCGAGGCGAGAGCGAGGATGGAAGCCTCCTGATCGACCTCGACGGTAAGCTCCGCCTTGTCGACGATGACAGCAGCCTCGTCCTTTGACGACGCCGTACGGTATGACGGCAGCTTGAGATCGGAGCGGTCAAGGCCTTCTCCCTCCACCACCGTAGTAAAGTAAAGGACGGCGTCGCATCCGGGGGCGAGAGTGGGAATATCCGAATCCGGTCCGGTCACGATCTCGGCGCTGTCTGAGTTGGCGCGGAAATAGGCGAGGGGAGAAAGAACGTCCGGAGCCTCCCAGAGATGGGCGAACGGGCCGGAGTAGTTCCGTCCGGTGGGCAGCACGTCGGCTCCCGGGCCGAATACACCGAGCTTTCTGATCTTTGTCCCGCAAAGCGGCAGGATGCCGTCGTTTTCTAGCAGCACGAGACTTGCTCTGGCCGCCTTCAGGGCGATCTCTTTGTGAGCGTCGCAGCGGACGATCCTGTCCGCCTCATCCGGGTCGGCGTACGGCTTATCGAACAGGCCGAGAGCGAATTTGAGCTTAAGGATGCGAAGGACCGCGCGGTCGATATTCTCCTCCGTCAGGAGCCCTCTTTCCCATGCTTCACGCACCGCTTCATATTTGAGCCCGGCGAGAGTGACGTCGAGCCCCGCCTTGAGACACATGGCGACCGCTTCCGGCAGATCGGCGGCCAGCCTGTGAGCTCCGGCGACTCCGTCGACGCCTCCGTAATCCGAGACGACAATGCCGTCGAATCCCCATTCGTCCCTCAGGACCTTTGTCAGAAGCCAGCGATTCGCATGGGCAGGCAGACCGTTGAATATGCTGTTGTACGACGCCATTACGCCGTGAGCGCCGCCCTCCTTGAAGCAGGCCTCGAACGGCTTGAGATAGACCTCTCGGAGCTCACGCTCGGAGTGTGTCGAATAGTTCGAGTCGCGTCCGCCGTCGGCGTAATTGTCGACAAAATGCTTCGGAGTCGCGGCGACGCCGTTTTCCTCGAAGCCCCGGCACAGAGCGACGCCCATATCGGAGGCGAGCTTCGGGTCTTCGCCGAAGGTCTCGATGGTCCGTCCCCAGCGGACGTCGCGGGAGAGATTCACGACGGGCGCCAGAGCCTGATGCACGCCGACCGCCGCCGTCTCACGGCCTATGACGTCGGCGGCTTCCTTCACAAGCTCCGGATCGAAGGTCGAGGCAAGACCTATCGGCTGCGGGAAGATGCTCGCCATCCCCCACTGAGCGCCGTGGAGCGATTCCCCGTGCTCGAGCGGCGGGATGTGATGAGGCTGGGCTTCCATGCTCAGCTCCACGTCGCGGTTGATGCGCCGGGCGACCTCGCCGGGCGAGGATATCTTTCCGCCCTGATGCATGAAATGACCGGGATTGCGGTAGGAGCCGCAGAGGTGATCCCGCCTCTCCTCATAGCCCTCGCCTATGTCGAAGACCATCTGAGCCGTCAGCTGATGAAGCTTTTCCTCTATCGTGAGCTGTTTCAGCAGGTTCTCGGCGCGCTCGGCGGCGCTGTTGTTCTCTTTCATAACAATATAATGATTCCTTTCATTATCCGATCTTGCGGCGGCTGAAGGCCGCTTATGCATGAATTTCATTCCTGTCGCGCGTATAATTATATCATAAACGGATGCGGATAGTCAAGT
>CAMJPL010000043.1 GCA_946407735.1 uncultured Clostridia bacterium
TGCCCGGCGAGGGCGCCCCGCCGGCAGGCGGGGAGAGTCCCATTCCAAGAATGGATAAGTTGGATATTAATAATATCAGCCTAAGATAGGGAAGTCACAAAGTCCCATTCCAACGAATGGAAAAGTCGTATATTCAGAATCCCTGCCCAAGAATCGAAAAGTATTCAGTCCCGTTCCAACAACGGAATAGTCGCACATCAAAAGATATCCCTCATATCAATCCCCCCTCCCCACGATGATTTTATTCACCATATGTGCATTATTTTTCATCTCCCCTATTGATTTTCTGTAATTATTGTGCTATAATATGTAAAGATATGCAGCGCGGCGGCATCTGAGCCGCATTTCACCGCGCTGAGGGTCAGAAAAGAGGGAAATTCATAATGAAAAATATCAGACGCATAGCCGCCGTTCTGGCGTTTATTCTTTGTCTCGCCGCTCTCGTCTCCTGCGGAGGCTCGACGCCGACCGTTGAGGAGATAAAGAAGCGCGGGACCATCACCATGGCCACCAACGCCTCCTTCCCGCCGTTCGAGTTCACCGACGGCGTCGACGAGACCGGCGCCACCAAGTATGTCGGCATCGACATCGAGATCTTCAAGGAGATCGCGAAGGACCTCGGCGTGAACTATGAGGTCATGGACATGGAGTTCGCCGGCATCATCGGCGCCGTCCAGACCGGTAAGGCCGACCTCGGCATCGCCGGAATGTCCGTCACCGACGAGCGCAAGAAGTCCGTCGACTTCACCGTCGAGTACTTCACCTCCCAGAACGTGATCGTCGTACCCGTCTCCAACACCGAGATCAACACCGCCGCCGACGTCGAGGGCAAGATCATCGCCGTCCAGACAGGCACAACCTCCGACATGTTCGCTTCCAGCGAAGACTTCTGCCCCGGAGCGACCGTGCAGCGCTACGGCTCCTTCATCGACGCCGCCAGCGCCGTCAAGACCGGCAAGGCCGACCTTATGGTCGTCGATATCATGACCGCCGCCGAGATCCTCGCCCAGAACGACGATCTCCGCCAGCTTGAGGAGCCGCTCGCCGACGAGGCTTACGCCATCGCCGTCCAGAAGGGCAACACCACCCTCCTCGAGGCCGTGAACAGCACACTCAACCGCCTGATCTCCGAAGGCAAGATCGGCCAGTACGTCGAGCAGTACACCACCGCGAGCGAAGGCTGAGCGATAAAAGCAGGAACAGATTCCGTCCGCCTCTGCTCCCTGATCCGGGGGCAGAGGCGAATTTTGGATAGATGCCATGATTGAATCGATAAAAACTCTCATCGACCGCGTAGTCGACATCCTGTTCACCGGCAACAGGTACATGATGCTCCTGAACGGTCTCAAGCTGACCGTCATTCTGTCGCTGTGCTCGGTCATAATCGGCATAGTGCTCGGCACCATCGTCGCCGTCGTCAAGGTCTCGCATCAGAACCGCCCGCGCAACATAGTGCTCAGGGTGCTGAACGTCATCGTCACGGTCTATGTGCAGGTCATACGCGGCACGCCTACCGTTGTGCAGCTGCTCATAATGAACTTCGTCGTCTTCGCGTCGAGCCGCAATCCCGTCGCCGTCGCGATACTCTGCTTCGGCATAAACTCCGGCGCGTACGTGTCGGAGATAATGCGCGCCGGCATCAACGCCGTCGACTACGGCCAGACCGAGGCCGGGCGCTCGCTGGGACTCTCCTATTTCGAGACGATGAAGTCCATCATCCTGCCGCAGGCGATAAAGAACATCCTTCCCGCGCTCGGCAACGAGTTCATCGTGCTGCTCAAGGAGACCTCCATCGCCGGATATATCTCGATACAGGACCTCACGAAGGCAGGCGACCTCATACGCTTCGCCACCTTCGAGGCGTTCATCCCGCTCATAACCGTCGCCGTGATATACCTCATCATGGTGCTCGGCCTGTCAAAGCTGCTTTCGATGCTTGAAAGGAGGCTGTCAAAGAGTGATAACCGTCACTGATCTTCATAAGAAATTCGGCGACAACCACGTCCTCCGCGGCATCAGCGATACGATAGAGAAGGGCGAGAAGGTCGTCATCATCGGTCCGTCGGGATCCGGAAAATCCACTTTCCTGCGCTGCCTGAACCTGCTCGAGACGCCGACGAGCGGAAAGATCTTCTTCCAGGGGCAGGAGATCACCGATCCCAAGTGCGACGTCAACGCCGTCCGCCGCAAGATGGGCATGGTCTTCCAGCATTTCAACCTTTTCCCTCATCTCACCATACGCAAAAACATCACGCTCGCCCCGGTCAAGCTCAAGGTCATGACGGAGGATGAGGCGAACGAGCGCGCCGAGCAGCTGCTCAAGCGCGTCGGTCTCGCCGACAAGGCGGAGGACTACCCCGGCTCGCTCTCCGGCGGCCAGAAGCAGCGTATCGCCATCGTCCGCTCGCTCGCGATGAACCCCGACGTGATGCTCTTCGACGAGCCGACGTCCGCCCTCGACCCCGAGATGGTGGGCGAGGTGCTCGACGTCATGCGCGAGCTCGCCGAGTCCGGCATGACGATGGTCGTCGTCACGCACGAGATGGGCTTCGCCCGCGAGGTCGGCACCCGCATACTGTTCATGGATCAGGGAAAGATCCTTGAGCAGAACGAGCCGGGCGAGTTCTTCAGAAACCCGCGCGAGCAGAGAACGCAGGAATTTCTCAGTAAGGTGCTGTGAAACAGCACCTTACTCAAAGTAACCTGTTTTGTGAAACAAAACCTTACTCAAAGTAACCTGTGCCGTGAAACGGCACATTGCTGTCATCCCCTATCAATAACATCGCCGTCCGTTCACGCGGACGGCTTTTCGGTCGGAAATCCGGGCAATTCCGCAATTTTGTTATAGCAAAAGATACTAGAAGATGATATAATGTACATATGAAAGGCGGTGAAGGCAAATCATGACAGTCCTTCAAAGAGATCAGGCGCTCGCGGAGGAGATCGTCGGAAAATATGACAGACAGGCCGTGATACCGGAGGTGTTCCGCCTGCTCCTGCCCGACTGCGGGGATCGCCGGGCGCTCGACCCCGGGCTCCTCGACGGCATGATCCGCCGCTTCGAGAGCGAGGAAAATCCGGACGTCTGCCTGCTCGGCGAAATAATCGCGTATATCCGCTCCTGCACCGAAACGGCGCAGAGCCGGGAGAGCGTAAGGGTGCAGGATATAATCTCATGCGTCGATTCGCATATAAACGACGACGCGACGGTAGAGCAGATCGCCGGAGAGCTGAATCTGAGCTATTATCACATGTGCCATCTTTTCCGGGAAAAGTACGGCATGACGGTGACGGCCTACCGCAGCCGCAGGAGACTGGAGACCGCCATGAGAAAGCTCGTCGGCGGCGATGAGAAGATCACGGATATCGCCTCGCTCTGCGGCTTCGGGAGCGGAGCCTATTTCACCGAGAGCTTCACGAAGGCTGTCGGCGTCTCTCCCACGGCGTTCCGCGAATCCGGCGCCGGAGCCGTTTTTCATGATTTTTACGGCTTCGACGATATGCTGCTGGCGTCGAGGCTGCCGCGGCTGCGCTTTCTTTCCGATGATATTGCCGATCTGCCCATTGAAACCGCCGAAAGGAAGGTTATACATGCGCCGGACGATGAGTACGGCTTCCTTCATGAGGCGGCGATAACGGAGCATAACGGCGAGCTGTTCGCTTCATGGTACAACTGCCCTTCGCAGGAGCTTTCCGGTCTCACGCCGATACGCGAGCGGCGCTCCTGTGACGGCGGCGCGTCATGGAGCGAGGCGCGCACGGTATGCGCCGACGAAAGCGGCAGGATAATGTACTGCCCGCCCGTCTACTGCGGGTCGGGCGGCAGGCTGTACATGTTCGTGAATCAGATGGTCGCGCCCGATCATATCCATTCGCTCGACTGTTATATCCTCGGCAAGGACGGGAAATTCGGGCTTCTGTGGTCGCGCCCGATACCGTTCAAGCTGAACACGAACGCCGTGAAGCTGCCCTGCGGGCGGTGGATGCTGCCGGGCAGGACCGGCGAGCTCGACGGCTTCCCGAACACTCCCGCCGTGCTCCTTTCCGACGGCGAAAGCCCCGCCGGGGAATGGCGCCTTGTGAAGATAGCCGAAAGCGGCCTTATGCCGGACGGGAGCAGCCTCGTGCATCCCGAGATAACGGCGGTGCTCTCCGGCGGCAGCGTGTATATGTTCTGCCGCGACGATCAGCGCCGGGTCCCGCTCGTATACCGCTCGGACGACGGCGGCCTGAGCTGGAGCGGCGTCACGGGGCACGACATACCGTACGTCTCGTCGAAGATATACGCCGGTACGCTGAAGGACGGCCGTCATTATCTCATCGCGAACATCGACAGATACGACCGCTCGCGCCTCGCCGTCTACTTCTCGGGCGGCGATGAGCTGACGTTCACGAAGCGGCTGATCCTGTACGACGCCGCAGACCGCGGCATCCCCGGCACTACCGCCAGCCATTACCCCGCCGCCTGCGAGGCGGACGGGAAGCTGTACATAATCGCGACGCTGAATTACGGCACCTTCGTAAGGCGCGGAGCCGTATTGTACACGGTGGATCTCGGGAAGGTGTGAGGGAAAAGGGAAGGGAAAGATACACATTCCCACAGTTTCGCAGAGGCTCCGACACGTAAGCGATGGATGAAGTCAGAGACAGCGCTTAAATGAAACGATCCGCCGTCCGTTTGAATCACGGACGGCGGATTTCATTATTTATGACAATGACGGCTGCTTGCCCATTATTTTTCCCGGTCAGTCTCTCTGATCTCGGTTATCCCGGCGGTTTTTTCACTCCCCGGCATAGATGACCACCCCTTTTCCGTCTATCTCGCTTCTCAGCAGCTTCCCGGCTTTGTCATTGTAATCTATGACGTCGACTTCGGAATCGACTCCGGCATAGAATTTTCTTGCCAGAGCCGGAAACTCGTCGGCCGTCACGCCGGGGGCGTCGACGGCGAGGTCTATGTCGCTTGTCATGCCGCAGTTTTTCGTAACGGCGGAGCCGAAGACTATCAGGCGTCTTATCCTGCCGTCGGCTCTCGCGATGTCTATGGCCTTCTGAGCCGCTCTCTGCTTTGACGGGAAGACATATCTCAGCGTATCGTCCCCGTCGAAGCGCTTCGGAAATACGTACATCCCATTTCCCCTCACATCCTGAACTTTATCCCCATCTCGCCGATGAACCGCTCGACCTCCTCCGCCGTCGGGATCGACGTCGAGGCTCCGGGCTTCGATACCACCATCGAGCCGACGATGTTGGCGAAGACGCAGGCGCGGGAGATGTCGCCGCTTCTGATGTATTCCATCGTCAGAGCGGCGGTGAAGGCGTCTCCGGCGGCCGTCGTGTCGACGACCGGGGTGTCGTACGGCATGAACGACTTCTGATATTTCCCGTCGTAGACGTAGCAGCCTCGGCCGCCGAGCTTGAGGACGTAATATCTCGCCTTTATCCGCTTCTCGAGAGCGAGGACGGCCTGCAGACAGGTCTCGGTCCCCGCCGGGCGTATGCCGGTGTAGGCCTCGCACTCGGTCTCGTTCGGCGAGAATATCTCCACCGGGCCGAGCTCCTCGAGCGGGAAGTCCTTCATCGCCGGACCGGCGTCGATGATAACCGGGATGTTCTTCTTTCTCCCGTATTCGGCGGCGAAAAGCACCGTCTCGACCGGGATCTCAAGCTGCATCATCAGCGCGTCGGGTATCGACGAGAAGGCGTACTCGACGTCGCCGCGCCCGAGGCGCATGTTCGCGCCGGGATAGACGACGATGCGGTTCTGCCCCGAGGCGTCGATGAGTATGACGGCAAGTCCGGTCGGCACCGACGGATCGCGGGCGATGAAGCGGGTGTCGATGCCGTTCTCGCGGTAGACCGAGACCAGCCTGTCTCCGGCCGAGTCCGAGCCGAGGCGGGCGCAGAATATCACCTCGCCGCCGAGGCGCGCCACCGTCAGCGCCGAGTTGGCGCCCTTGCCGCCGGGAACGTACTCGTACTCGTCGCCGACGACCGTCTGTCCGCCCGCAGGGACCTTCTCGAGCCGGGCGTCGAGGTCCATGTTGGAGGATGAGACGATAAGTATTCTTTTTACGCGATCGGACATTGATGCCTGCCTTTCATGTTCCGGCGGCGCCGCAGAATCGGCGCGCGCCTACCGTTCAATACTCGAAGCTCTGCCCCTCGATGACGTCCTTCAGCATGACCTTGTTCACGCCGGAGGTCTCCTCGACGTGACCGATCACCTTCGCCTGTATCTCGTACTTGCGGGCGGTGTCGATGACGTCGGCGGCGCGGCTCTCGGGGAGGATTATCTCGAGGCGGCAGCCCATGTTGAAGGTCTGGTACATCTCGCGCAGCGAGATCGCGCCGCTCTCGTATATCGCGCGGAACAGCGGCGGCACGTCGATGAGATCGTCCTTCACGTACCTGACGCCCTTGCCGAAGTTGCGGCATTTCACGAGCCCGCCGCCGGTGCAGTGGATCATGCCGTGGATGCCCTGGCGGATGCGCCCGAGAAGATCGGCTATGACCGGGGCGTAGGTGCGCGTCGGGGAGAGTATCGCCGCGCCGACGGTGACGCCGGTGCCGGGCAGATTGTCGGTGACGAGGTATTTCCCGCAGTAGACCTTGTCGCGGTCGATCGTCGGCGAATAGGTCTCGGGGTATTTATCGGCGTAGCTCTTGTCGAGCAGCAGATGACGGGCCGCGGTAAGGCCGTTCGAGCCCATTCCGGCGTTGTAGCCCGTCTCGTAGCGGCACTGGCCGTATGAGGCGAGGCCGACGATGACGTCGCCGGGGCGGATGTTGTCGCAGTTGATGACGTCGCCGCGCTTCATGCGGACGAACAGCGTCGAGTTGACGATAAGCGTCCTCGCGAGATCGCCGACGTCGGCCGTCTCGCCGCCCGACATCGAGACGTTCACCCCGTACTGCGACAGGGTGTCGAGGAAGGAGGCGTAGCCCTCGATGACGGCGGATATCGCCTCGCCGCCGACGAGATGGGCGTTGCGGTCGATGGTGTTGCTCATGACGAAGCCGTCGGTCGCGCCGACGCAGAGCATGTCGTCTATGTTCATGACGACGCTGTCCTGCGCTATCCCGCGGTAGACGCCGAAGTCGCCGGTCTCGCGGAACATGAGATATGCAAGCGACGATTTCGTCCCGGCGCCGTCGGCGTGCATCGCCGCGCACCACTGAGGGTCTCCCGCCGGATCGGGAATCAGCTTGCAGAAGGCGCCGGTGTATATGCCCTTGTCGAGCTTTTCTATCGCCTTGTGGACCTCTTCCTTCGTGGAGGAGACGCCGAGTGAATTGTATGTGTTGGTATTTGTCGACATATCGTTAAATCAATTTAGTTATCAAAATTTCTGACGGAGCGGGGAATATCTGCTTTATCAGGCCGCAGTAAGACTTTACTGTATCAAAAGTTTTGAGGGTGCAGGGAACTTTTTCAAAAGTTCCCTGCCGGGGTTCAAGGGGCGGAGCCCCTTGCGTGTCCTCCGGGGTTCAAGGGGCGGAGCCCCTTGCGCGTCCTCAGGGTCCAAGGGGCGGAGCCCCTTGCGCATTCCCGGGGTCAAGGGGCAGAGCCCCTTGCGGGAGTCTGAGGGCGGAGCCCTCAGCGTATCCCCACGTATCTCAGATCACCTTCACGGCGCCCTGATTTCTGATTTTCAGCGCCTTGCAGGCGCCCTTGCCGAAGACGGAGTCGAGGGTACGCTGATAATCGGCCACGTTCTCGGAGGGGACGAAGGCCTGGATCGTTCCGGCGAAGCCGCCGCCGTGCACGCGGCAGGCCGACTGCCTTTCGGTGCCGCTGAGAGCGATCTCCGACACCGAGAGAGCGAGGGAAAGTCCCTGCTCGGAGACGTTCTTCGTCGTGTAGACGTTCTGGAGCTTCATCCAGCTCGACTGCCCGGAGGCAGTCACGCCGCGGAGGAAGCCGCCGAGATCGCCCTTTTTCAGCGCCTCGGCCTGACAGGCCACGCGGTCGTTCTCGCCGATGAAGTGGATCGCGCGGAGGATCGCCCGGTCGCCCACCTTTTCGCGCAGATACGGGATGTGTGGGAGAAGATCGGAATAGGTAAGCCCGCGGAGCACATCCTGCCCGAGCTCTTTCGCGACCGCCTTCATCTCGGCGGGAACGGAGGCGTAATCCTCGTTCAGATCGGCGTGGTTGCCGCCGGTCGAGGTGATGCAGAGAGAATAGCCCGACTCGGACAGATCGAATTTCAGCGGCTCGATGACCGGGTTCTGCGGATTGGCGAAGTCGATGTAGACGAAGCCGCCCACGGCGCAGGCCGTCTGATCCATAAGCCCGCAGGGCTTGCCGAAGAAGACGTTCTCGCTGTACTGCGCCGTCTTCGCTATCGTCGGCGCGTCGATGACGCCGCCGTTGTAGAAATGATTTATGATGTTCCCGATCATGACCTCGAACGCCGCCGAGCTCGACATGCCGGAGCCCTTCAGCACGTCGTTCGTCGTGTAGGCGTCAAAGCCGCCGTACCTGTACCCTCTCTTCGAGAGACCGCCGCACATCCCGGCGATGATCGATGCCGAGGAATAATCCTTGTATTTGTCCGGATCGGGAGCCGAGACGTCGACGACGTCCTCGTCGAAGCCCTCGCTCTTAACGCGGATCGTCATGCAGGCGCGCGGAGCGGCGACGGCGATTATGTCGAGGTCGATCGACGCAGCGAGGACACGGCCGTGGTTGTGGTCGGTGTGGTTGCCGGATATCTCAGAGCGTCCGGGGACGGAGAATACCGACGTCCCCTCGCTGTCGCCGTAGATAGATATGAAGCTCTCGGCGGCGCTTATCCAGCGGCCGCGCTGAGTATCGAGCCTGTTTTCTCCGTACAGGGCGGTGAGCTGGCTGTCGTATATCCCGGTTTTGAGTCCGGAGACGATTTCAGATGTTTTCATGATCTGTCTTCTTCCCTTCGGTGTGTTTATTTCCTTACAACGATTATTATATCACAAATCCGTCCGAAGCGCAATAACTTTTGCGATTTTGAGCCGTCAAATGACGTCGGGCGGGCGAAAAAAGCCGCCGCGGGCGTCAGATTTACGTCCGATTACTTGACATCGGCCCGAATCTGCTGTATAATAATATGGTATAGCAGAAAACAGCCTGACGCTTCTTACGGAGGACGAGGAATGGAAAACGATACTTTATACACTTGCGCGAGAAAATGGTTTGACGAGCTGTGCCGGATACCGCGCGGCTCCGGCAATACCGAGGCCGTGTCAGGCTGGCTTTCCCGCGTCGGACGCGAGATGGGGCTCTTTGTCATCCGCGATCCCGCCGGGAACGTATATATGCGCGCGGCGGAGACGCCCGAGAAGAACCCTCTGCTCCTTCAGGCGCATATGGACATGGTCTGCGAGAAGGACAGCGGCGTGAAGCACGACTTCTCCCGCGACCCGATCTACACCATCGAGGAGGACGGCTTCCTCAAGGCCCGCGGCACCACCCTCGGAGCCGACGACGGCGTCGGCGTCGCCTTCGCTCTGGCGGCTCTCGAGAACCGCGCCGAGCTCAAGCCCATCGAGGCGCTGTTCACCGTCGACGAGGAGATCGGCCTCATCGGCGCGTCGAAGTTCGACATGTCGGTCACGAAGGCGAAGAGGATGATCAACCTCGACGGCGGCCCGGAGAACGTGGCGGTCGTCGGCGCCGCCGGCGGCGAGCGCGAAACGCTCACCCTCGAGTACGATCCGATGCCGGCGGCCGGTACGCCGGTCTTCATCGAGCTCGACGGCCTATCCGGCGGACACTCGGGCGGAGCCATCGACTCGGGCAAGAAGAACGCCCTCCGCGAGCTCGGCCGCGTGCTGTGCGACATCTACTCCGAGAATCCCTTCAGCCTCATCGCCATCGGCGGCGGCATGAAGGCGAACGCGATACCGAGATCGGCGCGCGCCGTCGTCTCGTGCTTTGACGCCGACGCCGTCATGTCGAGAGTCGCTGAGCTCGAGTCCGTGATAAAGGGCGAGTTCGGGCATGACGATCCCGACGCCGCGACCTTCACCCTGACATCCGGCAAGTTCAAGTCGGCCATGCGCTCCGATTACGGCATTTCCGGCGAGCTCATGATGATGTCGCCGCGCGATACCGGGCGCATCATCTCGATGCTCATCCTCGCCCCGAACGGAGTCATCCGCAAGGACAACGGCGCCGTGATCACCTCGACGAACATGGGCATCTGCCAGCAGTCGGTCCGCGACGGCTCGGTCTCCTTTACCTTCAACTCCCGCTCGTCGGTGGACAGCGAGCTCGACGCCGTCGGCATGACGCTGGAGCGTCTGGCTCACATGCTTACGATGGACATCGAGCGGACGGCCCGCTATCCCGGCTGGAGACGCGACTGGGATTCCAAGCTCCAGCGCCAGTATGCCGACGCCTATCAGAAGACCTTCGGCGGCGAGATCAGCTTCGTCGAGATCCACGGCGGTCTCGAGGGCGGCATCCTGAAAACGAAATCGCCCGAGCTCGACGTCATCGCCACCGGTCCCGCGACCCACGACGTGCATACCCCGCGCGAAAAGCTCGACCTCGCCTCCTACGAGCGCTTCTGCGCGGTGATGACGGCGCTGCTCAAGAAATAAGACGGATTTTTATGAATCGGGGGGAAAAACCCCTTTTTGGAAAAAGGGGTTTTTCCCCCCCGAACCCCCTTTTTCCCCAAAAACTTTTGTACTTTTTGTTTTTGCTTTTATAATGGACGAAGAGAGAAAAGATAACATTTCCGAAGCGGAAGCTTCGGCGGAGCAGGAAAACGAAGCGGAGCAGGAAGCCGCGGCTGAGCAGGACGCTTCGGCCGAGCCGGATAATTCCGCCGGGGACGACCCGGAGGCGAAGAAGCCGAAGCCGGACATATTCGCGCAGCTGTTCGATTTCTTTGACATGCTGTGCGTCGCGCTCACGATAGTCATACTGATGTTCAGCTTCATCGGGCGGCACAGCCCGGTGAACGGCACCTCGATGTACCCGACGCTCGACGAGGGCGATCTGATGATCGTCACCTCGCTGCCTTACACGCCGAAGCGGGGAGACATCGTCGTCTTCCAGAATCCCGGGCTTTACGAACGCCCCTTCATCAAGCGCGTCATCGCCGTCGAGGGCGACACCCTCGACATAGACTTCGACACCTGGTCGGTCTACGTCAACGGCGAGAAACTCGACGAATCATACATCAACTACGAGGCCGGGACGACTATGAGAGGCAAGGGCGGCTTCGAATTCCCGATGACGCTCCCCGAAGGGTACTGCTGGTGCATGGGCGACAACCGCAACAACAGCACCGACAGCCGCGTCATCGGCCCGATAGACAACAGGTTCATCCTCGGTCAGGCGGTCTGCCGCATCTGGCCGCTCGGAAAATAAGACAAAGCCATGGAAGAGATACAGTGGTTTCCCGGAAATATGGCGAGGACAAGGCGGCTGCTCGGCGAGAGCATGCCGCTTGTCGATTTTGTTATCGAGCTTCGCGACGCCAGAGCGCCGCTCTCGTCGGCGAATCCCGAGCTTGAGAAGCTGATATCGAAATCCGGCTCGAAGCCCCGCCTCGTGCTGCTGAACAAGGCGTCTCTCGCCGACAGGGCGGAGACTCAGCGCTGGGTAGCCGCGATAAGGAGCGGCGACACCTCCTGCCTTGCCGTCGACTGCGTTTCGGGCGACGGGATAAACAGGATCTTCCCGGCGGCGAAGGAGCTCATCGGCGAAAAGGTCAGCCGCGACGAGAGCAAGGGGATGAAAAAGAGATACCGCGCCATGATCGTCGGCATCCCGAACGTCGGGAAATCGTCGCTCACCAACCGCCTCGCCGGAAAGAAGGCGGCGAAGGTCGAGAACCGCCCCGGCGTGACGCTCCACCGCCAGTGGGTCCCGACGAGCATCGGCATCGACCTGCTCGACACCCCGGGAGTGCTCTGGCCGAAGATAGAGGACCCGGCGGCGGGACTTCGCCTCGCCGTGACCGGGGCGATAAAGGACGACGTCTTCGACATCATATCGGTCGCGCGCGAGCTGTGCGTGATACTGGCGTCTGATTATCCCGACCGTCTGCTCGACCGCTTCAAGATAAAGCCGGAGGAATCGGCGGAGATGAAGGGCGACGGCCCGGCTCTGCTGGAGCTCGCCGGGAGGCGGCGCGGAATGCTCGTATCCGGCGGCGAGGTCGACGAGGAGCGCGCCGCCAAGACGATGCTCAGCGAGTTCAGGACGGGAAAATTCGGTCCTGTCACGCTTGAGAGGGCTGTGGATGAAGATGGAGAAGGAAAAGAAGATCCTGACACCCGAGCTTGAGGACGAGCTGTACGGCGGCGGCTGTTCGGCCGTCTGCGGCGTTGACGAGGCCGGACGTGGCCCGCTGTGCGGCCCCGTTTACGCCGGAGCCGTCATCCTCCCGCGCGGGCTCGTGATAGACGGCGTCAACGACTCAAAGAAGCTGACCGAGAAAAAGAGGGAGGCGCTGTTTGCCGAGATAACCGAAAAGGCCGCCGCATACGGCATCGGCTCGGCCTCGGTGGAGGAGATCGAGGAGATCAACATCCTCGAAGCGGCGCTGCTCGCGATGCGCCGGGCAGTCGAAATGTGCGCCGAAACGATAAAGCCCGATTATCTTCTCGTCGACGGGAACGTTTTCAGGGGTTTCGCCATCGAGGGACGCGCCGTCATAGGCGGCGACGCGATTTCGCCGTCGATCGCCGCCGCGTCGATCCTCGCGAAGGTCAGCCGTGACAGGCTGATGTACGAGTACGACAGGCTCTACCCCGGCTACGGCTTCGCGAAGAACAAGGGCTACGGCACGAAGGAGCACTACGCCGCGATAGAGAAGCTGGGCCTCACGCCGATCCACCGCCGTAAATTCTTCAGACACTACGATGAGCGACACAAGGGATAGCGGCCCGTCCGGACGGCGAGCCGCCGGGTATGAGGGCGAAAGCGCCGCCTGCCTCTGGCTCGAGAGGAACGGCTGCACCGTCCTTTGCCGCAACTATACCGTAAGAGGCGGCGAGATAGATATAATCGCCGACGACGGCAGCTGCATCCTTTTTGTCGAGGTGAAGCTGAGAAAGCCGGGATCGCTGCGGCGTCCGGCGGCGTCGGTGGACAAAACGAAGCGGGAGCGCATCGCTCTCGCGGCGGCAAGGTATATGTCGCAGGAATCGCCCGGAAAGCCTCCAAGGTACGACGTCATCGAGCTCGTCCCGTCAGACGGCGGATATCTGATAAGGCATATAAAGGGAGCCTTCTTCGGCGAGAATGCCGGGGACAGGAAGATAAGGGAGAGCTTTCGGGAGAGGTATAAGTGAGGAAAGGCGGACAACAGGGGAAGTATAATCAAAATGGAGAAAAATCTGATATACCTTGACAACTGCTGTTATAACCGTCCCTATGACGATCAGTCTCAAATAAAAATAAATCTTGAAGCTTCGGCAAAGCTTGAGATACAAAGACAGATACGCCATGGGGAGATATTGCTGGTTTCTTCATACATTCTGTTGCTTGAAAACAACGCCAACAGATTTTCGGCCAAAAAAGAAGCTATCAGCAATTTCATAGACAATTACACGTATAGATATATCAGTGAGAAATATGATGACAGAATTAAAGAACTGGCATCGGAAATAATGAAAACGGGAATCAAGTTGTTCGATGCCTGTCATATCGCCTGCGCTGTTTTTGCCGGATGCGGATTCTTTATTTCCACAGACAAACGAGTGCTTAAATACAAAGATGATCGTATCAATATAATGAATCCGGTGGAATACATACTTGAAAGCGAGGTATGAAATGGATAACACCGTAGAAATAATCGACAGAGGAATAAAATGTCTTTCCAAGCATCTTGGGGAGGATGAAGCCGAGCTTTTCATCACCACTGTATTGAGAGAGAGATTTGATTATACCGAATGGAGACGTCTGCTCATTGACGAGATTAACGATTTTGACGATCTCGACAGATTTCGCGCTGTTTATGGCGAACCCGTTTTCAAAGGAAATCCAAAATCAGTTATATAATGTTTTTATTCTGCCATGAAACTTTTTGATCTTCACTGCGACACGGCGCTGTCGTGCTATAACGGAAAAAAATCGCTCGTTTCGTCGGACAACGGGCTGCACATCGCCATAGAGAGGGCGTCGGCCTTCGAGCGGTACACGCAGACGCTGGCCGTTTTCTCATCGCCGAGGCTGACAAATGAGGAGGGCTGGAACACCTTCCTCGGCACGGCCGCCATGATAGAGGAGCAGAGGAAGGATTTTCCCGACTTCTTCTCCTATGTCCTCGCCGTCGAGGGCGGCAACATCCTCGACGGGGACATCACGCGCGTCGATAGGATGGCTGAGATGGGCGTCAGATTCCTCACCCTCGTCTGGGGAGGGTACGGCTGCATCGGCGGCGCTCACTCCGACCCGGAGGGCAGGGGACTGACCGATTTCGGGCGTCAGGTCGTCTCGCGCTGCCTCGATCTCGGCATAATCCCCGACGTCTCCCATTCCTCCGACGCCATCTTCGACGAGGCGTCCGGGATGGCCGCCGACAGGGGAAAGACGATAATGGCGACGCACAGCGACTCCCGCGCCCTCTGCTCGCACAAGCGCTGCCTCACGGATGAGCAGTTCAGGACCATCGTCCGCATGAAGGGCGTCGTCGGCATGAACCTCTGCCGCTCCTTCATCGTCGACGGCGGCGACGGCATACCCACGTCGATCGACGATCTTATCCGCCACATCGAGCACTATCTCTCGCTCGGCGGCGAGGACACGGTCGCCATGGGCTGCGATCTCGACGGCACGGCGCCGCTGCCGCTCGTGTCCGACGCAGCCGAGGCCCGCGAGATGACGGGCGTCGAGGATCTTATCCTCATCGCCGAGAGGATGCTGAGGCTGGGCTACTCGGAAAAGCTGGTCGAAAAGATATTCTATGACAACGCCAAGGCGTTCATAGACAGGAACGGGATCAGAGAGATATCGAAATGAGCAGGATTAATATACAGAGCGTCGGATACATCTCGACGAGGGACACGAAGGGCCTCAGTCCCATCACGTCGGCCGAGGCGATAAAGCGAGGCATCTCCCCCGACGGCGGGCTTTACATGCCGGATAACATGCCGAGATTCGGCATAACCGATCTCGCGAGGCTCACGAAGACCGATTACCCCGGACGCGCGGCGTATATACTCGGCAGATATCTCACCGACTTCACCGAGGAGGAGCTCCTTTCCTCCGCCCGCGCAGGCTACGCGGGATTTGACGGCGCTCCGGCGCCGGTGCGCGAGATCTCGGGGCGGGAGAGCCTGCTCGAGCTGTGGCACGGCCCGACCTGCGCCTTCAAGGACATGGCGCTGCAGGTCATGCCCCGCCTGCTTTCGATGTCGCTCGACAAGACGGGCGAGAAAAGAGACGCCCTGATCCTCACTGCCACGTCCGGCGACACCGGCAAGGCGGCGCTCGAGGGCTTCAGAGACGTCCCGAGAACGAAGATAATGGTATTCTACCCCTCGCACGGCGTCAGCGCCGTGCAGCGGCTGCAGATGGTCACGCAGGAGGGCGGGAACGTCTCCGTCCTCGGCGTCGACGGCAACTTCGACGACGCGCAGACCGGCGTGAAGCGGATATTCGGCGACCCGTCCGTCATATCGGCGCTCGGCGGCAGAGGGATATTCCTCTCGTCGGCGAACTCGATCAACTGGGGACGTCTGGCGCCGCAGATCGTCTACTATTTCTCCGCCTACTGCGACATGGCGTCGGAGGGCAGGATAAAGCCGGGCGACGAGATAGACGTCTGCGTGCCGACCGGCAACTTCGGCGACATCTTCGCCGCATATATCGCGAAGGTGTCCGGCCTGCCGATAGCTAAGCTGATATGCGCCTCGAACAGGAACAACATCCTGACCGACTTCTTCGGCACCGGCGTCTACGACAGGCGCCGCGAGTTCTATACGACGTCCTCGCCGTCGATGGATATACTGATATCGTCGAACCTTGAGCGCCTGCTGTTCTCGGTCTGCGGGGCCGAGGAGACGGCGGCGTACATGAAGGCTCTGTCGGAGAACGGGGTTTATTCGGTATCTCAGGGCGTCAGGGACGCGCTTTCGGACGTCTTCTGCGGCTATTGCGCCTCCGAGGAGGAATGCACGGCGGCTATAAAGCACTCGTGGGAAAACTGCGGCTGCCTCGTCGATCCGCACACCGCCGTGGCGCTGGCATGCGCCGGAAAGTACCGCGCCGACAATCCCGGCGTCCGCCGCAGGATGCTCGTGGTCTCCACCGCCAGCCCGTACAAGTTCGCCGGGAGCGTGCTGAACGCCCTTACCGGCAGCCGCCCGGACGACGAGACGAAAGCGGCCGCGGCCCTGTCCGAACTGACGGGGACGCCTGTCCCGGCTCCGCTGAGCGGTCTTGAAAGCAAGACCGTCCGCTTCGGCGGATCGGTGCCGCCGGAGAAGATGGCGGACGAAGTGCTGAGCTTCGGGAAAAGATGATCTAAGCGTAATCACAGCGGATAATAAGCGTCCGGCCTCCCTTGAAAAGGGAGGCCGGATGTGTTTTTTTATTTATCCGCAGACCCGCTTACGCGCCGGGCGGGCAATGCCAGCCCATACCGATGTTTTGTCTTATCCGCAACATGTGAGTGATACTGTATGAGTGATATCACATGCAAGATGTATCTGCTTTATACGTCTTGATGGTCTGATCTTCTGTATGGGCGGGCATCGCCCGCCCATACCGATGTTTTGGCTTATCCGCATCATGTGAGTGATACTGTATGAGTGATATCACATACAAGATGTATCTGCTTTATACATCTTGACAGTCTGATCTTCCGTAGGGGCGGGCATTGCCCGCCCGTGTATGAGCTTTATCCGGATTCATACCATTCTCAACTGTAAGTTGAAATATTTTGATTTCCTTCAGTAAAGCTTTCGGGAAAGGTGTGATACGGGGGGAGAGATAAAACTTTATCTGACCTTTGCGGCACTGCCGCAACTGTCAAGCTTCTTTCCCCTCCCATGCTTATCGCGGTATTTATATGAGAACGGTATTGCGCTCCGGACGTCCGTCACTGACGGAATTTGCTTATCAGCTGTGCCATCGTTTCGTTTATGACGTTTTCCTGCTTCGCCACCTCGGAGGCGAGATCGCGCCTGTTCTTCGCGAACATGTTCTTGAAGACGCCGTCGCGGAGCTCGTTGCACCACCATGTGTCGCCGAGGTCGTAGCGGCGGGTGGCGAAGATGAGGTCGAGCATATCCTCCGACTCCGAGTCGCGGGAGGCCTTGCGCTTGAGCGCGACCTCGTAATACTCGGGGATGAGGTTGTTGTAGCCGTAGGAGGCCATAGCCTCGAGCAGAGCTCCGGCGTACTCGGGATTATGATTCGATATCGGCACCATGCCTATCCTTGACCCTGCCTCGACGCGGCTTATATATCCCTCCTGCTGCTCGCTGAACATCGGGTACGGGATAATGCCGAAATCGGAGTCGACGTCGCGCAGCTCGCTGAGGCGGTAGAATATCTCGTCGACGAACAGCACCCTGTCCTCGCCGAACATGGCCCTCGCCTCTTTCCAGAAGTCGGGGCAGTTCGCCATGTCGCTGCACCAGACGCCGCTGTCCCACATGACGGTGTAGATCTTGTCGAACACCGTCTGGAAGCGGGTGTTGCCGACGACGTTGAGATAGGGGAGATCGCTCTCGTCCTTCGCGATGGACAGCTCGCCGGAGGCGACCCAGAAGCTGGGGAGGACCTCCTTCGGCTCGGCCATATAGCCGAAGGCGTCCTTTTTTCTCTTGAGAGCGCCGTCGCCGTCGAGATCGGCGCCGGTCATGCCACCGAGCTCGGCGAATTTGTCGAGCGTCCATTTGTTCGAGCGGACGAGCCCGTATATGTCCTCCAGCCCATAGGTCGCGGCGACGTTCTTGTTGAACACAAGGCAGTGGGTGAAGTCGTAGTACGACAGATCGTAGGCTCCGAGCGCGAAGTACGGCGTGCCGTTTATCGTCATGCACTTTAAGATGTTCTGATCCCAGTAGACGCGGCTGAGGTCGACATACTCGAGCTCGGTATACGGTATGATGAGATCGGAGAGGATATATCCCGGGGCGTACATATCGAGGGAATACATGATGTCGTAGGAATCGTCACCCGCCTCGATCAGCTTGGAGATATAGGACGTGCTCCAGATATCGCCGGTGTAGCTCTCCTTCAGCGTCATGCCGAAGCGCTCCTCCATGGCGGTCTTGAGGGCGTACTGCGCGTCGTTCACGCGCTCGCCGTCGGCCTCGTAGGACAGGATGTTCGGCGTCAGCCAGCTCACCGACGGCAGAAGCAGGTTGATATCCTTGTCGAATGTCATTTCCGGGACGCTGTCGGCTCCGGGGTCGGTCGTCGTCTCCGCCTCGGTCAGGGCATCACCTGCCGCCGGCGTCCCGGCGTTGTCTGCGGCGGTATCAGACGCCGCGCCGCATGATGACAGTATTAGGGATATGAGCAGCGCTGTCGCCGCGAATCTGATTTTCATGTATTATTCTTCGGTTGTCCTGTTATTTCTGTCCTGAAATGATCACTTATGCCCCAGAACGGTCTGCTTCACCGGCGAGCTTCTGGCGGCGAGGTCGGGGAACCTGTGCTCGAGCGCGGCGTAGGATATCTCGATGTCCTCCTTCGCCTCGGCGGCGGAGGACACTCCTACGGTGATCATATCGCAGTCGCGGATGACGTTCCAGTTGAAGTTGAGCCCGACGAAGGGAGTCGTGCGCCCGGCGGCGAACGGCTTAATCGTCATGACCGGCTTCTTCGCGTTCTGTATGATGCGGGCGACGCCCTCGACCTCGATCTGCATGAGGAAGCCCATGCAGTTGAAGATCTGGATATACGTCTCGACGTCGTACCCGTTCTCGTCGGTGAACTGCACCACCTCCGGCATATGCGCCGAAAGCCCGGGGAGCATCCCCTCGTCGCGGATCATGGCGAGATAGTCGGGAAGGCGGGTGATCTGCCGCTTGTTTTTGTTGACGAGCTGCTCGACGCTGGTGTGATGGATGAGGCAGAAGGTCGAGCCGATCTCGGCGCTGTGCTTTATGACCGCCTTCGCCTCGGCTCTGGCCTCGGCGCTGTCGTCTACGTTCATGCCGGGCGTGTCGATGATGATGAGTTTTTTGCCGAGCCTGTCCTCGGCGTATCTTATCGCCTCGAGGCAGAGCGGCTGAGTGCTGACCGGACCCATGATGGCGTCTATGCCTTCATCGAGATATGTCTCAAGCACCGGCAGGAACGCTTCCTTCGTCGAGAATTTCTCCCTTATCATTCTGTCGGCGGCGTCGCTGGTGTGGCTCCACCCGAGCAGCCAGTTGGTCCCGATAAGCATGCGCGGCATCGAAACGCCGCCGACCGTTGTGCGTGGAAACATTGTTTTCTCCTCTTTGTATATATTGTATATAGTATATATTGTATATATTTTTTGCGCGGGGGAGCGGACAGCCGCCTCCTCAGCGGCAGAGCCGCCGAGGCCTGAAGAAATCGGCTCGCTCCCCCGCCCCCCGCCTTACGAAAAGAAATATGCCGCGGTTTATGGTTTTCCGCGTGAAATCAGACCGTTTTATCTGTCGCCGGTTATGCCCTGTCTCACCGCCTCGCCGATGACGTTCGCCATATGCCAGAAGCCGAGATCGGTCGGATGGCAGCGGTCGACGGTGCAGTGATCGCGGTCGAGGCCCTCGAAGACGTCCTTGCCGGGGACGAAATAGACGTTCCTGTCGCCGGCCTTAACTGCGTTGTCATATGTCCTGTGCGCTATCGCCAGACGGGCGGCGCTGTCGGAGGGATTGCGGTCGCAGTCGGGCATAGTGACGATGACGATCGGCAGGCGCGGGTCGCTCTCGCGGATGATCTTAAAGAATTTCTCGTGTGTCGCCTCGTAGTGCTCAAGGCTCGGCGCGTTGTGGTCGTAGTCCATGACGAAGCAGCTCTTCTCGAGCGAGGCGATATAGCGGCAGATGTTTTCCTCGCCTCTGGCGCTGCCCGAGAAGCCGAGGTTGATGTACTTCGCGTCGAGGCGGTCGCCTATCAGCGAGGTATAGGCGTTGGACGGTCTCGAGGCGCATCCGCCCTGCGTTATGCTGCTGCCGTAGAAGACTATCGGGCGCTCGATCGCCTGCTTCTTCGGAGCCTCGACCCTGGCGTCGTCGTCGAAGCCGAGCTCGAGAGCCTTTATGCCGTTGTAGAGCGGCAGGGTCATCGTGACGTCGATCATGCCGTCAGACGACTCGCGCTTGTCGTCGCACCAGAAGTCGCCCTCGCATTCGGTCTGCCCGGCGGCTGAGGGATAGACGCAGCCGGCGTAGTAGTTGTACCCGCCTATGTTCATACGGCAGTCGACGCCCGAGCTGCCCGAGAAAGCCATATGCCCCATCTCCGGTCCGTGGCGCAGGGTGAATTTGATATGGATATGCTTTTTGTCGGTGCGGAAGCGCATCCTCGCACCGGCGGTGTCCCACGACAGTCCGGTCACGCCGTCGTTGACCTTGTCATAAAGATCGTCGGGAAGGCGGCGGAAGACGTCGTCATGAGCCACGGCAAAGCCGAAAAGCTCGATCGGAGATGAGAGGAGGGAAAATGTCTTCATTGATGGAAGCTCCTTTCGCGAAGCGTATTTATGATCGGCCGGCAAGCGGTCGGATATTCAGTATGTGGGCGAGTCGAGAAGCCATTTTCCCGCCTCGCGGACGAGCGTCACGCGGTAGTCCTCGGCCGGTTCGCCGTCAAAGTCGCACGGGATCAGCACCTCGAGCAGGTTCATCGCGCTGCGCGCGACGGTGGCGCGCTCGGGGTACAGCTTTGACCGCAGATTGTAGCCCTGATAGGCGATATCGACTCGAAGCACGCCGTTCACCTCGTCGTAGCGCGGGAAGAAATCCTCGGTGCCCTCGAGCATCGTCTCGGTTATTATTTCCATGTACTCGCGCGAGTAGACCTCGGCGGCGGCCGCCTTCAATTCGTCCATCGTGCGGTACGGGCAGTCGGCCGCGACGTCGTAGTACTGGCGGACTGCCTTCTTCGATTCGTCGAAAACGGCCCCTTCCTCGGCGGGGAGCCCCTTTCCCCAGAAGACGTCGTTGAAATACTCCGCCTTCGGGATCAGCTCGGACAGTATCTGACGCGCCTCGGCGTCTGACATGGATCCGCCGCAGGAGGAAAGGAGGATCGAAATGACGAGGAACAGGGCGAACAAACTGAGTTTACGCATAGCTTTGTTTATGGGTGGTTGTATCATTCGGACAGCTCGTCGGCGAGCATGACGCGTATTTCGCCGCACTGCCGGAGCTGGGTGTCGTTGGTGAGGAACAGGTCGCAGTTATATTCCATGGCTGACGCGAGCTGGAGAGCGTCCATTGATTTGAATCCGGGGTATCGGGCTCTCAGCGAAGCGGCGGCTCGCGCGGTGCCGATATCTATATCCGTGACGGAAAAGCCGGCGGCTTTGAGGAATTTATCCAGCTGTTCCACTTTTGACAGATTTCCCGTTTTATACGGATGAACGCAGTATTCTTCGACTGTTATGACGGATGTTACCAGCTCGGCTGCCTGATTGAAGCAGCCGTAAAGCACTCTGCGGATTTTTTCAAAATATTTTTCGTCATTGTCGAGATAATAAATTATCGGAGCCGTATCGAAGAATATCCTGTTAAATCCTGTCATTGTCACGCAGCGTCCTCACATAATCGTCGGCGCTCATCCCGCGGTCATATTTCGAAACAAAGCCGTCGAAATCAGCGGGATGATTTTTTCTGTATTCCTTAAGGCGTTCCTTCTGCAGCTTTCTCATCTGATCCAGCAGCGCGCTCAGAGTTTCATCGTCAAGGATCTGAATGATCCTGATAGCTTCCTCCTGCTTCGCAGTCATGTCATATCCTCCTTTGTCTCCCTCGTTTCATGCCATCTCATCCACAAGCGTGACCGTTATCTCGCCGCACTGCCGGAGCTGTCTGTCGTTTGTGACGAATATGTCGGCTCCGCACCTGATCGCGGCTGAAAGCTGTACCGAATCGAAGGCTTTGAAATACGGGTATCTTCCCCTCAGCTCTGCGGCTTTGTACGCCGTGTCCGTGTCTATATCGGCTATTTCGAATCTGTAATCCCTCAGAAAGGATTTGAAATTCGTTATCAGATCAGGACGGTTCTGTATAAACGGATAGGCGCAGTATTCTTCGACGGTCAGCGCCGATGTGAGCAGAAGGACGTCATTTTCATAACACGCGGTGAAAAAACCGACGATGCGGGAATAGTATCCGGCGTTGTGTTCGAGATAATAAATGATCGGCGCCGTATCTACGAATATTTTAGAATTTTCTGTCTTCCCGGAAAGATCTGATATATTCATCGGCGCTGTTTCCTCTTTCGGTCGGGATGGTGTAGCTCAGATAATCCAGCTTCGGTTTTGCGCCGCGGGCGGGTTCGGACACCCCGGCATCTTCATTTGTTATGTATATCCGAAGTATTCTGAGAACGGTGCCTATGTCCTGATCCGAAATCTTTCCGATAAGGCTGACAGCTTCCTCACGCTCCTGCTTCGAAGTCATTTTGTCCTCCTATATCTCCTCGTCGTCCTCGCTCATCTTCATGTGAGTGTCGGCTTTGACGATATCTTCATCCGGCTCGATCTCGACCTCGACGGCGTCGGTGTCGCCGTCGTCCTGAGGCTTTTCGCGGTAGACGGTGAATCCGGCGATGGTCTGTCCCTCGCCGAGGGTCATCAGGCGGACGCCTCCGGCCGTGCGGCTGTACAGGCTTATGCCGCTGACGGGGGTGCGTATGACGGTGCCGCCGTCGGTGATGATGAGGATGTCGTCCTCCTCCTTCGCGGTGGCTATCCCGGCGAGACGTCCCTTGTTCTCGTCGCCGAGGCATCTGACGCCCATGCCGCCGCGGTTGTGGAGCGGATAATCGGAGATCTCCGAGCGCTTGCCGTAGCCCTTGTCGGTGACGGTGACGAGCGTCCATTCGGAGCCGCCTTCCTTTATCTCGGGCGTGATGACCGCCGCTCCGGCGACATAGTCGCCGTCCGTTCTGAACCTCACCGCGATGACTCCGGCGGCCGCGCGGCCCACCGAGCGCCCGTCGGCCTCGCTGAACCTAACGGCGTAGCCCTCGTGCGTCGCTATCAGGATCTCGTCCTCGCCGCGCGTATGGGCGGTGAAGATGAGCTCGTCGCCCTCGGCGAGGCGTATGGCGCGGATGCCGTTCTTGTTTATGTTCGTGAAGTCGGCGAGAGGCGTGCGCTTGATGACACCGCCGCGGGTTATCATCGTCAGATACCCGTCGGCCGAGCGGTCGCGTATCGGCAGCATGCTCGTCAGCCGCTCTCCCGGCTCCATCGTGATGATGTTCGCCAGATTCGTTCCCCTCGCGGTGCGCCCGGCCTCCGGGATCTGGTACGCCCGGCGGACGAATACCCGCCCGAGCGAGGTGAACATGTAGAGATTCGTATGCGTGTCGGAGGCGATGACGTCGCGCACGTCGTCCTCGTCCTTCGTCGTCATGCCGATCACGCCCTTGCCGCCGCGGCGCTGGGCCGTGTACTCGTCGGCCGGCATGCGCTTGATGTATCCGGCGCCGGAGAGGGTGATGACGTCGGTGCGGCGCTCGATCAGGTCCTCGGGGACGATCTCGTTCGCCATCGGCACGAGCTCGGTGCGGCGGGCGTCGCCGAAGCGGTCGCGGATGCGCTGCAGGTCGTCCTTTATGATCTGCTTAATCGCGCCCTCGTCGCCGAGTATCGCCTGCAGCTTCGCTATCAGCTCGTGCAGCTCGCGCAGATGCTGCTCGACCTTCTCCCTTTCAAGACCGGAGAGGTGTCCGAGGGTCATGTCGACTATCGCCTGCGCCTGCGGGTCGGAGAGCGAGAAGCGCTCCATCAGGCGGGCCTTCGATTCGGGGATGTTTGCCGACGAGCGTATGATCTGGATGACCTCGTCGATGTTGTCGATGGCGATCTTGTAGCCCTCGTATATATGCGCCTCGTCGAGCGCGGCGTTGAGATCGTATTTCACCCGCCTCGTGACGACGTTTATCTGATGCTCGGCGTAGTACGAGATCATCTGCTTCAGGTTGAGTATCTTCGGTTCGACGGCGCCGTTCGGCGTCGGGACGAGCGCCAGCATGTTGGCGGCGAAGGTGTCCTGGAGCTGGGTGTATTTGTAGAGCTGGTTCAGTATGACCTGCCCCTGGGCGTCGCGGCGGTACTCGACGACGATGCGCATGCCGTCGCGGCCCGACTCGTCGCGTATCGCGGTGATGCCGTCGATCTTCTTGTCCTTGACGCAGTCGGCCATCGCCGTGACGAGCATGGCCTTGTTCACGGCGTAGGGGATCTCGGTGACGACGATGCGGTGCTTGTTTTCCTCGACCTCGGCGCGGGCGCGGACGATGATGTGCCCCTTGCCGGTGAGATAGGTCTCGCGGATGCCGGACGTGCCGCAGATCATGGCGGCGGTCGGGAAATCGGGCCCCTTGATGACGGTCATGAGGTCGTTTATCGTCACGTCGGGGTTGTCCATATACATGTTGATGCCGTCGATTACCTCGCCCAGATTGTGCGGCGGGATGTTCGTCGCCATGCCGACGGCGATTCCGACCGAGCCGTTCACCAGAAGGTTCGGGAAGCGGGACGGCAGGACCGACGGCTCGACGCGCTTGTTGTCGAAGTTAGGCACCATGTCGACGACGTCCTTTTTGATGTCGGTCAGCATGTCGTCGGCCATGCGGCTCATGCGCGCCTCGGTGTATCGGTAGGCGGCCGGGCCGTCGCCGTCGACGTTGCCGAAGTTTCCGTGGCCCTCGACAAGCGGGTAGCGCATGTTGAAGGGCTGCGCGAGGCGGACCATCGCGTCGTAGACCGACGTGTCGCCGTGCGGATGATAGCGTCCGAGCACGTTTCCGACCGTCGTCGCCGACTTGCGGAACGGGTTCTGATAGGTCAGATGATCCTCCCACATGGCGTAGAGAATGCGCCTGTGGACCGGCTTCATGCCGTCGCGCACGTCGGGGAGCGCGCGGGAGATGATGACCGACATCGAGTATTCGAGGAAGGAGCGTCTTACCTCCTTTTCCATCGAAACCTCGGTTATCCGCTGATGCGCGAACTCGAGATTCTCGGAGGACTCCTCCGCGGAATTTTCCTCCGCCGCGCCGTCGGACGAGCCGGAGATCTCCTCCGGAAGATCGTCGGGAGTCGATATGCCGTTGTTGTTGTCGTTGTCGTCGTAGTACATGGTGTTCGGGGTGTTCCTTGAAAATTAATCAGCCGCAGGGCTGTCGGTTATATTTTTACCAAACGGTTTTCACGCCGTATGGAGGGATTTTTTCGTCTTTTGTTATTATCGTCATGTCCTCGGAGAGTGCCTGTGCGATAAGGAGACGATCAAACGGGTCTCCGTGGATATGGGACAATGAGTCGAGAGCGTCGATGTGTGACGGCTTTATGTTCAAAATCTTTATGCCTGCCATAGAGCATTTTTGTACGGCTTCTCCGACAGAATAAGGAAACGTCAGACGTCCTTTGCTTTTCTTTATTTGTATTTCCCAGAATGTCAGGATACTTGTGTAAAGACTGTCACCGTTCAGAATTATCTTTTTTGCTGTTTCAGACAGATTTGCCGGATCTGACAGCGTCCAGATGACTGCATGAGTGTCAAGTATATAAATCACATGTATTCCTCAAACTCTTCGATCGGATCGTCGAAATCCGCATGCATCACTATACCGGGCATACTTCCGAATAATCCGGCTCTGTCTTTTTCAGACGTTTTTTTCATATCTCCCGGCTTGCGGTAATCCTTCGGCTCAAGCTCGTCTACGGAATCTGAGGAAACATCTATGCTGTCGAGATATTTAAGATATCTCAGATAATCAAGCAGAGCGATTCTTCTTTTCTCGCTCAGTCCCTGAGCTTCCTTTGTCAGTATGTCTATTCCCATAATGCCAGCCCTCCGTTTACCCTATCTTCTCCGCTCTTATTTCGCCGACGTGCTTTGCCATCTCGGCGAGGGACGACGGCATCGCCGCGCCTTCGAGCTCGACCTTCGCCGCGGCGGCGGACGCCGCGAAGCGCAGGGCGTCGCCGAGACCGTCGCGCAGACGGTATAAAAATGCGGCGAGGAAGGTGTCTCCGGCTCCGGCGAAGCTCTTCATAGTGATTTTAGGGGTGTTGACCGTCCAGACGCCTTCCTTCCCGGCGTAGACCGCGCCGTCGCCGCCCGATGTGGCGAGCACGGAGACACCGGTGTTCCGGTAAAACTCACAGGCGCAGTCGACAAGCCCGCCGAAGCTCTCTATCGTTCTGCCGATAAGCCCGCCGAGCTCGGCGGCGTTCGGCTTTATAAGGTCGGGCTTCGCCTCGGCGGCGAGCTTCAGAGCCTCCCCGGAGGCGTCCACCACCACCTTCGCGCCGCGGGAGCGCAGCATGGCGGTGAGCGAGTTATACACAGACTTTTCCACACCCTGTGGAATACTCCCCGACAAAACTGCCGTCACGCTCTCGGAGGCTCCGGCGCGGTCGAGATCGTCCTTGATGGATCTGAACAGCCCGATCAGCTCGCTTTCGGCGATAGGACCGCCGCGGCCGTTGAGCTCCGTCTGACGAGCCCCGCCGTCGGCGATCACCTTGATGTTTATGCGCGTCGGAGCCGCCGTGCGGGTGACGGCGAGAGACACCCCCTCGCGCGAGGCCATGCCGGCAAGGATGCGCCCCGGCTCGCCGCCGAGAAGCGCGTAAGCCGTGCTGTTCTCCCCCATGACGCGGAGCGCGCGGGAGACGTTGATCCCCTTGCCGCCGCAGGAGATCGACGATGAGCCGGTGATATTGAGCCGCCCGACCTGCGCGTCGTCGGCCGAAACGGAGATATCGAGAGCGGGATTGAGAGTAAGTGTTATATACATACGAAAATAAGCAGACGAAAGGGGATGATTCTGTAAATTATACTGGATTATTATACAACATCCGGCGCGGGATTTCAACAGGGGGAGTGTAAAAAGTATGATAATATTATTTATTGTAGGGGAATTGCGGGGGAGAGGGGGGATGCATGGAGTTTGGGGAGCCCTCCACTGTCATTCGGTTTTGGGGGAGAAACATCACGACGTTCGGGGAAGCCCTCATCTGTCAGTCGGCAAGCCGACTGACACCTTCCCCCGAGGGGGGAAGGACTTAATAGGAAAGTTGCTCCGCAACTTTCAATCAGTGTTCCGCTTCGCGGAACGAGCCCTCATCTGTCAAGCGGCGAAGCCGCTTGACACCTTCCCCCGA
>CAMJPL010000044.1 GCA_946407735.1 uncultured Clostridia bacterium
CCCTCCACTGTCAGTCGGCTTTGCCGACTGACAAGCTCCCCTGAATAAGTCGGCGAAGCCGACTTATTCTGAGGGGGAAGAACTTGATATGAAAGCTGCTCCGCAGCTTTCAATTAGTGTTCCGCTGCGCGGAACTTGCCCTCATCTGTCAAGCGGCATAGCCGCTTGACACCTTCCCCCGGAGGGGGAAGGCTCTAAGAGGAAGATTCGCTGCGCGAATCTTCGATTATTGTCCCGCTTCGCGGGACGAAGAGGACGCGGGACGAAGGAGTGGAACAGGGGGGAGAACGAGATCGTTCCAGCGAGCAACGCGATGCGCCGATTGTATTCTCAAAGAGAATACTCACATACCGACTGTTTTCACAATGAAATCACTCACATGCCGCTCATATGAGCGATAACCGTCGACCGTGGCGGCAAAATCGGGCGAAATGATGCATGAGTGATGGAATTGAAATCGAATAATCTCACCAATTTACGGTTTTAAGCGATACAAGGGACGATCGGTCTCTTTTTTTCATTACAATAAACACCGATACGATCAAGTGACTCCCATCGTGGAAAAGAGTCCAGAGGAAAACCGAGCAGGTTTTCCTCTGGTCGCCTTCTCCACCGTCTTCCTCGATAGGAAGACGGTGTGCCCCGCGCATAGCGGGCCTGCCCGGCGAGGGCGCCCCGCCGGCAGGCGGGGAGAGTCCCATTCCAATGAATGATGAGTTAGATATTCAAACTGTCAGTCAGAGATAGGAAATCATAGTCCCATTCCAAGAATGGAATAACAGAATCCCCCGACCGCCAGTCCGAGACCCGAAAGCCCCCTTCCCCTTCCAGCGATGGAAGTATTTTCCTCCCCGCCGCTAAGCGGCGTTTTTATTTCATTTTCCGATTGACTTTCCCATTTCGTTATGATATAATAGGTACACAACCACTACCGATCACGATTTATGGTACCCGAAATGCATAAAATATTACCAAGATATCCTATCGGCAATCCGCACAGGATTTACAGACAGGACAATTTCATCCTCTCCACCTTCTCCGCGAGAGGCGACTGCATGCGCGACGTCATCGAAAACTGCGCGGAGGCCGGATTCAATCTGCTCGAGATGGGCTGGGCTACGCATGAGCAGGCCGAGGAGGCGCTTCGGCTCTGCGAACAGCTCGAGATCGACATCCTGTTCCAGGACTTTTCGGTCTTCGGCGGGATGCAGGGGAACCATCTCGACAACCGCGTCTCGTCCGAGACCATCCGCGGCGTCTGCGACAGACTCCGCCGCTACCGCAGGGCTTACGGCGTCTATATCTTCGACGAGCCGTACAAGCCGGAGCAGACGGCCGAGGCGAGGCGTCAGGTCGACATCTTCCAGAAGGAAGGGCCGTCCCTCATGCCGTTCACGGTGGCGATCCCGAGCTACAACGATCTCTACCGCTGGGAAAACGGCAGATTCGAGGAATATCTGCGGCGCTACGCCGACGAGATCGACCCGCCGGTGCTGTCGCTCGACTATTATCCGGTCGGCCTCCCCGGCTACAACGACGAAGATCAGCTCGACTCGTCGAGGATGTGGTGCGATCTCGGGCTGATGAAAAAGATCTGCCGCGAGAAGTCGCTGCCGCTGTGGTTCTACTATCAGGCGGTGAATCTGCACAAATACCCGCACTTCGAGTTCACGATGGTCCGCGCGATGATGTACGCCGCCGCCATGTACGGCGCGAAGGCGCTCCAGCAGTTCACCGCCGTCGGCTCGGTCATCGAGCAGTCGGGAAAGAAGGGCCCCTTCTTCGACGACACGAAGGCGATACACGCCGAGTTCAGGAACCTCGGCCCGACGCTGATGGCGCTCGACAGCGAATACGTCTTCCACAGCGCCGAGATCGCCGAAAAATGCCCCGATTACGCACCCTTCGCCGACGATATAAGCGCGTCCGCCGTCCTTTCCGCCGCCCCTCTGCCGCCGAGGACGTCCGTCGGCGAGCTGAAGGATGAATACGGGAACAGATATTTGTTTGTCCTCAACCGCGACTTCGAGAAGCCGTCCGAGCTCGCGCTCCCGCTGAATAAAAAATCGCATCTCTACAAGGTCTGCCCGCACTGCGGACGCCAGTTCCAGAAGGACGACTCGGACGTCCTCGCCCTCTCCCTCGCCCCCGGCCACGCTGAGCTCTGGCGCGTGCAGGACGGAGACGAAGAGGCATACACGATAGAATACAGGATAGAGAAATAAATTAGCAATTAGCAATGAGCAATTAGCAATGAAGGAGGACTATTTTCGCCTTCGGCGAAAATAGTCTAAAAAAAAGAAATATTGATTTTTCGCCGAAGGCGAAAAATCTTCCGCAAATTGCTCTGAATAAGTCGGCTTTGCCGACTTATTCGATGCTAATTGCGCATTGCTCATTGATATTTGGAGGGTATTATGCAGATCAGACCAAAGGTCGGGCTTCTCCCGCTTTACATCGAGCTTTATTACTCCTCGTCGCCGAAGATGACGCCGGTGGTGACGGCCTTCCGCGACAAGATCGCCGACAGGCTCCGCGCCGAAGGCCTCGACGTCGAGACGGCGAAGATATGCTCGCTTGCTCACGACTTCGAGGACGCCGTCGCCGCCTTCGAGAAGGACGGCTGCGAGGCGATAGTCACGCTTCACCTCGCCTATTCGCCGTCGCTCGAGTCATCCGACGTGCTGGCGAAGACAAAGCTGCCGATATTCGTGCTCGACACGACGCCGACATATTCCTTCACGCCGTCGATCGACGCCGGCGACGGGATAAACTACAACCACGGCATCCACGGCGTGCAGGACATGTGCAACATGCTTCTCAGAAACGGCAAGGATTTCAGCATCTTCACCGGGCATTATCTCTACTCCGACGTAATAAAGGAGCTCTCTGACGCCGTGCGCGCCTATGCCGCCTCGAAGCGGCTGTCCGGCATGAAGACCGCCCTCATAGGCGACCCGTTCAAGGGCATGGGCGACTTCGACTGCGGCCGTGAGGCGCTTTCGTCGCTCGGAATCGAGGTCATCGACTGCCAGCCGGGCGAGATCAAGCCGTTCGTTATATCCGACGACGAGATAAAGGAGGAGTACGAGCTCGACAAGGCTCGCTTCGACGTCTCGGCGGTATCGTTTGACGACTACGCGAAAACCGAGCGGGTGGCCCTCGCCGTCCGCAGATGGCTCGACGACTACGAGATCGGCGCCTTCACGATGAACTTCCAGTCGGCCGGACTGCTCGACGGCTTCGACACGATGCCGTTCACCGAGGCGAGCAAGGCGATGGCGCGCGGCGTCGGCTACGCCGGGGAGGGCGACCTTCTGACCGCGTCCGTCTGCGGCGCTCTGCTGCCATACTTCCCAGACGCGACGTTCATGGAGATGTTCTGCCCCGACTGGGCTGAAAACCGCGTCTATCTCTCGCACATGGGCGAGCTGAATCTCCTCGCGATGGAGCGCGGGCACATGGTGGTGCGACCGTTCACCTTCGCCCCCGGCTTCGACCCGACGACGGTCTACGGCGTATTCAAGCCGGGCAGGGCGTGCATCGTCAACACCGCGCCGACAAAGGACGGCTTCCGCCTCATCCTCGCCGAAGGCGAGATGTGCGCCCTGCCGCCGGAGATCGGCAGCTTCTCGACGGCGATATCCGGCTGGTTCAGGCCGAACATCCCGATAAGGGAGCTTTTGAAGAAATACTCCCTCGCCGGAGGAACGCATCACAGCGTCCTCGTCTACGGAGCGACGGCGGAGAGTCTGTCCCTCTTCGCCAGAGGGATGGGGGCGGAAGCGGTGGTAATTGAATAAATCACTGATAATGTATCGCTGCAACTATTCCATCGTTGGAATGGGACTATGATTTCCTATCTCTGACTGACAGTCTGAATATCCTACTCTTCATTTGTTGGAATGGGACTTTAGCCTCCTTAACAGACTGATATTCTGAATAATCAATTCTTCCATTCTTGAAATGGGACTCTCCCCCGCTGCCGCGGGGGCGCCCTCGCCGGGCAGGCGCCCTACGCGGGCGGCGCCCCGTCTTCCCATCGGGGAAGACGGGTGAGAAGGCGACCAAAGGAAAACCTGCTCGGTTTTCCTTTGGAATCTTTTCCACGATGGGAGTCACTGTGTCGTCCAGATGTTTGGAACAGTGAATAAAAGAAACCGATCATCCCTTTAGACGCTTAAAACCGTAAATTGGTGAGATACTTTCCATTCCCCTCCATCACACATGTATCGTTCATGCCGATTTTGCCGCCTCGGTCGACGGGTATCGGTCATATGAGCGGCATGTGAGTGCTCTCATTGTGAAAACAATCGGCGCATCGCGTTGCTCGCTGGAATAGCTTCGCTCCCACGTTCCGCTCATTCGTCTCGCGTACTCCCTTTGTTCCGCGAAGCGGAACAATAATCGAAAATTTGCGCAGCAAATTTTCCTATTAGAGCCTTCCCCCTCCGGGGGAAGGTGTCAAGCGGCTTCGCCGCTTGACAGATGAGGGCCCCTGTTCCGCGAAGCGGAACACCAATCGAAAGTTGCGGAGCAACTTTCCTATCAAGTTCTTCCCCCCTTGGGGGGAGATGTCAGTCGGCAAAGCCGACTGACAGTGGAGGGCTCCCCAAGCGACTTCACGTCTATCAGATGCCCCCTTATCAATCGCCATATCTAGTAATCGCCATATATAATATATTCTACTTTCTTCCCACCATGCTTACTATCGGCCTGGATATCGGCACCTCTTCCGTCAAGGGTGCCCTGGTTTCCTTCGGCGGCGGGGAGCGGGCTGTCAAAAGCACCGCTTCGCTGCCGGTGAGATACCATACGTCGCGCCTCGCGCCGGGGACGCCGGAGTACACCGGCTACCGCGCCGACGCGCTTTACGATACCGTCTGCGGCGTCATCCGCATCCTCTTACGCTCGGCGGACGAGGACGTCTCGGCGTTAGCCATCGCCTCGGCGTCGGGCAACACCGTCCTCGCCGATGAAAACGGCGCGCCGCTCTGCGACGCCTTCTCCTGGACCTCCCCGCCGGTGCCGGAAGAATACGGGAGATTCTTTAAAGATATATGCGTCGAAGAGGTATATATCCGGTGTGGCTGGCCGATATCGGCATCGTTCCCGCCGGGACATCTCGCCCTCGCGGCCGCTCACACCCCTCAGCTCATCCGCACGGCGGCGAAGGTCACGATGACGACCGAGTACATCCTGCACCGCCTCACCGGCGAATGGATGACCGACCGCTCGACAGCGACGCCGTCTTATCTCTGCGATCAGACGACGGGTAAGTGGCTTCCCGAGATGTACGAGCGCGTCGGCGTAAAGGCTTCACAGCTCCCGTCTGTCGGCGAGAGCGGGGACACCGTCGGCTTCATCACGCCGGAGGCGGCCGCCGAAACGGGGCTCAAAACCTCCTGCCGCGCCGTGCTCGGATCGTTCGACCATCCGTCGGCGGCGCGCGGCTGCGGCGTGCTCCGCGAGGGGCAGCTGCTGCTCTCCTGCGGCACGTCGTGGGTGGTGTTTGTCCCGGTGACAGACCGGCGCACCGTCATAAGCGAGCGCCTTCTCTGCGATCCGTTCCTGTCGCGCAGGGGCGGAGACTCCGACCCCGAGCGCCCGTGGGGCGCCATGTTCAGCCTCGAATCGGCGGCGGTGAGGATAAATTCCATCGTCGAAAGATACATCTCAGCGTCGTCCGAGCGCTTCTTCATGCTCGACGAGTTCTGCCGCATGTCCGGCGGAAAGACGCACGGCCTTAAGATCGACATAACGTCGAAGGAGGAGCAGGATCTCTCGCCGTGGTCGAAGCCCGACATCGCACGGGCGCTTATGACCGGCGTCTCCGGACTGCTCAAGGCCCGTCTCGACGCCCTCGCCGCGACGGCGGGGCTGAGATTCGACTCGGCCGCGATGGCGGGAGGCCCGTCGTCGAGCCCGGTGTGGAGAAGCGTCATAGCCGAAGTGCTCGGCATCGAGGTAAAGACCGAGGCCGGGGCCCATACCGGGGCAGTCGGCGCGGCGATCATCGCCGGATCGGCGCTCTGATCCGGCATCCGACCGTATATAAAGGTGAATGACCATGACCAAGGAGACGATTATGGCCGTTGTTATGGCTTTCCTCGGCATCCTGAGCTTTCTGTCAGGATGCGTGGGCAAAAAACAGCCCGCGCCGGGCGGCACTGCCTCGGGCATCAATGCCTCTGGCATTAATGCCACGGACGGCGGCGGTACAGACGCCGCGGCCGAAGAATACAGCGACGAGATCAAGGCGCTGCAGGCCGTCGACGTCCCGGTCGGAGAGCTTCTCAAATGCATCATCTCCGACAGCGGCAACTCAAACGGCAATACCGACTGCATGACGCTCGAGCGCGGCGAAGACGGGAAGATCTATCTCACCGTCGAATACTCCAACGCCTATTGGGAGCCGCTTGTGACGAGCGTTTATCTCGCCGACGACGACGCCCTCGACCAGGCGCTCGCCATCATAAAGGAATATAACTTCCCGGCGTGGAACGATCTGCCCGAGGCGGAGGAGATGGCTCTCGACGACTCGATCCTGCACGTCGGGATGATCTTCGACAACACATCTGTCGGCGGCGGGGAGTACGACGATTACGGCTTCTCCGATTACGAAAGGATCCCCGAGGGCGGGTTCGCGGCGATAAACCGCTTCCGCAGCTGCCTGAAGCAGTGGATCACCGACGACCGGCTCGTCTCAATGACGAAGGAGAAGCAAGACTGACAAAAAACACATGCTCATAAGATTATTCGCGATCATTCTGACGCTTTCGGCGGCGATGTCTCTTCTTTCGCTGCCGGTCTGCGCCGCCTATCTCGAGGCGCCGAACGCGCCGGACACCGGCTACGCCCGCGCCGTGCTCCTGAAGCACCTCGAGTCGGGCACGATACTTTACTCAAAGAACGCCGACACCGAGCTCTATCCCGCCTCGACCGTCAAGCTGATGACGGCGGTCCTCGCCGCCGAGAAATTCGCCGGACGCCTCGACACCGAGGTGACGGTATCTCGCGAGGCGGTATCGAACATCGGCGGCAACTACATCGCCCTGCAGCCCGGCGAGACGACGACGGTGCAGGCCCTCATCTGCGCCATGATCATCGGCGGCGCGAACGACGCCGCCATGGTGCTGTCCGAGGCCGTCTCCGGCACGACGGAGGAATTCGTCGCCCGGATGAACGAGCGCGCCGCCGAGCTCGGCTGCGAGAACACCGTCTACATGAACCCGACCGGCGTCGACGCCGCCGGAGCGCACACGACAGCCTCCGACGTCGCGAGGCTGGCCGAGTTCGCCGCCCAGATGGAGGCGATAGCCGACGTCGCCGACGACGTGACCTACGTCATGCCGGCGACCAACATGTCGCCCGAGCGCACGATCCGCAACCGCAACTATTTCATCTCGACCGCCCTCACCGACGCCTACCGCCGTTCGGATGTGAACGGCCTCAACTGCGGCTCGTCGGCCGGAGGCGGCTCGACGCTCGTCGCGACAGCGGACGACGGCTCCTTCTCGTATCTGTGCGTCGTGCTCGGCGCCTCCACCGACTCGAACTACATATATTCGTACGTCATCTGCTCGAATCTGCTCGACTGGGCATACCGCAGCTACGGCTATTCGGCGGTAATATCGTCGTCCGATCTGATATGCGAGATACCCGTCTCGATGTCCGACGGCGCCGACTACGTCGTGCTCAGCCCGAAGGACGACATCGACCTTTTCATGCCGAACAACTTCGACATGAAGAGCGACGTCCGTGTCGACTGGACGCTCGACGAGGAGAGCCTGACGGCCCCCGTCGAGGAGGGTCAGCGCGCCGGGATGCTCGTCGTCTATGATATGCGGTCGGGCGACGTCATCGGCCAGTCGGAGCTCGTCGCCATCACTCACGTCGACCGGAGCGAGCTGAAATACCGGCTCTGGCAGCTGCTGAGCTTCGTGACGAGCGGGACCTTCCTTATCATCGCCCTATGCGTCGGAGGCGCCGTCATCGTCTATATCGTCGTGACGGCCTACCGCCGCGGCGACAGAAGGGTGAGGTGAATATATGACATACGAGGAAGCGAAGGCGGCGATCCTCCCCGGCGTCTACCGGCATTACAAGGGGAATATGTACGAAGTGATCTCCGTCGCCAGGCATTCGGAGGACCTTTCCCCGATGGTGATCTACCGCGCCCTCTACGGCGAGGGAGACGTCTGGGCCCGCCCGGCGGATATGTGGAACGAGACGGTCGAAACGCCGGACGGCATAAAGAAACGCTTCGAGCGGACGGATAAGGCGACGGGATAAAGCCTTCATTTGTAAAATATTTCCCAATACTCTTGACATCACGCCCCGATTGTGCTATACTATACTGGTCAGCCGCAATAGCGGCCGATGTCGACTCACTAGCTCAGTCGGTAGAGCACATGACTTTTAATCATGGTGTCCCGGGTTCGATTCCCGGGTGGGTCACCAAACCCTCGCTTCGCTTATCAGCGAAGCGAGGGTTTTTAATTAGCAATTAGCAATGAGCAATTAGCAATGAAGGAAGGCATTTTTCGCTTTCAGCGAAAAATGCCTATTTAATTAAATATCGTATCTTCTGATAGCTTTTTTCGCCGCAGGCGAAAAAAGCTACATTCATTGCTCATTGCTAATTGCTCATTGCTAATTGACTTCCGGCAGCCCCGCGACCGACATCAGCATCGACAGTATCCCCGCGAGTATCGTCGCCGAGAGCGTCATCGCCCAGTCGACGTCGCCCATGACCGCCGCAGTCGATACCGTCGCGGCCGCCGTCTGAGCCATCGTGCGCAAGGCGCGCACCGCGGCGGCATGAAGCCATCGAAAGATCTTATCCCTTGTCAGTTTCATTCCTTACTCATCCCCGATCTCAGCTTTCTCCACAGATCGGCGGCGTGTTCGTAGCCGTCGATATATTCCCTCGTCCGGCGCTCAAGACCGCATATCCGGCATACCTCGTCGGCGTCGGACGCCGCATATATCACCGCCTCACCGGCGGCGTTTTTTATTCCGAGATACGCCGCCGGATCGATGACATTGCCTCTGCGCCTGACTTCGAAATGCAGATGCGCGCCGTATGACAGCCCGGTGTCGCCCATAACGCCGATTCTGTCCCCCGCCCTAAGGATGTCCCCTTCCTCGGCGGCGCGCGAGGCGAGGTGGCAGTAATAGGCGACGATCCCGTCCTCCTGCGCGACGGCGACGTAATTTCCCCATTTCCACGTCCTGACGCTCGTATCGGTCACGATCCGCGAGCGGACGACCGTGCCCGCCATGACGGCGCAGACCGTCATATCCCCGCCGACCGGCGTCATGTCGATCCCGCAGTGATAATCCCCGAGCGCCGGACGCCTTCCGTACGGCGACGTGACGCGAAGCGACGGCGTATTGAACGGTGAGCGCGGCTTATCCAAGACGCCTCCCGATGCCGCTCTTTATCTCCCTCACCTCGCTTTTCAGCCCCTCTACGGCGCTCTCGAGGCGGTATGTCCACTCGATGACGGCGTTATGGCGGTCCTGCTTCGCCTCGAGCGATCTCAGCCGGTGCTCGGTCAGCCGCTGAGAGGCGATGATGCCGCCGAGGCTCCCCGCTGCCGTCCCGACGAGCGATATCAGCGCCGTTATTACAGCCTCGCTCAAATTTCCCCTCCGCTGTTTTCCACAGTTTCAACAGCCTTTTTCCACAGCCCTGTGATCATATCATATACGCCTCCATTATCCGCCCGACGCTAGGCGCGACGCTGAGCCTTATATGGCATATCGCCTCGTTCCCGCGCTCGCGCAGAAGCGATCCCATTATCGGCGCGTCCGGCATGACCAGCGCCGACGCGAGATAATACGACAGCGCCGGGTATATCTCCTCCTCGGTCTTCATCTCGTCCTCCGGCTTCGTCACCCTGACGTCCCCGCCGTAATCTATCCTCTTAAGCCCCTTCGCCTCCCGCACCGAGCCGGAAAGCCCCCAAAGCTCGGCGGCGCACAGGTTCAACAGCTCTATCTCCCTCTCCTCGTCGTCCTCGACGGCGCATCCCGCCGCCGCCGTGATCTCATTCGCCGCGATAATCATCTCTCCCGCAGTCATTATAATTTTCCTTCTTTATCCCCGGGGGAGGGAAACCGCTTTTTGAAAAAAGCGGTTTCCCTCCCCCGGACCCCCACCTTTCCGTAAAAACTTTGGTACTTAAAACCTTTTATAATTTATTGAATAAGTCGGCTTCGCCGACTTATTCTTTCCTTCATTGCTAATTCCTTTGAATAAGTCGGCAAAGCCGACTTATTCTACCTTCATTGCTCATTGCTAATTGCTAATTGCTAATTCCTCATTGTCAACAACTTATCACCCAAGATTGATACTTACCACCGCCAGCTCCTTCGGATAGATCAGCTTCGCGCCGTAGAGGTGCAGACCCTTGACGGCGTCGGCGAAGCGCTTCTCCGGGCGGTAGGCCTCAACAGACGACAGCTGCGAGGCGTAGGCGATGGCCCTCTTTGTGCGTGCAAAGCACTTGTGATACACCTTGCCGTTCTCGGTGTCCTGCGCGATGCCGCCGGTGACGTACAGCTTCATGCCGAGGAAGGTGCCGATCTCGCCCGACATGAGCCCCTTGTTGTCGGTGCTCTGGGCGATATGGGCTTTCAGCACCTTAGTCGCCACGGCGGGGGATATCTCGAGCGACACCTCGTCCGACTGCGACACGTTGTTCAGGCTCAGCTTCTCGCGGGCGGCGAGCAGCACGTCGACGATGTCGCTCTCGGTCACGCCGTCGGCCGACACCGTCATAGCGGTCGGAGCTGCCTCCCAGAGCGAGTAGATGTAATCGTCCGCCGCCGAGGCGAGGGCCGAAGCCGCCTCGCTCATCGCCAGCTCCATCAGCTTCGGCGAGGCCTGGACACGGTCGACGTCGTCGATCTGGAAGTTGAACGCCTTCGCCTGATTGATCACGAGATCGCGGCTGTTGGAGGAAAGCTCCTGCATCGTCCCGAAATCGGTGTTTTTGCTGTAATCGAAGACGGTTATCGGGTCTATGCCGCAGACGCGGACCCTGTCGCCCTTCTCGCGGATATCGCCCTCATAGACGCGCCAGCTGTTGGCCGCGCCGACGCAGCGGCGGTCGAGCTCCCTGTAAAGCACCTCCGACCACACGGTGGGTATGAAATTGGTGACTGCCATATCTTTTTCTCCTTTCGATGATTTGATTATCTTCTTTTAAGGCTTCTGAGTATGTCGTCGAGGCGGCTCCTCACCGTCTCGCGCGGCATCGCCTTTATCTCGTCGATAGTAAATTCCGTCTCGGCGGGGGCTATCCCCGGCCCGCCGGACGACCCGGCAAGCTCAAGCCGCGCTCTCAGCTCGGCGTTCTCGGCCCTCAGCCGATCGAGCTCGGACGTCTCATCCGCCGCCGCGTCCGAAACGGCCTCTTTCTCGATGATTTCGTTCTCGTCCATCAGATATCTCCTTTCCTCCGCTCTATATCAGAGCTCCTTTTCACCGCCTGTGACACCTTCGCCCTGTCGCTCATGACGCCGTCCGGCAGCAGCGCCACGTAATCCTCCGCCGCAAGATCTCCCCGCTCGTACAGACGCCGCAGCTCGGCCGCCATAGCCGACGGATCGAAGCAGGACGCCCGGCATATCACCCGTCCCGGCGCGCCCGACATCGACAGCCACAGCTCGCCGAATCGCCCGAGGGCCTGCTCAAGGCTCCTTCTCGCCGGGCGGAGCGTTATCTCCGACGCCTCCCGCATGGCGAGTATCGCCGACACGCTGTCGGAATTTCCCTCGCCGAGCGCCGCCTCGGTCGCGCCGGAAAGCGATTTCGTCTCGGACGCCGCCCTTTCGAGCATCGTGAACATGCCCTCCTGCATCTGACCGACGCCGACGGCGGCCGCCGCTCTCGTAACGTCCCCTCCGCCGATGACGCCGACAGCCTCGCCGACCTCGTTCGTCCATTCGGGTATGACCGAGCGGTCGTAGATGATCTTCGAGAAGGCGGTGTCGGACATGTGCTTTAATAGCATCGCCCAGCCGAGATTCAGGTACTTCTGGTTCCCTATCAGCGGCAGCGACGGCGAGAAGCCGTAAAACCCGCCGCCTCCGCCCGGCCAGCGCATCAGGGCGACGGGATATCCGCCGGCCGCAAAGCTCCCGCGGCGTATCACCGCTCCCTTAGTAAAGACGGTGAACAGTACTCTCCCGCCCTTCCGCTCCATCCTCGTCACCGCCGTTGAAAGGCGTCCCCGCTCGCCGTCCGGCTTTATCCCGGTCTTCGGCATGCCGGCGATATCCGCCGTCCTTATAAGCTCCTCTGCCGCGTAGCGGAAGACGAGCCACAATACCGGCTGCGCGTCGATATCCTCCATCTCCGGCTCGGCGCAGACGACGGACGCCGGATCTATCGCCGAGTAACGTATCTCCCCCTTCTCCCGCCAGAGATATATCGCGCCCATCCCGGTAAGCGCGGCGTCGCAGACGAGCCGCGGCAGAAGCCCGGAAACGTCAGGCAGGCTCACGCCGCCGCCGCTCTCAAGGACGCATCCGCCGCCCGACAGCGCCCCGACCTGCATATCGACTATACGCCGCATGACGTTGAACACCGGGCGCGGGAGCGGCGCTCCCCTGTACTCGCTCCACTGATCGCCGCGGTAGAAGCGTCTGCATCTCTGCGCGTCGGACGACCTTTTCACCGCCTCCGGCCGTCCCGCCGCCTCCTCATACTCCTCCCACAGCGCCTTCGCTTCGTTTTCCGTGGGATTCCTTTCGACAGACATCTTTTTCACCTCCGTATCATCCTATCTTCCTTCTCTTCCGCCCAGCCGCCGGCGATGTTTTCGCCAGAGGGACACCCATGACGAACAGCCGGTCTATCCTGCATTCGCCCGCCTCCGACTCGACGCAGACGCGGATATACACCGCCCGGCCGAGGCTGAGAGCACATTCGGCTCTCTTCGGCAGCGGCGCCCCGTTCTCGAGCTCCGCCTCGCACGACGCCGTCTCGCCTCCGGCCCTCACCGCCTCGACCCTTATCGTGCAGCCGTCGGTATAAGGCCCGAGATCCGCCGACAAAAGCCGCGCCGTCTTTATCCCGCCGCCCCATCCGCAGTCGCTCCAGACGCCGCAGAAGGCGGCGGATATCGGCGTGTCCCCGGCGTCGGTGCCGCAGACAGGGTCGAATACGAGCGTCCTGCCGCCGATGACGAGCGCTGGGCCGAGCGGCGTGTCGTATATGCGATCGAACGCCGGGATCTTCAGCCTGTACCACGTCTTCATCCTGACGTTCCACACCGCGGTATCGCCGGTTTCCGACGCGAGCCAGAGCTCCCCGTGCTCCCTGTCGCGGACGGTATGGCAGTTTTTCAGCAGCTCCCTGTCGAGCGCCGGGGTGGTGTCGGGCGAGCCTATCATCTCGGCGTTCCTCTCCCCGGCGATATATCCGGCCCGCCATGCCCACACCCCGGCCGCGTCCTCACTGAACACCGCGCTGCCGACCTCGGCCGCGCCCGACACGCAGTATGCTCCCGCCGCGCCGGACAGCTCCGACATGCTCCAGCTCCGCTCGAGCCATCCGCAGCCGGAAGCTCTCCCTCGTCTTACCGTCCTCTGCGACAGCATGCGGCACGACGACCCGGTGAACACCATCGAGTTGCTGCCGTGATGGACGAACGCGGTGGGACGGTCCCCTGTGCCGATCTCGACGCGCCCCGACGCCGTGAAGTAATCCGCCGACGGGTTTATCCCGCCGCGGCACTCAGAGACGAAGAACACCCCCGACCCGCCCCAGAGTATGAGCGATTCGTCGTTCTTGCCGCCCCAGACGGCCGCCCTGCGGCAGGAAAGGAGCTCGGCCTTCAGCGGCGGATCGTCTCCGGCGGCGGTATAGCGTATCTCGACGGTATGTCCCGGGGACACCGCCGACGGGGCGCTTACGTACATCCTTGGCGACACGCGCATCAGCGTCCAGCCGGACACTGTCTGCCCGTCGAGGCAGACGGTTATATACGTACCGATCCTGACGTCATGGCTGAGATAGAAGTTCTGCGAGCCAACACTCAGCGTAAAGCGCTCTATGACGTCGCGCGTGAGTATGTTCTCGCTCTCGCACTCGGTCTTAGCTCCGTCTCCGGCGGACGCGCAGGTGACGGTGGGGACATATCCCGAGACGCCGGAAAGCGACGTGCCGTCGGTGACGTAATACCCGCCCGCCGATATGACGTATATCCTCCCGCCGAACGGGAATACCGAGCATTCGCCCGACGCCGAGCCGATATCGCCGATCTCGGCCGTCCCTCCGCCGCCTGAGTCGCACCTGTACAGGCGTCTCCCGGCGACGTAATACCATCTCCCGCCGGGCAGCGCCGCCGTCTGCCCGTAGTACAGCGCCCTTATGTCCTCCCCGCACTCGAACGCGGTCTTCGTGCCGCATCTCTTTACAAGCTCCCCTCTCGGACCGCGCCTGAAATTGACGCTGTATGCCGCCGCGTATCTCCCGGCTCCCGGTATCGGCGCCGTGATGTCGGACGCTTCCTCCCCTCCGAACCCCTCCGCCCACAGCAGCTCCTCAAGCTCCGCCGCGTATCTGACATTGTGACTGGTTGTGTTAAGCATTTTATTTACCTTTTTTTGAATAAGTCGGCTTCGCCGACTTATTCGACCCTACCCTATCTTTCCAAGACTTTTACTACTTTTTATAAAAGACGTTTACCGTCTGATTCAAAGCCGCGTTTATGCGCTTTTCCGCTCCGTCCGTTCACCACATCGTCCCGGCCCCCGCCGTCATATCCCTTTCGGTCTCTCCGCCTGACGGGCGGCTCATGAGGGCGTATCTGAGCGCGTCGGGAGCGTGGGTGATATCGTGCGGCTCGGTGGAGGCGTCGTCCGGCGATCTCGGATCGTGCGTGAGAGCCCTGAGGTCGTCATACAGCGCCCGGCAGCCCTCGAGGAAGACGAGCTTCGGCCTGCCGTCCATACGTCTGCCGCTTATATACTCGCGCATGTTCTGCCATCCGGCGGCCCTTCTCGCGTCGGCCCGCCTTACCGGCGGCAGGCAGGCGGACGTTATCATTATCTCGACCCCGCCCCTGCCGCTGTCCTGACGCCTGTTCCACATATCGGGCGGCATGGCGATATACTCGGTTTTAAGTCCCGTCCCGCCCTCGACCCGTCTCACGGCGGCCTCGATCACGCCCGCCGCCGCCGAGAGGGTGAGCCCGCTTTTCCGAACCTCATACAGCGCGGCGACCGAGCCGTCGGGATATGCGGCGCATATGACGCAGGAAAGCATATCGAAGCCGTAATCCATCCCGGCGAAGAGCCTCGCTCCGCTGTACGCGTAGGCGCTGTTTGCGTCGGCTCCGCCGTCGGCAGATACGTTCCCGACGGCGTCGGGGATTGTCATATCCGACATATGCTCCTCGCAGAGATCGGTGAAGAACTGCCCTTCGAAGATGTTCCAGTCGCCGTCGAGCCATGCCGAGCGTATCTTCGGGTCCCTTATGGCGGCGAGGCGCGTGAGATAGTCGGGACACGCCTTCATGAGCGCGGTGTTGTCCGACGCCTTCGCCGGGATGAAATCGTAATCCCGCGGATCCTCGCCGTCGGGGACTCTTCGGTCGATGAACAGCCTTTTCACCCACGCGTGCCCGACGCCGCCGGGATTGCAGGTGAGATACATCCTTTTCGGGGCGTCCGACACGCCCCTGACGCAGGCGCGGAGGCAGTCGAACTGCCGTTCGGTTATCTGCGTGGCCTCGTCGACGGCGATGACGTCGTACTCGGCGCCCTGATACCGCAGAAGATCACCGTCGTCGGCAAGATACCCGAGCCGGAGCAGACTGCCGTTTCTGAAAACGAACTGCTTATGCGACTCCTGCCATTCGGCGCATCCCTTAAGCTCGGCTCTCAGCGGGGTTATATGGTTTACATACAGCTCGGGATAGCTCCTTCTCAGGAGCAGCAGCTTTATCCCCGGCCATCTGAGCGCCATGAGCGTGAGCTTTCTTCTGAGCGCCCACGACTTTCCCCCGCCCCTCGCTCCGCCGTAGGCGACATACTTCGCCACCGACATGAAAAACCTTCTCTGCCTCTCGCTCGGCTCCCCGGCGAGACGGAAAACTCGTTTTGACATGTGAGTTTTTGATTTACCCTTTTCCCGGGGGAGGAAAACCTTCTGAAGAAGGTTTTCCTCCCCCGGACCCCTTCTTTTCCAAGACTTTTGATACTGGATTTTTACGGGATCGCGATTCACTCGCCGAGGCTGGTGTCGACGTCGATCATCATATCGTCCCCGCCGATATCGTCTCCGAGCGTGATCGCGAGCTTCGCGCCCGACGCGCTTCCGGCCGACTTGAAGTTTATCGCCTCGTCGATGAGCAGCGCGCGTATGATATCCGCCATCACCCCGTCCGTCCGCGAGTATTCCTCGTACATATCGGATGGTATGATATTTGCCGCCCTGAACCCGGCAAGCGTCGCGAGACGTCCGTTTTTGCGGCATTTGTCGAGGTATTCGTAAAACAGCGCAATCATTCTCCGTCCGATGTCGGTATATCCGCTTCCGATCTTCTCTTCTTCCATTTTCTTCACTGCCTGTTTTTGCATTTGTCTGTCGTATCATCGTGAATACATTATACACCCGATTGCCGATTCTGTCAAGACATCAATATGCACAAATATTATGACACGATGCGTCACATTTGACGCATCCGTGAAGGGCGGATATCCAGCGGATACGCAGTATAAGGCGTTCGTCAGAATCACCAATGCCGCCCCGAAACGAATTTGCGCATCCCGGCTGCCCGATATGACGCGCCGCGGCGGAGATCTCACGAAGGCGCCGTTTTTCCGCCGGGATTTTTTCCGCGCGGATGCTGAATTTTAGACATTTGCACTTGAATCCGCGGCGATTATATGATATAATTATTGGGTAGAAATATTTTTCGCGGGATCCCCGCCGAAAGGACAAGATGACAAAGGTCAACATCCGGGGCGTGCTTTTCGACCCGGTAGATATGAGCGAGGCCGTCGGCGTCTGCCGCTCGCTGCTTCAGACCGACGGCGCGAAGGTGATTCACACCCCGAACTCCGAGATCGTCCAGCTCTGCGTGAAGAATCCGGAATACTATGAGATCATAAACTCCGCCGATCTCACTATCCCGGACGGCGCCGGAGTGATCATGGCGTCGAAGATCCTCGGCTGTCCGCTCGAAAAGGGCAAGGTGGCCGGAGTCGAGCTTATGGGCGAGCTCATGGCGCTCGCCGCCGAGACGTCCTCCCCCGTCTATCTTCTGGGCGGAAGACCGGCGTCTGACGGATCGCCCTCGGTCGCCGAAGCGGCCGCCGAAAACCTGAAAAAACGGTATCCCGGCCTGATCATAGCCGGCGCGCGCGACGGCTATTTCACCGACGCCGACACGCCGTCGGTGATCGCCGACATCAACGCCTCCGGCGCGAAGCTGCTCTGCGTATGCCTCGGCGTGCCGAAGCAGGAAAAGTGGACATTCGAAAACCGCAAAGCTCTCACCTCGGTGCGCGTCGCCGGATGCTTCGGCGGCTCGATTGACATCTACGCCGGGACGGCGAAGCGGGCGCCGAAGTTCTGGATCGACCACAACCTCGAATGGGCGTACCGCCTTTTGAAGGAGCCGAAGCGCATCGGCCGCATGATGGCCCTCCCCGCCTTCATCCTCGGCTGCATCGGGTACCGGCTGACTCACGGAAAACAGAAACAATGAGCGAAAACAGCATTTCGCAAAGTTTTGCGGGTTCCGAGGGGGCTTTTTCAAAAGCCCCCTCGGCGAGGTCCGGGGCGGAGCCCCGGCAGGGTCAAGGGGCGGAGCCCCTTGCGTTCTCCCAGTCCTCACGGCTTCTCTCCTTTGTCCGGCGGGCGGTCGACGATTACGAGATGATCGAGCCCGGCGACAGGATCATGGTCGGGCTTTCGGGCGGCAAGGATTCGGCGGCTCTGCTGGCGGCGCTGATCGAGCTGAGGCGGTTTTACCCGATACCGTTCGACGTCTGCGCCTGCACAATCGACATGGGCTTCGAAGGCGCCGACACGGCATACATGGCCGATTTCTGCCGGACATTCGGCGTCGAGTTCCGCGCCGTCAAAACGAACATAGCCCACGTGGTCTTCGACGTGAAGAATGAGAAGAACCCCTGCTCCCTATGCGCCAGGATGCGCCGGGGAGCCCTTCACGGCGCGGCGCAGGAGATGGGGGCGAACAAGCTCGCCCTCGGCCATCATTTTGACGACGTGGTCGACACCTTCATGCTCGCCCTCACCCGCGAGGGCCGGATCGGCACCATGTCGCCGGTGACATATCTCGACCGCCGTAATCTGACGATGATACGCCCGCTGATATACATGCCGGAGAAGGACATACAGTACTTCGTCCGCCGCAACCCCTCCCTGCCGATACGCCCCTCCCCCTGCCCCGAGGACAAGCACACCGAGCGCGAAGCCATAAAGCGCCTGCTCGCCGACATGGACCGCAAAGACAAGGGCCTGAAGCACCGCATCTTCGGCGCGATCCAGAAAGCCGGGATAGACGGATTCAAGGAGCCGGGGACGGAAAGGCGGGAGTATGAGTGAGGGGGAGAGGAGGCAATCATCCTTCGTGCCCTCATCCGACCGTCAGCTAAAGCTGACGGCCACCTTCCCCCACCGGGGGAAGGTACAAAATAGGAAAGCTGCTTCGCAGCTTTCAATCAGTGTTGCCGCAAAGCGGCAACAAATCGCGCTGCGCGCGAAGTTTATCCCCGGCCAAGTCACTTGTTCGAGGCTCCGCCTCGAACACTAATCGAAAATTCACGCAGTGAATTTTCCTATTAGAGCCTTCCCCCTTTGGGGGAAGGTGTCGTCCGCCGCAGGCGGGCGACAGATGAGGGCAAAACGAAGGCCTTCGTTAGACCCTCCTCTGTCAGTCAGCTTCGCTGACTGACATCTCCCCCCGAAGGGGGAAGAACCTACAATGTAGATTTGCTCCGCAAATCTCAATTGATGTTGACGCTTCGCGTCAACAAATCGCGCTGCGCGCGAAGTTTATCCCCGGCCGAATCACTTGTTCGAGGCTCCGCCTCGAACACTAATCGAAAGTCGCGGAGCGACTTACCTATTAAGTTCTTCCCCTTTCGGGGGAAGATGTCGTCCGCCGCAGGCGGGCGACAGATGAGGGCAAACCACCCCCCACATCCCACACCACCCTCACAGGTACACATCCCATGAAAAAACAACTCTCCCTCATCCTCGCCGCGCTTCTTTTCGCGCTTCCCGCGTGCGGCGAGGCGGCGCAGACGTCGGCTCCGGCAGAGACGCAGGCGGCTTCTCAGACAGCCGACACCGCCGCCGTGACGGAGGCGGAGACCGAGGAGCCGGAGATCATGCCCGATCTTCCGGAGATGGACTTCGGCGGCGCCTCGTTCGTCGTCATCTCGCCCGTCCTCACCGGGGACATGGCCGACGCCAACACCCGCGACATCAAGGTCGAGGAGGAGAACGGCGAGAACCTCAACGACGCCGTCTACCGCCGCAACGCCTTCATGCTCGACACCTGCAACATCGTCATCGACGAGTATAAATCCACCGACGTCTCGAAGGATATAAAAAAGAGCGTCTCCGCAGGAGACAACGCCTTCGACGTCTCCTACGCTCTGACGAACGCCGGCGGCGTCGACCTCTCGCGCAAGGGCTTCTTCCTCGATTACAACACGCTGCCGTATATCGACTTCTCACAGCCGTGGTGGGACTCGAACGCCATGAACTCGCTCGGCCTCATGGGAAAGAACTATATGGCCGTCAACGACATCATGCTGTCGAACGATGACGCCACGTCGGCGGTGCTGTTCAACAAAAAGATGCTCTCCGACTACGGCTTCACTGACGATATGTATGAAGTCGTCGAGAGCAATAACTGGACGCTCGACAAGGTCACCGAGATGTCGAAGTCGGTATATTCCGACCTCAACGGCGACGGCATTTACGACGAATACGACCGCTACGGCTTCATGGGCTACCGCGACGCCTCGCTGTCGATGTTCCACTCGTCCGGCGGCCGCGTCGCCGTCAAGGACGGCGAGGACAGCATACGCCTGACCATGATGGACGAGGGCAGCTACAGCGCCCTCGAGGCCTCGCTCACCCTGATGGCGCAGGATTCCACCTTCAACCTGCACAAGGTGCTCGAGCCGAAGTTCCTCGGCGATATCTATTCCCACGCCGAGGCGATGTTCCGCGCCGACCAGAGCCTGTTCTACTGGATCCTCATCCACGACGTCCAGAAGTTCCGCGACATGGAGTCCGACTTCGGCATCCTCCCGGTGCCGTCGACGAATCCCGAGGTATCGGGCTATAACTGCAACGTCAACTGGTATCACAGCCATATGATGAGCGTCGTCACCACCGCCGATCCCGAGCGCGCCGGATACGTCATGGAGCTGATGGCGGCGAAATCGCACTATACCGTCCGCCGCGAGTACCTGAACGTCTGCCTCGCCAGAAAATACTCCCGCGACAACGAGAGCGAGAAGATGCTCGACATCATCTTCGGCCACCGCGTCTACGACACCGGCGCCTACTACGCCCTCGGCTCGATCGCGCACAACATCATCATGCTGACGATGAAGAACAACACCGACGCCGCCTCCATGTTCGCCAAGGCGGAAAAATCGGCGAACAAGGATATCGAGAGGATATTCAAGGATTACAGCGCGCTGGAATGAGAGATCGACGGAACGGGTGGCTGTCTGCGAAAATAGTCATATCCCGCGTTTCACGGAATCCGATAAACGGGCGGGCAGTGCCCGCCCCTACGGACATCGTTTATCCGTCGTGTGGGCGAAATGCCAGATATCATCATCCCCCCGTAGGGGCGGGCATCGCCCGCCCGCGGACGGGATCATACTCAGCGCATATCAGCAGATATCACATGACATAGAAAGGACAAGGACTGCGGGGATCCGGGGTGAACCGGAAAAACATGCCCCGGAAAGAGCAAATGCCGAATATATAAGCCATATATACACCACACATAGGGGGATACAAATGAAACTCAGACTGATATCTCTGGTCCTTTTATGTTCTCTCCTTGCAGCCTGCGGGGAGCAGGCTGCTCAGACGCAGGCGTCCGTCACCGACGCACAGGCGCAGGAAGGGGACGCCGCGGTTGCAGAGACCGAAGAAGAGGCGAGATACGAGCTTCCCGGTCTCGACTTTGAGGGGCGGGAATTCGCGATGCTCGTCGCGACGAACTACTGCCAGTCCCTTGTACCGGAGGAGAACGGCGAGGTGCTCAACGACGCCAAATACGCCATGGGAAGGACGGTCGAGGAAGCCCTGCACGTAAAAATCAGGGAGACCGACATAGACCTTTACAGCATCGTGGCGCAGGCGCAGAGCCTCGTGATGGCCGGAGACACCTCGTACAACTCCATCGCCATGATGGACAGGTTCGCCATAGAGAGCGCGAAAAAGGGCTACTACGTCCCGCTGCAGAAGATAAGCTCGATCAGCCTGTCCAAGCCCTACTGGGGCGGGAAGCTGTCCGACCAGCTCTCGATAGGCAAAAACTACTTCTTCGCCGTCAGCGCGATGAACCTGCGCACCCTGCGCACGACGGCATGCGTGCTGATGAACACCAGGCTCGCCGCCGACTACGGGCTGACCGTGCCGTATGACGACGTCATGGACGGCTCGTGGACCTTCGAGAAGATGACATCGGCAGGCGAGATCGCCTGCGCCGACGTGAACGGCGACGGAGTCATGGACGCCGGCGACAGCTACACCTACGTGCCCGGCGACATACGCCGCATCCAGACGCAGATGCTCATCGGCTTCGGTACGCGCTGTCTTGAGAAGGACGACAGCGACATCCCGTATTTAGCTCTGTACGGCAACGAGAGATACATCGACCAGATCGCGAAGATACACGATCTGTTCCTGTCGGGGGCGAACGACCTTTCAAACGCCCTGTCGTACGACACCTTCAGCGCCAACGGCCTGATCTTCCAGGAGGGCCGCGCGCTGTACAACATCTGCGAGTTCCAGCACATCGAGGCGCTGCGGGAGATGCAGGACGACTTCGCCGTCCTCGTCATGCCCAAATACGACGATTCGCAGGCCGAATACCATTCCCGCACCTTCGACGCCACCTACCACATGGTGCCGGTGACCGAAGCCGACCCGGAATTCGCCGGAGCCGTGCTCGACGCGCTCTCCTGCGTCGGATACCACGACATGGTCCCGGTGTTCCTCGAGACCGTGCTCAAGGACAAGCTTTCGAGGGACGAGAGATCGAAGGAGTGCATCCAGCTCGCCTTCGACACGAGGATGATCGATCTCGGCGAGTCGCTGCTCTACGACAAGATAATGGGCACAGACGTTTACAAGCGGCTGACCAAATCAGCCGATCAGGCCGTCTCCATGCTCGAGAAGAGCCGCAAGAGCTCCGAAAAAACGCTCGAAAAGCTGATAACCGCCTTCACCGGGGATCTTGCGTAAATTATATTCATCCAACACCCGATTTCACATTTTCCAGCGAGGTAAACCATGTCACTTCTAACACAGGCCATAAAACTCGAATACCCGGAGACTATACCGGTGTCGGTCGGAATGCTTCCGGCGGCATGGGTGAAATACGGCTCCGAGCTGCAGCGTCTCGTCGACCAGTACCCGCAGTTCTTCAACGGGATGAAAAAGGACCTTTCCCGCGTAGTCGAGGACATGCCGGCGACCTACCGCGCCGGAAAGCACGTCGACGAATGGGGCTGCGTCTGGGAAAACGACATCGAGGGCAACGAGGCGATAGTCAAGGGCCACCCGGTGAAGAGCGAGGAGGACGTCTACGCCCTCGAGATCCCGAAGAACCGCGACGGCAGACTGCCGCACGGCTTCATGTACCTCCGCCTGATGGACCTCTGCGGCTTCGAGAACACGATGGTGTGGTTCGCCGAGGAGGGCGAGACGATACAGGTGCTGCTCGACAAGGTGCTCGAGTACAACATCTATCAGGTCGCCGCGATACTGCCGAGGATGGGCGAGCTCGTCTACTTCGGCGACGATCTCGGCATGCAGAAGGGCCTCGCCGTCGGCGCCGACAGGTGGAGAAAGTATCTCAAGCCCTGCTTCCGCAAGCTGTACGGCATGATCAAGGCCTACAAGCCGGAGCAGCTGATATACATGCACACCGACGGCTGCATCTGGGAGATCATGCCCGACCTCGTCGAGTGCGGCGTCGACATCATAAACCCGCAGTTCCGCGCCAACGGCCTCGAGAATCTCGTCCGCGTCTGCCGCCGCGATCAGATCATCCCGATCAACCTCGACCTCGACCGCCAGCTCTTCCCGTTCGGCACGAGATCGCAGCTCGAAAGCCATGTCGCCGAGTGCGTCGAGGCTCTCTACCTGCCGCAGGGAGGGCTCGGACTCAACGTCGAGCTGAACTTCGACATCTCCCTCGAAAACATGGCCATAATCCTCGACACCGTCGAGAAATACCGTCATTACAAGGGATAAAACACCGCTTCGCCCCGATTCACGATCAATGGTTGGTTGTCAGCTATGAAAAAGATTATTACGGCCGCTTTGCTTGCGGCAGCTTTGCTGATCTCGGCCGCCGCGCCGTCCTTCGCCTTCAATCCGTTCTCAAGCCGGACGGTCGCCGGATACGAGACCTTCGCCCGCGCCGAGCAGCTGTCGCCGGGCCTCACCCTGACGAAGCTCAGCGGATGGGACGGGGACAGCGCCCTGCTCTCGGGCTACACCATCGAATGGGACACCGCCGACTCGACAGTCGAGCCTCGCCTCACCTTCGGCGAGGGAATCTACGGCCGCGATACGCTGACCGACATGGCCGCGTATGAGCGGACCGGCGGCTCCGGCGTGCCGCTCGCCGGGATCAACACCGACTTCTTCTCGATGACGACCGGCGTGCCGCTCGGCATCGCCGTCACCGGCGGACGGCTCATGACATCGGGAGCCGAAAACGGGGCGGTATTCGCCGTCGACATCACCGGCCGCGCCTTCATAACGAAGCCGCGCGTCACGCTCTCGATCTCGATGGGCGACATGACGCAGCGGATCGACAACTTCAACAAATGGCCGTCGCAGTGGGGCTCATATCTTCTGACGTCCGACTTCTCGACCTCCACCCGCTCGTCGGTCCCGTCGCGCGAGATAGTGATCCAGACCGGACTTTCGGGGCAGAAGGGCCTGATGCTCGACTCCTACGTCACCGGCACCGTGCTTTATGTAAACGAGTCGGCGACTGACACGCCGATAACCCCCGGCACCGCCGTGCTTTCCGTCGCCGATTCATCCGACGCCGCGGGCGGGCTCGTCTCGCAGCTCAAGGCGGGCGACGAGGTGACGATATCCGTCGTCTCCGAGGGGCTTTCCGACTTCCCGCTGATGCTCGCCATAGGCGGCGGCGATCAGATCCTGAAAGAGGGCGTCTGGTACCCAGAGCTCGCCGACGAGGATCACGAGAACGAGCGCCGCGCGAGGACGGCAGTCGGCGTCAGGGCCGACGGGAGCGTCGTCTTCTTCGCCGCCGACAAGGACTCAACCGGCTCCGGGAGCGGACTCACGCTCGCCGGGCTTTCCGACGTGATGCTCTCCCTCGGCTGCGTCGACGCGATGAATCTCGACGGCGGCGGCTCGACGACTGTCGCCGCGCAGAGAGGCGGCGGCTTCAAGGTGGTCAACCTTCCCGGCGAGGGCGCCGAGCGCGCCGTCGGCGAGGGGCTTGTCTTCTGCCGCTCCGCCGGAGCTCAGACGACCGACCGCATAGCGATAACCGCCGAATATCCGGCGATACTCGCCGGAGGCGGCTATAACTCCTTCGAGGCGTGGCACGTCCGCAGCGACGAATGGACGGCGATACCCGCCTCCGAGGTGTCCTGGTCGATCAACCGCAATCTCGGCACGATAGACATCGACCCGTCCGGAAAGGCGGTCATGACGGCTGCCTCGAACACCGGGCACGCCGAGGTCGAGGCGATGTGGGGCGGCCTCACCGGCACCGCCGACATCCTTCTGACCGACACGCTGACGTCGCTTTACCTTGACGCCGACTCGCACAGCGTGGCGCTCGACGGCTGGATCAACCTGTCGGCGAGGGGCTATCTGTACGGCATGCCGGTCGGCATGAGGGTGACGCAGCTCACCTTCGACAAGAACTACACTCCCGAATCGAATCCCCTCTGGCGTCCGTTCGACGTCGGCCGCACCCGCGGCGAGACGCGGGAGAGCTTCCTCTACTGGTCCCGCTTCGGCTACATCACCCGCGCGACCGACTTCACGGCGAGATACAAGCCGTACAACAACTACGTCTACTACGGCATCGACTCCGACACCGTGAACGTCAGCGCCGGCGGCGCGAGATCGTCGGCCGAGATCGAGCTCGGCATCTCCTCGGTGAGCCTCGGCACGCCGGGTACGGCGGGCATGAAGCTGGCTCCCGGCGTTAAGCGGCTGGAAATCGAGGTCATGTTCGACAGCGTTTACGAGCTGGACAACATCACGGCGGCCATGAAGGACGCCGCCGGAGCCGACACCGCGCTCTACTGGGAGAAGGACGTCGTCATGTCCCGCGCCGGGCGCGCGAAGCTCCACATCGACATCCCGGACAACGTGCAGCAGCCGATCACGCTGACACGTCCGGTATCGAGCGGCGCGCAGTACACGGCTCTCACCGCCGTCTATCTCGACTCGGCGTCGTCCGCCTCGGCTGTCAGCTACTTCTCCGACGTGTCCGGAAGCTGGGCGAAGGACTACATCGAGACGGCGCATCTGATGGGTATAGCCGACGGCTACAAAAAGGCCGACGGCACGCCGTATTACAATCCCGACGGCCAGCTGACGAGGGCCGAATTCGCGAAGCTCCTCTCCTCCTACCTCGGCCTCGAGGACGACGTCGGCGTGAAGCTGGCCGACGTGACCGGCTGGGCCGAGCCGTACATCCGCGCCGTGATCTCCGCCGGCTACATGCGCGGCCGCGAGAGCAGCGACAGCGGTATCGTCTTCGCGCCGGGCGACAGGATCACCCGCGCCGAGGTGATGCAGGTATTCGGACATCTGCTGCCCGAGACGTCAAAGACCGACCTCGGCTTCAGCGACTCGTCGGATCTGCCGTCATGGGCGCTGACGAACGCCGCGAGATGCGTGAATTCCGGCGTCATCGGCGGCTATCCGGACGGCACCCTGCGCCCGAACAGCAGAGTCTCGCGCGCCGAGATCGCGGCGATGTTCGTCAAGCTGGATGGGGTGATGTGAGGGGAGACCTCACGGGGAAGTCCTTTCTCAGACTGATACTCTGAATATAAAATTCTTCCATTCTTGGAATGGGACTTATACCGGTTGACTATAAGACTTATATCCTGAATATCCAACTATTCCATCATTGGAATGGGACTCTCCCCCGCCTGCCGGCGGGGGCGCCCTCGCCGGGCAGGCCCGCTA
>CAMJPL010000045.1 GCA_946407735.1 uncultured Clostridia bacterium
TATAATATCATATCATGTTCCGATGGGGTATCGCCAAGCGGTAAGGCACAAGACTTTGACTCTTGCATTCGGCAGTCCGAATCTGCCTACCCCAGCCAAATGAAAAAGAGAGCCGGATGCGGCTCTTTTTTCATATATGATAAGCAAATAAAAAACTCTCCGATTTCGGAGAGTCTGGTGGGCGATCAGGGACTCGAACCCCGGACCAACCGGTTATGAGCCGGTAGCTCTGACCAACTGAGCTAATCGCCCTCGTTTGTGACTATAATATTATACCACAAACGGCGGGCTGTGTCAAGTGGGTCCACAGAGCCTGTTTTGTTAATTTTTTTCTTTAAAGGTATAACCGGATTTTTTCAGAGCTTCTTTCGCGTGGTCAAGATCGGCCGTTTTTATCAGGATATAGTCGGTATCGTACGTCGATACGGCGAAAATGCCGATCCTTTCGGCGGCGAGGACGGCGGAGAGGCGCGACAGCACGCCGACAAGGGAAAAGTCGAGCTGCCCGGAAATCCTCATTGCGCTCCAGCCGTCGTCTCTCACGGCGATATCGCCGGGGACTATATCCGACGGGCAGACAAGCGATATCTCGCTGTCGGTCGCAGCCGCGAATACGAACCTGCCCTCCGGCACGTCCTTCCATGAATTCAGCTTCGATATCGTGAAGCCGCCGTCAAGTATCTCAAGCTCGAACATCATGATCCTCTTTTTCGCTTCCTGACCTGTTTTTGATCCTGCCGATCAGCGCCATGACTATCGCCGCGCCGATAAGGCAGAGAATAAAGCCGATGAGGGTAAGCGTCTTCGCTCCCCATCTGTCGAGTATAAGACCGCTCAGGACTCCCGAGAGCGCCGATGACGCGGTCGTCATCGTCGTAAATACCGCCTGACCCTTGACCGCCTCACCGCGGCTCATGACCGAGTCGATGAACTTCACCATGCCGGTGAAATAGAATCCGAGACCGATCACCTCGAAGCATATCGCCGCTGTCATCATCGGAACGCTCCTTGAGAGCCATATGCCGAGTATCTTGAGCGTGAATCCGGCCGCACCGAGGCGTATCAGCGCGGTGGTGCTTATCCTTTTGTTTATCCTGTCGAAAAGGAACATCGCCGGGATCTCGAGGAAGGCTGTCAGAGCGAGCAGGAATCCCATATCCGAGCTGTCGCCGCCGACATCGGAGACGATCTGAAGCATGAAAACGTCGAGCGTCTGATTGTGGAAGAAAATCAGCATCGTACCGAGCGACACGACGAGGAACAACCTGTTGCGCCGTATGAATTCGGCAAGACCGATCTCTTCGTATTCCTCATCATCCTTCTCGTCCGACTTTATCGCGTCGCTCCTTCTGCCGCCGAGGATGAAAACGCTCTGCACGGCGATTATCACGGCGGCGAAGACGGCGACCGATAGTGAATCCGCTCCGGGAAGGATAGACGCACCGTATAGCGCCGTGAGCTGTCCGAGCGCCGCCGAGAGGACGGTATATCCGAGCGATCCGATACCGCGGCATACGCCGAAATTGACCCTCCACCCGCCGCCGTTCAGGGCGAAGCAGTGCGAGTTTATCAGCGGCAGAGCCGCCGTCGTGCAGGTAAACAGCAGGGTATAGACCGCTATCAGGGCGAAGCTTCTCCCGATCATGAGCAGCATCGAGACGGACAGCGAGAGCATCACTCCGCACAGGATCAGCAGAAGACGGCTCACCGTCAGCTTTTTCGAGCGGTCGGCAACGTCGGCGATAAGCGGCTGGATTATTGTGGCGATTATATTGGCGGCGGCCACCATCACGCCTATCTCCGAGCTCATGAAGCCGTTGTGGGTGAGATAGAGCGACGCGAAGCCGGTCACGGCCGCGTAGACCATGAAATACACCGCCTGCTCGGCGCCGTAAAGAGCGTTCTGTATCAGCTCCGGAGGCGCTTTTTTATCGGATCTTATCATTTTTCGGATTTCTTGTCGCTTGCTGCCATTGGAAGCGGGGCTATGGACTTCTTCATATATATTATGAGCAGGACGACCGTCACGAAGGTCACGGCGGTCAGTATCTGCTGAGCGTATATCTCGATGCCGAATACCCTGTTACCGGCCTTCTGCACGGCGCTGACCACCGCTCCGCCGATGAGCGACGCGATGAACGCCGACAGTCCACCGAAGGCGGATTTTATGCCGAGGACGGATGTGTAATTCTCGGGCTTCGCGTAATCGAAGGTTATGTTCATGAGTCCCGAGTTGATCCCGCCCATCGAAACGGCGTAGATACAGTAATATATCGCGAACATGTACCTTCCGTTTGACGGAACGGTGAAGATGTTGATAAAGAACCCGGCGGCAGCAATCGTGAAGGCGATAATCAGCATCTTCGCCCATGAATGCCTGTCGGCGTATCTGCCGAAGAACTTCGAGAAAAGTATCCTCGATACGGCGTACATGACGCTGAGAAGGGATATGTATTTGAGCGAGAAGCCGAGGTCGTTTATCTTGTACACGCCGTAGAAGGAGAGCGAAAGACCGGTCCCGAAATGCCATATGACGTCGATCAGAAACAGCCTTGTCACCGTCTTGTCGAGCAGCGTCCGGCGCAGAGTGCCGATGATCCCGTGTCCTTCCGATGTGCCTCCGTATGAAGACGGTCCGTCTGTATCGCTTTCCTTTATCAGCGCGAGGCTTACAGAGTGGCCGACGGCAACGGCGAATATGGTGATGCCGCACAGAAGGAAGCCGATATCATCCCGCCCGGTGTCGGTAAAGTGATCGACCATCGCCCCCATGCCGAAGGTGAAGAGCATACCGCCGGAGAGCGAGATTATCTCCTTCATGGCGGAAAAGCTGCCGCGTATCTTGAGCGGAACGAACGACATCAGCCATGTCAGCTTGTACGGGGTGACGACGTTCTGGATTATATGCCCGCCGAGGAACATCACGGCGAAAAGCGCCGTCACAGCGGCGCGGCTTTCGATGTGAAGCATCGGGATCATGTACAGGGAGACGAACATCATTTGACAGGCCAGACACAGCCCGGAGACGAAGATCTTGATGCTTTTGCCCCTGCGCATGAAGACGGAGACGAGCTGCGCCATGAAGCCGAGCGAGGCGAGCTGCGTGATAATGCCGGTTGCCGAGTCGGAGATGCCGCTGCGCGTGAGCAGAGTGGCGAGAAAGGCGTCGGTTATGAGTATGCTTATCAGATAATCGAGCAGAGCTTCAATGTCATACAGAATCCGGTTCCTTCTGAGCCGTCTGCCGTCAGAATTCGATGATGCCGCGTTCATTCATTGTTTCCCGTGTTTTCCCGTGATATTCTTTCAGAGAAATATTATACTCACTCCGCCCGGGATTGTCAATAGAAAAAGCGGAAAGACCATGACAAAATATTAACCGCCCGAAGACAATAGTTTCGGGCGGATAAATCTTTTATCTGTATTCGGCTATCGTGTTCACGAGAGCCTCGAGGTTTTCAAACGGGAAGCCGTTGTCGGCTTCGACGTAGAACCATGAGCCGCCTTCATCCATACGGAAGGTCTCGAACTCACGCCTTACGAGCTCCCTTACATCCCCGGGCGTGCCGTATGTCATAATGCGTGCCCTGTCGGTGTGTATCGCGACGGCGAGACCGAGCTCCCGGCATCTGTAAGCCAGCTCGCTCATATTATACGCCGGAAGCTGAGGCCAGATCGAAGTCACTCCGATCTCGCGAAGATCGGGAAGGATCGGCATTATGTAGCCGCAGCTGTGACAGTGGACGTCAAGCCCGGCGCTGACGGCGGGATCGATCATGTACTTTATCCTCGGCTTGAAGAATTCTCTCCATCGCTTCGGACTCATAACCATCCGCCCCTCCATGCCGTAATCGTCGCCGATGGATATCCCGTCGCACCCGGCCTTTACCGAACGGATGACGATCTGACGGCCGAACTCGGCAAGCTTGTCCTCAAGCTCGTTTATTTCAGGCTCGTCGGTCATGATGTCGCAGAGCACGTTCTCGTCGCCGTAGAGATGCAGCAGCCTCTCGTACAGCGATCCGCCTCCGCCGAAGGTGTAATACCCGGCGTCGCGGCTGGCCTTGACGGACGCTTTGTAGCTGTCAAAGCCGGGACCGGACAGCGGGGGAGGATCCGGCAGCCAGTATCTGCTGATATCCTCTGGACAGTTGATCGGCCGCCTGTAAGGGATGCCGGTAATGCCGAATATGCGGTATTCCCAGACCACGCCCCATTCGTCGGTGCGGAATTCATGATACCGTCCCTCGGAGTCGAAGTTTTCCTTCGGTATCACGGGGATCGGCACGCGCCTGAACGGCCCGAAGTCGCCCGGAAGGGAAGCGTACAGATCGTTAAGGCGCTCGCCGTGCTCGTAGTAACCTACGGGGCAGTAGTAATACTGCAGCGGGACCTTGTCGACCGGCCGGTACCGCATGGCGCTTTTTACGCGCTCAGATGAAGTCATTTCGCCGTGCCATCCGATGATCTGGTGTCATTCGGCTTCGGCGGACGCAAATCCGGACGCGAGGCCGTCGCCAGAGACTATCACGGTAATGCCGCCCCTGTCCTTTGCCCTTATAACGGCGGTGGCTCTGCCGGTAAAGGCATGACATTCGTTCGATCCGTATATATCCTCGTTTCTGGGATCGCCGCTGAATATGCCGAGCAGCTCGCATCCCGTCACTGTGCATCTGAGTGCGTTTTTAGCGTCCGGGACATGGCTGCCGCCTATGTCTGTGATGTCTATGTCGAAATACAGAAGATCCCTGCCGTCGGCCTTCACGGTCTTCTTTTCCGGCGTCACTCTGATCTTCGCCGGAGCCCCTACGGTCTTGAGGGAGGACGATCCGCAGATTTTGCCGTCTTTATACGCCGTGACCTCGAGGACGCCCTTCTCATACGGTATGTCGCAGGAGGCGATGCCTCTTACCGGCTCGCTTCTTCCGGCGATCCTGCCGTTCAGCTTCCATATGACGTAGTCTGCGTCGGTGTAGCAGTCGCATCTGACGGGGCTTCCGAGATAGATATCCTCGAAGGTCCAGGTGTCGAGCACGTCGTACCAGTGCCATCCGGTACCGGTCCATCTCTCGCCGTAATGCTCGGGATGCGTGGTGAAGATCTTCGGCTCGAGCCCGCCTTTCCAGATCATCTCGCGGTAATAGGACTGAGGACGCCTGTAACCGGCTATGTCGAAGTCGCTGTCGTAGCTCATCCTCCACGGATAGTCGGTGTTGGATTTGTCTTTGTCACGCTCCCATACGCCTCTGCCGATCCCGGCCTCGCCGAGATAATCGCACGGCGTCCATGTGAAGTCGCCGATGACATTGTGGTGAGCCATGACGCCGCTCCAGGAATCCCAGAAGTCGATCGTCATCGTCTCCGAGCCCCAGATAACGCGGCCGGGATAGCGCTCGCTGTCCGAGCCGTAGCGGCTCCAGAGATAGTTGTAGCCCACGATGTCAAGGGATTTTATGACCGGCTCGGTACGGGTCCCCCAGTCATAGGGACCGTTGTTGTTCTCGATGCAGCCCTCTTTCCAGTTCTTTTTGTAGTCTTCCGGATCGATGCTCTCCGGCTGATCCCACAGCCCGCAGATAGCCATCGTGACAGGACGGGTCGTATCGTACACCTTTATCTCGTCGGAGAGCTTCTTTGCCCATACCGCTCCGTCGTTCTTTCCGGCGCGCTCCTCGACCTCGTTGCCGATGGAATAGGAAATCACCGACGGATGGTTCCTGTCGCGGAGCACCATCGCCGCGATGTCTCTCTGCCACCAGTCCGGGAACCAGAGGTGATAGTCGTATGAATTCTTCCCGCCGATCCACATGTCGAAGGCTTCGTCCATCACAAGGATGCCGAGCCTGTCGCACGATTCGAGCAGCGCGAGGGAAGGCGGGTAATGCGCCGTGCGTATGGCGTTGAAGCCGACGCTTTTGATCTGGCGAATCCTTCTCTCCTCGGCGGCCGGATATGAGGAGGCGCCGAGCACTCCGTGGTCGTGATGAAGACATCCGCCCTTGAGCTTGATCTCGCGGCCGTTCAGTCTGAACCCGTTTTCGGCGTCGAACTCGATTTTGCGGATGCCGAAGGATGTCTCGCTCTCGTCGGTCACGATATCTCCGACACGGACCGCGGTCCTCAGCGTGTAAAGCTCGGGCGAGTCGATGTCCCACAGCTTCGGCGAGGCGACGGAAAGAGTGATCTCCGCCTTTGTCTTTTCCCCTTCCTTTACCGAAACGGTCCTGCTCCCCGACGCGGCGGTCACGCCGCCGTGCGATATCTCAAAATCTATCACGGCGTCGGATGTGATGTCGGATGACACCTCGCAGGCGATCTTCACCCCGGCCTCATCCTGCGAAACGGTCGGAGTCGTTATGTATATATCTCTCGGCGCGATCCGGCAGTCGCCGCCGGTCCAGAGGAATACGTCGCGGTAAAGTCCGGCGCCGCTGTACCATCTTGTAGACGGCTGATGCGCATCGGTCGTGATTGATATCTTATTCGTCACGCCGTAATTCAGCTTATCGGTTATCTCGATAAGGAACGGGGAATAGCCGTACGGATGTATGGCGATAGCCTGATCGTTCACGCTGATCTCGGCGCACATATAAGCGCCGTCGATGTCGAGGAATACATGCCCGGTCTTGCTGTCCGGAATGAAATATTTCACATATCTGCCGCGCCCGCCCGGATAATAGCCGTTCGCTGCTCCGTACTCAGGCTTGCGCTTCTGGATGATCGCGTAGTCGTGCGGCAGATCGACGTCGGTCCAGCCCGATACGCCGGCTCCGGAGTATTTCCATCCGCGGGAGAAGAGTTGCTTTATCATTATATGTTTCCTTTCGGCTGATTTGTTTTCGTCCGAGCTTATTCATGCAGCCCCTTGCTGCGCAGATAGAACATAGCCCATCCGGGATCGTTCGAGGTGAACAGCATCGCGCCGTTCTTTATCGCGCGCTCATAGACGTCGGGAGTATCCGTCGAATAGTACACCCATGGCTCGACACCGTAGCTTTTTACCGTGTCGAAGACCCATTTCGGCACCACCGGATCGTCTCCCATGCCGAACAGACATACGCAGTAGGCGTAATCATATACGAACCGCTTCTGATTCGGCCCCATCTGCTCCTGCGGATGATAGGCGTGGATAAGGATGCTGTCGCCGTATTCCTCGTCGAGCTTTTCAAGCAGCTCGCCGGAGAAGGAATTGATCACGCATCTGTCGAGCACCTTGTACTCGTCGAGCATTTTCAGCGTTTTATGCGCCGACTCATACGCAAGATCGCCGCAGTCCTTCGGGTAGTCCTTCAGCTCGATGTTGAGCATTATATCTTTGTCATCCTTCACCAGATCGAGCAACTCCTCGAGCAGAGGCACGCGCTCCCCTCTGAATTTCTCATCTTTCCACGCTCCGGCGTCGGCCTTTTTCACATCCGCCAGAGTGGTCTCGCGGATGAGACCGTGACCGTCGGTTGTTCGGTCGAGCCTGTGATCGTGGCAGAGAACGAGCTGACCGTCGCTCGTTATGTGGACGTCGGTCTCTATCATATCGGGACGGAGAGCGACGGCGGCCTTGAAGCTCGCCATGGTGTTCTCGGGATAGTATTTCGCCACGCCGCGGTGCGCGGCTACCGGGATCGCGTTTCTGTACTCAAGCTTGCGCATTATATGTGCCTCTTTCGATTGTGATAACAACTGATTGTCTGTGAAACGGGATATTTTCCGCTGTTTATAGGTGCGTCACCCGTTGTCTGATAGCATGTCCGACAGCGCCTTCTCGAACTTCGGAAGCCACCATTCGACATAGCCTTTTTTGTTCGGATGTGCGGTGTCGTTCATGTATTCGCTTCTCATTTCGGGTGATATCGACGACATCTCGGGATCGCCGTTCAGGTCGAGCAGATATATCCCCGTATCGCCAGCCACCCTGTGAAGCATGGCGACCATATCGCCGTATCTGCCGCCGATGGTCTTCGGGCTCGTATAGAACATGACGGGGCAGTGCCATACGCCGCAGGCGTATTCGATAATCTCCCTGACGGCGGCCTCGATCGCGCAGAGAGGGTAATCGCGCCAAACGTCGTTTGTCGACAGTTGGCAGACGAAGGCGTCGGCCTTGATGTCCGCCGGGATGGTCTTCATCCTCGGTATGTATGATGTGTCTGATATCGTCACAAGTGTCGTGCCGTTCACGGCTTCCTTGTACGGGACAACACCGTCATACTCGGCGAGAGCCTCGACGAACGAATATCCGTCGCCGTATGTCACCGAGCTGCCGAGAAAGATGATGCTCTTGCCTTTCAGTATCTCATTCATAGCTCCGACGCCGCCTTTCTGATGCTGTCGGCGACCATGCCGGCACAGAGATCTATGCCGTCCTTTGAGAGATGGATGAGATCATCGCAGATATACCGCTCTATGTCCCGACTTACGGCGCCGCCGATATCGTTTATCGCGATGCCGAGCTTCATAAGCTCCGGGACGACGGCGGCGTTGTACCGCTCGACCCATTCGTTGCGGTTGTTCGGGTTCTCGGCTCTGACGGGCGTCGTCGTGGCGAAGATGACCTTAGGGTATCTCGCCGTGAGTATCCGCCCGATGCGGGTCATCGTATCGACGTAAAAATCGAGACCGGTGAAAAGACCGCCGTCCTCCGGGAAGATGTCGCAGGCGTCCCACAGCCCGTTGTTCCAGTGAACGACGGAGCTGCCTTCCATACCGCCCTTCCAGTCGTACATGCCGCGAAGGGTGTACTGGGCGAAGCGGCAGTTTTCCGACGGCTGCCATACATCATAGTCCCCGCCGAGAAGTCCCGGAACGACGGGGCCGTAGCCTATCTGACGGATCGAGTCTCCAAGAAGCGTAACCTTTATCATAATCTTCCTCGGCTCTTCTGTTCCAAGCTCGTATAAAGATATTATAATGAATGTTTCGTGATTTGTCAAGGCTTTTAAGAAGAATTCATGGTTGCTTTTCGCTCTTGGATGTGGTATAATATTGCCGTGAGTTTTGGGATCAACGTCTTATTACGGGGGCGGAGAATGGAAATAACGGGGAACGCTTTTTCATTCGGCTGGGAGGAAAGCCTGATAATCCGGATTCAGTCGGTCATGGGCGGCGCCGGCACGGCGATAGCCTCATTTCTGTCGGAATTCGGTGAGGAGATAGTCTGCGTCATACTGATAGGGCTGCTTTACTGGTGCCTTGACAAGGAATACGGCCGCTTTGTCGGGATGAACCTGATGATCGCGATAACGGTGAATCCGCTTATAAAGGACGCCGTCATGCGACCGAGACCCTATTTCACGAATCCCGACATAAAGTGCCTGAAGCCGTATAAAAGCTCGGCAGACCTTTACAGCGTCAAGGCTCAGGGGTATTCCTTCCCGAGCGGTCACGCGACCAACTCATCGACGCTGTTCGGTTCGCTGGCGCTTTACGGCAAAAAACGCTGGCTGACGGTGATCGGAATCGTCATCCCGTTTCTGTGTGGGATATCGCGCTTCTGCCTCGGGCTTCACTATCCGACAGACGTCCTCGCCGGATGGGCTTGCGGCGTGATCATAATATTCCTCGTGCCGTATCTCGAGAAAAAGCTGATGAAGCGGTATTTCTACGCGATCCTGCTCGTCATATCGCTGTCAGGATTCCTTTACTGCCAGAGCGACGACTATTTCAGCGCGGTCGGACTGCTTGTCGGCTTCATCCTCGCGGTCGAGTTCGAGGGGAGGTTCGTGAAATTCGAATCAACCGGATCGCCCGTAAGATGCGTTCTCCGTCTCGCCGGAGGGTTGGCCGTATTCTTTATGCTTAACACCGTATTGAAGCTCCCGTTCAGCGACACCTTCCTTGAATCGGGCACGACGGCGGCGCATATAGTCAGAAGCGCGAGATATCTTGTCATATCCTTCGTCGACATGGGAGTCTACCCTCTCGCCTTCAGGCCCGGGGATATATTATTCGACAAAAAAGACAGCAGGAGAGCTTAAAAATGATATACAGAAAACTCGGAAACACCGGCATATCGGTAAGCGAGGTTGGCTTCGGCGGCGAATGGCTGGAGCGCCACGATTTCGGCGATGGCGTGGAGCTTATACGCTACGCCGCCGAAAAGGGAATAAACATCATCGACTGCTGGATGCCCGATCCGAAATCCCGCGATATAATAGGCGAGGGCATATCCGGCTGCCGCGATAAATGGTATGTGCAGGGGCATATAGGCTCGACATGGCAGAACGGGCAGTATGTCCGCACCCGCGATATGAGCGTCGTCCCCGGCGCCTTCGAGGATCTGCTCAGACGCCTTCGCACCGATTATATAGACCTCGGCATGATACACTACGTGGACGACGTCGACGACTGGAACGTCTGCATGAACACGCCGTATATCGACTATGTCCGCAGGATGAAGGACGAAGGCGTGATAAAGCATATCGGTCTGTCGACGCATAACCCGGTCATAGGGAAAATGGCGGCGGAGTCGGGCTTCATCGAGATGATCCTGTTCAGCGTGAATCCGGCCTTTGACATGATGCCGCCGACAGATAATCTCGACAATATGTTCGGCAGCTACGACGAGTCGCTTTCCGGCATAGACCCCGAACGCGCCGAGCTCTACATGCTCTGCGAGAAGAACGGCGTCGGCATAACGGTCATGAAGGGTTATTTCGGCGGCCGCCTGTTCAACGCCGATAAATCGCCCTTCAAGGCGGCCTTCACGCCGGTTCAGCTTATCCACTATTCGCTCACCCGCCCGGCGGTGTCGTCGATCCTCTGCGGCTATGACAGCAAAGAGCAGATAGATCAGGCTCTCGCTTATGAGACGGCGTCCGACGACGAGAAGGATTACGCCTCGGTGATAGCCGGAGCGCCGCTGCACTCATATATGGGCCAGTGCGTCTACTGCGGGCACTGCAGACCCTGCCCGATGGATATAGACATAGCCATGGTGAACAAGCTGTCCGATCTCGCGAAGGCTCAGCCGGATATCCCGCAGAGCGTGAGATCGCATTACGCGCTGCTCGATCATAAGGCGTCTGAGTGCATCGGCTGCCGCTCGTGCGAGACGAGATGCCCGTTCAGCGTTCCGATAGCCGACAGGATGACAGAGACGGCCGAACTTTTCGGAGAATGAGTGTTTTTAGAGGTGAAATATAATGTATCTCGCTACGACGACCGGAGATTTCAGCGGATATACCGATTCCCAGCTTGATGCCGTCAGGTGGATAGCCGGATCCGGCTTCAGGTTCATCGACTATAATTTCGGCACCGATTTCCGATGCATGAACGGCTTCTTCTCGTCCGACAGATCCTCTCACGCCGCGTCGCTTCTGCGTGAGGCCGACAGGCTCGGCGTCAGGTTCATCCAGTCGCACGCGCCGATGGGACGGCCTCTCGAGGGTGGGAAATACCACGAGGATTTCGTCGCTGAGAATATCCGGTGCATCGAGTCCTGCGCCGCCCTCGGCATAGACAACGTCGTCATCCATTCCGGATACCTTATGGGGATATCAAAGGAGGAATGTCTTGAGAAAAACCGTGACTTCTTCCGAGAGCTGCTGCCCAGCGCCGAGAAGAACGGCGTCACCATCCTCGTCGAGAACTTCAACAGGATGTGCGTCGACGGGATGTACTGGATAGACAACGCACCGGACCTCCTGCAGATGGTCGAGCTTGTCGATCATCCGCTGTTTCAGGCGGTCTGGGACGCCGGTCACGCGAACATGCAGGAGATGCCGCAGGATGAGGCGCTGAGGATAATGGGCTCTCACATAATGGCTCTCCATGTGCAGGACAACATGGGAAATACCGACGCTCACGTCGCCCCCTTCTTCGGCACTCTTAACCTCGACTCGCTTATGCACGGCCTTATCGACATCGGTTACAGCGGATATTTCACCTTCGAGGCCTGCAATATCTTCCTTCCCGGCGCTTCAAGGCGTCAGTTTGACAAAGACGACCGTCTGAAAACGGCTCCGCTGCCGCTCAGGCTCAAGGGGGAGGAGCTGCTGTACGAGATAGGAAAAACGATACTCACCGCATACGACTGCTTTGAGGGATAATATACGGCTTTTATCCGGGGGGATGATAAATGATAAAGAATCTGTTTTTCGACGCCTGGGATATCAGCTTCATAAAGGACGCGTCCGATCCGTATCTCGTCTCTCTCCGCGATGAGGTGCTTTCGGGCGGGTCTATGCTCGATCTCGGTATCAGATACGCGCTGACAAAAGACAGTACCGCGCTTGACCGCGCGAGGGAGATGCTGTTTTCAGTCGCCGACGGCTGCGGATGGTTCGATTCCGATTACAGCCCGGACGCTTACAACGGGTACGATATCCGATGCTCGCTCGGCACGGCGTCGAGATGCCGGACGATGGCGGAAGGACTGTCGCTGTTCGGGGAATATCTTCCCGAAAGCGAGGTGAGATATCTCGCCGTGAAGACGCTTGAGAAGGGCGTTCTTCCTACGCTGCGCGAATGGGTGCTGCCGGGAACGAGGATACATGCTCTCGACACGATGGGGCACAATTTCTGGTGCGTCATCATATCCGGCGCCGCCGCGGCTCTGACCGTTATCAGGGATTATGCCGATGACTGGGAATATCTTATCTCCGAGGCTGTGGAGGCTTTGAAGGGATGGTTCCTCTATAAGGGGAATCCGGTCAACATGAAGCCGGTGAATTCCGATGACGGTAGTTACTGGGAGGGCGTGAACTATTTCGACTACGCCTGCGGCGAGTACCTTCGCTTCGCCAATATCTACCTCCGTCAGACGGGAAAGCATCCATTTGACGATGAAGAGGTCCTGAGAGCCGGCGGGAGGTTCCTTGTCGAATGCGGGTATCTGTCGGATGAAATGGATTATTCTGTCGGATTCTGCGACTGCAACCCCGAAAACGAGTTCAGGCGCGTGCCGCTGCTGCTGACATATTACGGGCTCGGCTCGCCTGAGCTTTCATGGCATATACTGACGAGAAAAGAGCAGAAAGAAGAGCCGGCGCTTCGGCTCCTGACATGGAAAGCGGTAAATGAGATGCCCTGTCATCCGCCGGAGAACCTCTCGTCGTGCTATGAGCGTATCGGATGGGCGGTGTTCAGGAGCTCGTGGGAGAAAAACTCCGATATGCTTGCCGTGAAATGCGGCGACACATGGAATCACGCTCACGCTGACGCCGGGCATTTTATCCTGTACAGGAAGGGCAGGCCCGAGATATACGACTCGATGGTAAACGACTACAGCGAGGAGGCTCATTACATAAGCTACTTCGCCGACTCGAAGGGGCATAACGTCGTTCTCTTCGACGGCAGGGGACAGGATTACCGCGACAACTACAAAAATCACTGCCATACCCCCGGCAGGCTGATCGATTTCACCGACGGCGGACGTTTCCGCTATGTCATGGCCGACTGCACGGGCCCGGAATCGAGATGGATGAGAAAGCATCACAGGCATTTTCTGTGGGCGGGTAGCTTTATCCTCATCTATGACGATATCGAATGCTATGAGCCGGGCAAGGTCAGTTTTCTTCTTCACGCGGAGGACGACAGCTGCTTTGAGATGCTGACGCCTCACACGGTGTCGGAGATGATAGGCTGGGCGCCGGAGGATCTGTCCGAAAGAAAATATCTTTCCTTCGATACGTTGTCAGACGATGACGGGCACGCGAAATTCGTCTCTCTGCTGCGTCTCGACGATTCGGCCGCTGTCAGGTTTGACGATATCACGGACGGATGGAGGCTTTTTGCCGACGGCTGCGTCGTCTATATCAACCGCAGGTCTGACGGCAGGATCATGCACCGGAACTGTATCAATACGATGGACGGCCTCACGACCGACGCCGTCATGATCGCCTCGGGAAGCGGCGGGTATTTCGCCGTGAACGCCTCGATCATACGAAAGGACGGCAGAAGTATCCTCGATTCCTTCTCGAGGATCACCGGATTTGTCAAGGACGGCGTGTGAAAAAAAAGCCCGCCCGGAGCTTAAGCTCTCAGGCAGGCATAAACCGATTTATCGGATGTCTCAGATCATCGTCCCGATCGGCGGGATCATGAGGAAGCCGTTTATCTCGAAGATATAATCGCGCGAGTACAGGATCTGCGCGATGTCGTCCGACGTCTTCGGAAGGTTCTTGGTCCGTATCAGACCGATGGCTTCGTGCCCGAAGTGATGGCAGTCGGTGCCGATAGTCGGGATCAGAGCGTTTTCGACGGAGTAGCCGGCGGTTATCCCGACACGGCTGTTGTGATTCGGGTGCATGTTGAACGCCTCGACGCCGTCGAGAAGCTCCGGATCGACGAGAACCATTCCGTTGCGGAACGGATGAGCCTGCAGAAAGAAGCTGCCGTCCTTGTGCCAGTTCTTTCTGAAATCGGCGACCGTATTTCCGACGTGATCGTAGAAGTCGTCTATATCCTTGCCGTCTATTCCGAAAATCAAAAAGTCGTCCGAATTCTCGATGAACCTGAGCTCGGCGCCGAGTATGACGGCGACGCCGCGTTTCTCACCCTCGGCGGCGGCGCGGTGAAAGTCGTCGAGATATTCCGATACCGTCTGCTCGCGGCTTTTGCCGTTCGTCAGCAGGGCGGGGGTATAATGGTTCGTGATGCAGAGCGCGTCGACCTTCTTGTCGGCGTACAGTTCTACCAGCTTTTCCGGCGGGATCTCGCTGCAGCCGCTGGCCGGTGAGCTGTGAGCGTGAAGCTCGACGCGGTATGGGTACGATTCGGAAAGCTCGCTGTATATCTCTGTAATTTTCATTGTTTGTTTATCACTCCGTGTGTTTATGCGCTTTGATATATTATAGCGCCAAAGAATGAAGTTTTCAAGACAGATTTCCTCACATATTGTCCGTTGCCGTCTTTTTCTCTCAGGATGTATCTGAATCCCGCCTGAAAAAGAGCCATTAAGCGTCAAACATTCTTTATTTCAAAGGAGATGCCGTATATGAAGCTGAATATCGACCTTTCAAAGAAGATCGGCCCGATAAAGCCGATGAACGCCGTGAACAACGCTCCGGCGTGGAAGAAATACTCCGATCAGGACATAAGCAACATGGCCGCCTACAAGGCTGCGGAGATCCCGTACGCGAGGACGCACGACGCCTCTATCGAGTACAGCTACGGCCGCGAGCACTGCGTCGACATAAACGGCATATTCCCTGATTTTGACGCAGACGTCGACGATCCGAAGTCGTATGACTTCCACCTTACCGACGAATACATCCATCGACTCGATCTCGCCGGGACAAAATGCTTTTACCGCCTCGGCTGCTGCATCGAGCACTGGACGAAGAAGTACGGTACACTGCCTCCGAAGGATTTTCTCAAATGGGCGAAGATATGCGATCATATCATCAGCCACTACAACAACGGATGGAACGACGGCTTCGAGAAGAACATCGAATACTGGGAGATCTGGAACGAGCCGGACGGCTCGGATGACGACGCTCCCGCCGAGCGCAAGCTGACATGGGGCGGCACGAGACAGCAGTTCTTTGAGTTCTACGAGACAGTCGCCGAGTATCTGAAGGCAAGACATCCCGAATGCAAAATCGGCGGTCCGGCGCTCTGCGCCCCGAATCACTGGTGGACCGAGCCGTTCCTTGCCTATCTCACGAGAGACGGCAAACGCGTCCCTCTCGATTTCTTCTCATGGCACGGCTACTGCTCCGATCCGAGGCAGGAGATAGCTCCGGCGAAAAAGGCGAGGGAGATGCTCGACAAATACGGCTATACAAAGACCGAAAGCATCTTCAACGAGTGGAATTACATCAGGAGCTTCGAGGGCTCGCAGTTCGTGAAGGACCTTGAGGTGGAGCGCAGCCTTAAAGGCGCCGCCTTCATCGGGCATATGATGAACCTGATGCAGGACTGCCCGGTAGATCTTCTCATGTACTACGACGCGCGGACAAACTCGATAATGAACGGCATGTTCAATATCTATGACATGAGCTGTCTCAAGGGTTACTACCCGATAAAGGAATGGAGCGGCCTTACGAGGCTCGGCGACGAGTACGAGAGCGTCTCGGACGACGATATGTTCTCCGCCGTGACAGCGTACGACGGCAAAAGATGCCTGACCCTCATCGCTTATTACACAGACCTTGAAGATCAGCCGGAAAAGGATGTCGAGATAGAGATAAAAGGCGCGCCGTCGCAGGTGTTCTGCCGCTCGACGCTGGACGACAGCCATGATTTCGACGATCCTCTCAACTGCCGGATTAAGGACGGACGGCTGAAATTCAGGATGAAGCCGAATACGATGCTCAAGCTATGGTCAAAATAAAGGAGGTCACGAAAAATGAAGCTTTACGATTATCTTCTCAAGCCGACTGAGAAGCCGCTCGACAATATCCCGGAGGACGGCGGCTTCACGGCTATATTCCGCACGATAGCCTGCGTCGGGGATTCGCTCTCGTCGGGAGAGTTCGAGTCGCTCAATCCCGACGGCTCGCACGGTTATCACGATATGTTCGAGTACTCGTGGGGACAGTATCTCGCCCGCATGCTCGGCTCGAAGGTGTACAACTTCTCCCGCGGCGGTATGACCGCAATAGAGTACATGCGGTCGTTCGCCGAGGCGAACGATATGTGGTCGAAGGAAAAGCTCGCTCAGGCATATATATTCGCTCTCGGCTGCAACGATCTTTTCGGCATGAAGCAGAATGTAGGCACAGTCGACGACATCCATGAGGATTACGAGACCGATCCCGATACATTCGCCGGATGGTTCGGCAGGGTGTTCATGCGCTACCGCTCGATGCAGCCGCGGGCAAGGTTCTTCCTTATGACGATGGTCAAAAACGGCAGCGAGGACAACGATACCGTCGTCGAATCGCAGGCTCAGCTCATGCGCGATATCGCGGCTAAATTCGACAACACATATGTAATAGATTTCGCCAAATACGGGCCGCTTTACGACAAAGACTTCCGCGATAAGTTCTATATGCTCGGGCATATGAACCCGGCGGGATATCTTCTCACGGCGAAGATGACGGCGGCTTATATCGACTATATCGTGAGGTCGGATTTCGCTTCGTTCAGAGACGTCGGATTTATCGGCAGCGAGCTTCACGACTGATATCTTATTTCAAATTGAGCTGACTGTCGATATATAGTATGTAAAAAACTGTTGTATCATTCTGAAATCAGTTATTTTTAGAAAACTTACGGCGGGACTTATTCAAGCCCCGCCTTGTTTTATCTTTCCGAGAAATACCTTACGTCCGGCTGCCAGACGTCCTCTCCCTCATATGTTATCTTCCCCATCTGCCCCGAGCCTGACGGACGGGTCTTCATCCCGTCGTACGGAGGGACGGTGAAGCGGGTGAAGGATTCGTCCAGCTCCTCCTTTAGCTTCTTTACGATATCTGACATCGACGGATCACCGTAGAGGTTCGTTTCCTCTCCCGGATCGTTTTCGAGATCGTAAAGCTGGTGATTGCCTCTTATGTTCTCCATGACGAGCTTCCAGCGCCGGCTTCGGATCATCCTGACCGGACCGTATTCGTCGAGGATGCAGATTTTCCGGTCGGTATCGCCCCGCCCGACGGTAAGCTCGGAGAGGAACGACTCGCCGGGAAGGGAAGCGTCCTGCTCCTGTCCGAGATATTCGCGCAGCGTCGGCAGCACGTCGCAGTGGCTGATGAGGTTGTCGACGACAGCACCGCTCCTGACAAATCGCGGTCCCCATACGATGAACGGGACTTTGACCGACGAGTCGTACATGTTCTGTGGATAGGTGCCGTTGCCCTTTCCCCAGACGCCGTGCTGGCCGAGATTCATGCCGTTGTCGCCGGAGAAGATGACTACGGTGTTGTCAATGACACCGTTCTCTTTCAGCGCCTCCATTATCCGTCCGATGCCTTCGTCCACCGCGGTTATCGCCGAATAATATCCCTTCTGCAGATATCTGCGCCTCTCGTCGGTGTCGCCGACCTCGCATGTGGCGACCTGATTCGGGTGCAGCGGGCGGAATGGATGGCAGTCAAACGGGCAGTCATCGTACATATGAAGGATATCCTCTCTGTGCTGCTCATGTCCCCACGGAGTGTGCGGAGCGGTGTAATGGACATGGAGAGAGAAGGGCTCCTTTGGATGCCTGTTGATGAAATCCACAGCTCTGTCAGTGAAGAAATCGGTGACATATTCGTCGAGGAACTGCGGCACGCCGTCAACGCATACGTCGGGATGCCTGTAAGCGCAGCCGCCGCCGAGCAGCACCGTCCACTCGTCGAAGCCCTCTCTTTTTCTCAGGCTGTCGCCCATATGCCATTTTCCGACGAAGCCCATATGATACCCGGCCAGGCGGAGAGAATCATAGACCGTCGGCATGCCTTCGAGATAATCGACGGCCGTGTCGTCTCCGACATTAGATCTCATCGGCTCGGGAAGCTCGCTTTTCGTCCAGTTTCCGCCTCTCAGCCAGTCGTGGACGCCGTGAGCCGACGGAAGACGCCCCGTAACGAGGCTGCATCTCGCCGGAGAGCAAACCGGGGAGGCGCAGAAGAAGTTCCTGAAATAAACTCCCTCATCCGCCATCCTGTCGAGATTCGGGGTGATGATCTCGGGCGTCTCGCGTCCCAGCGCCCACGCGCCCTGATCGTCGGTGAGGATAAAAACTATATTCGGCTTCATGTTTTTACCTGCCCGTTATCTGTCTGTATGCGGCGAAATATCTTCTGCCGAGCTCATATACCGAGCGGCGGGAGAAGTGGATGTCGTCCTCCCATCCGAACGGGTGATGATCGAGCTCCTGCATGTTGGATTTCAGCCCGTCGGTCTCGACGAACCTGCCGTTGCAGTCGCGGCAGACGTCGCGCGCGGCAGAGATCACCGGCTCGCATATGGCGGCGTTTTTGCTTTTCCAGTCCTGCACGAAGTCTCCGGCTATGAACGGCAGATCGGGGACGCCGTATCTTTCGGCGACCGAGCGGTAAAGCCCCATGAGATTATCGTAGTATGTCTTATATGACGAATTCAGAGTCGCGTCTGTCTCGCCCTGATGCCAGAGAAGGGCTTTTATGCGGTTTTCGCCGCTCAGCGCGAGAGCGGTGTCCGTCATGTTCAGCATCCTGAGATACAGATCGTCCTTTTGTCCCCATCTGTTGTCAAGGAAGCCGGTGCCTCCGACGGCGCTCCTTATGATGAGCAGATCCCGTCCTTCCTCAAGCAGCCCGCTGTCAAGGTACTCCCTCGCGAAGGTGAGGGAAAAGTTGCTTTGTATATCGTTCAGCGTCACCTTCTCAACAGCGGTGGAGATGGTGAGATCGCCGTTGAGATACCATATCCTGTCGCTCGGCTCATACGGCTTTTCCACCGGTCCGAAGCCGTACCCCTCGGAATTGGACTGTCCCGCCTGTATTATTATATCGAATCTTTGTCTGCCGAAATCTCTGAGCATGATGTCCTCCCGTGAATCGCGTCTTGTTTTCGTTATAATAATTATACATCATGACGGCCCTTATGTCAATCGGAAAAGAAGCTTTTCATCATAGAATATTCAAAAATCCGCTTGACATCGGGGTGATGTTCATGTATAATATCATTATCCGGACATACATCTGAACGACTTAAAGACAGGTAATAACAATTATGAAAAGATCTGAAATAAACGCAATCATCCGCGACGCCGAGAACTTTTTCGCCGAGATGAGATTCGCTCTCCCGCCGTTCGCCTCATGGACGGCGGACGATTGGAGGACTAAGGGCGAGGAATGCGCCGAGATCGCCGACAACTCGCTCGGATGGGATATAACCGACTTCGGATCGGGCGATTTCAGCCGTGTCGGTCTTCTGCTCATCACGATACGCAACGGCTCGCTCGACAATCCGCTCTATCCGAAGCCCTACGCAGAGAAGATAATGATAGTCGGTGAAAATCAGGTCACGCCGACGCATTTCCACTGGTCAAAGCAGGAGGATATCATCAACCGCGGCGGCGGAGAGCTCGCCGTCAGGCTGTACAACAGCGATGAGAACGAGGCTCTTTCAGATACCGACGTCGTCGTCAGTCTCGACGGCGTGAAGACGACTCTCAAGGCCGGATCTCTCATATACCTTAAGCCGGGCGAAAGCATCACGATGACGCGCGGGCTCTACCATTCGTTCTGGGGCAGGGAGGGCTGCGGAAAGGTCCTTGTCGGCGAGGTGTCAAAGACAAATGATGACAATACCGACAACCGTTTCCTTGAGTCGACGGGACGTTTCCCGGCCATAGACGAGGACGAGCCGCCGTACCGCCTGCTCTGCAACGAGTACCGGAAATACATGAAGAAGTGAATTATAGAAAAGCTGCATATCCGCATGGGGGGAAAAAGATATGACTGGAAAGAGTTTATCAGCGCTTATGCTCGCTGCTCTGATATCCGCTTCGTTTATCGCCTGCGGCGAGACATTATCACAGAATACGCCTCCGCCGGGCGGCTCGGAGGCCGCTCAGACTGCTGATGAAGCCGGGACAGAGTCGGAGACGACCGCCGATCCGCTCGCGAAATACGACGGCATAGACTACGGCGGATATAAGTTCCGGGTGATCGCTCAGAATACGCCGACAAGATACAATATGTATTTTGAGGAGAAGCAGGGCGACAGCATCAACGACAGCATTTTCGACCGTGATCTCGCGGTGACCGAAAAGCTGAACGTGAGCTTTGAGGCGATCAGCTACGAGGACAGGGGCAGTCTTAAAACAGACGTTCAGAAAACGATCCTCGCCGGCGACGATGCCTACGACATGATAATCACCTCGCTGTCGGACGGGATAAACTCTCTCACCACGGCCGGAGCGCTGTTCGATCTGCGCGAGATGCCGCAGCTGTCGCTCGACGGGCCGCTGTGGAACGCGTCGATGTATAAAAACATGTCGGTCAGCGGCCGTCAGTTCTTCACGACAGGGTATATCACCCCGCAGCTGCTGCTGACGCCCATCGTGATGGTGTTCGACAAAAAGCAGGCTGAGAACTATCAGGTCGGAGACCTGTATTCCGTCGTAAGCGACGGGAAATGGACGATAGAAAAGCTGGCTTCGCTGTTCGTCGGAGTGGCGCATGACATCGACGGCGACGGAAAGATGACTGACGCCGATTTCTTCGCGATGTCGCTCGACGGCACATTCGGAAACGCTCTCTACACGGCCGCCGGCTTCAATACGGTCGCCGAGGATAACGGCAGTTATACCCTCACGCTTGACAGTCAGGCTTCGATAGACCTTATCGACCGCTGCGCCGGTATCTTCGGAGACAGGGAGACGGTGTTCTGCGACCTTGACGGCGCCGGGACGTCCCAGCAGCTCTTCAAATCCGGCGGAGCGCTGTTCCTCGACAATACTATCCTCGGCGTGATCGCTCTGAGAGAGCTGGAAAACGATTTCGGCATCATCCCGAATCCAAAGGCAGACGAGAGCGTCGACAGCTACTATACCGCCTGCAACACATGGCTGCCCTCCGGTGTCGCTGTTCCGAAGACCTGTCCGGATCCCGAGCGCACATCTGTCATCATGGAGACGATGGCGTTCTACTCAGATATGTATATGCGCCCCGCCGCATATGAGGTGACGCTGAAGGGAAAGACGAGCCGCGACGACGCCTCGGAGGCCATGCTCGACCTGATATACGCGAATACCTCTTTCGACTTCAACACCGTCTTCAACTTCGGCGATACCTCCATACTCCTGAGGGCGAGCATGCTCGGCGAAAAATCCGATTTCGCCTCCAAGTACGCGAAGTCGAAGGAGAAGGCTCAGAAGCAGCTCGATAAGATGGTAGAATCGGTCGCGGCGGGATACTGATACAAGCTGCCTGAAAAATCCGAACATAAAACAGATTCAGCCTCCGGCGTTAGCCGGAGGCTGCTTTATTTGACGCGCCGCACTATTCGGATCAGAGCCCGGCGTAGGCGTCGATTGTTTTCTGCACGTTCTGGTTGAACTTGTCGATGGTCTTCGCCTGAAGCGAGGTCAGCTCGGAGGCACCCTTCTTCCGGACGTTGTTCAGGTATTTTTCGTAAATCCCCCATGAGCCGTAGCAGGTGGCGTAGTCGAACGCTCTTCTCCCGGTGAGGATGTCGAGCATCTCGGTGGTATCGACGTCGCGGGCGATCTTGCCCTTGAGGGTGGTGTCGTAATACGCCTCATAGAGATAGGCGTCCGAATACATCGACATGGCTTCCGTTACAGCACCGACCATCACGGGATCCGGCACCGACGACGGGACGCACATGGCCTGGGCCGTCGCCTCCATCGAGGTTATGTAGTATCCCTGCGATTCGCTGTACATCGGGAAGGGCAGGATTCCGAAATCGTTCTCCATAGAGTCGCGCATGCCGGCCACTGAGCCGAGCTGCATTATGTAAAACAGGCTGTGATCGGAATAGAAGCTTTTGTAGCCCCAGCTGTCGTCGTTCACGATGACCGAGAGATTCTTGTCGTTCAGAAGAGAAGCCACCTTGTCGGTGACATCTATCATCTTGTCCGACGCGAGGTTCAGGACGAACTGATCCTCCGATCCGTCGGACTGCTTGTAAACGAGACGCTCGCCGGTGCCGTTAACGAGAGAAAGATACTGTCCGATGCCAGTCACGAGACCGAAGGTGTCTCCCTCGTTCCTAACGCCGTCGCCGTTGGAATCGGCCGCCGCGGTCTTCATCATCTCGCCCATCTTGTCGATGGTCCATTTTTCGGATCTCACCAGCTCGTAAGGGTTTTCAAGGCTGTTCGCGTCGATGAGCGTCTTCGAGAAGAACATCGAGCTGCATCCCTCGACCGTGTGCACGTTTATGTCGTTGCAGGCGAAGAAAAGCTTGCCGTTGATGGTGAAGGCGTCGACCGAATCGGTGTCCCACCATCTCGGGTCATAAGTTATGCTGCCGATCGAGTTCAGATTGACGAGATATCCGTTCTGCGCCGATGGGATGAGCACGTTTATGCGCTCCCAGACCATATCGTAGTCGTTTGAGCCCGCCTGCACCGATTTGCCGACGAGAGACATCGCCTGATCGGTCTGTTGGAGCGATATCGAGATGTTCATCTTAGATTCGACGAATCTGTTTCTCTCGTAGACGGTATCGTTGATGATCTCACCATTCAGCTCGTCGGCATCGAGGGATATGATCCACCACGACGATACGGTATCGCCGAGAATGCGGAATTCGTACCCGCCGTAATCGGCAGCGGGGATCTGGTCGATGAGGCTCGCCTCGGTTTCGGCGGCCGTTTCGATAACGCCGGTTTCGGCGGAAGTTTCCTGAGGCTTTATCCCGGAGTCATCGGCGGCTTGGCCGCATGACGTCAGCGCTGACAGCATAATCGCCGCGGCGACGGCGGATGAGATAAAACGTGATTTTTGCGGCATGAATGGTTCCTCCTGTCGTGCGTGCAAAGGACGGCTTCATATGAGACTATTATACTCCGGTATGACGTTAAATTATACCTGAAAATGTAAATATCGCCGGAGAATTCCCGCCGCGTCACACGCCGGGTTTCTTTCTCTTTTTCATCCAGCAGGCGTAGCAGATGAAGCACATCGTGATCTGCAGCGCTTCGACAAGGCCAAGGCTCGCCTTGAGGAAGTCACCGAGGAGATCAGC
>CAMJPL010000046.1 GCA_946407735.1 uncultured Clostridia bacterium
CGAATCAATTATTTTAATTTCGATCATATTTCACCTCTCATCATCTTCGCAAATCCCGATTTGTCAATCTTATTTCAGCTGCTGCAGATAATCCGCATCTTTCGGCTCATAAGGCACTGAAATGAAGTCTTTCTTTTGGTGGTACAAGCAGCATACCGTCTCAATAGTTGTTCAAGAAGGAAGATATCGGCAAGCTGGGATTTGCGTATGAAATCAGTTTTTGCGAAGCTCCATATAAATCGAGCTCGGTGCTTCATCCTCAGAAACAAGATACTCCGGAAAGCCTCTGTGTTGAAATCCCAGTCTCTTATACAATGCAATCGCTTTCGAGTTTTCCGGATTCGGGTCGACCCAAACGATCTCTGCACCGTTTCGGAACGCTTCTTTGATTGCATGGGATAGCCCTGCCGTTGCAATGCCCCGTCCCCGTGCAAATCCAAACAGCTTTATGTCCAATGCGGCGCTTTTATGCTCTGTGTCGATCTCATAGAACGATTCCCCGCAGTATTTCCCATCTTCAAATATCGAATAGTGATTCAGAACAGGTCTGCTCGATTCGATCCAACGAAACCAGTCCTGCATTTCTTCATCTGTTTGATATAATCCATTCGGAAAACCGACGAACCGCATAACGTCTCCGTCTGCCCATAGCTTTTGAACATTATTGATATCTATAATCGTTGTTTCTTTTACTTCAATCATTTCATGACCTCCGCAAATCCCGATTTGTCAATCTTATTTCAGCTGCTGCAGACAGTCCGCATTCTTCGGCTCATAAGGCACTGAAATGAAGTCTTTCTTTTGGTGGTACAGCAGCATACCGTCTCAACTGACTACAACCGAAGAAACACGTCAACATATTCGAAGGCAGCAACTAAAATACGTACCTTGTACCATGCGAGAGCAATAATCCATCTGTCAATCTGATACACAGGATGATCGTGTTTTCATCGGAAAAATCATTATGTCCATTGTCGATCCATTCCGCAAAAACATCTCTTAGCTTTGCCGCTATATGCTTATTCTCTGGTTTTTCAAAATAACCCAGATTTATTCCTTTTCCATGTGCAGTAAACCATTCTCCAGCAACTGCTACAACAGGGTTATTGCGAATTTGCTGCATTTTGTTCGAAAGTGCGTAGGTAATAACATAAAAACAATCATCCTCATAATATGCATTCACATAACGGACATATGGGATTCCATTTTCTTCTGTTGCTAAAGCGATCACGCTGTCTTTTCCAAAACGTTCTTTCATTATTTGTTCTGCTTCAATACTTAGTCTTTTCATGGCTGCTCTCCTATTCTTTTGTTTTTAGCGCTGTTTTAGATAGCTCGCATCTTTCGGCTCATACGGCACTGAAATGAAGTCCTTCTTTTGGTGGTACAAGCAGCATACCGTCTCGATAGTTGTTCAAGAAGGAAGATATCGACAAACTGGAAGTTGTCGGGTTAGCGGTCCGCATTCATCGATACCATTCTGTGATATGCTTCTTTGTGACTTTTTGACTCCTCATAAAAATCTGCCATATCATCACACGGAAAGTTATTGCAAAATGCGCAGAAATCGATCCCTTTTTCTTTGCAACACTTAACAGGCATACATATATCTTCTTCCGTCCACTGTGTATGCTTGCAGGAAGGACAGATTTTGTTAATGTAATCAGAACATGCAAAGCAGTTAACTCCGCAGTAGGCTATTTGGGTATTCATCTCGCGCTCCTAAAATCCCGATTTGTCAATATAATTTCAGTTGTTTCAGATAGTCCGTATTCTGCGTCTCATACGGCACTGAAATGAAATCCTTCTTTTGGTGGTACAAGCAGCATACCGTCTCGAAAAGTGTTTTCCTCCCCCAGATTAATAAACAACTCCGTCCCCCCTCACCGGTTCAGCGCGGACATTGAGGCTATCGTTTCGATGTGCATCGGGCAGACGTCCATGCACGAGAGCGATTTAGAGCAGGCGGAGGCGAAATGCTCGCTGTAATGCTTCTTTATCTTGTCGGCGCTTTCGCTGTTCCTTGCCGCGGCAAGATAGCAGTCGTTCGCGAAAAGCGCGCCGAAGAAGCTTCTGCCTGAGACGTAGCTCGGGCAGACCTCGAGGCAGAGCCCGCATTTAAGGCATTTCGCCGCCTCGTACTGGCGTATCTGCTCCTTTTCCCCCGCGGCGGCGCTTTTCGGCTTCTTGGGGCTGTACTTTCCGATATAAATGTCGGTCTTCTTCAGATTCTCGTGTATCACCGACCTGTCCACCAGAAGATCGTGTATCACCGGGAATTTCCTAAGCGGCTCTATCGTCACGCTCCCGCCCAGATCCCGCACGAACGTCTCACAGGCGAGCGCCGGGACGCCGTTTATCACCATCGCGCAGGAGCCGCAGACCCCCTGCAGGCATGAGCACTCCCAGCCGATACGCGTCGTCTTTATGCCGCTCTCGTCAACGATGTCGTCGCGGTAGTTCAGATGGTCGATAAGCCCCGCCACCGACATCTCCCCCGGCACGTCGGCGTCGAACACCTCCCAGTAGCTCTCATCCGCAGGAGAGCGGCGCCTGAGTATCTTAACTTTCATAATATCCTTCCCTGTCGAGACGGGCTGCGTACCTTCCACCGTCATACGAAATTATCGTCGGATATCCCATTTCGGGGAGCGTTTCGGGATGATCGCTCCGATAGTGGCTCCCCCGGCTCTCCCTGCGCCCGAGGGCGCAGACGAGCACCGCCCTCGCGAGGCTCAGTATGCCGGTAAGCGAATATATCGAATACATCATCACACTGCTGTCGTAGCTGATCTTTCCGGCTATCGAGAGATAGTAGTCGATGTCTTTTATCCCCTTTGCCAGCGTCTTTTCGTCCCGCACGATGCCGAGATCGCCGCTTAGCGTCTCGGCTGCCATGCCGCGGATGTATTCCGCCGGGAAGCTGCTCTTCGTGCCGTACAGCTTCGACAGCGCCCGCTTCTCATCCTCGATGTAAGCCGAGAAATCCGGCCTGACTGTGCCGCTCTCCCTCCCGGCTATCGCGTCGGCGGCGACCATGCCGCCGTAGACGGCGGCTAAAAGCGAGTTGCCGCCGAGACGGTTCGCACCGTGGTATATCGAGGCGCACTCGCCCACGGCGAAAAGATTCCGTATGTTCGTCTCGTGATCGAGCCGCACGGCGAGCCCGCCCATGAAGAAATGCACCGACGGCGATACCGGCACCGGCTGCGACGCTATGTCGATCCCGGCGTACTTCAGGCACAGCTCCCGCACCTCCGGCAGACGGCGGCCGATCAGCTTCCTGTCGAGGAAGGACACGTCGAGATATACCTGCCGCCCGCAGGAGAAGATCTCCCGGCTGACGACGTCCCGCGTCATCAGATTTCCGCGCGGGCCGTATCTGTCCTCCATAAAATACACGCGCCTGCCGTCCTCGATATAGAACAGCCTCCCGCCCTCGCCGCGCGCCGCCTCGGATATCAGCATCTTTTTCTGCGGCGTCTCCAGCGTCGTCGGATGGTACTGGATGAACTCTAAGTTTTTCAGCTCCGCCCCCTGCAGAAAGAGCTTCCCGGCGGTGTAGCCGTCGCACTGCGTCGAGCCGGTCGTCTTGCCGAACAGCGCGTTCTGCCCTCCCGCCGCGATGACGAGCGCGTCGGCGTACTCGGCCGTCAGCCCTCCCGCCGTCTCGTCGAACAGAAGCGCCCCGTAGCAGACGCCGTCCTTTATCAGCGCCGAATGGAAGCAGCTCCACAGCCTCCGCTTTATAAGGCCCGCCGCCTCGTACCGCCGCGCCTCCATTATGAGCGCCGAGACGATCTGCTTTCCTGTCGACGAGCCGCAGTAGCAGGTCCGCCGCTTCGACTGCCCGCCGAACGCCCGCCGGAGCGGACGTCCACTCTCGTCGGTCGAAAATACGGTGCCGATGCTCTCGAGGTATTCAATGACCACCGCTGCGCCCTCGCACAGACCTGTGACCGCCTTCCTCCCGGCCAGCATCCCGCCGCCGGAAAGCGTCTCCTCGATGTGGAGAGCGACCGAATCGCCCTCCCCGTTATCCGGCAGGACGGCGTTTATCCCTCCCGCCGCCATCACCGACTGCGACCGCTCGGACGGGAAAGGCGAGACAAGCACCACGCTCACACCCTTCTCCGCCAGCTTCACGGCGCAGGTCATGCCGGAGATGCCGCTTCCTATCACAACAGCGTTCTTCATCTTTTCCCCTCCGCCGTTTCACATCGAAAGGAACATCATCGCCTGACCCCTCACCACCGCGAAGGCGGAGACGAGGAACACCGCGGCGCCGAGGATGTAAAGAACGGTGTCGATCGCCTTAGCCGTCTTCGACGACGAGAGCAGCCCGAGCGTTATCAGCGCCTTCGTAAGCGACACCGAGATATGCGTTATGACGGCGGTAAAGAACAGCAGCTCACCCAGGATCAGAAGCATGATGAAAACGGTATGCCCGTCCTCGGCCGACGCACGCATAAGGGAAAAGGTGTTGATGTGCAGTATGAGCAGCGGGAAGATCAGCGCCGCCGACACCCGCTGCAGCACGGTGCGGGCGTTCAGCTTCGGGTAGAGATCGAGGCGGCTCCCCTCCGGCTGCATAGAGACGGTCAGCATCCCCAAGACGGCGTGAAGGCAGACGGCGATCATGAACGGGTAGGCGAATATGTTTTTAAGAAACGGATTGTAATACATCGTAAGGTAGGCGAACACGCTGTACCCGATGTGCGAAAGCATCAGCAGTATCGAAAGAAGCCCTAAAGCGGCGTTCGTTTTTTTGAGCAGCATGGATGATATCTCCGAAAATCGTCGTAGTGCCGCGTCCCCCCCGTCACGCGCGAACGGAAGCGGCCGATAATATTATACCACATCCCGCCGCCCGGCGCAACACGGCGGGAGAAAAAATAAAAAAATCCCGCCGGGGGAAAGCGGCGAAGCAGCGAAATGAGAGGCGCCCGACACCGGCAATATTAATCAAAACCGTGTTGACTTCCCGCCTTATCGCTGATATACTATATCGTATCAATGCGGGAGGGATGACGGCATGCTCATTATAGGTGAAAGGCTCAACGGAGCGTCGAAAAAGGTCGCCGGGGCGATAAAAAACGGGGACGACGGGTATCTCTGCTCGCTCGCCGCGGCGCAGACAGGCGCCGGGGCAGATCTTCTCGACATCTGCTCGGGACTGAGGGACGGCGATCTCGAAGTGCTCGGACACATGATATCCGTCATACAGAAGCGGCTGCCCGGCGTCAGGTTCAGCGTCGACACCCCCGACCCGAAGGTCATGCTCGCCTGCCTGCCGCTCTGCGACACCCCCGGCATGATAAACTCGGTCACGCCGGACGACGGCAGCGCCGGGATCATCCTCCCCGCCGCGAAGGACACCGGATGGATGATAACCGCCCTGCTCCTGTCGAAAGACGGCGGCGATCCGGTCGAGGGGCGGCTGTCAGCCTTCAAAAGGCTCATGGACACGGCGGAGAAGTGCGGCATCGACCCGGAAAGGATATATTTCGACCCGATGGTGCGGTCGATAGCCGTGTCGCCCGACAGCTTCGCAGTATTTTCCGAGACCGTCCGCCGCGTCCGGGCCGAGTACCCCGAAGCGCGGATCATCTGCGGCGTGTCGAACATATCGTACGGCATGCCCTGCCGCAGGGCGCTGAACCGCGCCTTCATCACCGCCGCCGCCGCGCTCGGCGTAAACGCCGCGATAGCCGATCCCCTCTCTCCGGATATCATGTCCGGGATATACGCCGCCGAAGCGCTGACGGGCGGCGAGGACGGCGTGATGCGCTACATCGAAGCCTGCCGTGAGGGCGTGATAGTGGAATCGTGAAAAAAACCGCCGTCATCATGCACGGCGGCAAGCCTCCCCCGCAGGGGCGGGCATTGCGATTATTGAAGCTGTCGAAGATGACGGAAGCACAAGCCTCCCCCGCAGGGGCGGGCATTGCCCGCCCGCCCCTGTAATCATACACGCCGGCTTCCCTCACCCGATGAACTCGAGCAGCGAGCTCAGCGTCTTTTCCGTCTTTTTCAGGTTCTTCTCGATATACGACGCCCAGTTCAGATCCTTCTTGTCGAGGACGTTCAGGTAGATCACGTCATACCCGCAGGTGTCGTACAGATACGTCGAGCCGATGTCCACCACGCGGTTGTCGAAGATGAGATCGACCATCCTCGGCGTCACCTCGTCGCGGGAGCGCTTGTATTTCAGCGTCACGTCGCGGTATGCCCCGACGACCGAATTGTGCCCGTTGAAGGCCAGCGTCTCGAGCACCGCCCCCGAGAACTCGGGATCGCGGCAGGTGAGCGGGATCAGCGTGTAGATCGGGTCTATCGTCGGGTTGTGATACGCCGCCTGCGCCTCGTCGTACTTCGGGCAGGGGATTATGCCGTAGTCGTCCTCCATGTCGACGAGCGCCGACACGCCCATGAAGAAGGTCGAAAGGAAGAGCGACCGCCCTCCGACGAAGCTGTCCGCCGTGTAGCCGTCGGCCTTGAGATAAACGTCGTCAGAGTGCACGATGTCATACGCGAGCGAGATTATGTCCGCGACGCGCGGGCTGTCCCATGTAAGCGCCGGAACGCCGTCGACGATCCCGACTATCGACTCGCCGCAGGACAGCACCGTCGTCGTGCCGAACGAGCAGGTCTTGTAGTACGACGTAAGGCCGTAGCGGTCGGATTTGGTCATCTGCCCGTCGCCGTCGAGATCGCTCGTCACCTCGCTCATCATCGAGCGGAGGACGTCGTAGGTCCATTTCCCGCCGTCGACCGAGTCGTACATCTCGGACGCCGGATGCCCGAAATCGCCCGCCATCTTCGAGTTGAACAGCGTCGCCATCGTGTAGTTGAGCGACAGGATGTTGTAGTTGCCGACGGTGAAATAGGTCTTGCCGTTCATCGAAAGGCTTTTCGATATCTCGGGCAGCCACCAGGGCGATGTGAGGTCGATGTATTTCGCGTTCTCGAGCGGCTGAAGCGAGCCGTCGAGCATGCAGAAGGTGGCGAAGCGCCCAGAATATCCCGCCGCGTCGTAGGTCGAATCCCCCGCCGCCGTCATCTTCTGAAGAGTCTTTTCTATCTCCCAGATATCCTCTCTTACCTCTTCTATCTTGCACCCGAGCGTCTGCTCGGCGTCGGAGGCCATGTTGAATATCGCGTCGTTCAAAACCTCGCCGGTAAGCTCGTCGACAAGCGACCAGTGATAGTCCTTGTAGTCGGACGACAGCATCGTGAAGGTCTGACCGTCGAATTTAACGCCGTCCGGCACAGACGAATGGAGCTCGGTCACCGTTTCCGCCGTCTCCCCGGCGGTATCTGCCGCCGCCGAGGTCTGACCCGGCGCCGCCGAGGCAGTATCTCCGCACCCGGCCAGCGCCGGGACGAGCATCATGACGGACAGAATAAAAGCAAGTCCTGATCTCATATAATATACCCCCATATGAACGGATATTTCCCGTATCAATTATATCACCGCCCGGAGCGGATTGCAAGAGGAAATCGCCGTTTCGGAAGAAAAAAATTCATTTTTTTCATTTTTTCTTCATCCCTTCGGTGGATTTCGACACATTCAGGCTGTATAATGTTTTGTAGCAAAGCTTTTGAGGATAGGGGTTCGGGGAAAGGAACTTTTCTCGACCTTTGCCGGACAAGGCAGCTTTGCTGACTTGTCCAAGGAAAAGGAGAAGTTCCTTTCCCCGATTATTATAAAAACAAAATTCAACCGACGGAGGCGCATTGAGGCTATGGAAAAGCTGCATTACCGCGAGGTATTCTGGGACGATTTCCTGATGGACGAGAACAGCGGGGCAAAGGTCACGACGCATCATCCCCGCGCCGAGGACGTCGTGTTCGTCTGCGACAGGCCGTGGGAGGGCTGCACCAGCGGATATTTCCAGATCTACCGCGACGGCTCGATATACCGCGTCATCTACCGCGGCTCGGACAATCCCCGCGACACCGACGGCCACGCGACGGGCGGCAGTCTCGGCCGCTTCTGTTACGCCGAGAGCTTTGACGGCATACACTTCACCCGTCCCGACACCGGGATCGTCCCGTATATGGGAAGCCTGAAGAACAACATCCTCTTCGGCAGGGAGATGGACAACATCTTCATATTCAAAGACACGAACCCCGACTGCCCGCCGGATGAGATATACAAGGGCCTGTGCGGTGAGTTCAGGAAGGGGCTCATGCTCTACGTCAGCTCCGACGGCGTGCATTTCTCCGAGACCGGCAGGGCGGTAAACGAGAAGGGGCATTTCGACTCGCTCAACACCTGCTTCTGGAACCCGGTGAAGAAGAGATACGAGCTCTACTACCGCTCCTTCCATGACTTCGACAAAAACAGACCGGACAGGAACGTCGAGGGCATCGTCCGCGACATCTATCACTCGGTCAGCCCCGATTTCAGAAACTGGACCGAGGAGGGCAGGCTGTCGTACGGCGAAGACGGTCCCGACTTCCAGATGTACACCAACAACATAATGCTCTATCCCCGCGCCCCGCATATCTATGTCGGCTGGCCGGCGAGATACATCGAGCGCCGCATGGACATAGAGACCATCCCCTGCCTCCCCGACTGGGAGATGCGCCGCGGCATGATCGAGGAGGAAGGAAGGAGCGGCACCGCAATAACCGACACGCTGCTCATGACGTCGAGGGACGGCCAGACCTTCATCCGCGACAGCGAGAGCTTCATCCGCCCCGGACCCGAGCGCCCCGGCACATGGACATACGGCAGCACATACACCGCCTACGGCTACGCCGAGACGAAGAACCCCGTCTCCGGCGACGAGGAGATCTCGCTCTACGCCACCGAGAACTACCGCTACGCCCCGACCGCGATCCGCCGCTATACCCTGCGTCAGGACGGCTTCCGCTCGTGGAGCGCGCCGTGGAAGGAAGCGAGGGTGCTGACAAAGCCTGTCGCGCTCTCCGGCGACGAGCTGAGCCTGAACTTCTCCACCTCTGCCGAGGGCTACGTCCGCGTCAGGATCTGCGGCGAGTCAGGCGCGCCGATCGACGGCTTCGACTCGGGATATCTCTTCGGCGACTCGCTGCGCCGCGTCGTGCCGTTCAAATCCGACCTTTCGGCCCTCGCCGATAAGCCGGTGAGAATAGAATTCCTCATGAGCGACGCCGATCTCTACTCGATGACGAGCAGGAACAGGCTGCCGGGACATATAATCGCTTAACACCCAATTCTCCCCTCCGCCATAAGACGGAGGGGAGACGATGAGCCATATCAGGAGGCGGGAGCGGCATGAAAGAACACATCTTCGATTTTCACGGCATCGGATGCCGGATAACATTCACCGGGAATCACGGCTGGCGGCTCCAGAGCCTGCAGGACGGCGTTTTCACCGATTTCGGCGCCGGTCAGACCCTCGCCGTTGATCTTCACGAAGCGCCGTACACAGCGGTCGAGGAAATTACGGCCGAAACCGACGGCGGGAAGACTGTCCTCACCGCCCCGGACGGCTCGAAGGCCGTGATCGGCGGAGACACGATAGAGATATTAAAGCCGTCGGGAAGCCGCGCCGCGATGCTCGACGGACTAATGAGGGAAGAAGACCGCATCTCGGTATCGGGCGTCTTCTCACCGGACGAAAGGATATACGGCACCGGCGAGCGGTTCGATCACCTGAACAGGCGGGGAGAGATCACAGAGATCTTCGCCATAGATCAGTGGTGCTGCTGGGAGGGCAACTCATACGTCCCGATCCCGATCATGCTCTCCTCCGGGGGACACGGATGGTTCGTCAACCGCTTCGAGCAGTGCCGCTTCGATCTCGACTCGAAGGGCGACGGAAGATATACCCTGAGCGTCCTCGGCCATGCCCCGATGGACCTTTACGTCTTCGCGACGGACAAGCTATCCGATGTGCTGTACGGCTACTCCGTCATAAGCGGCTTTTCCCCCGAGCCGGCCGAGTGGCTTTACGGGACGCAGGTCTGCCGCTACGCCCCCGATTTCAGCACGCCCGAGGGGATCCTCGACATGGCGGAGCAGATGGAAAAGAACGACTTCCCGTGGGAAGCCGTCATCGTCGAGGGCTGGGACACATACGATCCAGACAAGGTAGAAGCCCTCGCCGGGGTGTCAAAGATCCTCGCGAAAAAGGGCAAGCGGGTGATGATGTACCACTTCACCGGCAAGATGCCGAAGAACGCCGTCTCGTCCTTCGGAGCGAAGCCGGATTACTTCGTCCGCCGCGCAGAGGACGGCAGCTCCCTCATCCCCGAGACGCACAGCTATAACCCCGCCGACAACATGACCGGCGATAACGTCCGCTGCCACGAGTATCTCGACATCACCGATCCCGAAGCGCTGAAATGGTGGCAGAACACCGTGTGGGGACCGCTTACGGAAAAGGCGGGGGTAAGAGGCTCGAAGATAGACTTCTGCGAGCTGTTCCCCGAGAACATCCCCCTCACCTTCCATGACGGCAGATCGGAGTCGGGCGCCCACCACTGGTACCCGACGCTGTACAGCGCCCTGATGTACCGCTATTACAGCTCGCTCCCCGGCGGCGGGATGAACTTCTCGCGCGGCGGCGGCATCGGCGCTCAGCGATACCCCTTCCTCTGGGCGGGAGATCAGCTCCGCGAGTGGTTCTTCCTCCGCGTGATCCTGCGCGGCGTGCTGTCGGCCGGACTGTCGGGACTGCCGTTCATGAGCTTCGACATGGCCGCCTACCGCCCGGCGAAAAATCAGGAGACCGATCCCGAGCCGGAGGTCTTCACGCGGGGACTCGAATTCGGCTGCTTCTCGGCGAACATCCAGACGCACGGCAAGGTGATGCGGCCGTACGACTTCGACGAGCCGGTGAAGCGGCTCTACCGCATCTATTCCCACATGCACGACGCCATGCGCCCGTATCTTGCAGAGCAGGGGAAGGTATCGTGCGAAACCGGGCTGCCCCTCATGCGGGCGCTGGCGCTGTATGACAGCAAGGACGAAAACTGCCTCGATATCGACGACGAATACATGCTCGGCGACGGTCTTCTCGTCGCCCCGGTGCTCGACATGGGCGAGAAGCGGGATGTCTATCTGCCGTCGGGATCGTGGAAGGAGCTTTTCACTGGCAAGAGCCTCGAAGGCGGCAGATGGCTCAGGGACTACGTATGCCCGATGGAGATGATCCCGGTGTTCGTCTGCGCCGGAACGGAATCTGAGACGCTGAAAAAAGTCATCGAAGCCATCCGCCCGATGCTGGACGAGCTGATGAAAAAATGAAACGACGGGATAAAACGCTCCGGCCGTCCGCTTTTTTGCGGACGGCCGGAATTCATATATCTATCTCACTTTCTCCTTATCCACGCCGAGACGGTGTGGCCGCGCTCCTGACCGGCGCTCGCGTAGTCGATGAGGGTGACCTTCCCGCCGCCGCGGGTCATCACCGAAAGCGCCTGACGCGCCGGGACAGAGGTTTCGGACGGGTCGATAACATCCGGCAGGCGGCATTCCTCGAGATCGGCCGGAGCCGAATCGTCGTCTGTGTCGTCGAGGGCGAAGACGACCGGCCCGCGCATAACGCAGACATAATCGTCGGCGTCGGTCGGCGTGTCAGACACGTCGGCAGGATGGACGAACTTCACCGGCATCTCGAAGCTCAGCGTGAGCGACGCTCCAGCCGTCACTGTGACGGCGATCTGATCCTTAAGCCCGCCTACCGTCACATCGCCGACGGTAAGGGAAGCACATTCGGCCCAGCCGGGGACGCGGAAGACGACGCACCTCTCGCCATCGAAGCCGTCCGCCTTCACCTTCACCTCGCCCGACCTCGGGTAATCGGTGTCCATGGAAAGAGTCATATCGCCGAGCTTTATATTCCCTCTGCGGTAGAGATTTATATAAAGCCGCCCTTCCCTGTCAGTCCCGGCGGCGGCTATGGCGTCGAGCGCGAAGCCGAGCGTCGATATGCAGACGCAGCAGCCGTAGTAGGAACGGTCGTCGATGTTCTTCTTCCCGCCGACGTCCTCGAAGCGGACCGCGTGACGCAGCGGATTGTAGGAGTGGATCGGTATCGGCACCCCGCCGTTGTCATCTAAGTCGACGTGCCTGCGGAGCGCCGCCGACATGGCGTTGTACGCCGACGTCTCTATCGCGTCGATGAAGACGTTGTCCCCGGTCATCCGCCAGAGCTGCCAGCAGAATTTCATCCAGGTCGCCGTGACGCAGGTCTCCTGCATGACGCCGCGATGGCTGCCGTTGAACTGCTCGACCGCGGCGTGATCGAACGACTCATACGCGCAGCCGAGACAGCCGATGACCGTCGTCTCCTCGCGCAGGATCCGCCGCCCGAAGCGTATAACCGCCTCCCTGTCGCGCTCATTCCCCGTCACCTTCGCGTATTCGGCGAGGCCCTCGAAGCACGAGATCATCTCATACGCCTTCGTCACGCTGTATTCGTGCACCGGGATCTTATCGTCGTAGGCGAGATCGAACAGGTTCTGATGCAGCGTCCCGCCGAAGGAGATGATGTACTCGGCGAAATCGAAATAGCGCTTCTCGTGCGTGATGTTGTAAAGCATCATGAACGGCTCGAGGATCGAGCAGCTGTTGAGCCCGTCCCAGTGGCTGGTGCAGGCGGCGATGACCTTCTTCCCGTCCTCCTCGCGCCCGATATGCTCCGCGATGTAGTCGGCGTGCCTCATGAGCGCCGCGACGATGATGTCGGCGAGCTCATCGTCCCGGCAGATGTCGAGGAAATAGATGAAGCCGAGCATTATGTACTTCCGGCCCCAGAGATCCCATCCCCTGAACTCGGTTTCCGTCGAATAGGTCGAGAACCGCCCGAGCTCATCCTGCGCCCCGAGCATGTCACGTATCGTCGCCTCGAGGACCGAATAGAGCTCGTCGTCCCGCGGCAGGGCGGCATAGGTGAAGCAGGCGCCGCGCATCATCTTGCCCCAGTACTCGCACCGCCAGCCGGAGTCGGCGTCGTCGACGCCGGGATGCCGGAACAGAGCGACGAATTTCTTCCAGACCGAGACGTCGAGAAGCTGGATCCTGCGCATGGCGGCAAGCTCGGATGAAAGCTCGTCGCAGAAATCGAACGATCCGCCGCCGAGAGCGAAGCGCGCGTCGGAGTAAAGGAAATGATCCCGCGACCGGCGTATCGCCTCTTTGTAGACGGGGGTATATGACGGCTTTACCGCCTCCGGCGCCGGGGCGGGAGCGGCTTCCGCTGCGGCGGCGTCCGGCGCGGCGGCTTTGAGCGGTTTTTCCGCTTCGAGCGTTTTTTCGGCTTCGACCGGTTTTTTCGTTTCTGCGGGCTTTTCGGCTTCGGCGGGCACCGGCTCCGCCGCTTCCTTCTTCACGCCGCCGTCGCCGCCGCGCTTTATGAGACTCGCTCCGCAGTTGATGCAGAAGCGCATCGTATCCTTTACTTCATTTCCGCATTCGGGACAGAATTTCATATGTGGCCTCCTGTGTATTATTCCATTATAAAACAGTCAATCTGTTCTATACCGCTTACTTCGCACTGAAACTGTACAATCAGGTATTTATGTTTCTTCAGCAACTCCGATGTATATATTATCTTTATCGAAAACCATTCCTATGTTATTGTTATACAGTTTGTCTACTGCTTCGATATTTTCAACAAAAGGTCTTACACAGCTGCTCTGATGATCAACCAATTTTTTCAGCTGCTGCACCGATCTCTTTGATTCTATTTCCTCAAGTCTGCTTCCGGCCTCTATAAGCGCTTCATCTACCGGACCTTTATTTATTACCGGAATTTTTGAAATAGCTTCACCTGTAGCTTTGCTGACCTTTTTCAATCCCTTTAATAATGACGACTGAATTGATGTGTCGAAACCGGATTCCAGCTGAACATAGCTTTTTGTGTATAACTCACGGTACTGCAGCGAATACCGTTCAATCTTTTGCTTTATGCCGTTAAGATAATCCGACGCATAGTTGCCGACAAGCATTATATCAAGAAATGAGGAAAAACCGTGAGCATACAGAGAAAGCTGGTATTCGCCAAATGAAGACTTTATGCTGTCAAGCTGTTTTTTCACATCTCCGTCGCTGTGGATTGTGCTCTTCTTTTTCAGATCTGACATAATCCTATCTGAATAGAACAATATTTTCTGCTCGGCACTCTGACGTATATCAAGAACTTTTATATGATTGCTGTTCTTGTACATATCATTGTTCCAGTTGAACCTGAAATTATTTAGTATATCAAAGAGAAACACCAGATCGCCTCTCAATTCGGCATGCTCTTTCTGTACAAGGAAATCCATCATATCCTGCTGTATTTCCCTGATCTTATCCAGCTTCTTATCGATATTCGCCAAAGCCGCCGCCATAAAGATCATTGAAGGATTGCAGATAAGGGGATTCAGGACCGCCTGTCCCGCGACCTGATTATTGGCATTGAGAACCGCTCCCAAATTACCGGCGCCGTTTTTGAATTCAGCCAGATGCATTCCGCTTGGTATCGTAACTTTGTACAAACCGCTTGCCGAAGATCCGCCGACTACCTTTTGAACGGCAGAGACAAGCGATTCAAAAGCCGTCCCAAGAGCCGGAATCCTTGAAAGCGGCAATTTTGTATATGTTGCCACAGGATAATCCGGTTCAACAACGGTCGGAAGAAATTCAATATCTGTAATATCCCTTATAACGGCTTGGTTTATCAGTTCATTTTTCATAATTTAGATGAATATCATTTATTAACTCTGATCATCTGCATATATTATATCAGACCCTCCCGCCGCTGTCAAGGACAAAATCGCGAATCCCGGCACGATGATCGGAATAAAGCCCTGCGCATCTTCTTCCCGCCGGAGTTTTTTTCATGAAATCTCTTGAAAAACGGCGGGAGATAGTGTATAATTGAGAGCGGCAGGATCACTTTCGTTTTATAGATGAATAAACATATGGTGAGAACATGAAAAAACTGATATCCGCCCTGACGGCGCTGCTCGTGCTCGCGTCGGCGGCGTCATGCGGCAGCGGCGCCGATGGAAAACCCGAAGTCACCGCCGCCCGGACCGAAAACGCCGCCGCGCAGGTGACAGAGGCCGAGACGACCGACCCGCATCTCGATTCCCTTCCCGCCGACATCGACCTCGGCGGCATGGATATACGGATGTTCGGCGGCGTCGAGCAGGTGAACGAGAACGAGCTCTCGGTAGAGGAGATGAACGGCGAAGTCATAAACGACGCCATCTTCACCCGTCAGCTCAGCGTCGAGCAGCGGCTCAATGTCAAGATAAAGCCCAACATCTTCGTTCAGGGCGGCGACGCGTCGGGAACGCTGAAAAAGACGGTCAAGGCCGGGAGCGACGAGTTCGACGTCTACCTCGCCAACTCCTACCAGACCTTCCCGATCGCGGCGGACGGCATGTTCATCGACCTTTACACCGTCCCCGCCCTCGATTTCGAAAAGCCCTACTGGTCGGACGGCTTCATCGAGACGGCGTCGATAAACGGCAGGCTGTACCTCGTCACCGGGCCGATGTCGCTCGGCTTCTACCGCTATCTCATGATCAACGTCTTCAACAAGAACATGTTCGAGCGCGCCGGGATCGAGATGCCGTACAAGGCCGTCCTCGACGGGAAATGGACGCTCGACATGCAGAATTCCATCGCGTCGCAGTTCTACGCCGACCTCAACGGCGACGGCACGCGCGACGCCGGGGATCAGTACGGCTTCGTCACGCGGGCGATGAGCGACACCTCGATAAACGACGGCTACTGGTCGTCGCTGAACCTCCGCACGATATCGAAGGACGAGAGCGGCTACTATATCATGAACATCGACGTAGACACCTTCGCGTCGGCGATAGATCATCTGCTCGCCCTGATGAAGGGCGACGGCACCGACAACATGTGCGACAATGACGACGATATATACAAGCGCTTCTCATCCGGTCTCTCCGCCATGAGCAACGGCCGCCTGCACGTCGTCGAGAGCGGCGAATTCCGCGATATGGAGGACGACTACGGCCTCCTGCCGATGGCGAAGGCGACCGAGGCTCAGGACAGATACTACACCCTGGCGCAGGATCAGGTCATCGTCTACGGCATCCCGCTGACGGTGCCGGAGGACAGGACGGAGAGCATCGGCGTCTTCCTCGAGGCCTTCGCGTCGGAATCCTACGCGACGGTAAAGCCGGCGTACTACGAGATCGCCCTCACCGAGAAGTACATGAACGACGAGGAATCGAAGCAGATGCTGAATCTGATCACCGATTCGCTGTACATCGACCCGGCGATACTGTATCTGAGCATGTCGCCGATAAACGTCAATACCCTCCGCACCCTGCTCTCGAAGGGCGAGAACAACATCGCCTCGACGCTGGCAAAACAGGAGAAGTCGATGCAGAAATTCATCGACAGGGTGAACAAGGCCTACGGCTCCGAAGGATGATCCGAAGCGAACCGCCCGGATCGAATAAGCGCTAAAACAAGTCCCCGCCGCTTTATGCGCGGCGGGGATTCTTATGTATTTACAGGGGGAAAGCGCGCTCCGGCTTTTAGGACGACTTGTTCAGCGGGGTGACTTGTTCAGCAGGGTGACTTGTTCAGCAGGGTGACTTGTTCAGCAGGGTGACTTGTTCAGCAGGGCCGCGGCGGAGACGACCAATATCGAAAGCCAGATGATACCGCTCGTCAGCGCCGTCAGAGTCAGCATCGACCCGATGCCGCCGCCCGAATTCACCATGATGAGGGTGTTCTGCAGGGTGAGGATCGAAACGAGGGCTTCTATAAAGCTGATGGCGCGCAGAAGCCTGACGAGGCTGTCGGACGATCTCTTCCGACGCTTCAGATTGACCGACGCCATGACGATCTTGTACGTCGTATAAGCGGCCATCGCTATCGCCGGGATCAGCGTCATGCCGACGGGTCTTTCCATAACGACCATGAGCGAAATCGGCACTATCAGGCATATGTTCAGCATCAGCAGAAGCGCCGACGAGACGATCCGGCATCTGTTTGTCATCTTTTCCCGTTCATCACTTTGATACGCCTTTTTTTCGGTCAGCACAATGACCGCGCGCAGGATCACGAGCACCAGATAGTAGACGCAGATCGTCCCGTGCCACAGCGAGGAATGATATACTCCGAGAAAGCCGTTGTACAGAGCGAACGCCGCCGTCACGCCGAGAGAGACGACTGCGGCCGTCAGCGTCTTGAAGTCGTAATCGGTCTTCCATCTGCCGATGAGCTGTTTTTTGTCGATCATTTCCCGTCCCGCCCGTACGCCAGAGTATGTCTCATTATGATGTCGGTTATCATGTCGATGTCGTCTCTGCAGCCTTCCTCGAGCCACCTGCCGATGATCGCGGCCGTTCCCTGCGTGTAGAAGGCGAAAACGTATTTCTTCTCCTCATCGCTCACCCCGAAATTGGTGAGAGCCGGTGAGAATATGGTCTGATACATCTTCTCGAAGGTCTTCTGTGAGTTGAAGAGGTTCCCCTTCATGTGCATGACCCTGTAGGCCCGCATATTATCCTTTATGAACCCGAGATACGGACGCAGATATTCCCCGCTCGTCAGGACCACCTTCGTCCGGTCCTCGTCCGGGACCGAGGAAAGCGACGCTTTGAACCGGCCGTTTATCATCTCGACGGTCTCCTCGAGCAGATCGTTCATGCCGCTGTAATGCAGATAAAAGGTCGTGCGGTTGACGCCCGCCTTTTTGCAGACCTCCTTCACCGTTATGGCGTCGTATTCCTTCTGCTCCAGCAAAAGCAGGAGAGCCTCGTCCATAAGCGAGGCTGTGCTTTGATATCTGCTGTCCTGCCTGTTCATAAAGGCTCCTTATTATTCCTCGGCTATCTGCTTCGCGAGGGAGAGTATGTCGGCCGAGTATCTTTTCATCGAGCTTTCGAGTATCTTCCTGAACAGCGGGTAGTTCAGGGAAACTCCGATGATGCCGAGCACTCCGAGCACGACTCCGGCCGCCATGGCCGCCGTGCCGCCGTCTCCTATGACCTTCATCGAAAGGCACATCCCGACGCCGAGCAGCAGTGCCGCGGCCGTACCGAAGACGTACGCGAAGACGTACGCGGGTCTCCTCGCGCGGCTGTCGAGCCCCTTTTCAGCGCCGCGACCTTTCTCGCTTCCTTGGGAGCGTACTCGCTGGCGATCTTTTCGGCGTAAGCTTTGTCTGTGTTCATTTTTTTATCCTCCGTTTCCGTTGTGATATCATTATACCACAGACGGATCGGAAAATGAACGACACAAATCCCCGAAAATGTCGATTTGCCGATACCGCCTTATCATGCCCCGAAATCCCGCAGGCAGAGCAGCGGCTCATTTCTCTCCCAGTCCCATGTGTGCGCCGAGTCGCCGCCGCAGATAAACCGCTCGGCGCAGCCGACGCACCTTCCGCAGTCGGCGGTGCGGTCGCGGCGGAAGGCCGAAAAGCCGCTTTTCCAGACCTCCATGAAGTCGTCGGTCCCGATATTGCCCTGAACGAGGTCATCTCTGTCCTCGATGTCAAGACAGGCGCAGATCTGACCGCCGCTCCGCACGCCGGCGACGAGGATCCCCGCACCGCAGAGAAAATAGTGATCCCGCACCATCCGCTCGTCGCCGACGCCGAGATAATGCGAGCAGCCGTACGTGACCTCCATCGGGCACCCGGGATCGAAGCGCTTCTTTCGGATGTACGACAGCAGATATCTCATCTGCTCCGGGGAGAGGAGCATATCCTTCGACTCGCAGGCCCGCCCGATCGGCTCGACGTTTATCGGCCGCCAGCTGTCTATCCCGAGCTCTGAGAGGAAAACGTACAGCTCGTCGAGCTCGCCTATGTTCCCCCCGTGCACCGCCGTCGTCACCTGAGGGCGGAAGCCCGCCTTCATGAGCGCCGTTATCCCCTTCACAGCCTTCTTCCACGCGCCGCTTTGACCTCTCAGCCGGTCGTGCGAGCGCTCCATCCCGTCGAGGCTGACCGATACCGTCGACATCCCCGACTCTCTCAGCCTCGCCGCCTCAGCATCGCCGATAAGGACGGCGTTCGTCGTCATGCCCCAACAGAAACCCATATCCCTTACGGTGTCGGCGATCTTGAAAAAGTCGGGATGCAGCATCGGCTCGCCGCCGGTAAGGCAGACCGTCGGCTTTTCGCCTCTTATGGATCTGAGGACGCCCTTTATATCTTCGGCGGTAAGCGACTTTCCCTCCTTCGCGCATCGGCTGCCGCAGTGAGCGCAGAAGAGATTGCACCGGTTTGTTATCTCAAAGAACAGCCACCTGAGGCGCGGATTTTTCCTCAGCTCGTCCCTTCGCCTTGCGACGTCCGCAAGCTGACGACGCTTGAGATCGGCTATATCCGTCATCTTTCCTCCGACGCCGGAGCCGGACCGCCGCACTTCGGGCAGCGGCGCTCATTGTCGATCATCTGCTCGGTCGTCCATCTATACCCGCATTTTCTGCATACATGTGTCCGCTTTACCGGCGGCGGGCCGTATATGCAGGCGAAATCCTCATCGATATACTTCGGGTTTCCCATCGGAGCGCCGCAGAACCGGCAGTATTTGTCGCCGTCGATATACGGCTCCCCGCAGTTGGCGCATACCATGCGCTTTCCCGGCACGGGTCCCGTCGTGTCCCGCGTCTCTGTTTTATCCTTTTTGCCCGATAATTTCGCTCTCAGCCATCCGAACATGCCGCCGCTCCCTTCTGCCGTCAGAATCATTCCTTATCCGATATTATACCACATATTCCCGCTCAAAGCAATACGATCATATGTATAACAAGGAAAAGAAACGCCTGACGGAGCTGAATTTGAGAAATATCTGTTGACAGACCCCGATCCTTGGGTGTATAATATGAAAAAAACGAGGGCGCAGGGGATATATGGATAAAAAAGGATGCTTATACGATCTCGCCATGCGGGTAAGGGAGATCGCCGAGAGCGATACGATGGCAGAGCGGCGGCGGCTCTGGCGCGATCAGAACAGCTTTCTCGGCGACAGGCCGCTGATCTATGTCCGCGCCTTCGCCTTCGACGAATGGTTCGACAGATCGGCGCTTAAATGCGAGGACCCGGCCCTGCGCGGCTGCGAGTACGCCATGCTCCAGTCTGTCTGGCGGTCAGAGCTCGGCGACGACTTCATCGTCGAGCCGTGGCTCAGGATGGACGCCAGCTATGTAATGCACGGCGGCTGTCACTGGGGAGTCCCTGTGACGCTCGGCGAGAAGCCGCGAGCCGGCGGCGCCGCCGCGTTCAGGCCGATACTGACGGATGAGGATTTCTCCTGCCTGAAACCTTCGCCGTACAAGGTGGACGAGGAGCGCACGCGCATAAGAAAGGAAAAGCTCGAGGAAGCCCTCGGCGGCGCGCTCGGCGTCTTCGTCTCGCGTCAGGGCCCGTTTTACATGTGGAGCGGCGACATCTCGACCGATCTCGCCAAGATGCGCGGCCTCGAGCAGATCATGTGGGACGTCTACGATTCGCCCGAATGGCTCCACAGCCTTCTCGCCTTCATGCGGGACACGATCCTCGAAAGCCATAGGCAGGCGGAGGAAAGCGGCGGATTCAGTCTCGCCGATCACGAGAACCAGTGCATGCCCTACGCCCGCGAGCTCGATGACCCCGATCCCGCCGTCTGCGGAGTTTCGCGCGGCAGGCTGTGGAGATTCATGGCGGCGCAGGAATTCACCGGGTTCAGCCCCGAGATGTTTTGGGAATTCATACTCTCCTATCAGCAGCCGATCATCGAGGCGTTCGGCCTTTCGGCATACGGCTGCTGTGAAAACCTCACCGGCGTGATCCCGTATCTCAGGCGGATAAAGAACCTCCGCCGCATCGCCGTCTCCCCCTTCGCCGACGCCGAGAAATGCGCCCGGCAGATAGGCCGCGACTACATCCTCTCATGGCGCCCGAACCCGTCGCTGATGCTCTCGACCGGCCTCGACGAGGACGCAGTAAGGCAGCACATGCGCCGCCATTTCGCCTATTTCAGGGAGAACGGAAACTTCTTCGACATCACGCTGAAGGACGTCGAGACGGTCGCGCACAAGCCGGAGAACGTCAAGAGATGGGTGGAGATAGTGAGAGAGGAGATCGTCAGGGCGTTCGGATGATGAGAGCTTTTCACAGCCTTCGTTAGACCCTCCACTGTCACGCGCGATGCGCGTGACAAGCTCCCCTGAATAAGTCGGCAAA
>CAMJPL010000047.1 GCA_946407735.1 uncultured Clostridia bacterium
CGTTTCTTTTCGTCTTTCTTTCGCTGCTGTTCAATTTTCAATGATCATCCGCTGTCCCCTCTCTCGAAGACAGCTTGGATATTATATCACTTTTCCACCGCTTTGTCAAGTACTTTCGCAAATGTTTTTGTGTAAACAAAATGTGAATCAGAACTCGAGATCGGCAAGATCTACAGCCCGAGGCGCGTTTTCCCGCGATTTATCTGATGAAATATCATTTTCATCCTGCTTGGGATCGGGCGCGTCGGTCCTGAGTTTTATCCCGTCCTTCTCGATTATACCTTGGAAATCGGCAGACGGATTCTGAAGCAGTATGTTAAGGATCGAAAGATAATCCCGTATTATCTCACGGGGAGTGATCATGGTGTCGGCACCGGCCCTGCTCTCGCATATTTCAAGAAATCTGGCGGCGTCATCGCCGCTCACGCGCGGCTGCCATGAATACATCTGCGCGTGAAGCGCCGTCAGACGCGTGATAAGAGCGAACAGCTCGTCGTCGGAGAGACGTCTCAGACGGATCACAGGTCCCATGAGGTCGGTATATCCGGCCGATGAGAAGCGCCCATCCGTGAGACGGCTGCGCAGCGCCTCATAGCTGAAAAGCCCCCGCCTCGTGTCCTCCATGAACTGTGGAGTTCCGCCCATTATGATCTCGACGCCCGACGATCTTCCCTGAAGCGAGTCGTTGAACATCGAAAGGATCATCTCGTAATTGCTCTCACGGGATATCCTGTTCGATATCTTATACAGATTGACGCATTCGTCGATAAGCACGACGATGCCCTTATAACCGCATCCGCGGGCGAACTGCGCCCAGAGCCTGATATATTCGTACCAATCGGCATCGGTGATGATCGACTGCACTCCGAGAGCGCGCTTGGCCTCGGTCTTCGTCTGGTACTCGCCTCTGAGCCAGCGCAGGCACAGCGACATCGTCTCGTCGTCACCGGCTTCGCTGGCGCGGCGCCATTTAGAGACAACGGCGGCGAAATCAAAGCCGCCGACCTGACCCTCTATCTCCCGCGTGAGTTCGAATACTTTTTTGTCGACAGCCCTGCCGAACTCCGGCGTGCCGGGTTCGATCCCGTCCGCGGCGACCGAGCTCTGTACCGACGACAGCCACCTCGCGAGAAGGACGGGCAGTCCTCCGCCGTCGGGAGAAGACTTCGTCGACATGCTCCTTATAAGCTCTCTGTACGTCGCGAGACCGGAGCCCTGCGTCCCGGTGAGCTTCCTCTCCGGCGAAAGATCGCAGTCGAGGGCGACAAATCCACGCTCGACGGCGTAGCCTCTTATCAGCTGCAGGAGAAAGCTCTTGCCGCTGCCGTATTTTCCGACGACGAACCTCATGCCGGCACCGCCGTCGGCCACACGCTCGAGGTCGCTCAGCAGCGCCGAAATCTCGTCGTTTCTGCCGATCGCTACATACGGCGCTCCGACGCGCGGCACGACACCGGCCGAAAGCGAGTTCATGAGAGCGCCGAGGATCCTTTTCGGAACCTTCTGCGCGTTTGTGTTTTCATAGAACGCTTTTTCCGGCATCGTCATCATCTCCTTACGCGCCGCTCATCCAAGCTTCGATATCTTCCCTGTAATCCTCGACAAGCGAGAATGTTTCGCCGTCATATTCGGCCGCGGCGTCGCCGATGACTCCGTAAAGCGTCTCGTTCAGAAGGTCGAGAAGCGCCTCAGGGAGCATATTGTTCTCCATCGCGAGCGATCTGAAGCCGTCCTGATCCCCGCGTATAAGACAGGACGCCGCCTTCCGGGCGGTCTCATCCGGCCCCGCCATTCCGCCTCGGGACGGTATGTCATCCGCCGGATCCGCATATGATTCAGTTTCATCCGCCTCGGCAGACGCCAAAGCCGATTTATCCGTGTCATCCGCATCGTCATCGTCCGCGAAAGCCGCGGTGAGAGCGTCGGTCACGCTCCACGAGCTCCGCTCGATCTCCGCCGCCCGCTGCGCTGAAAAGCCCTCGTGAAGCGGCTCGTACCATCTGTCGTATTCCGTCTCCGCCGAAGTCTTCGCCGGCTTCGTATTGATGTTTTCCGCCTCGAGAGGCGCGAAATACGCGTCTATCGGAGCGCTAAGAGCGTCCGAAGGCCTGACTCCCAGACGCGCCTTTACGCCGGTCAGAGCCCGCACCTTGTTCTCGGCGTATCTGACGGCGTCGGACACCGCGGCGCAGACGTCGGCAGACGCGTCGAAACGGAGATATCTGACGGCGATGCGCCTGTGATTTTTCCACGCGCAGCTTATATTCGCGTACGATGATCTCGAATACGGCACCTCGCCGCACCTGACCGAGCCGAGAGCGCCTGCTTCGTACGCGGCGGCGACAGCTCCCTTTATATCCCTGTCATAGACGGAGCGGACTTTGTCGTCACCGCCGATATAGAACTTGCTTCTTCGGTAATCGTATTTCGAGCAGCGGCGTATAAGATACTCCACTGCCGCGCTGCTCACGTCCTTTGCGCCCGACGCCTGCCAGAATTCCGGGAAGCGCGAGATCTTCACCGCCGCGGCCGATACGTCCCCTCCGAGAGCGGAAACAGGCGGATCGAGGGCGTTTATCAGGCACCAGTCGGTGACCGTTTCGGTCATGATCCCGTCAAGCTTTTCGAATACGGAGCGGTAGTTTATCCATACCGCCGTGAGAAGATTCAGCCCGTCCTTCGGCGTTATCAGATGAGGCAGGTTCACCGTCTCGGCGATAAGGAGCATTATATACGAAAAATCGGTTTCCGGATATTCACCGTTTCTCACCATCCCGCGCCAGGCGAGATACCAGGCCAGCTGTCTTCTGTCCATCTGGCTGTACTGCGGCATATATGAAAAGAATGGCGTCGGGGAGGCGTGCGGCGGCGGCGCGGCGTCAAAATACCTTTCCGCGTCCGCCGCGAAGCGGTCGTAGAAGGTATAGCGCGTATGCCACTGCATCACGGAGACCGATGTTATCAGAGGATTGTCCGGTTTGTATTCCGATATCGGGGGATCATTCGACGGTTCGGTCCTTTTCGGCACAGAAGCCGACATGGTTTCGGACGGCGTGCTGCCGCGCGAGCCGATCTGCTCACGCCGCTGCCGTACCCGCTCGAGTCCGGCGCTCACCGCGGCGTCGACGATCTCGCGCCGGCGCTCAGACGTATCGCGCGAGTTCACAGACGGAAGCTCGATCAGGACAGCGTCGGTATTGTTCGAAAAACCGGTCAGCCGCTTTTTCGGAGCGACCATATCGATGTTCCAGAAGTCATCCTTATCGGACGAGCCTCGGATGCCGTTGTTTACCTTATATCCGGTCCTTGCCTGCGGGATATGCGTGTCTTCATAATAATACATCCCGCCGAGATCGAAGAGTTCCCCGTCGCGCAGCGAAACCGCCGACATGCCGTGCTTTGTTATGAATTCGGATATCTGCCGCGCGTCCCTGTGCGAAGAAAGGTCGCCGAAGAAGACGATTTTCCCGTCTATATTGCCGGAAGCGCCGCCGATAAAGCCGTGATCGTACCCTTCGAGCGCGATGCCGCCGGGCGAGATGACGAGCGTGTCGATATTCCTTTTCGCCGTCTCACGGGCTATGCTCTCATCTGCCGTTATGACGGCGTCGTCCGTCACCTTGAGAACGGAGCATCTCGTATAGCCCTGCCTGACCGGCACGAACCTGCCGCCGTTTTCCTCTATATCCCGCCTGACCTCATCCGCCGCCGTTTCATGCCCGAAGCATAGACTGTCACCGAGCATGGTCAGCAGATCGAGCCCGATATCGCCGGGATAAAGATAGGACGGCTTGCCGGAGACGGGTCTGACGGCGTCCGGGACGCCGTCAAAGAGCTCCTGATGGGCGGCGAAATACTCATGCCATACGAACAGTCTGCCCCGGCAGCGGCACATCAGCATATCGCAGTGCGACATGACGGGAGCCGGAAGCCGCTCGTAAGGCGGCAGCAGCCTGACCTCGCCGTACCGCTGCAGAGCGCGTATGACGCGGGGCGGCGCCTTTTCGCTGATCAGAATGATACCGTGAGACATAAAATACAAATCACGCTCATAAATCGGGACATAACGAAATACCGGACGGATATGCGGCCTGTCCGCCCGATAAACACATCAAGGGCGGAACAGCTCCCGCCCGCAGATGTTTTGTTTTTCAGACTTATTCAGCCTCGGTCTCGGCCGTGTCCTCGGCAGCGGCCTCTACGGCCTCGGCGATCTCCTCAGCCGGAGCCTCGGAATCGACGATGACGTCCTCGATAGCCTCGACGGTGACGTTCTCGGTCTGAGCGACGGCTTTGATCTTAAGCTCGGCGCGCTGCACCTTGTTGGAGCGGAGGCAGCGGGCGCAGACATATACGGTCTTCGGGGTGCCGTTCTCAACGACGCGGATGCGGCGGATGTTCGGCTTGTACATACGCTGGGTCTTACGATTGGAATGAGAGACGTTATGGCCGAAGCTTACGCTCTTTCCGCAGATTTCGCATTTCATTTCAGTAGCATCTCCAAATGATGATTTCGAGTATATTCGATGTCGTCCGGGCGCGGATGCCTCACGGCAATCGCGGGACGGCTGTCGATTCGCATGATAAGTTATATTATATCACAAATCGGCGAAGATTGCAACCGCTTTATCCGATTTGGCAGGGGATTTGGAAATGATTTTACAATTTCGCAAACATTTCAGCCGCCGTTTTTCTGAGCCGCGCGGTATTTTTCCATATCGCGGCGGCGGATCTCGGCGCGCCTTATCTTGCCGGAGGTCGTTTTCGGCAGTTCGGTGACGAATTCGAGCACTCTCGGATATTTATACGGAGCCGTCGTGTTCTTGACGTGATTCTGGAGCTCCTTTTTCAGATCCTCCGAGGCGGTATAGCCTCTGGCGAGAACGACCGACGCCTTGACGACCTGTCCCCTGTCGGGATCCGGCACCGCCGTTACGGCGCATTCCAGCACCGCCGGATGCGTCATGAGGGCCGATTCGACCTCGAACGGGCCGATGCGGTAGCCGGAGCATTTGATGACGTCGTCGTTGCGCCCCTCGAACCAATAATAGCCGTCGCTGTCGCGCCATGCCATGTCGCCGGTGTTGTAGACCGTCCCCGGCCATGAATGGGCCATGGCCTCGGGATCGTTGTAATAGCGCCTGAACAGGCCGGTCGGGCGGCAGGTATCGGTGTCCTTTATGACGATCGAGCCGACGACTCCGTCCTCGACCGATCTTCCGTCCTCATCGACGAGATCTAAATGATACAGCGGCGACGGCTTGCCGGTCGAGCCGAGCTTTATCGGATCCCATCCGAAGTTCGCGAACAGGACCGAGCCCTCCGACTGACCGAAGCCCTCGTATATCTCCTGCCCGGTCTGCTCTTTGAAGCGCTCAAAAACCGCCGGGTTCAGCGGCTCTCCTGCCGTGCAGCAGTGGTGGATCGAGCTGAAATCGCAGCCGGACATATCCTCCTTTATGAGGTATCGGTAGACAGTCGCCGGAGCACAGAAGGTGGTCAGCCTGACCTCGTTTATCATCCTGAGCAGCTTGGCGGGGTCAAAGCGTCCGGGGACGTCGAAGGTGACGAGCTCGGTGCCGGATATCCACTGACCGAAGCTCTTTCCCCACGCGAATTTCGCCCATCCCGAGTCGGAATAGGTGAAATGCCGGCCGTCGTCCTCGACGTGCTGCCAGTATTTCGCCGTCGTGATATGGCCTAAAGGATATGTGAAGTCGTGCTGGATCAGCTTCGGCATGCCTGTCGTGCCGGAGCTGAAATACATCAGCATCGTGTCGTCGTTGTCGGTGTGAACGCGTTCGAGCTCGGGAGACGCCTCCCTTATCATCTGTCTGAGATCGGCGGCGCCTTCCGGGATATTGTCGCCGACGACCGCGCGCCCGATTACCGTTTCGCACTCCGGGAGCGCGTCGGTGACGTGCTTTGTCAGCTGCTCGTCGTCGACATGAAGGATGAGCCGCACCGAAGCCGCGCGGCAGCGGTAGACTATGTCCTCCGGCATGAGCTGGAAGGTGGCGGGGATGGCGGCGGCGCCGAGCTTTATCAGAGCCGTGAGCGCTATCCACACCTCGGGCTTTTCCTTCAGCATCATGAGCACCGAGTCGCCCTTCCTGACGCCGAGCGAGCGGAGCGCGTTGGCGCATCGGTCGGACAGCTCCTTCATCTCGGCGAAGGTGTATTCTTCTATGTGCGAAACGTCGTTCTCGTCGATGGAATACCGTAGCAGCGCCTTTTTGTCCGGGCACTGTGCGGCGTAGCCATCGACTATATCATATCCAAAATTGAACTCCCGCGGGACGTTCAGCTTATATCCCGCGATGAAGTCCTCATAACTGTCGAATTCGGTTCTATCGAGGTATCTTGACAAAAAATTCATAAGGATATTCCTTTGGATCATCGCCGGAAACAGCGGCGAATACCGGATTTGTGCGGCGCCGTTATTTCTCTATCGCTATCTCGTTGATGATCGTCATGAATTTCGCCGGCTTGTCTCCGACGGCGTGCTGGCCGTGCGGGATGCGCGGATTGAAATAAATGCTGTCCCCCGCCTCGAGGATATGCTCCCTGTCCCCGAGCGTCACGGCGACCGTGCCTTCAAGGACGTAATTGAACTCCTGCCCGTCGTGCCTCAAAAGCTCCGGGCGGGAATCGGCGGGATCGAGAGAGACGATCATCGGCTCCATCTGACGGCCGACGAAATTATAGGCGAGATTGGTGAACCTGTACCCCGGGTGCCGCTGGACGGCAACGCCTCTGCCCTGCCTTACGATGGTATAATCGACCATCCTCGGGGCTTCGCCGGTGAGCAGGACCGTCGGATCGACGTCAAGCGCTCCGGCTATGGCGTACAGCTTCCCCACCGAAATATCGGTGCCGCCGGATTCGTAGGCCTCGTATTCGGCTACGTCTACGCCGATGACATCGGCGATCTTCTCCTTCGGTATATCCATTATCCCGCGCAGCTCACGGATGCGCTGCGCGATCTGTTCGACCTGTTTCATAGTTGTTTTATCCGCGGGGAGATCCCCATGTTTATCAGAAAATACCGGCAAGACGCCGGATGATCCGTCATTTCGAGCTGTCCTGTTTGCCGGATGCCGACGTCTCGGAAGCCTTCGCTGTCTCCTCAGGCTTTCTCGATTTCTTGAAGCTGAATTTGTTTTCCTGTCCGTGCCACAGACGGTTGATGTTCTCCCTGTGAAGGAAGATTATGACCGCCGACGTCAGTATCGCGGACACCAGCGATATCGGGTCGAGGGCGTTGCCCGACAGCCTGAACAGCAGGAACGGGTAGATCGCCAGGCACATGACCGATCCGAGACTTATATACTTTGTGAAGGCGACGATGATGATGAACAGTATTATAAGAACGAGGAAGGTCTTCCAGTTCAGCACGAGTACGGCGAAGGCCGTCGTTGCGACGCCCTTGCCCCCCTTGAAGCCGTAAAAGCACGGGAAGGCGTGTCCGATCACGCAGAACAGCGCGGCGACGAAGCCGCCCGAATATCCGCTCAGAAGGAATCCGACGAGCACGGCGACGACAGCCTTGAGACCGTCGCCGAGGAAGGTGAGGATCGACGCCTTTTTGCCGTAGGTGCGCATCATGTTCGTCGTCCCGGCGTTGCCCGAGCCGAACGACCTCACGTCCTCATGATACATATGTCTGCTGATGATTATCCCGAAATTCAGGCAGCCCAGGAAATATCCGGCGACGGCGCAGACGACGTATCCGGCGATCCAGAAGAACAGGTGGTGGGTGGAGTTGGTCAGCTGACCGAACAGCCCGGCGTCCATTATTGTCTCAAGCGACATGAATATCACCTCTCAAAGCTCGCCGTCGGCTTTTTCGCCGCGCTGGCGCGAGATCATCCTTATCGGGATATCCTTCAGCCCGAACACCTCTCTTATCTGATTCTCGATATACCTCTGATAGGAGAAGTGGAACAGGCTTATACGGTTGACGAAAGCGACGAAGGTGGCGGGCTTTATGCCGGTCTGTGTGATATAGTACAGCTTGAGCCTCCTGCCCTTGTCGGACGGCGGCTGGACGCGGATTATAGCGTCGGTGAGCATGTCGTTCAGCCTTCCGGTCGTGACTCTGGTATTCGCCTCGGCTTCAAGATCGTTTATCGCCCTGTACAGCTTTTCGCATCTCTGCCCGGTGAGGGCCGAGACGTACATGACGGGAGCGTACGACATGAAGGACAGCTTGTCGCGGACATGGGCGGTATAATCGTCCATCGTCTTCGTCTCTTTTTCGACGAGATCCCATTTGTTGACCACGATTATCGACGATTTCCCCGCCTCGTGGGCTATGCCGGCGATCTTCGCGTCCTGCTCGGTTATCCCCTCAAGAGCGTCGACGACGATAAGGCATACGTCGGCGCGGTCGACGGCCATCTTGGCCCTTAAGACCGAGTAGTACTCGATGCCGTCGTCAACTCTGCTCTGACGGCGCATGCCGGCGGTATCGACGAAGGTATAGCGTCCCCACTCGTTGTCGACGTCGACGTCGATCGCGTCGCGGGTGGTGCCCGCCACATCGGAGACGATCAGCCGCTCGGAACCGACGACGCGGTTCACAAGCGACGATTTCCCGACGTTCGGATGACCGATGACTGCTACGGCGATACGTCCCTCCTCTTTTTCCGGCTCGTCCTCGGGCGGAGGCGAAAGCTCGACCGCGAGGTCGAGGAGGTCTCCGGTGCCGGTGCCGTGCATGGATGAAAGCGGGATAGGGTCGTTTTCGAAGCCGAGCTCATAGAACTCGTAGAACTCCGGCGGAGGATCACCGGCCTTGTCGATCTTGTTCACGCAGCATATGACCGGTTTGCCGCTCTTTTTCAGCTGCTGTGCGATCTCCCTGTCGTCGGCGGTGAGTCCCGCCTCGATATCGCAGATAAAAACTATGACGTCGGAATTCTCGACGGCGATCTCGGCCTGCCTGCGCATATACTTAAGCATCTGCGAATCGGTCTTCGGCTCGATGCCGCCGGTGTCGACGATGATCAGCTCGCGGCCGTTCCACTCGACCTCATAGTATATCCTGTCCCTCGTGACACCGGGCGTGTCCTCGACTATCGACACCCGCTTCCCGGCTATCTTGTTGAACAGAGTGCTCTTGCCGACATTAGGTCTCCCGACGATGGCAATTATGGGTTTCATTATCTGTATTGAATGTGTGTTTGTGGGCGGATGTCAGCCGCGTCCGAGAAGCCTGCCGACAAAATTGTCGCCGCTGTTCTCGGCGAAGCTGACCATGACGCCGAGCTCGCGGCTGATGTCGTCCGGAGTCATATCGTCGAGGAATCTGTCCCTCTCGAACCTCAGCGCAACGGCGGGAAGCAGGAGCTCGTCCCCGAGCTCCTTCCCCCTCAGCTGAGCGATTATGTCCCCTCCGGTTATAAGTCCGGCAACGGTGACCCCGCCGCCGTAAAAATCGTTCCTGACGGGATATACCCAGCAGCGGAGGCCGGGTACGGCCTCCTTCACCGTCTCAGTCAGTCTTTTTATAAACTCAAAGGCGGCTTCCCCGGTCGCGATGGAAACATCGCGGACCGTCCGGCGCTCGTCCTCCGACAGACATTTAAGGACGGAGACGACCTCCTCCTCGAGCGAAGCCATGCCTCCTATGCCGTCCTCGATCATCGGGAAGCCCTCATAATACCCGGGCGGCGGGAGCGGGAGCGCGGCTTTGACATAAGCCTCGTCCCCTACGAAAAAGACATGCTCGCCGTGCTCTGAATACATCCTGTCGGCGAAAGCCTCGACCTGCCTTACGAGCCCGGCCGACGATTCGGTGTCGAACGGCTCGATGTACGGAAGACCTGCGCGGTATTTCGTCAGCCCGCACGGGACTATGCCGCACGATTCGACAGCCGGGTACAGCGCGGCAAGATCGGACATCGTCTTTTCGAGAGCCTCGCCGTCGTTTATATTCCGGCAGCAGACTATCTGACAGTGGAGCTTTATCCCGGCACCGGCCAGCTTTTTCAGCTGACCCATGATAAGGGCGGCTCTCGGATTGCCCATCATCTTTACCCGGAGCTCTGGATCGGTGGTGTGCACCGACACGTTTATCGGGGAGAGATGCATCTGACATATCCTGTCGAGATCGGCGTCGGTCATATTCGTCAGCGTGACGTAGCTGCCCGACAGGAAGGACATCCTCGAGTCGTCGTCCTTGAAATAGACGCTTTCCCTCATGCCGCAGGGGTTCTGATCTATGAAACAGAAGATGCACTTGTTCGAGCATCTGCGCTGTTTGTCCATCAGATAATCGCTGAAATTCAGCCCGAGATCGGCGTAGCGGTCCTTCCGTATCACGAAGGTCAGTATATCCGGTCCCCTGTGGCAGCGGACGGTTATCTTCCTTTCGGTGATGCGGAAATTGTAGTCCAGGACGTCGTTTATCTGATGCCCGTCGATGTCGAGCAGCCAGTCGCCGGGCTTTATGCCGGCTCTTTCGGCGGGGGAGCGTCTGTCGACGGAAACGATCTCAGGCATGTCCCCTCCTCCGGCGGCCGCTGTCATAAAAGTAAAGACGCGACCGTGATCGCGTCCGTGGTATAGGTGATATCATCGAACGCCAGTTTCCGGCGTCCCGCCGTCCGACTCAGTCGGCAGGCGCGATGATAGCCTTGCCGTCATAGGTGCCGCAGAACTTGCACACACGGTGCGCAAGCTTGAACTCACCGCATTTCGGGCAGCGAACAAGCGCCGGAGCGTCCAGCTTCCAGGTGCTGGAGCGTCTCTTGTCTCTTCTCGCCTTCGAGACTTTTCTCTTCGGTACAGCCATCTCTATTACCTCCGCTCAGATTTTTTTACATTATTTATTGTCGTTTTCGGCGTCTGGATCGGTGAGCAGCTGAGCCAGCACCGCGAGGCGCGGATCGGGTTCGCGCAGATCGCATCCGCAGTCGCCTTCGTTAAGATCCTTGCCGCACTTGGGGCACAGGCCCCTGCAGTCCTCGCTGCACAGCACACGCATGGGGAATTCGAGCACGACGCAGTCAAGCACCGGGATATCGAGCGTCAGCTCGTTGTTCTCGGCGATGATGTAATCGTCGCTGTCCTCGTTCTCAAGACTGCCGGCGCGCGCTACGGGCTTGTCGATGACGGCCGTGAAGTCACGGCTCACATCCTTCAGGCACCTTGCGCATCTGGTAGTGTACGGAACGGTCACGTCAGCTCTCAGATACATATATCTGTCGCTGCCGCGGATCTCCCCTCTGACGGCCGCCGGGCCGCCGAAGACCACATCGTCCGGAGCGGCCTCGGGGATAATATCGATCATACAGTCAACCGGTATTTTGTCCGTCTGACCGCTGATGATCGGCTTCAGATCGATCTTCATCCCATCCGCTCCTTTCAAGCGCGATTTATACAGCACTATATTATAACACGCTGCGCCGTGTTTGTCAATGGATATCATGAAAATTTACATATTGCCCCGCTCTGGTTTGTTGCGGATTTGTAAATTCGTCTCAAGTCTCTTGACTCGGAGACGATTATGTGCTAAAATGATATCACAATGATATCAAACGATACATGAGGTACTCGTCAATGTCAAACAACAATGCAGAGATGATCAAAAACGACGTCCGTGAGACTCCGGCTCCCGCGAAAAGCGGCATGGGCATGCTGCTGCTCGGGATCCTCGGGCTGATACTGTCGACCGCGCTTATCGTAGCCGGCGGAGTGCTGAGCGATCTGTCCGTCGTCTGGCTCGCCGTGCTCATGCCGATCGGCTGCCTTTTGATGCCCGTCATGATAATCCTTCTCGTCGGCCTCAAGACCATCAGACCGAACGAGGCGCTCGTGCTGACGCTCTTCGGCCGCTACTACGGCACGCTGAGAGGCGAGGGTCTTTACTGGGTGAACCCCTTCACCTCCGTCTACAATCCGGCCGCCAAGACCAGGCTCGGACAATCAGGCGACGTAAAGTCAGACCTTCCGTCGCCGAACGCCGCGGAAGTCCCGAACTACAAGATCCCGCTCAAGGTGATGACGCTGAACAACAGCAAGCAGAAGATCAACGACTGCCTCGGCAACCCGATCGAGATCGGCATAGCCGTCATGTGGAGGGTGACCGACACCGCGAAGGCCGTGTTCAACGTCGACAACTACAAGGAATTCCTCTCGCTGCAGTGCGACAGCGCCCTTCGCAACGTGGTAAGGATATATCCCTACGACGTCGCCCCTAACGTCGATACCACAGGCGACGGCGTGGCCGACGACGGCTCGCTCCGCGGCAGCTCCGAGACCGTCGTCTCCCGCATACGCGACGAGATCCAGCAGAAGGTCTCCTACGCCGGACTCGAGATAATCGAAGCCCGCATCACCTACCTCGCCTACGCTCCCGAGATCGCCGCCGTCATGCTCCAGCGCCAGCAGGCCTCCGCCGTCATCGACGCCCGCAAGATGATCGTCGAGGGCGCCGTCTCGATGGTGCAGATGGCCCTCGACAAGATCGACGAGGAGCATATCACCACCCTCGACGACGAGCGCAAGGCCCAGATGGTGTCGAATCTTCTGGTCGTCCTCTGCGGAAACAAGGACGCGCAGCCCGTCGTCAACAGCGGCAGCATATACTGACGGCCGCCTCTGAAACGGATGTGAGCCATGCCTGAAGACAAGAAAAAGCCGGATCCGCGCAAGACGATCCCGCTGCGCCTTTCCCCCGAGCTTTGGGAGCAGCTCAACCGCTGGGCGCAGGACGATTTCCGCTCGATCAACGGCCAGATCGAATATCTGCTGACCGAATGCGTGAAAAAGCATTTCGGAAGGTCCCTCGAGCAGGAGAAGCGTGAGCGAGAGGCGAGAGCGATGTTCGAGATGCCGGAAAAGGACGACGGAGTAGGGTGAAGAGAAAAACTGACGCTTCGCGCCTCCTCGGCGGTATAATCCGCCGAGGAGATTTTTTATTTCATCGGTATCCCGCTTAGCGGCTATACGGCGTACATAATTTCCCGCTTGACATCAAGCCTCCGTTGTGATATAATAATGTTAATTATAACATTTTATCATCAATAAAGAAGGCCGAATACCATGGAATGGACATCGCTCAACGATATTCGCGAGAAATTTCTCTCATTTTATGAGTCCAAGGGCTGCCTGCGCCACAAGAGCTTCCCGCTCGTGCCGATAAACGACAAGTCCCTGCTTCTGATCAACGCCGGCATGGCGCCGCTGAAAAAGTACTTCACCGGCGAGCTTGAGCCACCGCGCCACCGCATGACCACCTGCCAGAAGTGCATCCGCACTCCCGACATCGAGCGCGTCGGCATCACGGCGCGCCACGGCACGTATTTCGAGATGCTGGGCAACTTCAGCTTCGGCGACTACTTCAAGCACGAGGCCATCAACTGGGCGTGGGAATTCGTCACGAAGGTCCTCGAGCTACCCGAGGAGAGGGTCTGGGTCACCGTCTATCAGGACGACGACGAGGCTCACGACATCTGGATGAACGAAGCCGGAGTGCCGGATGAGCGCATCGTGCGCCTCGGCAAGGAGGACAATTTCTGGGAGATCGGCTCCGGCCCCTGCGGCCCCTGCTCCGAGATCTACTTCGACCGCGGCCCCGAATACGGCTGCGGCAAGCCCGACTGCAAGCCGGGATGCGACTGCGACCGCTACATGGAATTCTGGAACCTGGTCTTCACGCAGTTCGACGGCGACGGCAAGGGCGGCTATACCCCTCTCGCCAAGCCGAACATCGACACCGGCATGGGCCTCGAGCGCATGGCCTGCATCATGCAGGGCGTGAACAACCTCTTCGAGACCGACACCGTCCGCAACATAATGAAGAAGATCTCGGAGATCGCCGGAGTGAACTACGGCGACGACCCGAAGACCGACATCTCTCTCCGCGTCATCACCGACCACGTCCGCGCCTCCACCTTCCTCATCGCCGACGGCGTCGTTCCATCGAACGAGGGACGTGGCTACGTCCTGCGCCGTCTGATCCGCCGCGCCGCCCGTCACGGACGCCTGCTCGGCATAAATGGCACCTTCCTCCACGACGTCGTCGATACTGTCGCGCATGAGAATTACCCGGAGTATTCCGAGCTCACCGAGAATGGCGAATATATCAAGAAGCTGATGAAGATCGAGGAGGAGCGCTTCGCCGACACCATCGACGCCGGTCTCGACATCCTCGCCGGCATGATAAAGGACGCGAAGGCCGCCGGACGCGATACCCTCTCCGGCGACGACGTCTTCAAGCTGAGCGACACCTACGGCTTCAACATCGACCTCACCCGCGAGATCGCCGCCGAGCAGAATCTCTCCGTCGACGACGAGGGCTATCAGAAGCTGCTCACCGAGCAGAAGGAGCGCGCCAGAGCCGCCCGCGCCGCCCTCGGCGATTTCAGCTGGGTCGGCGAAAGCTTCGAGTACCTAAAGGACATAGAAAAGACCGAATTCACCGGATATACCGAAGAAACCACCGAAAACTGCAAGGTCCTCGCCATCATCGACTCGTCCGACAACGAGCCGGTCGACAAGATCGAGGCCTCCGACGTCACCGAGACCGGCAAGGCCGTCATCGTCCTCGACAAAACGCCGTTCTACGGCGAAGGCGGCGGTCAGGTCGGCGACACCGGCATGCTCGTAAACGACACCACCAAAGTCCGCGTAAGCGACACCAAGAAGCACGACGGCGTCTACATGATGATCGGCGCCATCGAAAGCGGCTCTCTTCGCGTCGGCGACACCGTGACCGCCTCCATCGACTCCGACAGGCGCGCCGCCATCAAACGCAACCACTCCGCCGCTCATATGCTGCAGGCGGCTCTCCGCCGCGTCCTCGGCAGCCATGTCGAGCAGGCCGGATCGTATGTGGACGAGCATGAGGTCCGCTTCGATTTCAGCCACTTCCAGGCCATGACGCCGGAAGAGATCAAGGCCGTCGAAAACGAAGTCAACACCGAGATACTGAAGGGCGATCCCGTCAAGACAGTCGAGACCGACATAGAGACCGCAAAGAAGCAGGGCGCGATGGCGCTGTTCAGCGAGAAATACGGCAAGGTCGTCCGCATGGTGAAGATGGGCGATTACTCCGCCGAGCTCTGCGGAGGCACGCATCTCGACAACACCGCGAAGGCCGGCCTCTTCCGCATCACCGGCGAGGCGTCCGTCGCCGCCGGAGTCCGCCGCATCACCGGCGTGACCGGATTCGGCGTCATCGACCTGCTCAATTCGCGCGACGGCCTCATCGCCGATACTGCGAAAGAGCTCAAGGCCGCCTCTCCCGCCGACATAGCCAAGCGCGCCGCCGTCGTCATGAACGACGTCCGCACCGCCAACCATACCATCGAGGAGCTGAACTCCAAGCTGGCGTCCGGTCAGACCGACGAGATCATCGGCTCTGCCCAGCAGATCGGCGCCGTCAGACTGGCGTGCAGACAGCTCAAGGGAATGTCGACCGACGCGGCGAGAGCCCTCGGTGACAGCCTGAAAGCGAAGGCTCCCGACATAGTCGCGGTCCTTACGCTCCAGAACGGCGACAAGACTCAGATCATCACCGTCTGCGGCAAGAATGCCGTTCAGGCCGGCGCTCATGCCGGAAATATCCTTAAAGCCGTAGCCGCCGTCACCGGAGGCAAGGGCGGCGGTCGTCCCGATTCCGCCATGGGCGGCGCCGGAGACGCGTCGAAGATAGGGGAAGCGCTCGCTGCCGCTGCGGATATCGTCGGCGGGATGCTCAAATGAAACCCAAGACATGACAGCCGTTTATTAATGAGGGGGACGTCATGACAGATTTCAGCACCATCACCGCGTGCGGTGAATGCTGCGTCGGATGCACCAAAAAGAAGGACGGTCTTTGTCCCGGATGCATCGAAGCGGACGGCCGTGTTCCCGAATGGGCCGAGTCCGGCGTCTGCAGGATCCACGCATGCGTCAAAAGGCACAGCGTCAGGTTCTGCGGTCTGTGCCCGGAGTTCCCGTGTGAAGATCTGCCGAAGATCATATCCTGGAACAAGGACATCGTAAATCACCTGTCTGCCCTGAGAGACGAATACCTGAACTCACCGGAAAACAGATAGAATCGCAAAAAAGAAAAAGGATGGAATCGATCCATCCTTTTCATTTTCTCCTACGTAAGCCAAGCGCAGTGCGCCAAGCGAACCTTGCATTTATAGTATTAAATCAAACAGCCGCCGGGCTCATGCTCCGACGGCTGTTTTCATAGTGATCTTTTTTGGGTCTTACTTTACCTTCTTCACCGAAACGATGACGAAGAACACGATATAAACGGCCACGACAGCGGCGGCGCACCACGGCGCGAAGCTGCTGAACAGACAGGCGACAGCGGCTCCGACGACGCAGACGGCTCCGACGATGACGAACGGTAGAGCCGACTCGTCATTTTCAAATACACGAAGCCCGTTCTTCAGCGAGCCGCCCTTCTTTTTCACCGAGAGAGCGATGAGCGCTCCGCAGACCGGCCATACGAAGGCGAGGATCTTGCCGATGATCGCGATGACGGTGAACAGCCCGCCGGACAGCGGGGATCTCGCGGCGATCACGAGCGCGGCTCCGACCGACGCGAAGACAGTCAGCCAGACAGCGGAAGCCGGATAGAAATGATAGGTGAGCGACAGCATCATGACCGTCAGAAGGAATCCGCAGACAAGATACGTGCCGAGGAAGCGGTACGAAACGCTGACGGCGAGCAGGACGGCGGCGGCGATGAGGATAGCCGACGAGCTGAATATCTTCCCGCTCTCCTCCTCTTTCTTCGGGAGACGTACGATATACCAGACGAGCGCCGCTATGAACAGCACGGCGGCGGCGATCGTCAGCCACGGCTGGCTTCCGACGACGATTGCTCTTTCGATCGGTCCTCCCTTATTCATAAGGAGGAAGATCGGAAGACCTATGCAGATGACAAATACGATAAGCATCCGGGAAACGATGTTGTCCCCGGCTTTATCCGTCTTTATGTTTTTTCTGTTGGCACGCACGCTTGACAAATTATATCACTCCAAACGACTCCCGGGACGCGCCCGGGTTTACTGTAATTGATCCTTTTTTATCGGCTTTCCGGCCCGCCGCGAAGCTCGGTCTCGTACGCGAGGCAGGAAAGGACGAATCCCGACGCCGTCTCGCATCTGAGTATCCTTTTTCCGAGACCGGCGAGAGGTATGCCTCTTTCGGCGGCGGCATCCGCCTCGGCGGATGAAAAACCGCCCTCGGCTCCGATCATGAAGGCGATATTTCCGCCCTTCACACCGGAGATGAGTTCCGGCAGGGGCCTTACATTCTCACCCTCATAGCAGAGGAAGAAAACATCGGCTTCTGACATCCGATCCAGCGCCTCGCCGAACTGCGCGAATCCGCCGATCTCCGGGACGAGTCCCCGCCCGCACTGCACGGCCGCTTCCTTCGCGATGCGGTGCCAGCGCTCGAGCTTTTTGTCGGCCGAACGCTCATCGGGACGGCTGACTATCCTTTCAGTGATCACCGGGACGACGCGGGCGGCTCCGAGCTCGACGGCCTTCTGGACGATGATATCCATCTTATCCGACTTCGGAAGCGCCTGATACACCGTCACAGAGCACGGCGGCTCGGTGTCGGTATCGCGCTCAGCGATTATCCTCAGCACGACGTCGGTCTTATCCTGTCCCGTGAAATCCTCGATTACGCAGTCGTATTCCCGCCGCTGCATGTCGCAGACGGTGACGGGATCGCCCTTCGCCATGCGCAGAGACCTTGAAATATGCCGGCCGTCGCTTCCCTTTACGGTTACGAGACCGTTCTCTATATCGCATGCCCGGACAAAAAACTTCTGCATCGGATAACTCCGTGGATTTGAATAACTGCGTTATTTGAATAACTATGTTATTTGAACAGCTGCTTTGTCTGAGCAAAGCAATTATCAGAATTAACTCCGTTATTGTAAAAATCGGCTGTCAATTTATGATTATACAACAAAATCCGTCAAAAGTCAAATATAAGCCGATATATTTCCAAAGTTTTTACATTTTACGTCAATTCGGCCGTGTCCGATATCCGGATCATCCGCGCCGTCACCGTCCTCGGCGGATGATCACGCGAGGTACATCGCAAGATACGCCCCGAAAATTAATATTTTAGCAGTCTCACAGTAATAAAATCAACACAAACGCTGGTAGACACATATTATTAACAATTATTTCAACTTTGACTGTTGATTTTCTCGGCGAAATCTGGTATATTATATGCAGAATTTAGCACTTGGCATATGCGAGTGCTAATGAACGAATGAAAGGAGATGCGCCGGAATGGCGGATGCCGGGAAGATATTAACCGAAAGAAAAAAAATAATACTCAAAGCCGTCGTCGAAGCGCATATAGAGACCGGCGAGCCTGTCGGCTCAAAGCTCCTGACAACGGATAAGCAGATTCCCCTTTCGAGCGCTACCATCCGCAACGAGATGGCGGAGCTTGAGGAGATGGGCTATCTCGAACAGCCGCACACCTCCGCCGGGCGCGTCCCGAGCGAAAAGGGCTACCGCTTCTACGTCGATTCGCTCATGGAGGACTACAAGCTCAACGCCGGCGAGCTGAGCGTGATAAGCTCGCTTCTGACCGCCCGCATGACGGCGCTCGACAAGCTCGTCGAACGCGCGTCTGGGGTCATGAGCGCGCTCACCAATTACACCGGCGTGGCGATACGGCAGAAGCCGAGAAAGATCGGCGTGGTAATGTTCCGCGTGCTGATGCTCGGCGAGTATGATTTCCTTCTGGTGATGGTGACTGCCGGCAACTCGGTATCGACCAAGGAGATACGGACACAGTCCCCGATAGATCAGGAGACGCTGAGCTGTCTGGAGACGACGCTCAACCGCTTCCTCTGCGGTGTCGACATAAATGATGTCACTCTCCCCACCATCATGAAGATGGAGGCTTCCGCCGGACGGGCGGCCCCTCTTATAAGCCCGGTCATCAAGTGCATCTACGAGTTCGTCTCGGAGATCAACGACGAGGTCGATTTCGAGGGAGTCAACCGCCTGCTCGAATATCCCGAGTATTCCGATATGTCGCTTCTGCGCGGCATGCTCGGCATGCTGGAGCGCAAGGAGGACATCATCCGGCTTGTGGCGGAGGGCAGCAGGGACAGCACGAACATATATATCGGATCCGAAAACAGAGTCGACGTGCTGAAATCGTCGACGATAGTGTTCAAGACAGTCAAGGTAAGCGGTCGGCCGGTCGGCGCGATCGGGGTCATCGGCCCCCTGCGCATGGATTATCCGAAGGTGGTCAGCACACTCGAATACCTGACTTCCAAAATCACGGATATGGCCGGCGAGATCGGCATGCTGCCGGAAGGTCACGGCGGCAGCGACAACAACACAGGAGAACAGAAATAATGAATGACGAGAACAAGACCGGGCGCATGGACGATATTCCCGCCGGGGAAGAAAAAGAAAGCGCCGCCGGGAGCGATACTCTGGACGAGATCATAGACGACGTGCTCGGAGAGGACGAGAACCCGCCTGACGGCGGCGCCGGGGCCGAAGCCGAAGACGCGGCGGCGGATGACGCAAAGGACGCCGAAAAGGAAGCTCCGGTATCCGAGACGGATGCCCTGAAAGAAGAGAACGAGCGCCTCAAAAAGCAGTTCGACGAGCTCTCCGACAGGCACCTGCGAACCCTCGCCGAATACGACAACTACCGCAAGCGTTCGATAAAGGAAAAGGACAGCGCCTACGCCGACGCCTATACCGACGTATTAAAGCAGATACTGCCGGTGATCGACAATCTCGAGCGCGCCGCCGCCTATACAGCCGACGCTCCCGCAGACGACAAGGTCGGTCAGGGCGTGAACATGACGCTCAAATCCTTCGAGTCGGCGCTCAAGAAGCTCGGCATCGAGGAGATAGACGCCGTGGGATGCGAGTTCAACCCGCTGTTTCACAATGCGGTCATGCATATTGAAGATGAGAATCTGGGCAAGAATGTCGTTGCGTCCGTTCTTCAGAAGGGTTATAAGAAGGGCGATAAGGTTATTCGCTACGCCATGGTCCAGGTCGCGAACTGAGCGGAAAAAGAAGCGCTCGGAAACAGAAAGAAGAAAGCGATAAATCACTTCCCTGTCCGTTGACTGCCGAAAATATTCGGAAAAAAGGGACAGGGGGACCGGGGAAAGGAAAAATTCTTTCATAAAAAGAGCTTTTTCCTTCCGTCGGAATAACAATATACAACACAGTAAAAAAATACACGGAGGATATAAATTATCATGGGAAAGATCATAGGAATCGACCTCGGTACTACCAACTCCTGCGTCGCCGTTTATGAAGGCGGCGAGCCGACTGTCATCACCAATCCCGAAGGCGCGCGCACCACGCCGTCGGTGGTGGCCTTCTCCAAGACCGGAGAGCGCATGGTCGGTCAGGTAGCCAAAAGACAGGCCATAACCAACCCCGAGCGCACCATCATCTCGATAAAGAGAAAGATGGGCTCCGATTTCAAGGCCAATATAGACGGCAAGTCCTATACTCCTCAGGAGATAAGCGCGATGATTCTCCAGAAGCTGAAGGCCGACGCCGAGGCTTATCTGGGCAGCACCGTGACTCAGGCCGTCATCACGACCCCCGCTTACTTCTCCGACGCCCAGCGTCAGGCCACCAAGGACGCCGGCAAGATCGCCGGACTCGAGGTCATGAGGATCGTCAACGAGCCGACGGCCGCCGCTCTCGCGTACGGTCTCGACAAGGATGAGAAGGACGAGAAGATCATGGTCTACGACCTCGGCGGCGGCACCTTCGACGTGTCGATCCTCGAGATCTCCGACGGCGTCTTCGAAGTTCTCGCCACCGGCGGCAACACCCATCTCGGCGGCGACGATTTCGACCAGAGGATCATCAACTGGATCCTCGACAGCTTCAAGAAGGAATCCGGCATCGATCTGTCGGGCGACAGAATGGCTATGCAGAGACTCAAGGAAGCCGCCGAAAAGGCCAAGATCGAGCTCTCCGGCATGACCACCGCCGACATCAACCTGCCCTTCATCACCGCCGACGCCACCGGCCCGAAGCACTTCGAGACCACTCTCACCAGAGCCAAGTTCAACGAGCTCACGTCCGATCTCGTCGAAGCCACCATCACTCCCACC
>CAMJPL010000048.1 GCA_946407735.1 uncultured Clostridia bacterium
GCAACATGCAGTACACCTCCGGCACCACCGGCTTCCCGAAGGGCGTCATGCTGACGCACTACAACGTCGTCAACAACGGCAAGGCCATCGGCGACTGCATGGATCTTTCCACCTCCGACCGCATGATGATACAGGTGCCGATGTTCCACTGCTTCGGTATGGTGCTGGCGATGACCGCCTCGATGACGCACGGCGTCACGATGTCGCCGATACCGGCGTTCAGCCCGAGAAAGAGCCTCGACTGCATAAACAGGGAGAAGATCACCTGCTTCCACGGCGTGCCGACGATGTTCATCGCCATGATGAACGTGCCGGAGTTCGAGACGACCGATTTCAGCCATATGCGCACCGGGATCATGGCCGGATCGCCCTGCCCGATCAAGTATATGGAGGAGGTCATCGAGAAGATGCACATGTCGGAGATCTGCATCACGTACGGCCAGACCGAGGCCTCCCCGGCGACCACGATGTCAAAGACCACCGACACCATCGAGCAGAGGGTCAACACCGTCGGACTGCCGATATTCGGCGTCGAGTGCAAGATCATTGACCCCGCCACCGGCGAGACACTCGGCGACAATCAGGACGGCGAGTTCTGCTCCCGCGGCTACAACACCATGAAGGGCTACTACAAGATGCCCGCCGCCACCGCCGCCGTCATCGACAAGGACGGATGGCTCCATTCGGGCGACATGCTGCGCCGCTTGCCGGACGGCTACTACAAGGTCACAGGGCGCTTAAAGGACATGATCATCCGCGGCGGCGAGAACATCTACCCGAAGGAGATAGAGGACTTCATCTACACCTACCCGAAGGTGAAGGACGTTCAGGTCATCGGCGTGCCGGACAAGCAGTACGGCGAGGAGATCATGGCCTGCGTCATCCTGCAGGAGGGAGAGGAATGCACCGAGGACGAGATAAAGAAGTACGTCCTCGACCATATGGCCAAGCAGAAGGTGCCGAGATACGTCGACTTCGTCGATTCCTTCCCGATGAACGCGGCGGGGAAGATACTGAAATACAAGATGCGCGAGGCCGCCGTCGAGAAGCTCAAGCTCCAGGCCGCAGCCGCCATCGAGACGGCGTGAAAATACTTCCGATTGTGAATAATTAATGTTTTGTTCATTGACAAAGCCGTCAAAATGTTATATAATGTTTGAAACGCCCGGCGACGGGCGAAAAGATGAGTTTTTTTGAGAGAGGAAATGTCATGAAAAAGAGACTTGCTCTTATCCTCGCCGCGATGATGGCCTGCTCGGTATTCGGGACAGCCGTGTTCGCCGACGGCGAGGAGGCGAAAGCTGACGAGACCGCCGACAAGGCCGCCGAGGTCACGGCGGATGCCGCCGCTGCCGAGACCGAAGCCGTGCCGACTCTGCTGTGGAATTTCGGAGAGGATACCGAAAGCTTCAAGCTCCGCGATGAAAACCACACCTATGAGATCAAGGAAGACAGCGCCGTATTCACGGCTTCCGGCTCCGATCCGTACGTCTACATCGACACCGGGATCGAGGACGTCGAGACCATCAAATGGGTCAAGATCAGGATAAAGAACCCGTCCCCGTCCATCGCCGTCGAGATGTTCGCCGCCACCGAGGGCGACAATTTCTCGCTCGCCGGACCCGAGTGCACGCATATCGACATCCTTCCGAACGTCGATGAGTACATCTCCTATATCGCCTATCTCCCGAACGCCAACATCTACACGGTGAGAGAGCATAAGGGCGACGAGAACGTGGAAGCGATAACCGAATGGAACTGGAAGGGCGAGTGCAGGTTCATCCGCCTCGACCCGATGTGGAAGGCCACCTCCGGCGAGATGTCCGACGGCGATACCGTCGAGATCGACTACGTCGCCTTCTTCGACAGCAAGGAAGCCGCTCTCGCCTACGCCGCCGAGGATGACGGCGAGATCGTTCCCGTAGAGTTCGAGACCGACACCACCATGCCCGATCTCACCGCTCTGATGGAAGCCTGCAACAGGGTCCGCTTCGCCGACGTCGCCTTCGACGCCGACTACTACAACGCCGTCGTGTTCGCTTATGTGAACGGTCTCTTCAAGGGCACCTTCGATACGCGTTTCGAGCCTGAAACGGCCATGACGCGCGCTATGTTCGTAACCGTTCTCTCGCGTCTTGCCGGAGCCGATCTGACGAAATATGAAAAGTCGGCCTTCAGCGACGTTGAGGACGGGACATGGTATACCGCTCCCGTAGGATGGGCCGCCGACAACGGAGTGGTTCTCGGTTACGAGGACGAGACGTTCCGTCCGGACGTTAAGGTCACCGTTGAGCAGGCTGTGGCTATTATAGCCAGATATGCCCGTTCTGTCGGAAGAGATACCGCGTTTTATGCCGATCTGAAGGATTATGCCGACAACAAGGACGTATCCGACTGGGCTGCCGCCGATATGAGATGGGCCGCGTTTACCGGAGTCTACGGCGGCCAGGACGGGAATCTGCTTCCGAAGAACGACTGCCCGCGCTGGCTCGTCGCCGATATGCTTTACGTATATGACGGCCTTCAGGAAGACAAATACGTCACGCTCAACAGCAATATCGATCCCGATTCCGTCGATTCAGTCCTTCCCGGATATGACGACGAAGGCTTCGCCAACGTGTTCGATCAGAATCCCGCGACAAAATGGTGCTTCGATCCCGCCAACAACGGTGAGAAAACGGTGACTCTCACATGGGCGATGAAGGAACCTGCCGCAATCGTCGCTTATATCATTATGACGGGAAACGATACCGACAAATTCCCGCAGCGCAACTTCAAGACGTGGACGCTTTCGGCCCGCAATTCCGAAGACGACGAATGGACCGTTATAGATACCGTTGAAAACGCCGGACTCCCGGAAAAGGCGTATTTCAATTCCGATCTTTTCGTTATCGAAGAGCCTGAGGCTTACAAGTATTATAAGCTTGAGGTCACGGAGCTTGCCGGTGAAATGGGCGTATTCCAGCTCTCGGAGCTGAAGCTTTTTGCCGCGGTCGGAGAATAATCGTCACTGATTATCAGTATATCAGGGGGCTTCACCGTGAAGCCCCTTTATAGTTTTTGCAAAAAGTAACCAAATATATCTTGATTGCGGCCGCAGGAAGGGGTATAATATAAAAAACCGCGGAAAAGCGCGGAAAAAACGAAAGGATAGCATCATGAAAAAGTACATTTCGCTTCTTTTGTCTGCCGTTATGGCCGCTTCGGCGCTGTTCGGCAGCATAGCGGCTTTCGCCGGCGATGAAGAAGCCGCGGCCGTCGAGCCGGTATTGCTCTGGGATTTCGGAAAGGACGAGACAGAGCTTTACGACGCCTCATCTCTCGAGTACGAGATGGGCGAAGACAGCGTTGTTTTCACCGCCAAAGGCGGAGATCCCAACATAAAGATCAAGACGGAAATCGATGACGTCGAGTCCATCGCCTGGGTCAAGATAAGGATCAAAAATCCGTCCCCGTCCATTGCCGTAGAACTGTTCGCGTCTACAGACGGCGACAAGCACTCCCTTGCCGGCCCCGAATGCTCTCATATCGATATCGTTCCTTATGCCGATGAATGGCAGAGCTACGTCGCGTATCTTCCGAACGCCAACATTTATACCGTCAATACCTTCAAGGGAGACGAAAATGTGGATCCGATCGACGAGTGGAACTGGAAAGGCGCATGCGATTTCATCCGTCTCGATCCGATGTGGAGAAACACCTCCGGCGAAATGTCAGAGGGCGACTCGGTCGAAATTGACTATATCGCGTTCTTTGACAACAAGGAGGACGCCGTCGCTTACGCGTCTGAGAAAGACGGCGATGAAGAGACTCTGGGGCATGTCGTCCTGGTGCCGGTAGAGTTTGAGGAAGGCCCGGTAATGACCGTACTCGGTTCGGTTATGTCCGTGAATGACTCTCTCCGCTTCATCGACATATCTCCCGATGACGGAAAGTATTACGACGCCGCCAAATACGTCTTCTACGAAGGGCTTTTCAAAGGCATCGACGATATCCGCTTCGGCCCCGACATGACCATGACAAGAGCCATGTTCGTCACCGTCCTCGGGCGCGCCAACGTCGCCGATACCGAGAAATATTCCGAGAAGAAGTTCTCCGACGTCGAGCCCGACACATGGTACGGTCCTTATGTCAACTGGGCTTCCGAGCTCGGCTTCGTCCTCGGCTATGAGGACGGCACCTTCCGTCCCGACGACACCCTCACCATCGAGCAGGCCGCCGCGATAGTCAACAGATATGCCTCCTATCCCGGCTATTCGACCGATCCCGTCGGCGATCTGTCCGCCTATTCCGACGCTTCGGACGTCTCCGAGTGGGCCGTCCCAGCTATGACCTGGGCCTCCGATTACGGCGTCTACACCGGTACCGACGGCGCTCTCACACCGAAGGCCGATGCGCCGAGAAAGGCTGTCGCTCTTATGCTTTATAACTTCGTCAACGCCGAGATCCCGCCGAAGAGCGACGCTCCCATAGCCGGCGGATGGAGCGATCCCGAGTCTCCGGTCGTCACCGAAGAGCTCAAGGCGATCTTCGACAAGGCCATGGAGCCCGTCGACATGGATTACGCTCCGGTCGCCCTTTTAAAGCAGCAGCTCGTCTCCGGCATGAACTATCTCTTCCTCTGCAAGGCCAATCCCGGCTCGGGCGAGACCTACAGCTTCGTCAAAGTTTACGCCGACCTTGAGGGCGGCGCCGAAATGACCGAAGTCACGGCCACCGAAGTCCCGACAAGGATCGACTATGAGCCGGTCGACGGCGGAGTCGGCGCTCCCGAGACTCCCGAGCTCACCGATGAAGTGAAGGCCGCCTTCGAGAAGGCTTCCTCCAAGCTCCTCGGCGTCGACTACAAGCCGGTCGCCCTTCTCTCCTGCCAGACAGTCGCCGGTCAGATCTACGAGATCCTCTGCGAGTCCAGCGTCGTATATCCCGGCGCTCCCACCAATTATTCCTTCGTCACCGTCTTCGCCGACCTTGAAGGCGAAGCCGAGATCACGAACGTGATCACCCTTGACGACGCCGAGTGATATCGCGTAATAAGACAATCAAAAAGGAGCGTTTCCGAAAGGAAGCGCTCCTTTTATCACTCTCTCGTTATCTTACCCCCGCCGATGACCTCGTCGCCGTCATAGAAGACCGCCGACTGGCCGGGGGTAAGCGCTCTCTGTGGCGTATCGAAGCGTATGACGGCTCCGCCGTCAGGCAGCGGCTCGACTTCGGCCGGCTGCTCCGGCTGGCGGTATCTCGCTTTTACTCCGCATCGGATCGCCGATGCCGGCGGCATCCCGGAGATCCAGTTGACGTTCCTGACGCGGCATGTATCCGAAAAGAGCTCGCCCGACTCGCCGAGCGTGACGGTGTTAGCCGTGGGATCTATCGCCGTGACGTAGAGCGGCACGTCCTGCACGATGCCGAGGCCCTTGTGCTGGCCGATGGTGTAGTGTATCACGCCCTTGTGCCGCCCGAGGACCTTGCCGTCTTTTCCGATATAGTCTCCGGGAGGGCTCTTTATCCCGGTCAGGCGCTCTATCGCCGAGGCGTAGTCGCCGTCGGGGACAAAGCATATATCCTGACTGTCGCGCTTGCGGGCGGTGATAAGGCCGGCCTCCTCGGCTATCCTCCGCGTCTCGGTCTTGCTTATGCCGCCGAGAGGGAAGACGGTGCGGGAAAGCAGCTCCTGCGTCATCGTGTACAGCACGTAGCTCTGATCCTTCGTTTTGTCAGCCGCCTTTAAAAGACGGTATCTTCCGCCCCCGCGCTCTATCCTCGCGTAGTGGCCGGTCGCGATCACGCCGCAGCCGAGCAGTTCGGCGCGCCGGATGAGCTTGTCGAATTTCAGGTGGCGGTTGCACTCGATGCAGGGATTCGGCGTCTCGCCCCGACGATAGGAGTCGATGAAGTCGCCGATGACCTTCTCCCGGAACTCGTCGCCGAAATCCATCGTGTAATGGTCGATGCCGAGCTTCCAGCAGACGAGCCGCGCGTCCTCGGTGTCGCTCAGGCTGCAGCAGCCGCCGTCCTTTCCGAGCCCCGCGTCCTCGTTCTCATACAGCTTCATCGTGCAGCCGACGCATTCGTATCCTTTATCGATCATGAGCCTTGCGGCGACCGAGGAATCGACGCCGCCCGACATTGCGATCAGTGCTTTCATCGTATGCCTTGCGCGGGGATCATTCCGCGTTTTCCGAAGCGCGCATCGCTTCGATCGTCATCGTCATCAGCTTGTCGAGATCCCAGCCGAGAAGCCCGGCGCCGCCCGAGATCACCTCGCGCGAGCATCCGGCGGCGAATTTTTTGTCCTTGAATTTCTTTTTCAGGCTTTTCAGCTCGAGATCCTTCACCGTCTTCGTCGGGAGCATCTTTACCGCCGCGCCGATGAGTCCGGTCAGCTCGTCCGCCGCGTACAGCACCTTTTCCATCTCGTGCTCCGGCTTTATGTCAACGGTGATCCCCCATCCGTGGCTGGCGCAGGCGCGGATCAGCCGCTCGTCGAGATCCTTCTCCCGCATCAGCTCCTGCTCCTTTACGCAGTGCTGATCCGGCCACCGCTCGAAGTCGAGATCGTGCAGTATGCCGACCGTCTGCCAGAATTCGGCCTCATCGCCGTAGCCGAGCTCGACCGCGTACCAGCGCATGACGTCGCCGACGATCCTGCCGTGAAGAAGGTGGAAATCACCTGAGTTGTACTCGCGAAGAAGCTCGTATGCTTCGTTTGCCGAAAGTGTTTTTGACATCGTGTATCGCCTTTTGTATTATATCGGTGTTATGGGGGCGGAGAGCGCCCGCCGCAGGAAAATTATATCATATCGGCCGGTTTTTGTCAAGAAGAATATACGCCCGGCGGGACGGCGGCGTTTTTTGGTGGAAATGTTCACACCTGTCATGTATAATATCTTCTGACAGATCAAAAGTGAACGATCAAAGGAGCGAGACGCTATATGGCGACAAGGATCATCCCGGCCTTTAAGACCGACGACATGTATGTTTTCATTCCCGCCTGCTGCTACGCCGGAAACAGCTTCCGAGTGCTGAAATACGGCTATCCGCCGATGTTCCGTCCCGGCGACGCGGCGGTCGATATGCCGAATACGATAACCGACGTCCCGAGGCTCGAGCCCGACGGGAGCGGGAAGATAGAGGTGACGTCGGGCGACGCCGCGACTCCCTGCGTCGGCGTCTTTTCCGCGTCGATGAAGCGGGGCATCCTCGTCTTCACCGTGCAGCAGATAGACGGTAAAAACACCGGTCTCGCCTATGAAAACGGCGAGATTCGCCTCACTTGGCCGGCGAAAAGGGAAAAGATCTACCGCATGACCCGCGTCTTCGACAATCCCGAGCCGTGGACCGATCTTCCCGCCGATATCCCGTACAAGGTGCTCGATTTCTATTGTGAGAGCCTGCCTCAGTTCTTCCGCGTCTTTTTCGAGAACAGGAAGATCATGGGCATGGACTCGTCGCGTCCCGACGTCATCCCGTTCGAGCGTCAGGCCGTGATCCAGACCGAAAAGTTCAATAAGATGAACTGGGAGGAAAATCTCGGCATATATATGGTCGGCACCGACAGGACGAGGTTCCAGGTCTGGCAGCCGGGATGGACCGGCGGCATAATGAGCGGCTGCGCCCTTATGAGGCTCGGCGGATCTCTCGAGGCCGAGAGGGAGATGCGGACGCTCGATTTCCTCTTCTCGACGCAGCATGAGAGCGGCTTCTATGACGGCGTGGTCGATATAGACGGCAATTCCTGCGGCGACGCCTTCGGCATGGAGGGAGCCGAGAACCGGCATCTCATCCGCAAATCCGCCGACGTGCTGTACTTCCTTTTCAAGCACTTCGACCTGATGAAGGAGCGGCATATCCCGATAAAGGAGAGCTATATCGAAGGGACGAAAAGGACTGCCGACGCGTTCGTCCGGCTCTGGAAAAAATACGGTCAGTTCGGTCAGTTCGTCGACGCTGAGACGGGCGATATCGAGGTCGGAGGATCGGTCTCGGCAGGCATCGCCCCGGCGGGACTCGCGAAGGCGTCGGTCTTCTTCGGTGCGCCGGAATACCTCGAGACGGCCGAAGCCGCCGCGGAGTATTACTACAACGAGTTCCTGATGAGGGGCTATACCAGCGGCGGCCCGGGCGAGATACTGCAGGGCGTCGACAGCGAGAGCGCCTTCGGCCTGCTCGAGAGCTTTGTCGTTCTCCATGAAGTCACCGGAAAGGACATCTGGCTCACCCGCGCAGGTGAGTGCGCCGCCTACTGCAGCAGCTGGGTGGTGAGCTACAACTATCTCTTCCCGGAGGGCTCGGAATTCGGGCGGCGCGGCGTGAAGACGACGGGAAGCGTCTTCGCCAACATCCAGAACAAGCATTCGGCGCCCGGTATCTGCACCCTCTCCGGCGACAGCCTGCTCAAGCTGTGGCGCATGACGGGCGACAGGCTCTATATCGAGCTTCTGAAAGACATAGCCCTGCCTCTCGGGCAGTATATGTCGACGCTGGAAAACCCGATATACGACTGGGACGCCTCGGACGCCGACAGGAGCGACCCCGATTCGCCTCACAGGCTGCCGGAGGGCTTCATCAACGAGCGGGTGAACATGTCCGACTGGGAGGATCACCGCTGCATCGGCGGCGTCTTCAACGGAAGCTGCTGGGCGGAGACGAGCAATCTCCTCACCCTCGCCGAGGTCATCCCGCAGCTGAGAGAGATGGGGGAGATCTGAAAATCCCGAAGAGCTTAAACTCAGAGCTTATCGCCGTCATCGGCGGCGATAAGGATAATATATGCAGAAAAGGGCGGTTTTCCCGCCCTTTTCGATTTTTGTGTATCAGTCCGCGAACAGGGGCGTCGAAAGGTATCTGTCGCCGGTGTCGGGGAGAAGCACGACGATGTTCTTTCCCTCGTTTTCCGGGCGCTTCGCCAGCTCGATCGCGGCGTGGACGGCGGCGCCGGAGGAGATGCCGACGAGGAAGCCTTCCTTTTTGCCGATCAGTTTACCGGCGGCGAAGGCGTCGTCGTTGGAGACGGTGATGATCTCGTCGTAGATCTTTGTGTTGAGCACATCCGGCACGAATCCGGCGCCGATGCCCTGGATCTTGTGCGGTCCGGCGGTGCCTTTGGAAAGCACGGGAGAGGATTCAGGCTCGACGGCGACGACCTTCACGGCCGGGTTCTTTCCCTTGAGATACTCGCCGACGCCGGTCAGCGTGCCGCCGGTGCCGACTCCGGCGACGAATATGTCGACCTTCCCGTCGGTGTCTTCCCAGATCTCCGGGCCGGTGTGGGTGCGGTGAGCCTCGGGATTCGCCGGGTTGACGAACTGGCCGGGGATGAACGAATCCGGGATCTCGGCGGCGAGCTCCTCGGCCTTCGCGATGGCGCCCTTCATGCCCTTCGCGCCTTCGGTCAGGATCAGCTCGGCGCCGTAGGCCTTCATGATCTGGCGGCGCTCGACCGACATCGTCTCGGGCATGACGATGATGATGCGGTAGCCGCGGGCGGCTGCCACCGACGCGAGACCGATGCCGGTGTTGCCGGAGGTCGGCTCGATGATGACGGAGCCGGGTCTGAGCTTTCCCTTCGCCTCGGCGTCGTCGATCATGGCCTTCGCGATGCGGTCCTTGACAGATCCCGCCGGATTGAAGTATTCCAGCTTCGCGATGACGGCGGCTTTCAGTCCCTCGGACTGCTCGATGTGAGTGAGCTCGACAAGCGGCGTGGAGCCGATGAGCTGATCGATGGTCTTGTATATCTTCGACATGACGTTCCTCCGTATTTTTATCAAAATACTATATTGGTATATAATAACTGTATAAAAAGTCTTTTGAAAAGGGTTGGGGGTCCGGGGGAAGGGGAAAACTTTTCTTCAGAAAAGTTTTCCCCTTCCCCCGGTAAAAGCTACCCTCGTTACTTAACCGCCTCGAACCCCTGAGCGAGGTCGGCGATGATGTCGTCGATGTGTTCGGTGCCGATGGAGAGGCGGATGGTGGTCGGACGGATGCCTCCGGCCAGAAGCTCATCCTCGGAGAGCTGGGAGTGCGTCGTCGAGGCCGGATGGATAACGAGCGACTTCACGTCGGCAACGTTCGCGAGAAGAGAGAAGAGCTTGAGCGACTCGGTGAACTTCTTCGCCGTGTCGGCGTCCCCCTTGATGTCGAAGGTGAAGATCGAGGCGGCTCCATTCGGGAAGTAGGCGTCGTAAAGCTCCTTCTGGCGTCCGTCAGAGAGCGAGGGATGGTTCACCTTCGCCACCTGCGGATGAGAGCTAAGATATTTTACAACCTTCAGCGCGTTCTCGACGTGGCGTTCGACGCGAAGGGAAAGCGTCTCGAGCCCCTGAAGCAGCAGCCATGAGTTGAATGGCGATATCGCCGCGCCCTGATCCCTTAAAAGTGTGGTGCGGATCTTGGTCACGAAGGCCGCCGCGCCGACCGCCTCGCTGAACACGATGCCGTGGTAGGACGGATTCGGCTTCGAGAGCCCCGGGAATTTGTCGTTCTGCGCCCAGTCGAACTTTCCGCCGTCGATGATCACGCCGCCCATCACCGTGCCGTGACCGCCGATGAATTTAGTCGCCGAATGCACGACTATGTCGGCTCCGTGCTTGATCGGCCTAAGAAGATACGGCGTCGCGAAGGTGTTGTCCACGATGAACGGGATGCCGTGCTCGTGAGCCACGGCGGCGATGGCCTCGAGGTCGATCACGTCGGAGTTCGGGTTGCCCAGCGTCTCGGCGTAGAGCAGCTTCGTGTTCGGCTTTATCGCGCCGGCGAAATTCTTCGGGTCGGACGGATCGACGAAGGTTACCGACAGCCCCTGCTCGTGTAAGGTGTTCTGGAAGAGGTTGTACGTTCCGCCGTAGAGGTTGGTCGAGGATACGATGTGATCTCCCGCCGTCGCGATGTTCTGCACTGCGTATGTGATCGCCGCCGAGCCCGACGCAACCGCCAGAGCCGCGACGCCTCCCTCGAGAGCCGCGATGCGCTTCTCGAAGACGTCGGTCGTCGGGTTCATCAGTCTCGTGTATATGTTGCCGGGAGTCGTCAGCGCGAAGCGTCCGGCCGCCGTCGCCGAATCCGGGAATACATACGAGGTGGTCGCGTATATCGGCACCGCTCTCGAGTCGGTAGCCGGGTCTGCCTGCTCCTGACCGACGTGGAGCTGCAGGGTCTCGAATTTGTAGCTGTTTTCGCTCATCTGGATTTATCCTCACTTTCGTGTCTTGCTATTAACTACTAATCAAGTATGTTGGTAATATTATAGCACCGAACTCGCGATTTGTCAATCGGGAAATCATAAATGACTGATAGCTGATTTTTATAGCTGATATAACACAGGCCTATCGCCGTGAGCGACAGGCCGTATTGATTTTTCCTTCGCCGGATTCATCCGAACATCGCGCGTATCTGCTCCCGTCTGCCGTAGGAATCTATCGCTCCCTTGCCGGTGACGGAATAGGCGGCGCATTTCTGCGCGAAATCGAGGCAGGAGATCAGAGACTCACGCGGCATGAACTCAAGGCTGTCCGGCGTGCAGCCGAAGTCTGAGAGGGTGCAGAGGACGGCTCCGGTGAAGGCGTCGCCGGCGCCGGTCGTGTCGACTGCCTGAACCTTCAACGCCGGATGCGTGACGTCGATATCCTTCGTTATCATCCTCGCCCCGTCCGAACCCATAGTGTAGAAGCAGATCTTCGCCGTCTCCATTATCTTCGCTATCCCGGCCTCGGTGTCGCTGCCGTAGATGAACTCGACCTCGTTGTCCGAGATCTTCACTATGTCGGCGTAGGGGAGGAAATCGAGAGCCGTCTCGCGGCATTTTTCCGGGTCGTCCCAGAGCGGCAGGCGCACGTTCGGGTCGAAGCTGATCATCAGACCGCGGTTCTTCGCCATCTCTACAGCCTTTTTCGTGGCGTATTTCACCGGCGCCTCGATGAGGTCGACCGTCGAGAAATGAAGGGCGGCGGCTCCTGTGTACAGCTTGTCCTGGATCCCGGCGATATCGCCGATGCCGAGCAGCATGTCGGCTCCCGGATTGCGGTAGAAGCTGAAATCGCGCTCGCCGTCGGCGCGCAGGGTCACGAAGGCGAGCGTCGTGTGCGCCTCGGTCGTGCTGAAGACATACTGTGTGTCGACGCCGCAGGATGACAGACACTCCTTGATGTAGTCGCCGAACGAGTCGGCTCCGACCTTGGCGACGAGCGAGGCGCTGCCGCCGAGCCGGGCTATCGCCGCCGAGACGTTCGCCGGTCCCCCTCCGCAGACTCTGCGGAAATTCTCGACGTCCTTCATGAAAACGCCGCTCCGGTCGGGTATGAAATCGATAAGGGCTTCGCCGATGCAGATCACGCGTCCTGGCATATTGGCACCTCGCATTCGCCTGTGTTGAGCGGACTCGCCTCCTTTTACCATGCGCCGGAGGTGGAGAGCCGCGTATCTTAAAAGGTTGTACTATTATACATCACCGCCGCCGCCGTGTCAGGGCGGGAGGATTATCATCCCAGCGTCGGAGCGCGGCGTGGTTTTGCTTCGTCAGATATTCAGTACCCGCCGCTTGCGCCGCACTGACGGCCTCCGTCGACGGTAAGGTTCTCTCCCGTGATATATGAGGCCTTGTCGGAGCAGAGGAACAGCACGGCGTCGACGAGCTCCTGCACCTCGGCGGCGCGTCCCATCGGCGTGCGCATGTTCGCCATGGCCGGGCGGGTGAGGACCGGTCCGGGAGTGACGCAGCAGCAGCGGATGCCGTCCTTCGCGCCCATGAGCGCTATCGACCTCGTGAGGCCGTAGAGACCGCTCTTCTCGGCGGAATAATCGGCCGCGCCTGAGCCGGTGAGCGCGTCTATCGATGCGATGTTTATGATGACGCCTCTTTTCTGCTCACGCATGATGTTGAACACGGCTCTCGCCATATAGAGCGGGGCTCTGAAATTGACCTCGACTCCCCAGTCGAGCACGTCGATGGGAAGATCGTTGAACGCCTTCCCGGCGTTAAGCACCCGTGACGGGCAGCCTCCGGCGTAGCTTATCGTGATGTCGACCGAGCCGTATCTTTCCTTCGCGTATGATACCGCCTTCTCTATTTCTGCGTAGCTCCTGACGTCGCAGACGAGCCGGTCGGCGGATATCTCATCCGCCTTTTCAGTTAGCGTTTTTTCGTCCACGTCGAGCATGACGACGTTCGCTCCCGACTCGCGAAGGCATTTCGATGTGAGGAATCCCATCCCCGACGCCGCCCCGGTGATGAGCGCGGTGCGGCAGCTGAAATCGTAATCCATTTCTTTATTCCTATGTTCGATATTGTAACAATCGGGGAAAGGGAAGGAACTTTTCGAGAAAAGTTCCTTCCCTTTCCCCGAACCCCTATCCTGTCTTCAAAAGCTTTACTACACTATAATTATAGCTTTTGTTAAATAAATCAAGCTTTATCTCTTGTTCTCACCCAGTCGAGGCTGTCGTAGAGCGATCTTGTCGCCCGCAGGAGCGGTTTGTCCTTGTTCCCGGCCGGAGTGTAGCGCTCGACGCACAGCACCATGCACGAGCCGAGCGTCGGAGCTATCGCCCTGTGTACCTTGCCGTACTGTCCGCCTATGATGTGAAGGAAGGGGACGTGAAGCGTGTTTTTTAAAAGACGCGTCTGATCGAGCCCCTTTATCAGCTCCTCCTCGCCGGACGCCCCGGTGACGAGCTTGACTATGTCGGCGCCGCGCCGCTCCATCTCGAGCGCGTGGGAGAGCAGATAATCGGTCTCGACGTATTTCAGTATATGCGACGACATCATCACCTGCGCCCCGGCGTCGTGGATCCGGGCGATGTATTCGCCCTGACGCTTCACGGCTTCGGGATCATGGGTAAGCTCGAGCTCGCAGCGGCCGAACATGTCCCCCATCACGTCGACGCATCCGGCTCCGGCTTCGACGGCCTCCATCTGCAGGGCGGCGAGCTCGTCGTCGGTCTTGCCGCCGGTCCGGTAGTTTACGGTGAGGACCGGGCGGTCTTCGGTATATGTGAATATCCTTTTTAAAGCGTCCTTGTTCTGTACGGCGGGATCCATCCGCTCGAGATGGAAAAGGAAGCCGTCGGCCCCGTCGAAAAGCGCGTTCCTTATTGTGCAGACGCAGTCTATCTCGCTTTTGTCCGACACCGAGCAGACGAGCGTCGGGCGGTGACCGCCGGGTCTGAATACAGGCCGGTATGACATGGCTTTGTACCTCCGTGATTTCGGATTCACTTATATTATAACAGCAAACGCGCGGAAATACAATAGAATTCGCGATATTCGGCGATTATTTTTATTCCGCTTGCAATCAGGCGCGATATGTGCTATACTAATATCGCGGCGCCGGGCCTGACGCCGCGGTGTTTCCGAGCGGGGGATTATTTGAAATGATCAAAAAATGGTATTCCGACTGCTATCGCAGGAATCTCGTCGATATGCATATCGCCGACTGGAGCCCGGAGTTTCTTTCAGAATTTTCTGCCGACGATTATTACGACGACCTTAAGCGGGCGCATATCGGAGCGGCTATGATATATCTCCAGTCTCACTGCGGGCTATGCTATTTCCCGACGAGATCGGGCAGGATGCACGCCGCGCTGAGAGGCAGGGAGGATCTTATAAAAAGGCTGGTTGATAAATGCAATTCCGGCGGGATACATACCGTCGGCTATTACAGCCTTATCTACAACACGGCGGAGGAGGAAAGGCACCCGGAGTGGGCGATGAGAGACGGGGCAGACGGTCTTTCCCCGCATATGAAGGGATCGAGATACGGCCTGTGCTGCCCGAACAATCCCGGCTACCGCGCCTTCGTTGAGGATCAGATAACCGAGATATCGGAGTATTTCACCCTCGACGGCATGTTTTACGACATGCTGTTCTGGCCGGTGCTCTGCCGCTGCCCGCACTGCCTTGAGCGATACAGGAGGGAATACGGCCGTGAGATGCCGGATAAGCCCGATCCCGCCGATCCGGCGTGGAGGGAGCATATCGCGGCGAGAGTCCGCTGGATGGGCGAGTTCGCGCAGTACGTGACCGATCTCACATATAAGCTCATGCCGGGGGCGACGGTCGAGCACAATTACGCCTCCGCCATCGCGTCGGACAGCTCGAACTGCGGTTCGACGGAGCTTGTGAACGACGCCTGCGATTACACCGGCGGCGATCTGTACGGCGATCTGTACAACCATTCGTTCACGGCGAAATACTATTACGGCGTGACGAAGAATCAGCCGTTCGAGTATATGACCTGCCGCTGCGACAGCACGCTCAGGGTGCATACCGTCACAAAGTCGGAGGACAGCCTCGCCGTCGAAGTGATGCTCACCGCCGCACATCACGGCGCGTCGTTCATCATCGACGCGATCGACCCATGCGGCACGATGGACAAACGGGTGTACGACCGCATCGGCAGGGTATTCGAGCGCCAGATGCCGTACGAGAAGTATTGCGGGGGAGAGATGATAAGCGACGTCGGCGTCTGGTACTCGACGACGGGAAGATACAACGGCGCGGGGCAGCCGTACACGAGCAAGACCGCCTCCGTCGGGGCGGTCAGGAGCCTTATCCGCGCCCATATCCCGGTCTCGGTCGTATCGAACAGCGCGTCGGGGAGCCTCGGGCGGTACAAAGCCGTGATGGCTCCGGCGATAGCCGGGATAAGCGGCGAAAACAGGGAAGACCTCATCCGCTATGTCGAAAACGGCGGGAAGCTGTATATCTCCGGGGCGGAGGAGCCGGAGCTGCTGCGTGAGCTTTTAGGCATAGATATAACCGGATATACCGACGAAAGCGTCGTCTATCTCGCGCCGACGGACGCCGGAGCCGCGTATTTCGGCGAATTCAGCGAAAAATACCCGCTCCCGTTCGATTTCAGGCTGCCGAAGGCCGTCATGACGGGCGGCGGCGACGTGCTGGCGTATCTCAAGCTGCCATACACCAAACGCTCGGACAGCCGCTTCGCGTCGATACACTCCGATCCTCCGGGGACAGCTACAGATATCCCGGCCGTCATAAGGGCGAAAAAGGGAAAAGGGACGGTCATCTGGTCGGCCGCGCCGATAGAAAACGACAGGCGCGAGCCGTATTGCCGGATAATCACGGCGATAGCGGAGTATCTTATCGGGCCCGGCGGTATCACCGTCACGTGTGACGCCCCGCGTCAGGTCGAACTGGTCTCGTTCAGGGACGGCGGACGCGTCTATATAAGCGCCGTCGATCTTATGTGCACCGACGAGCTGATCCCGATACGGGAGTTCGATATCCGCCTCAGATCCGACAAAGCCCCTGTCTCCGTCACGCGCATCGGCGGCAGGGACAGGGAGGACTCTCCGGCGGAATATATATGGGACGGGAGCGGGATAACGATAAAGGCCGGGAGCATGACGATGTTCGATATGTACAGAATCGAGCTCGCGTGAACTGTTCGCCTCCCGGCGGCGCATGAAACGGGGATGTGAAAAAGCGGCCGGAGTCCATCCGGCCGCTTTCGGCGTATCAGATCACGGGATATTTCTTAGCAGGACCGCTCCGGCTATCAGGGCGGCGGATATAAGGACGGCGATAAGGTCAATCGGACCGAAGCCGTATTTTTTATATCCCGAGCCGTGATTTCTCAGCTCGAAGCCCCTAACCTCGGCGGCGACGGCGGTCGCCGTGGTGCGCCGTATCGACGAGATCAGCAGCGGGGCGCACAGAGGGAGGATCATCCCGATCTTTTTTATGGAGTTCCTTGTGTCGAATTCGACTCCCCTCGCCGTCTGCGCCTCCATTATGCCGGTCATCTCCTCCATGAACTGTGGGACGAAGCGGATCGCCGTCGTCAGCGTGAAGGCGTACGGGTAGGGCAGATGCAGCACCTGTACCATCGCGTTCGCGAGGTCGGATATCTTTGTCACGGCGAGTATCAGCGTCAGCGGCAGGCAGACGACGATGAGCCGGAGCACCACCTTTGAGGCGAGCATCAGTCCCTCGTCGGTGACTATCCGGAAAAGCACGTTCCCGCGCCGCACGAGCAGCGCCTGAAGCGCGAACAGGAATACCGACACCTTGACAAGCCCCTTCAGGACGGCGAGCGTCTTGCGGAAGACCCCGCCGGTGAGCCCTATCAGCAGATCGAAGACGAACAGGGCGGCGAGGACGATCAGGCTGTCGGTGACGAAGGCGGCGACGCAGACGCATATCGTGAGCAGTATCTTCGTCACCGGATTCATCCTGTGGAGGGGCGAATTTCCCGGGGTGTACTGGAATATCTCTGTCATATGGCTTTGCCTTCCTTCATCCTGCCACAGACGGCGTCCGCCATGGCGGCCGCGTCGTCTATATCCCTGAAATCCCCGCCGAGGCGCAGGGCGAGCCCGGTTATCTGCGGCGGGAGAAGCGACGCCTTACCCATCAGCTCCTCATCGCGGAAGATATCCTTCACCCTGCCGTCGCCTATAAGGGCGCCTCCCGCCATGACGAGCGCGCGGTCGGCGTAGTCTAGCACGATCTCCATGTCATGGCACACCATCACGACAGTGGTGCCGCTTTGCTCGTTCATTTCGCGGATCATGTCCATGATCCTTACGCACTCGCGGTAGTCGAGACCTGTCGTCGGCTCGTCGAGGATCAGCACCTCGGGATCGACGGCGAGCACCGACGCGAGCGCCACCTGCTGACGCTGACCGCGGCTGAGCGAGAACGGCTCCTCGTCCCCGGTGAACCCGAAAAGCTCGAGCATCTCGGAGGTGCGTCTGTCGATCTCGTCCGATCTTTTTTTGCCCGACACGGCCCTGAGGCCGAAGGCGATCTCCTCCCTTACGGTGTTCTGGCATATCTGGCGGTCGGGATTCTGGAACAGGAACCCGACGTGTCTCGCCCTCTCGCTTACGCGCGAGGATGCGGTGTCGAGCCCGCATACCGTCATTTTACCCGACGTCGGCTTTATCAGGCCGTCTATCAGCTTTACCGTGGTCGTCTTGCCGGCGCCGTTCTCGCCGACTATCGCGGCGAACTCCCCCTTTTTGATGTGAAAGGAGAGATCCGAGACGGTCCTTATGCTGCCGCTGTATCCGTAGCTTACCTTTTCGGCGATTATCACGCGATCATCTCCTTTATCATCCTTTCGGCCTCGTCGATGTTCACCGCCGCCGGGAGCTGCCGCCCGGTCTTCTCGGACAGCAGTTTCGACAGAAGCGCGACGCGCGGGCAGTTGACGCCGATCTCGCGCAGCTCGTCTATATGGAGCAGCACGTCCCTCACGTCCCCGCTGAAGGCGATCTCTCCGCGGTTCATCACGACCAGCTTCTCGGCGAACTCGCAGAGCAGCATTATCTTCTGCTCGATCACGATGATCGTCATCCCGTACTCGCTGTTCAGCCGCCTCAGGAGCGAGAACACCTGACGGCTGCTGCCGGGGTCGAGCTCGCCGGTCGGCTCGTCGAGAACGAGGATCTTCGGCCTGAGGGCGATGAGCGAGGCTATTGCCACCTTCTGGCGCTGCCCGCCGGACAGCGAGGCGATGGTCCTGTTCCTGAGCTGAGGTATCCCCACCTCGTCGAGCGCGAAGCTGAGCCTTTCCTCGATCTCGCCGCGCGGGACGCCGAAATTCTCCATGCCGTACAGCAGCTCATCCTCGACCACCGAGCTGATTATCTGGCTGTCGGTGTCCTGGAAGACGGTGCCGACGAGGCGCGAGATGTCGGTGAGGCGGTTGTCAACGGTGTCCATGCCGTCTATCTTCACCGAGCCGTAGAAGTCGCCCTTGTAGGAATGCGGGATGATGCCGCTTATGGCTCCGGCTAGGGTGGTCTTTCCGGCTCCGGCGTGTCCGATGACGCCGACGAATCCGCCGTCTTCGATACTGAGCGAGATGTCCTTCAGCGCCGGAGACGCGGCGCCGTCATACTGAAAGGTGAGGCCGTCGATTTCTATCATTGATGGGGTTCTCCGTGAATCGGTTCATGATGTCCGTGTGTTTTTCCCTTATCGGGGGTTTTTATTTTTTCAGCACCTTTTTCAGCGGGATGTAGAGGAGCTGAACGATGATCATGTTGAGCAGGGCGGTGCAGAGCACGATCGGAACATACGCCACCATGCCCTCTGTCGTCGCCTTGACGAAGAGGAATAGGCAGACGGTGTACGTCCCGCCGGAAAGCACGGTGGAGATGAAGGTGGAGATCATCGGGTTTATGTCGAATTTCCCTATCTTCATCGGGACGTGTATCAGCAGTCCCATGGCGACGGCGCCGACCAGCTCGGAGATGAAGTTGAGATAAGGCGTGCCGGGCAGGAACTGGCAGATCGCGCCGGCAAGCAGGCCGATTATGGCCGACTGGTAGAGCTTCGGGCGCACCAGCAGTATCGCAAGGCAGTAGGAGGCGATGATGAAGTTCGGCTTCATGCCGAAGAAGTTGATGAAGCTCCCGACCAGAAGCTTTAAAACGGCTCCGGCGGCCAGCAGCACGGCGATAACGATAAGGTCCCTGACATTCAGGCCTTTTTTCTCCTCAACGGAAACGGTCCTTTTCTCTGACATGGCGTTTTGTCCTTTCTCTGACAAATAATGTTTGGTTTCGGGACAAAACAAAAGTCCTGTCCCTGCTTATACGCAAGGACAGGATATATATTATCCTGCGGTGCCACCCTGCTTGACGGCTGTGCGTCCTCTTTCACGCTCGATAAAGCGCTGACTTTTGTTTACGGAGGGTCATTTCTCCGGCTCGCATACTCAAGCCGCCGCGGACGCGGCAAGGCTTTTTCCTCTCGCCCTCGGAAGTCCATTCAGCCTGCCTTTTCCGTCCGCGATCGCACTCTCCGCGGCTCTCTGTGCGGTTAATTCCGCAGGCCTACTCACTCTTCCTCATCGGTTTAATATATTATAACACTAAAGTGCGGCGTTGTCAAGAGGTTTTGGAAAAATAATTTGGGGTTTGATCGGATGGGGGAAACTTCGGCTCATCCCATATTCTATCCGTTTATCCCTGATGAATTGCTTTTTAGGTGAGATATGTGTTATAATTGTTATGAAAAGAAACAGTTCATACCTTCGAACACGAATATAAATATTTTTTACAAAAAATATTCTTGACAAACTTGAAGACATATATAATGGATGGTATAATAAAGTGATTAAGAATATATTGTGAATGATGCTTATTTCCCATTGAATATATGGCGTTCATATTGTTATATGGCGCCTTTCACGGACAGCATGACCCTGAAAATCAAATCATAGTAATATAAAGACTGCTCAGCTGTAATATTTAGGTAGACGATGATGATAAATAATAATAACTCTCAGAAGAAGCAGACATCTCCCCTTCTATACAGCAAAGTAAAGAACAGATCCCGGACAAAAGTCTGGATGCGCGTTGTATCCGGCTTGTCCGCCGTCGCCGTTTTCTGCGTGACTTA
>CAMJPL010000049.1 GCA_946407735.1 uncultured Clostridia bacterium
CGAGCAGGTTTTCCTTTGGTCGCCTTCTCACCCGTCTTCCCCGATGGGAAGACGGTGTGCCCCGCGCATAGCGGGCCTGCCCGGCGAGGGCGCCCCGCCGGCAGGCGGGGAGAGTCCCAGTCCAATGATGGATGAGTTGGATATTCAGAATAACTATTCCGAGAATGGATTATATTTCAGTCCCATTCCAACAATGGATCAAATCGTGGAATCAGATTCCCATTCAGAGAACCGCCCCCCATCCCCCTCCGCCTCGCGGAGCAGACATCACTCCAGCTCCTCGGCGGCGGCGACCGCCTTGTCGATAGTTTTCGTCACGCGCTTCGTCAGCTTTTCGAGGACGGAGGCGTAGCCCTCTTTGCCGTTGGCGATCTTGTCGGTGAAGGTCGAACGGATGTCGCCCTGCCATACCGTGTCGCCGAGGTCGACGGTCACGTTCTCGAAGATGATGTTCATCATCTCGGCGGAGTCCTCGTCGCGGGTCAGCTTGTGGGTCATGGCAACGTCGAAGAAGGCCGGCATGACGTAGTTCTTCGTCTCGGCGCCGAGGGCTTCCATGATCGTGCCCAGAAGCTCGAGGCGGGTCACGGTGATCGGAGCCACATGGATCCAGCCGTCGCACATGCGCGAGTAGTATGTCGACTGAGCCTCGTCGTATTTCGGCGTCGGAAGAAGGCCGAAGTCAGCCTCCATGTTGCGGAGAAGGAGCACGTTCGTCACAGCTCCTACGCGGTAGAGGAAATGTCCGCCGGCGAAGAGCACGCATGACTGATCGCGCGCCGGCTCGCCGGAATAGCCCTTCAGATCCTTGAAGCTGTTCGCCACGAAGCCGTCCGTCTTCGACCACGACGCCATCGTTTCGAGCATGCCGATAAGGCGCTCGTCTCCGGCGGCGGTGTACTGCGGGATGTCGTTGTCATCCTTGACGACGGTCTTCAGATCCGCCGACACCCACAGACCGGGATAGAGCATATCCGGCTCCGAGCCGACGCCCATGATGTCGTCGAACGCCGAGAAGGTGCCGTCGCCGTTCACGTCGGATATGGCGGACATGGCGTTGGCGGCGAACACGTCGTAGGTCCATTTGCCCTCGCGAACCTGAGCGTACGGATCGGCACCGCCGATATTGTTCAGGATGTCCTTGTTGTACATCACCGCCGTCGTCTGGGCGTACATGTTCATGCACTCGTCGGTGTAGGCGAGGAACATCTTGCCGCCGATGGTGAACTGCTTGTTCAGCTCGGTGCAGTACCACGGCGCTTCTATGTCGAGATACGGTATCGAGGCTATCGGCATGATGTATCCCGAGATGGCCGCCGCGAAGCTGTCGCGGTTGATCACCATGATCATGTCGTAGGCGTCGTCGCCGGAGAGGGCCGTCTTTTTGAGCAGCGCGGTGCCGGCGCCCCATTCGCCGGTGTTCTCATTGGTGAAGACGATGTTGTACTTTTCCTCGATCTTGCGGTTGCGGCGGTAGATCGCGTCGTCTATGACGTCGCCGTCCTCCTGCTCGAAGTCGAAGTCGAGAAGGATGGCGTAAAGCGACGGGTCGGTGGTCGCGACGCGGAATTTCTCGCCGCCGAAATCGGCGTCGGGAGCGCCCGACTTATAGAGGAATTCGGTGGTTTCCGCCTCAGTTGCGGCATCGGCGGCTTCGGCGGCCGTCGTCGAGGCCGGGGACTGGACCGGAGCCTCCTCGCCGCAGGCGGCGAGGGCGGCGGCGAACATGGCCGCCGAAAGTATCAGCGCAAGAGCTCTTTTGATCGACATTGTTTTACCTCTTGAATATATGCTTGACGCGCTTCCGACGAAATGAAGCGCTTCCTGACACTTTTATTCGGGCGAGGAATCGGATATCCACCTCTCGCCGTAGAAGAGATACTGCTGACCGACGCCGGCGTACTCGCCGAGCGCCGGGATGTCTATCCCGTCCGGATAGTGGCGCGACAGCACCTTTTTCATCCAGACGTCGACCGGGAAGGCGTCCTTGTGCCCGAGACCGAAGAGATCGACGCAGGACGCCACCTTCGGCCCGACTCCCTTCAGCTTTGTGAGGGCCTCCCTCGCCTCGGCGCCGGACGCCTTTTTCAGCGCGTCGAGATCGAGGCTGCCGTCGGCGACGGCCCTCGCCGCCCCGACGATGTACGGGGCGCGGAAGCCGGTCTTCAGCTCCCTCATGCCGTCCTCTCCGGCGCATATGATCGCCTCCGGCGTCGGGAAGGCGTACTGCGGGACGTCGGTGATACCGCTGCCGCCGATCGCGGCGCCGTATCTTTCGCAGAGGGCGGCTATCGTCTTTTTTATCCGCGGGATGTTGTTGTTCTGGCTGATTATGAAGGATATCAGCGTCTCGAAGGGATCCTGACGCAGGATGCGTATCCCGCGCCCGACATCGACGCATCTTCTCATGTGCCCGTCGTCATGCCCGCAGGCGGCGGAGAAGGCGGATATCACGCGGCGCTGGACGTCGGCGTAATCCGTCATAATGTCGAAATAGCCGCTCCAGACGTCGCGCCAGTCCTCCGGCGACGCGCCGTCTATCCTTATCTCTCCTTCGCCGAGCGACGCGACGCGGATGAAGCGCCCCATCGCGACGCCGGTGAATTCTGTCGCCCCGGAAAGCGACGCCTTGTCGCCGTGACCGGCCATCCCGGCGGCGTCGAAGCGGAAGCACTGCCCGCAGTCGAATATCTGAGCCGGGGAGAATTCAGAGAGGCCCGAAAAGGTTATCGAGCCGCCGGGGACGGATGTCACTTTAATCTTGTCTGTCATTTATCCTATGTTCTGGAAGTATTCGTTGAGCTTGGCTATGCGCTTGGTCTCCGGCTTTTCCTGCTTCGCGGCGTAGGAGGCGAAGTCGCCGTTCGACTTCGGCGCGATCAGGTTCATGATCGTCCAGGCGAAGCCCTTGTAGTCGGAGTAGATGTAGGCGAAGTCGAGGATGATGGTATCGCCGATTATGTCGAGCATCTCGGCGGATTCCTCGTCATAGGTGTACTTGTTCTTGAGGGCTATGTCGAAGTAGGCCGGGCGGACGGTGCGGTAGCCCTCGGAGGCCATAGCCTCGAGCACGGCTCCGACGTAGGCGGTATCGGCGACGGTGATCGGGATCGCGTACGGACGGTCGGTCGAGCCAGAGATGTAGTTTTCCTGACTTTCGTCGAACTTCGGTATCGGAAGGAAGCCGTATTCGATGTCGCTGTCGCGCATGGCGACGGCGGTGTTGATCGTCTCGTACATGAACATGCTGGTGCCGTTCTTGAACTTGTCGAGCGTGCCGAGCTTTGAGAGGACTATGCCGCCGTCGGTCTCGAACAGGGCGTGTCTCGTCTTGTTGACGAGGGTGAGCAGCTTCTCATCGGCGGCGTCGATGTAGAGCATGCCGTTTTCATCCTCCTTGTACGGCTCGATGCCGAAGGATTCCTGATAGGCGTAGACGCCGGACGTCTGGGCCCAGCCGTAAAGATCCTCCTCGTCGCGGGTGTTGTCGCCGTTGAGGTCGGAATAGACGTCCTTCATGTAGTCGGTGTAGAGGTCGAGCGTCCATCTGCCGTCGCGGACGGTCTGGTAGGGAAGCTCCAGATTGTAGTTCTCGATCAGCTTCTTGTTCATCCATATGCAGCGGGTCGAAGCCACGTTCCAGTAGCTGAGATATCCCGACAGCAGCATCATATGCCCGTTCACGGTGAGCGAGTCGACCGAGTAGGACGGCCACCACGGCTTTGAGAAGTCGAGGTGCTCGACGTTGTACAGATCCTGGAATATGCCGGTGATGGAAAGGTTGCCGATGGAGATGTCGTGCCCCTCGACGACCTCGTACGCGTCCTCGCCCGCCATGGCGGCCTTCTTTACCTTGCCCATGCTCTCGTCGTTGTAGATGATCGGGACCATCTTGAGGTTCAGGCGCTCGGAGACGCGCATGTTCGATTCATAGACGGCGTCGTTCACGACGTCGCCGTCCGCCTCGGCGGCGTAGACCGGCTTTAAGGTGCTGTCGTCGCGGTAGCCTATCCTGAATTCCCGGCCCTCGAAGTTGAGATCGGACGGAAGATCGTCGGGGATTATCGTCGTCTCGGCCTCAGCCGTCGTCTCGGCCGCTTCGGGGGAGCCCTCCCCGGCGGCTGACGTTGCGGAGGCGGGAGCCGATACTGCGCTCTCGCCGCAGGAGGCCATCGCCGCCGCCATTACGGAGGCGAGAAGCATGGCCGTGATCCGCTTGATGGGTTCCATTATGATATACCTCACTCTATAATGATCGCGCAGCTAAAGCTATGTCATCCGAGCTCCTGGAAGAAGGCGTTCAGCTTGTCTATGCGCTTCGCCTCGGATTTCTCCTGCTTCGCCGCGTAGGACGCGAAGTCGCCGTTGGAGTTCTTCGCCATCAGGTTCATGACCGTCCACGCGAAACCCTTGAAGTCGGAGTAGATATACGCGAAGTCGAGGATGATCGTGTTGCCGATGATGTCGAGCATCTCGGCCGAGTCGTCGTCGTAGGTGTATTTGTTTTTCAGCGCGATGTCGAAATAGGCGGGGCGGACGGTGCGGTAGCCCTCTGACGCCATCGCCTCGAGCACGGCGCCGACGAAATCGGTGTCGGATGCCGTCAGCGGAACGGCGTAGGGACGGTCGGTCGAGCCGGAGATGTAGTTCTCCTGACTCTCGTCGAACTTCGGCATCGGGAGGAAGCCGTACTCGACGTCGCTGTCGCGCATCTTGCTGACCATCGACAGCGGGCGGCAGACGAACATGTTTGTGCCGTTGCGGAATTTCTCGTCCGTCGTCTCATGGACTTCGAGCACAAGACCGCCGTCGGTCTCGTACAGGGCGTGCCTCGTCTTGTTGACGAGGGTCAGCAGCTTCTCGTCCGACGCGTCGATGTAGAGAAGACCGTTTTCGTCCTCTTTATATGGCTCGATGCCGAAGGAGTCCTGATATGCGTACAGCGACGAGGCGGTCGCCCAGCCGTAGAGGTCGCCCTCGTCGCGCGTGTTGTCGCCGTTGAGATCCTGATACACGTCTTCGAGACAGCCGATGAACATATCGAGCGTCCATGTGCCGTCTCTGACGCTGTCGTACGGGAGCGGCTTGGCGTAGTCGGTCATCAGCTTCTTGTTCATCCAGATGCAGCGCGTGCCCTGCAGGTTCTCGTAGCTGTTGAAGCCGGAGAGCAGCACCATGTGACCGTTCACCGTCAGCGAGTCGACAGAGTACGACGGCCACCACGGCTTGTCGAAGTCGAGATAGCCGATATCGTAAAGATCCATGAAAATTCCGGTGATCGACAGGTTTCCGATTGAAATGTCGTGCCCGGTCACGGCGTCGTAGGCGTTGTCGCCCGCCATCACGGCCTTTTTGACGGGAGCCATGCCGCCGTCATCGTACAGCACCGTCGTCAGCTTCACGTTCAGCCGCTCGGAAACTCGCATGTTCGCCTCGAAGACGGCGTCGTTCACTACGTCGCCGGTCGCCTCCTCGGCTATGGCCGGCGGCACCTGTTCGGCGCTCTGGAAGCCGAGGCGGAACTCGCGCCCGCCGAAGTCGAGATCGGACGGCAGCTCATCGGACATTATCGTCTCTTCGGCCGTCGTTTCCTCTGCCGGAGAGGAGCCGGGATCGGATGCTGATGTTGTCGAGGCGGGAGCGGAGTCGGCGCTCTCGCCGCAGGAGGCCATGGTCCCGAGCGTTATCAGGGCGGCGAGAGTTAACGCCGCGGTGCGTCTGTATGATGACATTGTGTTTTCCCTCTCTGAAGTATCTTTAAGAAAAAGCTGTTTTTCCCCCCGGAGTCTTTTTCTGATATCGTCATCTGACACAATTATACATCACATTCACCCGAAATGCAAGGGGTTAAGTCCAAAAAACGCCCTTTTTCTGTCTTATGTATGTCATAATATTCCAATAAAAGCCATATCCGGCATGTTTTTTTGCGAAAATTAACAATGATGTTATTTATTTTTACGGGAATAGGAAGTATAATTATAAGCGGCAGACGCGCCTTCCGTCTCAGAAGGCGCTTTCGGAACGAAGTTTTTTTGACAACAAGAGGTATAATATCAAAATGTCACTCAAGCGAATTCTTTCACTTCTCCTCGCCGCGCTGACGGCGGGAGCGGTATTCGCCGCCTGCGGCGAGCAGGCTTCGGATCAGCCGGCGTCGACGACGGCTCCGGCGGGAGAAGCCGCCGAGACCGAGGCCGCCGAGACCCTTTCCGATCTCGAGATGCGCGCGATGGTCTCCGACGATCTGCCCGAGGCCGATTACGGCGGGTACACCTGGCGCATAGTAACGCAGGATCAGTACAAGAACCACTACTTCATGGAGGAGGAGTCGGGCGACGTCATCGACGACGCCGTCTACGGCCGCAATCTCCGCGTCGCCGAGCGCTACAACATCAATTACGCCGTCGCCTTTGAGGGCACTTACGACAACTGCAGCAGCTTCGTCAAGAAGTCCGTCACCGCCGGCGACGACGCCTTCGACATCATCTCGATGCACGTCGTCTCGCTGTCCGGCTGCGCCGTCAACGGCTATTTCATGAACCTCTACGACATCCCTTACATCAACTTCGAGAAGCCTTGGTGGGGCCAGTCCAACATCGACGATCTGACCTATCACGGCGTCGCCCTGATGGGCGTCGGCAACTACGGTCTCAACTCCATTGGCCAGACCTACTGCATGTTCTTCGACAAGCAGAAGGTCGCCAGCTACGATTTCGGCGACATGTACGCCATCGTTAACGACGGCAAGTGGACCATCGACAACCTGACGGGCATGACGAGCGAGATCTACGAGGATCTCAACGCCAACGGCAAGCGCGACATCGAGGACTTCTACGGCTTCGCCACCAACCCCTACTCGCACATCAACGCCTATCTCTGGGCCTTCGACAACCCCGTCTGCGCCATCGACAAGGAAGGCAATATCTCGGTCGTCATCCATACCCCGAAGATGTCCGAGATCCTTGAGAAGCTGGTAAAGATAACGCACGAGTACGTCGGCACCTATTACGACCCGAGCTATACCTCCTCCATCTCGACCCTCGGCGGCCACGGCGGCCCGGTCGATCTCTTCCGCCGCGGCGGGACCATCTTCGCCAACGGTCTGTTCGAGTACGCCATCAACTACTACCGCGAGGTCGACGACTTCGGCATCATCCCGTATCCGAAGTGGGACGAGGCTCAGGAGAAGTATCAGATGATGGTCGACGGCGGTCACGCCGCCGAGGCCGTTCCGATGACATGTCAGGATCCCGAGCGCACCGGCGTGATCCTCGAGGCTCTCAACGCCGAGACCTACAAGACGGTCGTCCCGGCATACTATGAGATCGCCCTGAAGGTCAAGTACGCCCGCGACAACGAGTCGATCGAGATGCTCGACATGATCATGGCCAACCGCGTCTTTGACTTCGGCTACGTCTACGACAACTGGAACGGCGCCTCCTTCTGGCTGCAGGATCTCGTCAAGTCCGGCAAGACCGACTTCGAGTCCTACTACGCCAAGAACGAGAAGAAGATCATGAAGTACTATCAGAAGGTCTTCGACAAATTCGACGAATATGCGAACGCGTAAGCGTGAGCATATTCAAATTCGCGAACGCGTAATCCCGAAACCGCATGGTTACATCCCCTCCGCCTCCGGGCGGAGGGGAAAATTAATTTTATCCGCTTTGGTCATTGACAAAACAGCGTTCGGAGTGGTATAATTATACACATGAAAAAGCTCTTTTCATAACGGTATGATCCACGGAGGGAAAAATGATCACCGGTTCAAAAAAGCTGATATCCGTTCTTCTTCTCGCCGCCATGGCTTTCTCGGCTCTCGCCGCCTGCGGCGAAAGCGGTCAGGACGCTCCGGCGGCTTCCACCACCGCCGCCGCAGAGGCGGGCGAGGCCGCCGTGACCGACGCCGAAACCGAGCCGCCGACCGATCTCGAGCTCCGCGCCATGGTGTCCGACGACCTTCCCGAGGCCGATTTCGGCGGCTACACATGGCGCATCGTCGCCGAGACCGACTTCCTCAACCACTATTTGGTCGAGGAGGAGTCGGGCGACGTCATCGACGACGCCGTCTACGGCCGCAATCTCCGCGTCGCGGAAAGATACAACATAAACTATGAGATCGTCTGCGAGACCGGTCAGGGCGACTTCATAAAGAAGTGCGTCGCCGCCGGCGAGGACGCCTTCGACGTCGTCTCGATGCACGTCGTCTCGCTCTCCGGCAACGCCGTCAACGGCAACTTCATGAACATGTACGATCTTCCGTACATCAACTTCGAAAAGCCGTGGTGGGGCCAGTCGAACATCGACGATCTCACCTATCACGGCGTCGCCCTGATGGGCGTCGGCAACTACGGCCTCAACTCCATCGGCCAGACCTACTGCGTCTTCTTCGACAAGCAGAAGGTCGAGAACTACGGCCTCGGCGATCTTTATTCCATCGTCAGGGACGGGAAGTGGACGATAGACAAGCAGACCGAGCTGACGCAGGACATCTACGTCGACCAGAACGCCGACGGCCAGCGCGACATCGAGGATCTCTACGGCTTCGCCACCAGCCCGTACTCCAACATCAACGCCTATCTCTGGGCCTTCGACAACCCGATCATCGACATCGCCGACGACGGCAGCATCTCTGTCGTCATCCATACGCCGAAGGCGAGCAGCATCGTCGAGAAGCTGGTGCATATCACGCATGACGTCGTCGGCACCTTCTACTCGACGAAATATCAGTCCAAGGACGGCATGGGCAAGCACGGCGGCCCGCGCGACCTGTTCGTCAAGGGCAACGTCCTTCTCGCCAACGGTCTGTTCGAGTACTCGCTCAGATACTTCCGCGACTGCCCCGACTTCGGCATCATCCCGTATCCGAAGTGGGACGAGACTCAGGAAAGGTACCTGACGATGGTCGACGGCGGACACGCCGCCCAGGCGGTGCCGCTGACCGTTTCCGATGTCGAGCGCACCTCGATAATCCTCGAGGCGCTCAACGCCGAGACCTACAAGACGGTCGTCCCGGCCTACTACGAGATAGCTCTCAAGGTAAAGTACGCCCGCGACAACGAGTCTGTCGAGATGATGGACATGATCATGGAGAGCCGCATCTTTGACTTCGGCTACGTCTATGACAACTGGAACGGCGCCTCCTTCTGGCTCGAGAACCTCGTCGCGTCCAAGAAGCCCGATTTCGAGAGCTACTACGCGAAGAACGAGAAGAAGATCATGAAGTACTACCAGAAGGTCTTCGATCTGTTTGACGAATACGCGAACGCGTAAGCGCGAGCGTATTCAAATTCGCGAACGCGTAAGCGTGAGACGCAAAGCAAGACATATTTGACATATTAAATGAAAGGGAGCGCTTTTACTGTATGAGATGCGCTCCCTTTCTTCCGTAATGAACGCCACCCGAGAAAGGATCACTGACATGAAGCTGACATTCACAAGGACCCAGACGGTCGGCACGGCCGACAGGATGCTGTACGGGCATTTTCTTGAGCATTTCCACCGTCAGATCTACGGCGGCGTCTACGACCCGGCGTCGCCCTTCGCCGATGAGGACGGCTTCCGCGCCGACGTCATCGAGGCGCTGAGACGGATAAAGACACCGATCATCCGCTGGCCGGGCGGCTGCTACGTCTCGGCGTACGACTGGAAGAAGGGGGTCGGAAAAAAGCGCGTCCCCGCCTACGACAAGGCGTGGCGCGTCGAGGAGCCGCACACCTTCGGCACCGACGAGTTCATAAAGCTCTGCCGCAAGATCGGCTGCGAGCCGTATATCTGCACGAACGCCGGCACCGGCACGGCGGAGGATATGAGCGACTGGGTCGAGTACTGCAACCTCAGGGAGATGGGGCAGTACGCGAAGATGCGCATCGAAAACGGTTTTCCCGAGCCTCATGGCGTGAAATACTGGAGCGTCGGCAACGAGAACTGGGGCGGGCACGAGATCGGCGCGAAGGAAGCCGAGGAATGGGGACGCCTCGTCCGCGAGTCGGCGAAGATGATGCTCCGCGTCGACCCGACGCTCGAGCTGTCGGCGGCGTCCATCGCCAATCTCGACTGGAACGTGAAGCTGCTCCGCGCGGCGGGGGACTATCTCGACTGGGTGTCGATACACGGCTACTGGGGCGGCACGCCGGACGGCCTCAAGGGCGACGGCTATGACACGGTGATCACGAAGACCGGCAGCGTCATAAGCGACGAGATAGAGCGCGTAAGGGCGTATCTCACCGCGCTCGGCCTCGAGAAGAAGATAAAGATCGCCTACGACGAGTGGAACCTCCGCGGATGGCATCACCCGAACTTCATCGACACATGGAACCGCGGCGCATATAAGAGCGAGGACGAAAAGGCTTACCGCGAGAAGGTCCTCGGCGAGCGGGACAAGAACGACATAAACTCGATCTACACCGTCGCCGACGCCGTCTTCTCGGCCTGCTTCCTCAACACCTGCCTGCGCGCCTGCGACATCGTGAGGATGGCCTGTTTCTCCCCCGCCGTCAACACGAGGGGCTGCGTGTTCACGCATAAAGACGGCGTCGTCCTCCGCCCGCAGTATTTCGTCTTCGAGCTGTACGCCAATCTGATGAAGGATACCGTCCTCGACGTCTGGCGCGAGGACGTGCCGACGATCACCGGCGAGGGCAGGACGGTCGACGCCGTAGACGCCGTCGTGACATACGGCGAAGGCGGGTACGCGGTATCGGCGGTAAACAAATCCCGCGCCGACGTGATGACGCTCGATCTTGAGATGCTCGGCGGCGGCGCGAAGGAGATGAGGATCCACACCGTAAACGGCCCGTCGGTCGATTCGTACAACGACATCGGCCGCACCGAGGTCGGGATAACGGACGGGGAGTGGGAGCCGTACACCGGCAGAGTGACCCTCGCCCCGCACTCGGTGAACGTGATCGAGATAAGGTGAGGGGAAGGAAAAAAACTCCCCGCGCCTTTCCCCCGTCCCCCTTGCAATTCCATCCCCGATATGCTATAATATTCCCACATCCGTAAACTCAGATCAACAACGGGAGAGAAGACTATGCAGAACATCCTCATCAATCCGGCAAGGAGCGTCGGCACGATCAGCCCCAACATCTACGGGCACTTCTCCGAGCATCTCGGACGCTGCATCTATGACGGGCTGTACGTCGGCGACGATCCCGACATCCCGAATGTAAACGGAATGCGCACCGCCGCCGTCGAGGCGCTGAAAAGGGCGAAGATCCCGGTCCTTCGCTGGCCGGGCGGATGCTTCGCCGACACCTATCACTGGATGGACGGCATCGGACCGAAGGAGAGCCGCAAGACCATCGTCAACACCTTCTGGGGCGGCGTGACCGAGAACAACTCCTTCGGCACGCACGAGTTCCTCGAGCTCTGCCGTCAGCTCGGCTGTCAGCCGTACATCTCCGGCAACGTCGGCTCCGGCACGGTGCAGGAGTTCTCCGACTGGATCGAGTACTGCAATATGCCCGGCGTGTCGCCGATGGCATCGCTCCGCCGGAAGAACGGCCGCGAGGAGCCGTGGAACGTCGTCTACTGGGGCATCGGAAACGAGACATGGGGCTGCGGCGGCAATATGACCGCCGAGCACTACGCCGACGTCTGCAAGAACTTCTCGACCTATATGCGCGGCTACGGCGGGCCCGCCCTCTACAAGATCGCTTCCGGCGCCAACGGCTCCGATTATCACTGGACGAAGGTGCTCGCCGAGAAGGCCGGCCACTGCGTCGACGCCCTGTCGCTGCACTACTACACCGGCCCGTCACGCCACAAGGGCAGGACCGGCAGCGCCTCCGTCTTCGGCCCGGAGGATTATTACGACTGCGTCAGCAGGACCCTCTTCATGGACGAGCTGATCGAGAACCACACCCGCATAATGCGCAATGTCAGGAGCAACAAGAAACTCGGCCTCGTCGTCGACGAGTGGGGACTGTGGTTCGACGTCGAGCCCGGCACCAATCCCGCCTTCCTGTATCAGCAGAGCACGATGCGCGACGCCGTCGTCGCCGCCCTCAACCTCAACATCTTCAACAACCACTGCGACGGCGTCGTCATGGCGAACATCGCCCAGACGGTCAACGTCCTCCAGTCGCTGATACTCACCGAGGGGGCCGAGATCGTCGAGACCCCGACTCTCAAGGTGTTCGAGCTGTTCGCCCCGCATCAGGGCGCGAAGCAGCTTGACAGCTACGCCGAAGCCGGCCTCGTCGGCACAGGCGATGACATCGTCCCCGACATCCAGGTCTCGGCGAGCGAGAACGCCGACGGCGAGATCTTCGTCACGGCGGTCAACGCCGACATCTCGGCCTCAAAGGAGGTCGTGATCCGCATCGGCGGCATAAAGCCGGAATCAGCCGAGGCGAAGTCGGTGTGGGGCGACAGCATAACCGACAAGAACGATTTCGGACAGCCGGAGAAGGTCTTCATCCGCCCGCTCGGCGCCTGCGTCGAAGACGGCGCCGTAAAAGCCGTCCTCCCGGCCGGATCGGTGACGTCCTTCACCGTAAGGGCGAAATGACGGAGCTGGCTGCCGGACAGCCGCCGAAAACAGGATGCAGACGGTGCCTTCTCGCCGAGATCGCCGGATCGGAGGACATCGTCGCCGCCGTCGGCAGGGCGAGGGAGCTCATACCGAAGAGCGACCTCTGCCCCGACGAGCTGTACAAGAAGCGCCTTTCCGTCTGCCGGGAGTGCGATAACCTCGACAGCGCCACCTGCCTCAGATGCGGCTGCTACGTCGAGATACGGGCGCTGAGGCTCGGCGCGAAATGCCCGGCGGGAAAGAAGAAATGGTGAAGGCCTGACGCATAAAAATTCACCTCTTACCCCTTTACAAACGGCTCTCATGTAGTGTACAATATATACGCCATAAAAAAGCGGACTATCAACCGAAAGGAATTTTTGCCATGAATATCCCACGCCCGGAATACCCGCGCCCCCAGCTTCGCCGCTGCGACTGGCGCAACCTCAACGGTCAGTGGCAGTTCGAGATCGACTTCGGAAAATCCGGCCGCGACAGAGGCCTTATCAAGGCCGAAGCGCTGAAGGGCGAGATCACCGTCCCCTTCTGTCCCGAGTCGAAGCTGTCCGGAGTCGAGTACAAGGACTTCATGCCGGCGGTATGGTACCGCCGCGAGGTCGAGATCAGCGAGGCCGAGCTGGAAGGCGGCAAGCGCGTCATCCTCAACATCGGCGCCTGCGACTGGAAGACCGAGGTCTATGTAAACGGCGAGTCTGTCGGGACCCATATCGGCGGCTACGTCGCCTTCGGCTTCGACATCACCGATAAGCTGACGGCCGGGAAGAACGTCATCACCATCGTCGCCGAGGACGCCACGTCGTCCGGGCTCCAGCCGGTCGGCAAGCAGTCCAAGGTTTACTATTCCCACGGCTGCGACTACACCCGCACCACCGGCATCTGGCAGACCGTATGGCTGGAATCGGTCCCCGCTTCCTATATCGTCTCCACCCGCTATACACCCGACATCTCGGCCTGCAAGCTGTACGTCGAGGCAAAGACGAAGAACGCCGACGGCATGACCCTCAGGCTCGAGGCGAAGTTCGGCGACAAGACCGTCGGCTACACCGAGGCCGTCGTCCACGGCGATCTCGCCGTCGCCGAGATCAAGCTCGACGAGCTCCACCTCTGGGGCGCCGGAGAGCCGAACCTGTACGATCTGACGCTCACCCTCGGCGAAGACAAGGTCGCGTCCTACTTCGGCATGCGCGAGATAGTCTACAAGAACGGAAAATTCTATCTCAACGGCAAGCCGATCTTCGAGCGCCTGATCCTCGATCAGGGCTTCTATCCGGACGGCATCTACACCGCTCCGACCGACGAGGAGCTCGACATGGACATCGTCCGCTCGATGGACATGGGCTTCAACGGCGCGAGACTGCATCAGAAGATATTCGAGCCGAGATTCCTCTATCACGCCGACCTGCGCGGATATCTCGTCTGGGGCGAGCACGGCTCATGGGGACTCAACATCGACGGCTATTCCTGCTACGAGGGCTTCATCCCCGAGTGGATCGAGACCATCGAGCGCGACTACTGCCATCCGTCCATCGTCGGCTGGTGCCCGCTGAACGAGACGCATAAGGGCCAGAACAACCAGTTCCTGCGCACCCTTTACGATCTGACAAAGGCTCTGGACAACACCCGCCCGATCATCGACACCTCCGGCTACGTCCATGTAAAGACCGACGTGCCGGACGAGCACGACTACGATCAGAACCCCGAGACCCTTGCCGCGCGCTATCTGCCGGGCGGCGAGCGCGAGCACGTCACCTTCGTCTCCGAGTACGGCGGGATCTGGTGGAAGCCGCAGGATCCCGACAACGGCTGGGGCTACGGCAACCGCCCGAAGGACGCCGAGGAATGGATCGCCCGCTATAAGGGGCTTACCGACGCGCTTCTGGACAACCCGCATATGGCGGCCTTCTGCTACACGCAGCTGACCGACATCGAGCAGGAGGTCAACGGCCTGTATTACTACACCCGCGAGCCGAAGTTCGATCCCGCGATCCTCAAGCCCATCACCTCGAGACAGGCAGCCGTCGAAAAGGAATGATCCCGGGACAGGGCTCATATATGGCATAATACTTAAAAAAGGCGTCATCGAAGACGCCTTTTTTGTTTTAAATCAAGTTACTGAGTGATAAATATTTACCCTTTGGAAATACAATCGGAATAAACAAATATTGATAACAATCGGTTTTGATGATATAATATAGACGATTTGTTCGGAGCATATCCGGCTTATATTTTTCACGAAAAAAATAAAAAATACAAAAAGGGGAAAAACCATGAAAAAACTGCTCGCATTTCTTCTTACGGCGGGTATGATCGCTTCCTTCGCCGCCTGCGGCGAGAGCGCTCCCGCCCCCGCGAATGAGACCGAAGCTCCTGCCGCCGACACCGCTGCCGCCGAGACCGAGGCCGAAACCGCCGCTCCCGAGACTGAGCCCGAGACCGAGGCCGAGACTGAGGCTCCGGCTCCCGCTGTCTACAACATCAGCGGACTTGAGCTCTACACCCAGTATGTCGACGTCGCCACCGTCTCCACCGTCGCCACCGGTTTCTCCGGCGAAGGCCCGGCCAACGTATTCGACGAGAGCTTCGACACCAAATGGTGCGTCCGTCCGACCGAGTTCGGCGACGACGATACCCTCTGGCTCGAGTGGGGTATGAAGAGACCTGTTACCGTTAAGGCTTACGTCATCTCCACCGCCAACGACGAGGAGACCCGCAACCCCGAGAAGTGGACTCTTTCCGCCCGCAACAGCGACAGCGAGGACTGGGTCGTCATCGACACCGTCGAGTCCGGCAACCTTCCGTTCGACTATCTGACCGACTCCGATCCCTTCGAGGTCGACGCTCCCGGCGCTTATCAGTTCTACCAGCTCCACTTCACCGAGAACATGGGCGCTGATATCTATCAGTTCTCCGAGTTCAAGATGTACGGCGACGCTCTCCCGTTCGACGACTCCGCCTACAACCTCGTGACCGACAAGGTCGCTTCCGTTGAGTCCCTCTCCGTCGGTTATGACAACGAGGGCTGCGAGAACGTCTTCGACGGCGACACCGACACCAAGTGGTGCACTCGCCCGGGTGAGCACGATCAGGAGACTCTCGTTCTCGACTTCAAGATGTCCGAGCCTGTTGAGCTTGCCGGCTACATCTTCACCACCGCCAACGACGCCGAGGACCGCAACCCTGAGGTCTGGACGCTTTCCGCCCGCAACAACGACACCGATGAGTGGACTGTTATCGACACCGTGACCGCCGGCGATCTGCCGTTCGATTACTTCACCGATTCCAAGTTCTTCGCCATCGACAACCCCGGCATCTACACCGATTACAGACTTGAGGTCACCGACAACATGGGCGGCATCGACTGCTTCCAGTTCTCCGAGCTCAAGCTCTACACCAACAAGTAATCTCTGTCCCGATAACGGATAAACGGAATAAGAAAAGCCCGCTTCGTAGAAGCGGGCTTTTCATGATTGTCTGGCTGTTTTTCTTTGGCAGATGATCTCTTGCCGATTTATATCATACCGCAAAAACATCTTCTGTACCGAAGTTTTTGAAGATAGGATAGAGGTTTGGGGAAAGGGAAGGAACTTTTTTCAAAAAGTTCCTTCCCTTTCCCCAAGTAAATGTATTCTTAATTTAAACCGGTATCAGTTGCTCTCGAAGGCTTCCATCGCCTTGTCCCATGCCTTTTCGACCTTTTCATGGTTCTTCTCCCACAGGGAGGCGAGGCCCTCGGCGCCGTTCTTTTTGACGTTGTCGTAGAAGGCCGGCCACGCGTTGCCGGTATAGGCGCTGAATATGAGCGCGTAGTCATAGAGGCGTCCGGCGAAGATGAGATCCAGCATCGTCTCGGTGTTCTCGTCGCGGGCGCACTTGCCGATGAGCGTCGTGTCGTAGTAGGCGTCGGTGAGATACTCGCGCGAGTAGATCGACAGCGCGTTTATAACGGCGGCTGTGCGGTCAGGGTCCTCCTGCGTCAGCGGCAGGCTGAGGGCCGTGACATATGAGGCGTAGGCGCTGATATATCTCTCCTGATCCTCGGCTCTCAGCGGCGACGGGAGGACGCAGTAGATGAAGCCGACGTCCTGACTCATCTTCACGAGGCTGTTCGCGCTGCAGTTGAGGTAGAACAGAGCGTTACCGTTCTTGAAATTATCGTCCGACCACGTCTGGTCGTTCACGATCGTCGTCGTCAGCTTGTCGTTGAACATCCTCGCCACAAGATCCGCCGCCTCGATGAAGCTCGGCTCGGCGACGCGGTAGATCATCCTGTAATCCTCGTCGAGATCGACGAATTTCTCGTTCGCCCCGCTCATCGCCATCGCGTAGTTGCCCATGCCGGCGGCGATGCCGAAGATGTCGCCCTCGTTCTGCTTCCCGTCGCCGTTGACGTCGCTGTTGACCGTCTTCGCCTGCTCGTACATCTTCGACAGCGTCCACTTGTGATCCTTCACCAGCTGGTAGAAGTCATCGAGACCGTAGTTCGCCCGCATGTCGCTGTTGAAGATGATTATGCTCGCTCCGCCGAGGATGTTCGTGTTCAGGTCGGTGTTCGCGAACCAGCATTTGCCCGGCAGGAAGGTGAAGCTCTCTATCGCGTCGTGATCCCACCACGGAGCCTCGAGATCGAAGCCGCTCACGCTGTAAAGGTTCAGCAGCACCCCGCTGAACGAGGCGTTGAAGGCGTCGTTCAGATGGAGGTATGACGCGTCGTAGTCATAGCTTCCCGACTGCACCTGATTCGATACCTTCTTCAGCGCCTCGTTTGAGAATTCCGCCTGTATGTCGACGTTCAGCTTCTCGCTTACGTAGTGGTTGCGCTCGTAGACGGTGTCGTCGAGCACGGCTCCGGTCATCTCTTCGGCGTAAAGTGTGGAGTCGAACCAAAGGTCCGAGTTCTCGTCGTGTATGAATCGGAAGACATGTCCGCCGTAGTCGGCCGCCGGTATCGCGGCGAGGGGGGATTCGGTCGTTTCCTCGGTTTGAACCTCGCCGCCGGATGGGACGTCACCTTCCGGGCCGCCGCCCTGAGATCCCGCGCCGCCGCAGGCGCAGAGAGAGGACAGCGCCGTCAGAAGCGCGAGGGAAAGGGATAATGCCGCTTTTGTTTTCATCGTATTTCACCCTGATCCTTTCGATTATCGCTTTTGAATTATGGGGCACGATATAATTATATACCATCCCGCGGCAAAAATCAACCGCCGCCGTCATATTTTTCATTTAATGTCTTGCAACCTTGCGCCGGATATGGTAAAATGTTGGCGTAAGCTGAGTTATGGGAGGCTTCCCGATGAAAAAGACGGACAAAAGCCGGTTCGCCCGCGCGCGGGTCGGACTGTTTACGCACTACACCTACCCGACATACGATACCTCGAAGGGCACCGACTGGGGCGGCACCTGCTATTCGGCGCGGGAGCTGCGCACCGCCCGCTCGGCCGAGGAGGCCGCGTCGCTGTTTGACGGCGAAAGATACGCCGATGTCGCTCACGCCCTCGGCGCCGAGTACGTCGTCTTCACCGTCGCCCACGCCGGGTTCAATCTGCTGTTCCCGTCAGAGACGATGAAGGCGACCGGATGCAGCTGGAAGTGCGCCGAGAGCTCTGACGCGATACGGAAGCTCACCGACGGGCTTTCAAAGTACGATATCCCGCTCGTTTTGTATATGCCGCCGAACGACGATCACGACATCCCGGACGCCGATCTTAAGAGGATGGGTTGGACCGATCAGAGGGCGAGGATGGAGTTTATAAAGCGCCTCATCCGCGAGATATACGACCGCTACGGATCGGGGATATCCGGATTCTGGTTCGATCAGGGCGGCCCGACTGCCGACGTCTGCGATTTCGTAAGGGAATGCGATCCCGACGCCGTCATATTCGTGAATACCGGCGTCACGGCGAACACGGTCAGGCACCCGCTGTCGGACTTCATCGTCTCCGAGTATTACGGCTCCATCGAGGGCGTCGATTCGGACACCCTGCCGGTGCACTACTCGCAGGTGAACCGCCAGATAGGCGCGTGGTACGCCACCGGCAAAAAGGCGCCGACCGACGCGAGGAACCTCTACCGCTACACCGTGAGGACGATCTCGGTCGAGGGACAGATGAACGCCGGCATCGCCTGGTCGTGCGGCCCGTATCTTGATCAGACGTGGGAGGACGGCGTAGAGGAGCTGCTGCGTCAGCTGGGAGGCCTGCTGAAATCGCACGACGGCATCTACGGCACCGTGCCGGGAAGATCGTACGTGACGAAGCCCGACTCGACGCTCGATAAGAGCGAGTGGGGCGTCTCGACCGAATCGGAGGACGGCTCTGAGGTCTATCTGCACGTCCTGAACGTCCCGGAGAGCGGATATCTGGAGCTGCCGGAGGCGGCGGACGGAAAGTGCTTCGTCTCAGCCGACACACGCGGCGCAGCTCTGCCGCTCGAGAAAACGTCCGCCGGATGGCGCATAACCATGCCGAAGGACGCCGATAAGATCGACACGGTCGTCAGGCTGACGGCCGGACGGTAAAACAAAAAACGATCATCAATTAATACACCCGAAAAACACAGGAGGAACCAAAATGAAGATCCTTTTCGTAAATCTTGACGTCAAGCCGGAGTGCGTCGAGGCTTTCGCCGACGTCACCCGCAAGAACCATCTCGGATCGGTGAAGGAAGCCGGAAACATCCGCTTCGACGCCCTTCAGGACAAGGACGACCCGACCAAATTCGCCCTCTACGAGATCTGGCAGAGCGACGACGCCCTCGCCCTCCACAAGGAGACCGAGCACTATCAGAACTGGGCGAAGGCCTGCGAGACGATGCTCGCCTCTCCCAGATCCCGCCGCACCTTCGACGGCGTCGGCATCACCGGGATAGAGTGAGAGAA
>CAMJPL010000050.1 GCA_946407735.1 uncultured Clostridia bacterium
TAGCTTCCCCCGAGGGGGAAGCTGGCAAACGCGAAGCGTTTGACTGATGAGGGCTTCCCCGAACGCTGTCGGGAATTACACAAATTTGCCGACTTATTCAGGGGAGCTATGTCATGCGCCAAAGGCGCATGACAGAGGAGGGTTTCCGACCGAAGCAGTCTGACAAAAAGGATAACTGCAACAACAAACTTAATTATTCTCCCTCCACCCCTCCCACAGCCTTTCCGCGATCCGCCTCATCCCCGTATCCGACGGATGCCCCGCCACTCCGGCGTGCTCGAACTGCCCGATCGCCTTGTTCTCGTCATCGTCGCCGAGATCCCCTATCGTGACGAACTTCGCCCCGACCGAATCCGCCGCTTCGCGGACTGCCTCGTCCTTTTTCGGATCGCGCCAGAACATGTCGGTCACGACGGCGACAGAGCTTTCCCTGCGCGCGAGGAAGCGTATCATCGCGGCGAAGTACGGCGCGAGGGGGAACTCGTCCATGTCGCCGCCCGGGATGTTCTCGCCGATGCGGATGAATACGACGTCTGCGTCAAAATCGGCGGCGTCCCGGTACTCACGTTCGAGCAGCGTTTCGTCGTGATAGCCCCGCTCCCAGACGGCGCCCTGCGAGACGCGGCAGTCGATGTCGCCGAGAGCGTCGGCTATCTTCGCCGCAAGGACGTGGGCGAAATCCTTTTCGGCCGACGAGGCGGCCATCCCCCAGTCGCCGTGCCATCCGATGTCCGGCGCCGGGCCGTGAAGGGCGAGCGAGTTGCCGAAAATGAGTATCTTCTTCGGCGAGTCTGTCTTCGGCGCGGTAATCTGTCTCAGCATCGTGTTTACCTCCGTGCATGACATGTCTTACGCCTCGATTATAGCACAAAACCGGCGGAAAATCAAGCGTTCGGGGTGATATTGAGAAGCTCGCGGTATCTTTTTTTCGACTGGACCGTCTTCTCGCCGCGGATGCTGCCTCCGACGTCGCTTATGTAGATCGGCGTCGGGCAGCGCTCGAAGATGCGGGTGAAAAGGCGCTGATCGGTCTTGTCCGTCCTCGTCGACACGTCCTTGAAATCCGAGTTCGTGGTTATGACGAACGGCGTCATGTCGCGGTAGAGGGTGTCGATCACCGTGAAGGCGAAGGCCTTGAGCTGCGGCGACTCGGCGCCGAGATCGTCTATCACCACGAGGGCGGACGCCGACAGGCGGCGGAGGAATTCGTTCTTGTCCCTCTCGGCGGTGTAGTCGCGGAAAAGCGTCTCGAGCTGACAGAACCTGACGCGCAGTCCTCTGTCTATCAGAGCGTTCGCGATCATGGCGGCGATGTGCGTCTTCCCGGTGCCGCACTCGCCGAAGAGGGCCATCCCGAAGCCGTCCTTCCGCAGGACGTCGAAGTTCTTCACATAGCTTTTCGCCGATTCGATCTCGGGCGAGCGGCGGGTCGAATTTTCGAAGGTCATCTCCCACATCCGCTTCGAGGGGAAGCAGTCCTCGCGGTACCTCGCCGTCTTCGCGCGCAGCTCCTCGGCGGCCTTCGCCTTAAAGAAGCAGTCGCAGCACGGCCAGTTCATCTTGAGCGACTTTTCGCCCATGACAGCGCCGACAAACTGCCAGTTCGGTCCGCCCGGCTGACGCTCCTGGCTCATCTTTGTCAGGAAGGCGTCAGGCCTTCCCTTGACCTTGTGACAGACGCCGCACCTCCACAGGCCCTCGCCGTCGAGATAGTCGCCGACGTTGAGGTGATTTTTCTCCTCCTCCGAAAGGAGCTCCCAGGTGCGCTCGGTCAGTACGCTGACGGCGCCGATATCGCCGCTATTGTCCGCGGATGCGGCGGATGATGTCATGTTGTCCGTAATGTTCCTCCTTTTAGCCGAACAGTATCCTGTTCCAGTCGTCGTGAGATTCCATGAACCCGCCGCCCGATCTCTTCGGCGGGTATTTCCACGCCTTGTCCGACAGCCACTTGTCGGGACCGGGAATGAACCGCCCCTTGTCCCGCTTCCATTCGTCAGACTGCTCGTAGAGGCTGATAGAGTCGAGCATCGTCCGAAGGAGCTCATCGCCCGGCTTTATGATCCTGAACTGCCGATATGCGTCCTCGCGGTGGATCTTCCGGGGATATTTCTCCCAGAACCTCGCGAATCTGTCCTCCCTCGCGCCCGCCTCGTCCGCTCCGCGGACGGAAGAAACGCGCACGTCAGCGCCGCATCCCTGCCCGGGCGGAGAGGGGGAGTTGGAGAGAGTGTGAGTATAAGTGCCTGTATCCGTACCTGTATTGGTAATCGTATAAGTATCTGTATCAGTATAGGGGGTACCCTCACCCACCCTCAGGGTACCCTCAGGCACCCTCGGGGTACCCTCAGGCACCCTCTGAACAGAGCCGGAAGGAAGATTTTCTTCGTCGGGGATTACAGGCTCGTCGGGAAGGGGAGCTTCGCCGCTCATGATCGGCTCGTCTGGAAGAGGAGCATCGCCGCTCATGACCGGCTCGTCGGGAAGTGGAGCGTCGTCATACATGTCAGGCTCGTCCGGGATCGGCGCTTCCTCATCCGCCGCGGCATCGCGGGGAAGGGATTCTTCCTTTATTATAATGCCCTCGTCAGAGACATCCGAGTCGTCCGCCGTTTCGCGTATCTCATCCGCACACGCCGCGTCAGCGGCTTCGTCAGTAAATCCGTCCTTCGCGGGCGCGTCGGCCCTTCTCGCGCGGCGGGATCTCGGCTTGACGGACGGCTCATCCGCTCCCGCGGCCGCCGCCGACGCGCGGACGCCCTTTATTGCCGACTCACGGCCCTTCTCGACCTTCTCGAGGAACCTGTCGTAGTCGGAGCACCAGTCGAGTATCAGCGCGTCGAGGAAGACGTTCCCCGTCTCGGCGGGTCTGACGCCGGTGCATGTATATTCGATGTACGACTCGTAAATGACGGCCCTGTATCTCGCCGGTATCTTTCTGATGTTCTCTATCCTGTCCCTGAACATCCTGATTTCGTTTCCCGCCATGTGATTCCCCCTTGTGCGATGTGAAATGAGCGGATGAAGTATTATGATGACGTATATATTATAGCATATGCGACAGATAAAAGCAAGCGGATGTCGTGGAGGAATCGTAAAATTATTGTGACATATGGGTGCGTGCGAACTGCGCGGAGAGTGGGAGGGGGAGTGCGTGTATGGGACGTGGGGGAAGGGAAAAGGGAGCGTTCGGGGAGCCCTCATCTGTCAGCCGCCTTTGGCGACTGACACCTTCCCCCGAAGGGGGAAGGACTTAATTTGAAGCTTGCTCCGCAAGCTTCTGATTTATGCGCCTTCGGCGCGTATTTTCTTGGACTGCGTCGAATATACAGCTTATGACTATTTGATTTATCAAAAATAATGTTGTATATTCGAGGCTATCCCCCGACGCGAAGCGTCGGAATACTTAATCGAAAGTTGCGGAGCAACTTTCCTCTTGGGTACCTTCCCCCAATGGGGGAAGGTGGCAGACGCCGAAGGCGGCTGACGGATGAGGGTGGAGAGGAAGTTGGGTTCCTTAAATATGACTCATCATTCGGGAAGCCCTCATCAGTCAAACGCTTCGCGTTTGCCAGCTTCCCCCGAAGGGGGAAGCCTCTAAAAAGTAGTTTCGCTTCGCGAAACTTCGATCAATGCGCCTTCGGCGCGTATTGTCTAAGACTGAGTCGAATATCCGGCATCATTCCCCGACGCGAAGCGTCGGAATACTTAATTGAAAGTTTGCGAAGCAAACTTTCATAATAGAGCCTTCCCCCACCGGGGGAAGGTGGCAGTCAGCGAAGCTGACTGACGGATGAGAGTCGAAACGGCGCCGGGTTCCCCGTAATAAAATTCGTCTTTATTGAAATAAAAAAGAGCCGCTTAATGCGTCTCTCTCTTTTCTTGATTCCGTTATGATCTGACCTTGCGGAAACCGCGGATAAATCCGCCTCCGTCCCACTCACACCGGGACGCTTTTTTCATACAGATACTCCGGGGCGATGTCGATTTCGTCGCTCCAGACGACGGTGGCTCCTTCGGCTTTGGCGCGCATGAAAAACTCCGGCTCGCGCAGAGGGGAATAGATCTGCCTGTTCAAAAGCTCCTTCGCGTCGAACAGCTTCCTCTCACCGCCGACGAAGGTGAGAAGCAGCGTATAATCCCGGCGGGGAACGACTGATGCGACGGTCCACTCGGGGGTCCCGGCGGAGACTATCGTATCGCCGACGGTTTCATAATAATAAGTGCGCATTTTGATTTCTCCGAAAATGTCATTTCAAAGGGTCGATCTTATAAAGCGGCTGATCGGTGATGGCCAGCTCCCAGTTCGCGAGGAGCTCGTCCCTGTGTATCTCGGCCCATGCGGAAATAAGCTTTATCTGTTTTTTCGGCATCTCGCCTTTGATGAGCTCTCCGTCCATATCGAATACCGCGTTGAAGTTCTGATACTGAGCGTGAAAATGCGGAGGATTATGCTCATTGTTGCTGAACATTCTGATTCTTATTCCGTAAAACTATCGAAAGCGTCGGCGTTTCTGACATCATATCCTTTCGTGATCATATTAACGGGACCGTATCCATTATATCACATTATCATCTCAAAGTCAACTGCCGGAAATGATTCCTCCGCCATATACCCGCTTCAAAATAATCCCCCACCCCCCTTGCATTCCCGCCGCTTCTGCTGTATAATATAATCACACAAAATCTGCCACAGGGGGGCACACCATGAAAAGAACACTTTCCACGCTCATGGCGGCGATACTGACCGTGCTCACCGCCGCGTCCTGCGGCGAAGCCGCCGCGGCGCCGCCTTCGCCGGGGACCGACGCCGACACCGCTGCCGCCGGGACCGAAGCGCCGGAGGAGACCGAAGCCGAAGCTCTCACCGACGGGCTGCCGGAGATGGATTTCGGCGGCGCCGCCTTCAACATCTACACCCGCGTCAACACGTCGAACTACAAGATGCTCGCCGAGGAGCAGAACGGCGACATCTTAAACGACGCGAAGTTCAACCGCAGCGCCAAGATAGCCGAGCGCTTCAATGTCGTATTTTCGGAGACCGAGTACACCGACGAGAACGCGCCGATAAAGGCCGTCACCGCCGGGGACGATACCTATTCGCTGATGAACGTGCGCTGTTCGGCGTCTATAAATATGATGCTCGGCGGCACATGCTATGACACCAGCTCGCTGCCGTACATCGACCTTTCAAAGCCCTACTGGGACGACGAGCTGTCGCGGTACATCAACATCGGCGAGAAGAACTTCATCACCATCGGCTCGTCGAACCTCACCGCGATAGATTTCATGTCGGGGCTGCTGTTCAACAAGGATCTCGCCGACAGATACGGCTTTGAGAGCTTCTACGACACCGTCCGCGACGGCAGGTGGACCTTCGACCGCTTCGGAGAATGCGCGGCGTCGGTGACGGAGGACATCAACGGCGACAGCCGGCTGAGCGAGGACGATCAGTTCGGCGCGCTCAGCGCAGCGAAGTTCCTGCACGCCTCCTTCATCCCGGCGGCGAACGCGTGGTATATAAAGAAGGATGAAAACAACATGCCGGTATTTGAAATGGACACGGATGAGTACTTCATCGGCGTGTACAATAAGATCCTCGACATCCTGAACGAAAACGGCGCCTGGTACAACACCTCCGACACGACGAACGAGCAGGAGACCTACACGAAGATGTTCCGCAACGGTCAGGGCCTGTTCTTCACCGTCATGTTCTATTTCATCGCCGGACTGCGCGATATGGACATCGACTTCGGCATCCTGCCGTTCCCGAAGTACAATGAGGAGCAGGACAGGTACTACGGCAGGCTCTGCTTCTTCGACGCCGCTGTCGTCCCGGTCTCCGCCCCCGACGCGTCGATGTCGGCCGCCGTCCTCGAGGCGATGTCCTGCGAGTCGTACAATTCGGTCGTCCCCGCGTACAAGGACGTCGTGCTGAAGTCGAAATTCACCCGCGACGAGGACTCGTCGGAGATGATCGACATCATCATGGCGCACCGCATCCTCGACTACGGCGACTCGATCTACTGCGGCGACATCCGCGACGGCTTCATGAGCAGCCTCTTCATCAAGACCAACCGCGACATCGCGTCGAAGGCGGCCTCCAGCGCGAAGAAGATAAACAAAGCGCTGGAAAAGCTGAAGGAAGCGTACGCGGCGATTGAGGGATGAGGAAAGGAATAAGGAAAGATAGGAAAATCCCCGCCCGGAAACGGGCGGGGAATTGTTGTGTTGTTGGGGGATAGGGGATTGGGGGAAGGGAAAAGTGGGGTTTGAATGAAGGTCGGCGGTCGGGGAGGCCCTCCACTGTCATGCGCCTTTGGCGCATGACATAGCTCCCCTGAATAAGTCGGCAAAGCCGACTTATTCTAAGGGGGAAGAATTTTGGATAAGCCTTCGGCTTATCCGAGGAAGTTTTGCTCCGCAAGCTTTCGATTGATGCGCCTTCGGCGCGTATTTTCTCAGACTGGTGTCGGTTGGCCGGCTTATGAATGTTTTTATTATCAAAAAATAGTTGCTTATCCGATTGAGTCCCCCGACGCGTCAGCGTCGGAATAATCAATCGAAAGCTTGCGGAGCAAGCTTCAAATTAAGTTCTTCCCCCTCTGAATAAGTCGGCTTTGCCGACTTATTCAGGGGAGCCATGTCGTCCGCCGCAGGCGGGCGACAGTGGAGGGCCGAACCGCCGCCGCTTTCTTCAAAACAAAAAATCTCCTTTGCCGAGACAAAAGAGATTCATGGCGGAGAAGGAGAGATTTGAACTCTCGCGCCGGTTAACCCGACCTACATCCTTAGCAGGGACGCCTCTTCGGCCTCTTGAGTACTTCTCCGTAGCCTTAATATTATACCATAACCACCGCCGTTTGGCAATAGGAGAAGTGTGAAAATATTGTGAATAATATTGGCCGCCGGTGAAATGCCGCGCATTTCGGCTTCCCCCTTGCATTTCCCCAAAATCTGTGCTATAATCTTTCCCATCATACTCCCACCCCACCCCACACTGAAAGGCCAGCATATGAGCACCATAACACAGAGAAACGAAGACGTCCGACCGATGGTCGACGCCGCCTGCAAATACGGATACAACTACCTCGGCATCCCGAACAAGGACAAGCAGTTCTGCCTGCTCGCCGCTGCCGACGTGCACGGCGACAAGGTCCGCATGGCGTCGGCGATACAGTACATGAACGAGGTGCCGTCAATCGACGCCGGGATCATCCTCGGCGACATGGCGCCGTCCAACTTCAGAAATCCGCACGAATGGTACTACGACTGCGTCCGTCAGGCGATAAAGCCGTGGTACACCGTCATCGGCAACCACGACTGCGGCAACAGCGACAAGGGCGAGATCTCGGCGGCGCAGGATCAGATCTTCGACCGCTGGATAAAGCCGACGCTGCCTGTCATCGGCGACATCTCGATAAAGAAGCCCTACTACGCCGTCCGCCACGACCGCTATAAGGTCGAGCTGATCGTCCTCGACTGCCACGAGAACCCCGACATGAAGGACGAGAACGGCGACTTCCTCGTCCACCGCGGAGCGAACTGCTTCTCGCAGGCGCAGATCGACTGGCTCACCGCCGAGCTCGCCGCCGTCCCGCAGGGCTGGACGGTCGCCGCCGCACTGCACACCCTCTCCGACGAGATCGAGCTCGACCGCGAAAGCTGCTGGAACAGTCCCCGTACCGGCGGTCCCGTCTCGGACGACAACTGCTATAAAGGCATGATCCCGTCGATATTCGACGCCTGGATCCACGGAAAGCGCATCGAAAGGACGTTCAAGTCGCCGTCGAGGAGCGGCAAATACGACGCCTGTATGCCGGCGATAAGCGTCAGCGCCGACTACACCGAAAGAGGCGAGGGCATCTTCGCCTGCTATCTCTGCGGCCACGATCACCGCGACGAGGCCGGACGCTGCGCCGACTTCCCGGAACAGCACTACTTCGCCTTCAACACCGCCGCCGCCGACAACTGGCAGAACGGCGGCTGCGACTTCGCCCGCGCCCACGGCACCAAAGCCGAAGACTGCCTCACCGCCGTGACAATCGACACGCAGGAAAGAAAGGTGAAGCTGGTAAGGATCGGCGCGAACTTCACGATGGACATGGAGAGACGCGAGTTCGTTGTGGCGGGGTATTGAGGGGAAGGGGAGCTTTCTCCTTCGTTCCCCCTCCACTGTCGCCCGCCTGCGGCGGACGACATCTCCCCCCAAAGGGGGAAGAACTTAATTTGAAGCTTGCTCCGCAAGCTATCAATTAATGCGCCTGCGGCGCGTATTTTCTCGGACTTATGTCGTCTCTCCGGCATCATCCCCGACGCGAAGCGTCGGAATACTCAATCGAAAGCATGCGGCCTAAAGGCACTTTAGTGCCTTTAGGAGAAGCATCTGCTACAAATTAAGTTCTTCCCCCTCCGGGGGGAGATGTCAGTCAGCGAAGCTGACTGACAGTGGAGGGTATAAACGATGTCGCATACTCTATTTCTCTCGTTAGTCTGAAACAATACACACAAAAATAAGAGAGCCGATGAGGGCTCTCTTTTTATTATATAAAATATAAACAATTTCAGATTTATGAAATCCAAATCGTTTCGAGCATTAACACAGAACCAATATAATAAGAATCCTTCGGGGAAGCCTCCACTGTCGCCCGCCTTCGGCGGACGACATCTCCCCCCAAAGGGGGAAGAACTTAATATGAAAGTTGCTCCGCAACTTTCCGATTTATGCGCCTGCGGCGCTATTTTCTCAGACTGCTGTCGTTTATCCGGCATCATCCCCGACGCGAAGCGTCGGAATACTCAATCTAAGTTTGCGGAGCAAACTTCCTATTAAGTTCTTCCCCCTCCGGGGGGAGATGTCATGCGCCGCAGGCGCATGACAGAGGAGGGTATAACGGGTGCCAGTAACTAAAGTCACCCCTTCTCCCACACAGCTTCCTTCCCCGCCTCCGCCCGCACGACGCCGAACCCGTCTTCCCCGGCGAGGAACCAATTCCCGTCCTCCCTCGCCCGGAGCACACCGCTTACCTTGTCGTACGACACGCCGGAGCACGCCTCCAGCAGCGCCCAGCTCGCCAGAGCTCGGGCGTAGAAATGGCCGCATTCGTACTCGTCGAAGGGATTGCGGCGTCTGCCGTCGTATCTGTCGCGCAGGGTCGTGACTATATCGAGACCTTCCTCTTCGTGCCCGATGGAGATCAGATGCGACGCCACCTGATACTCGATGCCGGTCCAGACCTCGTCGCTGTAAACGAAGGGCAGGCTCAGCTTGCCGCCGTGCGGCCACGACGCCAGCAGAAGGCCGCCGTCCGACGCCGAGGCGTAGCCGGGGCGCTGGGTGTTCGAGTGGTTTTTCAGCGACTTCTTCAGATTGTACCGGTAGACCGACATCAGATGTCCTTCCACCTTAGCGGGATCGAGGATCTCGCCGACAAAGCATTCGTGCGCCATCCAGGCGCCGAGCACGCCGTCCGACAGGCAGGCTGTGCCGTACTGGTACTTCGGGCCCTCGCTGTCGAGGCGCTCACGCTCCTCCGGCGTGTCGGCGCTCGCCTTCGCGTGAAGGTTTTTCCACTCGATCTTCTGGATGAAATACTCGCCGTTCCAGAGCTTTGTCTCCATCGCCGCGCGGCCTTTTTCGTACAGCGCGAGATACCGCGAGCCGTCCTCGCCTACGGCGGAAAGAATCAGCGACATCGCCTTCAGCGCGCCGAGATAGAACGAGGTGCACATGCCGTCGGGCCCCCAGAACTCGATATCGTAGGTGTTGTGATGCGGCTCGGACAGCAGCCCCTTCTCGTCGGGATCCCACGTCCTTATGCAGTACTCGATGCTCTTTTTCGCCGCCGGTACGAGGCGTTTCAGCCATTCGATGTCGCCCGAGATGACGTATTCCCGCCACAGCTTCATGATGCCGCCGAGCTGACCGTCCGACGCCGCGTGGAAGGTGTGCGTCGTCTCGCATATCGGCAGATTCGAGCGGAAGGTCTGATGCCCGCGCTCATCCTGACTGACGAGGAATTCGGTCTCACGCAGCGTCCGCTCGAGAGAGGGGAAGAGATGAGGTATCGCCTGAGCGTAGTTCCAGACGTGTTCGCAGGAGCCGTGGCAGCTGCCCCACCTGTTCATCGACCCCTCCCAGCACCAGAGCCGCCCGTCGTACTGCCGGAGCACCGTCGGCGATTTCAGGATCGACAGGTTCGCCGCCGCCGCCTCCTTCAGCTCTGAGCGGAGATCCGACCCGTAGAAGGCGTCGGAGAAGGCCTTCGACCTCTGACGCAGGACAGAAAGATGCGCCTTTACGTAATCCGATACCTCCTCCGACGAGCCGAATCGGGATGCGTAGAACGGTTTGTACTTCATCGACTCGTCGAAGCCCTTCTTCCTCGCCTCATCCGATATCTCGCCGCAGCGCAGATCTGTGTCGGGGAAGTGCCATGAAAGGATGACGGTGAAGGAAGCGCTCCCGCCCGGTTTCAGCTCGTACTCAGCCGAGAGCGTACCGCCGGCGCTCGGACGGTCGCCGCGCCGATATTCGCCCTCGTGACGCTCGCCCTTCATTATCCCGTTCCAGACCATCGTGATCGGGTCGAACCATCCGCCGCGGAACCACATGGCGTCGGACATCGCCCCGCCGTCGAGGCGGATCGTGAAGCTGCCCTTCTTCCACGGCTCCTTTTCGCTGCCGTCGCAGACGAAGGTGTAGCCGCCGTCGGACATCTTGACATAACACTCGTCGGTGCGGCGGACAAGGCTCTCCGACGCGAAGTAGAAGACGCCGCTGAGCGTCCTGTCGGTCGGGTTTTTAAGCTTATACTCGAGGATGCCGCAGGGAAGCCCCGAATCGTCGGGATCGCCGGGGATGAACGGCGACCAAGCCTTTATATCGCACTCGAGCGGGATATCGACGTCGCGCAGGGCGATGTCGGCGAAGGGGAAGGACGAGACGAAGGAGGCGTCCTGATATCTCGGCAGCCCGAGCGTCCTCGACCATGCCGTCCCGTCGCCGTGACCGGCCTGATTGTTCGATTCGCCGCCGAACAGCTTCAGATAAGGCACCTGCCCCTCGAGCACGCGGGCGGTCTCCGTCCTGCCGTCGCGGATATAGACGGCGGCGAAGATGTTCGGGTCGTTATAGTAATCCGGCGAGTTGAATATCGAAAAGCCCACCGGCATCCCGGCGCCCGAGACGCAGAAATTCCCGGCGCCGAGCCCGCCGAGCGGGAAGGCCGCCTGGTCGAGGTTTTCCCCTGAAAGGCGAAGATGTCCGTCGATCACTCTTCTCATGACAGTGCCTCCGTGTGTCGGATCGTTGTAAAATAATGATGTATGATAAAAATCAGTCAACAGATCGCGGATACTGTCCGAAAACAGTATCAGATGATTCGGCCCCGTGTTTTGCCGAATCTGTCCGCAGGCGTACAATTCCCGCCCGCAGAAAAGGTGATTGTATATCAACCGCATTGCAGATGATGAGCTGATATATTCACCTATTCTTTCTCTCATATCCGCCGTATGGGCGGGCATCGCCCGCCCGCGGAAAAGGTGATCGTATATCAGCCGCATTGCAAATAATGAGCTGTATATATTCACCTATTCTTTCTCTCATATCCGCTGTAGGGGCGGGCATTGCCCGCCCGCAGAAAAGGTGATCGTATATCAGCCGCATTGCAAATAATGAGTTGTATATACACACCTATTCTTTCTCTCTTATCCACCGTAGGTGCGGGAATCGCCCGCCCGCGGATGATCATATATTACGGCAATACATCGCCGTAGCTGATGTCAGCGCTCAACACCTGAGGGGCGGAAACGACCTCAACCTCCGCGCATGGCAAAGGCTCGCGAAAAAGGTCATTTCCGCCCCCGTTATTGATTATTCAAATCCCAGCTCGCCCTTCATCCCCTGCGCGACGGCGTCCCGTATCGTCTTCGCCGTCTGAGGATCGAGCGCGACGAAGCCTTCACCGGCATGGGAGATAAGCGACCCGTCCGGCCTGCGGTAATCGAGCGCCGTGTCGGACACGCCGGAAAAATCGGCGACACCCGTCACCGCCGACGCTATCGTCAGCGAGATGAGATAATCCCCCGTCACCGACGCGTGATCGTCGCCCGGCGTCGGCGAATAGAGCCGGATATCCGGCGAATTACGGTTTATGACGTCGAAGACTTCGCCGACGGGCGCGAGGACGGCCCCGGTCTCGGCGCAGAGTCGACGGTAGCATCCGCTCACTCTGCCGATGTTGCCGAGATTGTCCTTCTCGGTCCACGGCATGTAGACGACCGGCGTCACGCCGTTATCACGGCACATCGAGATGATCTTTGAGCCGTATTCCATCGTCGTTTCCTCGCCGGGGAAGGGATGCCCCTGCTGCTGGATGACGCAGAAATCATACCCGCCGTAAACGAGCTGGAAGCGGACGGAGTAGAACTCGTCCCAGTGCCATTTAAGCGGCCGCCCGGAGTACATCAGCGCCGTAATCTCCGGTGCAGACCCGGTAAGCTCGCGCACCCTTTTCGCGAACAGCGCCGGCATGTCGTTTACGTAGGTGTGGCTGTTGCCGATGAAAAGTACTTTCATGAAACGGCCGCCTCACATGTTCTGCCCGGGATACTGCGGCATCTGCTGCCCCTGCTGCACCTGCTGCGGCGACGGCATCGGCTGAGCCTGACGGCGCGGAGTCGGAGCCATGCGGGAGAGATACAGCGTCATGCGGTCGGAGTTGTCGACGAGCTGCCCGAAGCCGTAGAGCAGAAACGACCCGATCCAGGCGATCAGCACGCCGAGCGCGATGATGAGAAGCCCGAGGAAGAACCCCGCCGCCGGGTTCACGACCCTGCCGATAGCCACCATTGCGGCGATCCCGCCGATGACGTTGATAACGATTTGCACCCAGCAGATAACCAGAGCTAAAGTCTTGATCTTTTTGCCGATGTTCCTGAACATATGCGGCCTCCAAAATGAGTGGATCTGGAAGATGTTTTGTTCGATGCGGGAGGGGAGGGAGGGGGGATTCCGTAATACAACGCGTCGTTCGGGAAGCCCTCATCAGTCAGCCATGCTTCGCATGACTGCCAGCTTCCCCCACTGGGGGAAGCTACAAGATAGGAAGATTGCTTCGCAATCTTTGATCAATGCGCCTGCGGCGCGTATTTTCTCAGACTAAAGTCGTTTATCCGGCTGAATCCCCCCCGACGCGACAGCGTCGGAATACTTAATCCAAAGCTGCGAAGCAGCTTTCCTCTTGGGTACCTTCCCCCGGTGGGGGAAGGTGGCAGTCGCCGCAGGCGGCTGACGGATGAGGGTATAAACGAAGCCGCACAACACTGGACGGCTTCCCCGACGGCGGCTGACGGATGAGGGTATAACAGCCCTTACCTCCCCCTCTTCGCCTTTCTCCTCGCCCCCACCACCGCGCAGACGACGCAGAGCGCGAGCGATATCACCGCCGCGGCGGCCGAGACTACTCCGTATTTCAGCGTGTAGTCGACGGCTATCGGCTGCAGGGCTTCGGTCAGACCGGCTACCGACTGGACAGAGCGCAGACGGATCCAGTTGAAGTGGATCGCCAGCATCGACGCCGACACGGCGGCGCAGGAGAGGAAGAGCCAGAAGAATGACGCTCTCAGGCGGCGCTTGTTCAGTATGAACAGCACGATGACGAGCATCACGGCGACGCCGAAGAAGCCGTACATGACGAAGTTGAGGGCCTTAATCGCGGCGTGGGCTGACTGGATCGCCTTCCTCGTCTCGGCGGCGCGGGCCTCTCCCATCGAGTCTATCGTCTTTCTCACCGTCAGGCCGTCGCCGTATCCGGCGTTTATCAGCCCCTGATCGATTATGTCGTAGATCGACTCGGACAGCCCCTCGACCGGGATCGAGCCGATGATGTCGGAGCCGCTGTCCTTTAAGATGTCCATGATCTCGCCGCGGGTGACGAGGGTGAAGTCCTCGATGTCCTTTCCCTCGCGCACCATCCCCGCCGCCTCGCCGAGACGCGACGCCGCGAGCGCCGTGACCGAGCTGAACGACTTGTTTATCGACTCCTCGGTGACGCCGATGAGCCCAAGCGTGCCGTAATCGAGGCCGAAGGCGTTGACGATCGTCTCGGGGAAGGTCTTGCCCTCGATCATGATCTTCGTCACGTCGATCCCCGACACGATGCGCTGGACGCCGTCGGGAGTCAGCGCCCTGTCGGCGAAGCCGCAGGCGAGTCCCATCAGCGCCGAAACGACGATGAGGAAGCAGAGCAGCAGGGAAGCGATGATGTTGAGGATCCTTTCGGGCGCCGTCTGCTTTTTCTGCGGCTTTGTCCGGCTGATCTTCACCTCGGGACGCGGGTAGTCGCTCCTTTCGCGCCGCCCGGCAGCCGCCGGGACGTCAGCCGTAACGTTCTGCGACACCGGCGAATACCCCGTCGCGTCGAACGCCGACGTAGCCTGGGCGGGCGCAGCCGAAGGCGCTGGAGCCTCAGCCGCCGGAGCGCCGTCCGTTTTCGCCTCGACCTTCGGGATCGAAGCCGTCCCCTCGAACTTCACCGGCTCGAGCGGCTTGTACTTCGGCTCCGAACCGTCCGCCGCCTTTGCGGCGTCCGCCTTCGCGGCGGCAGCCGCATCGGCAGAAGCCTTGATCTCGTTTTTGACGTCCGCCGCAGCAGCCGCCGCAGCAGCTGCCGCAGCGCCTGCCGCCAAAGCGCCGAGCCTGTACCCGCACGATGTGCAGAAGCGGCTGCCCTCTTCCATCTCGGTGCCGCATTTCGGGCATTTTATCTTAGCCATATTGTGATCTGTCTCCAAATAAGCTGTCAAATCGCTGAAAAATAAGTGACCGTACGGGTATATTATACAATAGAATGAAGGAAATGTCAAGGGGGAGGGGGAAGAATGCGAAATCGTTGGGGGAATGGGGGGGATCGGGGGGAATGGGGGGAATCGGGAGGATCTTTGAAAGAAGACTCCGCGTTCGGGGAGCCCTCATCTGTCACGCATCAAAGATGCGTGACACCTTCCCCCGGAGGGGGAAGGCTCTAATCAGAAGTTTCGCTGCGCGAAACTTCGATTTATGCGCCTGCGGCGCGTATTTTCTCAGACTGCGTCGCAAATCCGACCGAGTCTCCCGACGCGAAGCGTCGGAATACTAAATCAAAAGTTTGCGCAGCAAACTTTCATATCAGAGCCTTCCCCCTTCAGGGGGAAGGTGTCACGCATCGAAGATGCGTGACAGATGAGGGCTTCCCCGAACGCCTGTTCGGACATCCCCCTCACCTCTTCACCATCCCCTCCAGCGTTTCGAACAGCGTCTCCGGCTCGACGGGCTTCGACAGGTGCGCGTTGAGGCCCGCCTGCATGCTTCGCTGGACGTCCTCGTCGAAGGCGTTCGCGGTCAGGGCGATTATCGGCACCGACTTCGCGTCGGGGCGGTCGAGCGCGCGGATGATCTTCGTCGCCTCGAGGCCGTCCATCTCCGGCATCCGCATGTCCATCAGAATCGCGTCGTAATAGCCCGGCTCGCTCTTTTCGAACAGCTCGACGGCTTCCTTTCCGTTCGACGCCACGTCGGCTTCCATCTCGCGCATCGACAGCACCATCACCATGATCTCGGCGTTGACGTCCATGTCCTCGGCGAGAAGGATGTGCCGCCCGCGCAGATCGACGGTGTCGCGCATCAGCTTTTCGTTCTTCTTTCTGAACGCGTCGCGGAACTCGTCCATGACGGTGTTCGCGAACAGCGGCTTCGGCACGAAGCTGTCGACTCCGGCCTCTCTCGCCTCGTCGATGATCTCCTCCCAGCTGTACGACGTCAGGATTATCACCGCAGACTCGCTGCCGACCGCCTCGCGGATCTTCTTCGTCGTCTCGACGCCGTCCATCTCCGGCATCTTCCAGTCGACGAGGATCAGATCGTACGGATCGCGCCTCAGATGCCGCATCTTCGCCATCTCGACGCCCTCTCTGCCCGACGTCGCCGTGTCACAGGATATCCCGATCTGCCCGAGCACCAGCCTCGCGTGCTCACAGGCGACAGGATCGTCGTCTATTGCGAGGACGCTCAGATCATGCGGGTGAAGATCGCTTATATCCTCTTTTTCCTCATCGGCGCAGACGCCGAGGCTGACCGTCACGGTGAAGGTCGTGCCTCTGCCCTTTTCGCTCTGCACCTCTATCGTCCCGTTCATCATCTCGACGAGCGACTTCGTTATCGGCATCCCGAGTCCCGTCGAGCCGTACTTCGACGTCGACGAGCCGTCCTCTTGGGTGAAGGGATCGAACAGCTTCGGCAGATAATCGGCACTCATGCCGATGCCGGTGTCGGAGAAGACGAAGCGGAGTGCCGCCATGTCGCCGATGCGGTTGACCTCCTCGACCGTCATCGTCACCTTCCCGCCCTCCGGCGTGAACTTGACCGAGTTGCCGAGGATATTTATCATTATCTGCCTTATCTTGCTTCCGTCGCCGATGTAGCGGTCGGCGACGCGGCCGCAGATCCGGCATTCATACTCCAGACGCTTGTCGCGGCACTGCCCGGCGATGATGGTGTTCACCTGCTCCAGCGTCTTCGGGAAGGAGAACTCCTCCTTCTTTATCGTCATCCGCCCGCTCTCGATGCGGGACATGTCGAGGATGTCGTTTATGATGGAGAGCAGATGGTTTGCCGACGCGCCTATCTTCTCCAGATGCTCGCGCGTCTTCTGCGGCAGGTCGGGATCGGAGAGGGCGATGCTGTCAAGGCCTATGATCGCGTTCATCGGCGTGCGGATCTCGTGGCTCATGTTCGACAGGAAGACGGTCTTCGCCTTGCTCGCCTGCTCGGCGGCGGCGAGGGCGTCCGAGAGGGCGCGGTTCTTCGCCATGCTCTTCCTTGTTTCGGCGTCCACGTTCTCGAAGCAGGCGCCGACGGTGTGTACCAGCCCGTCGTCACGGTCCTCCGGATGCCTTACCCCGGCGAAGCGCACCGCCTCGTAGGAATCGTGCCCGTGGCGGCGCACCTTGTAGCGGAAGGAGATCACCCGCTGGTTTTTCAGCCCCTGACGGATGTTGTCCGGCTGTATGAAGGCGAGGAAGTCGTCGAGATATTCGGGGACGATGTATTTCTTCGCGTAAGCCGTCACCGATTCGAGATACCTGAACCTCTCCCCGACCTTAAAGCCGCCGTCGACGTCGGAGTGCGCCTGATAGCAGATGCCCTCGTCATTGTCCAGCTCGATATAATAGACGCTCCAGAAGTCGGAGGAAAGGGCGGTGATCAGCTTCATCTGCTGCTCGCTCTGGAGGTTCTGACGGCTCAGCTCCTCCTGCAGGGCGAGGCGGTGCTCGAGCTCCAGCCTTCTCGCCTCTGACTCCTTCATCCGCGTAAGCGCCGTCACGTCGACGCACATGCCGAGCAGGCACTCGCGCCCGCCCCGGTCGGTGAAGACCAGCTTCGTCGTCTGCAGATTGCGTATCACGCTGCCCGCCGCGTCCGGCACATCCTCGAAGAAGACATACGGCTTGCCCATGCCGATGGCCTTTTTGTCGTCCTTGACGAAATGATCGGCGGTGTCCCTGTCGAAGATCTCGTGGTCGGTAAGGCCGATGACCTCATCCGGCGAGCTCTTCCCGGCGTACTCGGCGAACGACTGGTTGCAGGCGAGATAGACGCCGGTGTTCGCGTCCTTCGAGAAGCTCATCGCCGGCATGTTCGAGAGAAGCGACGCCACCGAGCCCATCAGGTCGGCGAGCTGAGCCGCGCTCTGCACCTCGGCGGTGAGACGCCGGTTCTCCTCCTTCGCCCTGATGCCCTCGGCGAGGGCGTCCTTTATCGCCGTCTCCTCGCGGATCTCGTCGTCGACGTCGCGGAAGCCGCAGACGACGCCCCTTTTCCCGCCCGGCATGACGAGAGCGGCGAACTCGATGCGGAAATACCTCTCGCTGCCGTCGTCCATTATGCGGAGATAGGTGACGTTGTATGTCCTGCCGCCCTCGAGGTTGGACGTGATCGTGTGAAGGTCAAGCTCATACTCGAGCCTTTCCCGGTCGGACGGCGCGACGGTGGTCTTTATATAGAACTCCTTCGCCTGGGAGTACTTCATCTTTTTCAGCGCCTCGCGGATCGGAGCCGCGTGGACGGTGTCCCCGGCGACGTCGCCGCGGTAGAGGGAGAAGGACTCGGTCTCGACGTCGTTTATCAGCCAGACGGTGTGATACGACTCGGACAGCGCCTCGATGACGGCGGCTCGCACGGCGTTGACCGACTCCATCTTCTCGCGCTTCTCGGTGATGTCGGAGATGAAGACGTAAAATACGCCGCCGTACTTCTCGGTCTCGGTGTAATGGCCGTAGTCGTCGACCCACCTGACGCCCCCGTCCTTTCGTATGACGCGGTACTCGACGTAGTCCATGCCGTCGTCGTCAGACGAGATCTGGCTCTCGATGGACTTCATGACGTCATCTATGTCGTCGGGATGCACCATCCCGCGGAAGGTCCCGCCGGTGAGGGCGTTGAACTCCTCGGCGCCGCCGCAGCCGAAGATATCGTAGACGGCTTTGTTCGCGTATATTATCCCGGTATCCCCGGCCGCCTTGTAGATGAAGAACCCGCCCGGCATGTGGCGGCCTATCTCCTCGACGAAAGGCATGAAGCGGTCGTCGAGCGAAAATCGCTTATCGGACATCAGTGTGTCTCCTTGTCTTATTACAGAACCCCGCGGCTCATATCTGCAAAAGGTCGAACCTGAAAAAATCAATCACTATATTTTATCATCAATTTATGAGAATTGCAATAGGAAAAGTGGGAAATGATTTTAAATAATGAGGGGAGGGGAGGGGGAGTGGGGATAACGCAGCGTTTATAACTCCCTCCACTGTCGCCCGCCTGCGGCGGACGACATCTCCCCCCGGAGGGGGAATGAACTTTG